>NZ_OY771647.1:1361412-2003368 GCF_963674925.1 uncultured Draconibacterium sp.
GGCACTACAATGGCTGAATTGTTTACGTAATCGCGCATGGATAGAACCGAAACCAGGTTTGGTTTTATCTGGTTCGATTTGTTACCAATATTAATACGAACGCGGAACGTGCGGTTATTCGGATCGATGGTATTACCGATTTGGTTAATTTTTGCATCAACGGTTTTGTCCAGAGCCGGAAAACGAATTTCAACATCGTCGCCTTTGTGAACTTTGGTGATGTACGACTCGGAGATGTCGCCATAAATTTTAATGTTACTGGTATTAATAACCTTGGCAAAAGGAGACTGCGGACTTCCAATGTTCCCTTTTTCCTGGTATACAATATCGACTATCCCGTTTATTGGAGACTTTACCTCAGACATTTCAATCTGGGTTTTCAGGCTGTTAATCCTTTTCTCCAGACCTTCTTTATTGTTCTTGGCTTGCAGATACTCCATTTCAGAACCTATATTCTGATCCCACAGATTTTTTTGGCGCTCATAATTTGTTACGGCCAAATCCAGTTGTACCTGTAGCTCTTCAATCGAACGTTCCAGTACGTCGGTATTCAGGCGGGCCAAAACCTGCCCCTTATTTACATGTTCTCCTTCAGTTACCAGAACTTCTTTAATAATACCTGCCGATTCAGGGCTTACATCCACATCCTGCTCGGCTTCAACTTTTCCGGTTACCTCAATAAAGTGCTCAAATTTTTGGTTCTCCAGAAGTGTGGTTTTTATATTTACCAGTTCTTCTTTTTCGTTTGAACTCAATTCCATCTCAAGCGTATGAATTTGCTGTTCAAGCGTGTGAACCTGCTGCTTTAATTCCTGCAATTGTTTTCGCTTGGCGGCTTCGTCGGGAATGTTTGTATTTCCGCATGCGGAAACTATAAGTGCGGTTGTTAAAATGAATAAAATCTTTTTCATCGTATATAATTTTTTTGTTTTCGTTTATAATGCGCCGGCGGCTTTTTTAAGATTTAAATCGGCTTGTAGTAACGACAAGGTTGAAGTTACCAATTGTTGCCAGGTGGTTATGTACTGGCTTTCCTGTTGCGATAGTTCAGCACTTCCTACCATTCCGTTATTGAATTTAATATGGGTTTTATCCAAAATACTTTGTGCCAGATCGAGATTTTCGCGTGTGTTAATAAACTGTTCGCGAGCGGTTTCCATTTGTGCCGATGCCGTCAAATAATCTTTCTGAAGTGTGATCTCGGCAAAGCGCATATCGTTTTGAGCTTTGTCGAGTTCGATACGAGCCATTTGCACTTTCGCACGTTTGTTACCTGAATTGAAAATCGGGATGGAAGCCTGAAATCCAACCAGCGATGATGGGAACCACGCTTCCTGAAGCAGGTTGGCTTTGTTACCGTATGAGGTTTTGCTGTAGCTGTAGAACGCATCAAAACGAGGTAAATAAGCCACTTTTTCCAATCGGTACAATTTCTCCGAAACTTCAAAATTCGACTGGGCCAGACGATAATCTATATGATTGATCAAATCCAGGTCGATGGTATTCATCTCCTGTACCAATGGCGAAACAAAAACTTCAATTTCGTCGGTAAGTTCAATCTCCTGGCTGATGTTGTAACCCATGGTGTATTTCAAAACGGTTTTGGCAATTTTTAATTCTCTTTCCGAGCGAAGTACCTCGTTTTCAGCATTTTTAAGCAATATTCTCAACTGGTCAACATCCTGCTGCTCGCGAAATCCATTTTCGTAATAAACCTTTGTTTCTTCGTATAAATCAGTGGTGTTTTTAAGGTTTTCGAGCATAACCTCGCGGTAACGTTCGCTAATTAATACGGTATAGTAGGCTTGTGCTACAGCATTACGAATGTCAATCTCAGTCTTTTCGTTGGCTTGTTTGGCCAGGTTTAAATACAGTTCGGCCGAGCTAACTCCAACAATCCACGCACCATCAAAGATTTTTTGCGATACACTGAATCCGAAATCGGCACTGTAATCCTGACCAAATTTTACAGGAATATATGTACCCGGTTCTCCGCCAAAAAATTCTCCGGGAATAAGTGAAACCGGAAGATTGAGAAACCAACTGTAATTCGCTGTTCCCGATACTTGTGGTAATCCGGTTGTAATGGTTTCCCAAACTTGTTTCTGGGCAACGGTTATATCTTGTTTCGTATTAAACAAAACATACGAGTTTTGCATGGCATATTGTGTGGCCTGGTCGAGCGAAAACCCGGTGTTTTCTTCCTCCTGAGCTTTCAGCGACAGTCCCACAACTGACAAAAATAAAAACAAGATTAATTGTTTAATTTGTTTCTTCATACTGAACTTTATTTAGCTGTTTTTTATAATATTTTATTCCTTTTTCGGTGCAAATAGCATTCATATGATAGTCCATCATGCTATCGAAGAATGCCAGCGAGTTTACTTCGTACTCTTCAAAAATTCCATAATCCGGATTCATCGTATACAACATTCTTCCCACCTGCAGTTTGGCAATCAGGTACGGATCAAGATCGGTGCGATACAGGTTTTGCGACATTCCCAGTTTCAGGTTATCGATGGTATTGGTAAATATGCGTTCGCGTTTTACCTCGTTAATCTTTTTGTACAGTTCGGGATAATACTTTTTCAGGTCCTTCTCAATGCCGTTGTTATAGAACTTATAAATAAAAGCCACATGTTTGCGAATCCGAAGAATACTGTCGATAGCATTATTGTCATCCAACACCTTAAATGTTTTACCACTTTCGTCGATAAAGAACTCGATAACCTGATTGACGAGGTCTTCTTTATCGGTAAAATATTGGTAAAGCGTTTTTTTTGATATGCTGAATTCGGCTGCCACGGTGTCCATGGTAACCGCACGTATGCCTTTCTTAAAATAAAGATGGCCTACGTTTTCTATGATGTATTTTTTCTTTTCTTCCACGCGGCAAAAATATGCTTATTTTCTTAGGAAACTTTAGCAGTGTAAAAAGTTTTTACATGACTGTGTGTTTAAACTTCCCGATTGTATAGACTTTTAAATAGTAAAATAGTTACATAAAACTATTTCATATCGAAAAGTTTCCGTTGTTTTAATCGGTAAGTGGCGAATATTTACCAATAAACGCCGATTATACTATTGTGGAAAGAGAAAGGTTTTGGCGATGATAAGATCCTGAGGCCAGGTTATTTTTATGTTTTCGCGATTGCCATTAACAAGATGAATTTTATGTCCTGCATTTTCAAGAACAGAAGCATCGTCGGTAAAATTTTCGTGCTGAGCTTTTTGGTAGGCTTCTTTTATGGTTTGTACATCAAAAGTTTGCGGGGTTTGTACCAAAAAGTAGTTACTTCGGTCGACCGCTTTATTGCCGTGTTCATCGGAATAACGAATCGACTCTGCCGAAGGAACCACCGGCAAGGCGTTGCCCGATTTTTTGGCTTCCGAAAAACAGTGTTCGATGGTGTCCCGGGCAACCAGTGGACGAACGCCATCGTGGATAAAAACAATGCCGTTATCATCGATTTGTGCGAGCCCGTTTTTTACGGATTGAAAGCGGTTTTCGCCACCAAAAGCAAGTTTATACGATTGTGTGAAAGTATGTACTTTGCAAAGTTTCTTCCAGTGTTCAAGCTGTGTCTCGGGTAAAACCAGCACAAATTCAATGTTGGGATCAAAACGTAAAAAGGCTTCGAAAGTGTACATTAAAACAGGCTTCCCCTCAATTTCAAGAAATTGTTTTGGAACGGAAGCCCCCATTCGGTTTCCGCTGCCACCTGCAACAATTAAAGCAAACTTTTTTAGCATCAATTCTGTTTTTTGTTTACATTGAAATTTAACCTGATTAATTCATAAAAATGAATTAATCATCCGAAGGACTGACGAAATAATTGAAATACAATTATTAGTCAGGGTTAACCTTGACATTGAAAATCTTTAGCTTGATTCATTTAAAACGTATATCTTGTAGATTTTCAATCGTCAACACGTTGTGTAAAAAATATTATAATATTTTCAGGTTAAAAATAGTGCAAAATATTCTACTATGGAGAAAGTTCTTGGATTTTTGAAAGAGTTGACAGAAAACAACAATCGCGAATGGTTTAATGATAACCGAAAATGGTACGAAGAATGCAAAGAAAAGCTACTATTTCTTACCGATGTGCTGATTAATGAGATTGGCGAATTCGATCCGGCAGTGCGTGGATTACAACCCAAAGATTGTGTTTTTAGGATCTTCCGCGATGTTCGGTTTTCAAAAGATAAACGCCCATACAAAACCAATTTTGGCAGTTTTATTTGTAAAGGCGGCCGCAAAAGTATGAATCCGGGTTATTATTTTCATATCGAGCCTGGTGGTTGTTTTGTTGCCGGAGGAATTTATATGCCACCGGCACCGGTGTTAAAATCGATAAGGAATTATGTGGCCGGTCATGCCGAAGAATTTCTGGAAATTACCAGGGAACCCGATTTTAAAAAACAATTCCCGGAAATGTATAACGATAAATTAAAGCTGGCGCCAAAGGGTTTTCCGAAAGATCATGAGCACATCGATTTGCTGAAATACAAATCGTATATCTACTCGAAACCATTGAAAGAGAGTGTAGTAACCAGTGATGACTATGTTAAGGAAGTGGTAAAGTTTTACGAACAGCTTTATCCGGTAAACGTATTTTTATACGAAGCCTTGGCCGGGTAATTATTTTTATTGCTTCTTAATAATGGCGAAGAGGGTTACTTTTTAGGGCTCTAAAGAATATTATAATATAAGACCCTTATTTTTTATCTTCCCGATTTCAATGAAATGCCCCGGTTGTTCTGACCGGGGTTCTTTTATTTATAACCATTCAATACAGAGATGGTTAGCGCTATTTTTTGTTTTTCAGAATGGAAAGAATAATTACTTTTGCTGCCATTAAATATCAAATTCTTATAATTTAACGACTATGAAAAAAGTACTACTTGCAATGGCTTTTGTTGCATTTATGTTTTCTGTTAATGCCCAAAATGTACAGTTACACTACGATTTCGGTGAAGGCCGAAAAATGCTGACCTCAACAGTTGAAATGTTCCGTCCCGACGCTTACGGTTCGACATTCTTTTTCATCGACATGGATTATGGTGCTGATGGAACAGGTATCGACAATGGTATTTCGTTAGCTTACTGGGAAATTGCGCGTGCTTTTAAATGGAACGAAACGCAGAAATTTATGCCACGTGTTGAATACAACGGCGGAACAATGAAGCTTGCACCTGAAGATGCTCCCTGGATTCCGATCGAAAACTGCTGGTTGGCTGGTGTTGAACGTACCTGGGCTTCGGCTGATTTCTCTAAGATTTTAACCTTGCAGGCCAATTACAAGTACATTAAGGATAAAGAAGATGCAGCTTTTCAGTTAACAGCTGTATGGACCGTACAAATGGCCGAAGGAAAAGTTACTTTCACCGGTTTTGCTGATTTCTGGAAAGAAGAAATGTTCTGGGGAACTGACTACCGTTTATTAACTGAGCCTCAATTGTGGTACAACCCATGTAAAAACTTCTCGTTTGGTACTGAAATCGAGTTAAGCAACAACTTTGTTGGAGACGAATTTGCTGTGAAGCCAACGCTGGCTGTTAAATACACATTCTAAAACCTGAATTATGATCGATAAATTTTTTAATATCAGCGGCCGTGGTTCTTCTTTCAAAAAGGAGATCATTGGTGGGGCAACCACCTTTTTAACTATGGCCTACATCATTTTTGTAAACCCATCGATTTTGGGCGATGCAGGAATGGATAGAAATGCACTGATCACAGTTACGATTGTAGCCTCTCTTATTGGTACGCTTTTGGCCGGTGTTTGGGCCAAAGTACCTTATGCAATGGCACCCGGAATGGGTTTGAATGCCTTTTTTACTTACACACTTGTTTTAGGAGCCGGTGTTGAGTGGCAAACTGCTCTTGGAGTGGTATTCATTTCAGGTGTGATATTTTTGGCGCTTACTGTTACCGGTATTCGAACAAAAATTATTCATACCATCCCTCTGGCTTTGCGACTGGCAACCGGAGCTGGTATTGGATTGTTTATCTCGTTCATCGGCTTTAAAAACATGGGATTGGTTGTTGCCAACCCTGCAACATATGTTGGTTTAGGCGAATTTACTCCAACCCTGTTGATTGGTTTAGGCGGTTTACTTATAACTGCCATTCTGGAAGTGAAAAAAGTACGTGGCGGAATCTTCTACGGAATTATTATTACAACTATAATTGCAATAGTTGCCGGAGAAGTTCAGGCACCGGAGTCGTTTGTTTCTATGCCTCCAACTATGAGCCCGCTTTTACTGAAACTGGATATTCTTTCGGCGCTTAGCCTTGGATTGATCGGTGCGATTTTCTCGTTTATGTTTGTCGATCTTTTTGATTCGGTTGGAACAATTGTAGCGTGTTCGTACGAAGCCGGTTTTGTTGATAAAGATGGTAAAGTGGAAAATGTTGACCGCATTCTGGAAGCTGACGCGATTGCAACCGTTGCCGGTACGCTATTAGGAACAAGTACAACAACTACTTACATCGAATCTGCTTCGGGAATTGCAAATGGTGCTAAAACAGGTTTTGCTTCAGTTATTACAGCTGCCTTATTCTTTTTGGCGCTGTTCTTTGCTCCGCTTATCGGTATTGTACCAAGCTACGCAACCGCACCTGCATTGGTAATCGTTGGAGTGTATATGTTCAAGAATATCAAACAAATTGATTTTGCCGATTTTTCGGAAGCGATTCCGGCTTTCCTGACTATTATCTTAATGCCTTTAACTTACAGTATTTCCATTGGTTTATCGTTTGGATTTATCTCGTATGTGGTATTGAAAGCTGTGGCAGGTAAGTACAAGGAGGTTTCCTGGCTGATGTGGGTTATTGCTGTATTGTCAGTAATAAACCTGTGGTTTGGAGTATAAATATTCCATATAAAAAATAGTTAAAAGGATTGTCGTACGGCAATCCTTTTTTTGTACTTTTATTTTTCATTGAGGCATTAGCTCAGCTGGTTCAGAGCATTACCTTGACAGGGTAGGGGTCACTGGTTCGAATCCAGTATGCCTCACAAAAAAAAAGGAAGCAATCATCAGGATTGCTTCCTTTTTATCTTCGAATAAATTGTCTTAATCTGTTACATGATTTGTGCTAAAATAGACCATTTCGCGAACTATTTTTCCGTCATCGTTAAATGAATGAGAGAGCATTAAAGGCATCTCCACTTTTTTACCACTTTCTTCATCGGTGTACGAATAATTCCACCACGAATAAACTACATATCCGTTATTCAGTTCGTAGAAAATACAATCCGGGTAGCCAACCTGTTCAAAATGGATATCCTTTCTGGTGGCAAAATGGCTGGCAACATCTGCAGTTCTTTCTTCCAGGTTCATAGTTTCATCGTAGCCTCCTGCCAAACTACTGAAAATGGCATCTTCAGTAAAGAATCCTTTTAAGCCTTCTACATCTTCATCAACATATGTATTAAGTAATTTTCTTACTGTTGCTATGTAGGGGTGGTTGATGTAAACCTTTCCATTTTCGCGGATTGTTTGAGCATTCCGAATGTCCTCGAAAACATTATTGTTATAGTATTGAATGAAAGTGGCAATTTTTCCATCATCGTTAAAAGCGTATAAACAGTGCATATGCAGATCCAGGTTTATACCTGTTTTTTCGTTTGTTCCGGTGAGCAGCAGCCAATCCTGAACCCACATTTTTCCATCTTTATATTCTATTGCATCAGGATAGGCACCCGGCGTATCTTCAACATTAAAATTCACAAAGTTATTGGTCCAGTAACTCGTGTTTTTACTAAAGTTCTCAGCCGAGGTTTTCCAGTCATTGCCGTTCCGTATAATCATTATCGAGTCGGCAAAAAACGTTTTTACTTTTTCGGTGTCACCATTTTTAACGGCATTCCAAAAGCCTCTTGTCACGTCTATGGTTTCGTGTTCGTTAAACACGGTACCATTTTTCTTTTGAGCGAATGATGTAATTGCAAGGAGAGTTGCGATTAGCAATACAGCAAATTTTTTCATAATGTAATCTTTAGTTAATTGTTTAGAAAAAATCCGGCAATATATCACTTAACCTAATTGGTATGTATATACAATTTACGCATAACTTGATTAAAATGAAAATAATAGATGGTGTAAAGTGCAGGAATACAGCATGATAGTGTGTTTCTGTAAATGGGTGTGTTGTACGTGGTGGGATTAACGTATTGATATTGAGCGCCATAAAAGATAAAAAGGTCCAAAAATAGACAAAAGCGTAATCATTTTATTTTCAATTACAGGACTTTATGGTGTTGTGCAATTGAATTTGAAATGGAGAAGCTCGTTTTCGATTTTTTAGTAAAACATTTTATTTTACTTTTAGCAAAGTATTAAATCAACTAAACGATGTTAAGAAAGAGTAGAAGGGATTTTATAAAAGCCTCCGCTTTGACCGGAGCAGGTTTACTATTTTTAACGCCCAAAAGTTACGCCTGGGAGAAAATGCAAAATGATAACACATTGAAAGGAAAGAAAGTACTTTATGTTTATGGTGGCTGGAGTGGTCATGAGCCAAAACAATCGGTTGACGTATTTGTGCCGTGGCTAAAATCTGAAGGTGCAGAGCTTACGGTTTCTGACAGCCTGGATAGCTACCTGGATGAAGAATTAATGGGGTCTGTAGATTTGATTGTTCAAGCCTGGACGATGGGAACCATCACAAACGAGCAGGAAAAAGGCCTTTTAAAAGCCATTGGAAACGGAGCCGGGTTGGCCGGTTGGCATGGCGGTATTGGCGATTCGTTCCGAAATAATACCGAATACCAGTTTATGGTTGGCGGGCAGTGGGTCGCACATCCCGGTGGAGTTATTGATTATTCAGTACAAATTACCGATAAGAACGATCCTGTAACAAAAGGATTAAGCGATTTTCGCATGCATTCAGAGCAGTACTACATGCACATCGATCCGAATGTAAAAGTGCTGGCAACAACCGAATTTACCGCTGAACATTCGTCGTGGATTGAAGAGTGTGTAATGCCGGTGGTTTGGAAAAAATACTATGGTAGCGGACGTGTATTTTACAGCTCGTTGGGGCACGTTATGACTGATTTTGAAGTGCCGGAAGCACTGGAAATTATGAAACGCGGAATCCGTTGGGCAGCAGAAAGTAAATATGCTCCAAAAGAAAAGTGGGTGAGTCCGGTTTATAAATAAAAAAACCGCTCTTTTTCAAAGAACGGTTTCTTCTTATTTTTATAAAAACGAATTATCCGTTTAATGCTTCGGCACCACTTACAATTTCCAGAATTTCTCCTGTAATGGCTGCCTGGCGTGCTTTGTTGTATTCCAAAGTAAGCGATCCGATAAGATCGGTGGCATTATCAGTTGCCTGGTGCATAGCCGTCATTCGGGCGCCGTGTTCGGCAGCATTCGAATCAAGTAAAGCTTTGTAAAACTGAATTTTTAACGAACGCGGAATAAGCTCCTGTATAATATGCTCTTTCGATGGTTCGTAAATAAAATCGTAGTTGCCATTATCTTCGCCTTCTTCCATTTCAACCGGGAGAAACTGTTCGGCAGCCTGAACCTGAACGGCTGCATTTTTAAACTGGTTGTATACCAGCTCAATGCGGTCGTAATGTTTGTCGGCAAACGATTTCATACATTCTTCGGCAACTCTCGAAACATTTTCAAAAGTAAGCGCGTCGAACAATTCATTCTGGTCGGCTATTACATTGTACCCACGGTGTTTTAACTGGCGTGCTCCCTGTTTTCCGATGCACATAAATTCAAGGTTGCCCAATTGCAATTGTTGTGCATATTTTGTGTTGGCTACCTCAACTGCTTTTTTGGAGATGTTGCTGTTAAAACCACCACATAAACCGCGGTTTGAAGACACCAGGATCAAAAGCACCTTTTTAGGTTCGCGTGTTTGCGTATAAACCGAATCTTCAACATTTTCGAGGCTGGCACTCAGCGAAGTAAGAATCTCGTGCAGTTTTTCTGCGTACGGTCTGATCTGAAGAATGGCATCCTGCGCTTTTTTTAACTTGGCAGCCGAAACCATTTTCATGGCACTGGTTACCTGCCGTGTGGTTTTTACCGATGCTATTCGGGTGCGTATTTCTTTTAATCCAGCCATATTTTGGAATGTTGGAGTATCAGAATATTGGAGTGCTAGAATTGTTCCATTCTAATATCCCAATATTCTAACCTTCTAATATTTATTTATATTTCTCTGCTGTTTCTGCAGCTACTTTTCTAATGGTTTCCTCAATTTCAGGAGTAAGTTTACCGGTTTTCAGTTCATCAAGAACCGGGCGGTGCGACATTTCCATTGTTTCCAGGAAATCGGCTTCAAACTCTTTCACCTTATCAATTGGCACACTACGAAGCAACTCGTTGGTTCCGCAATAGATAATGGCTGCCTGGTGTTCAACTTTTACAGGCGAATACTGTCCCTGTTTCAGGATTTCCACATTTTTACGTCCCTTATCAAGTACACGCATTGTAGCGGCATCCAAATCGGAACCAAATTTAGAAAATGCTTCCAGTTCGCGGAACTGTGCCTGGTCGAGTTTTAATGTACCCGAGATCTTCTTCATCGATTTGATCTGTGCACTACCACCAACACGCGATACCGAGATACCAACGTTAATCGCCGGGCGAATACCCGAGTTAAACAGGTTCGATTCCAGGAAGATCTGACCGTCGGTAATCGAAATTACGTTGGTTGGAATATATGCAGAAACGTCGCCGGCCTGTGTTTCAATAATAGGAAGTGCGGTTAACGAACCACCACCTTTTACTTTATCTTTCAAACACTCCGGTAAGTCGTTCATGTTTTTTGCAATCTCATCCGATTCGATGATTTTTGCCGCACGCTCCAACAGGCGCGAGTGCAAATAGAAAACATCGCCCGGATAAGCTTCGCGACCCGGTGGACGGCGAAGTAGAAGTGACACCTCACGATATGAAACGGCCTGTTTCGAAAGGTCATCGTAAATAATTAATGCATGACGACCGGTATCGCGGAAATATTCACCGATAGCTGCACCTGCATAGGGTGCATAAAACTGCAATGCGGCAGGATCTGATGCAGTTGCCATAACAATAACGGTATAGGCCATTGCACCGGCTTTTTCAAGCGTAGCGGCAATATTTGCAACTGTAGAACCTTTCTGGCCAACTGCCACATATATACAATAAACCGGATTTCCCTGTTCGTAGAATTCGCGTTGGTTAATAATGGTGTCGATGGCTACTGCGGTTTTTCCTGTCTGACGGTCGCCAATAATCAACTCACGCTGACCACGGCCGATCGGAATCATCGCATCAACAGCTTTTAATCCTGTTTGCAGCGGTTCTTTTACCGGCTGACGGAAAATTACCCCCGGCGCTTTCCTTTCCAAAGGCATTTCAAAAAGTTCGCCGCTTAGTGCACCTTTTCCATCAATTGCTTCACCAATGGTATTTACCACACGGCCAAGCAAGCCTTCACCAACATTAATCGATGCAATACGACGTGTACGTTTTACGGTATCACCTTCTTTAATTTCTTCTGTAGGACCTAAAAGTACAGCACCAACATTGTCTTCTTCAAGGTTCAATACAATGCCTTTCATTCCGTTTTCGAATTCGATCATCTCATTCGATTCCACGTTCGAAAGTCCATAAATACGTGCAATGCCGTCGCCGACTTGCAGAACGGTGCCAACTTCTTCCAGTTCGGCTACCGATTTAAATCCTTCGAGTTGTTGCTTTAGAATTTCAGATACTTCAGCAGGTTTTATATTAGCCATGTTCTATTATTTTATGCTTGTCGCTATCGTTTATAATTCGGTTTCTAACAAGGTTTGTTTTACCTTTCGTAATTGGGTTGCCACGCTGGCATCATACTGTTTATCATCCATTCGCAATATCAGGCCACCCAGAATATCGGGATTTACCTGAGCCGATAACTCAATAGTAGCATTCAGCTCTTTTCCCAACAGTTCTTCCACCTTTTTAAGTGTAGAAGCATTAACTTCAGAAGCTGTTGTAAGAACGGCCGATTTAATATTGAGGTCTTTACGTGTAAGATCCAGAAAATTACGGCAGATACCCGGAATGTGTACTTCGCGTTTGTTTTGAACGATCAGCAATAAAAAGTTAAGACTGATCTCTTCGATTTTACCTTCGAAAATACTTTTTACCAAGGCTGCCTTTTTTGATGATTTTACGACGGGGCTTTCCAGTAAAAGAATAAAATCTTCCGATGATTTGCAGACATCCATAACCAACTGGATATCGGTTTTTAGCTTATCGAGCAGTTTTTTCTCTTTGGCTGTTGAAAAGAAAGCTTTGGCGTATCGTACAGTTATTGCGCTCTGGTCCATACTTAATTCAGCTTGATGTCGTCGATTAATCCGTCAACCATTTTTTCCTGTTCGCCTTTGTTGCTTAATTCTTTGCGAATCACTTTTTCAGCAATACTAACCGAAAGTTCTGCCACTTGTTTTTTGATATCGTTAATGGCAGCTGTTTTTTCAGCCTCTATTTGCTGACGTGCCTGAACAATGGCTTTTTGTGCTTCTTCAGAGGCTTTATCCTTGGCTTCGGCAACAATTTTATCTTTTAATTCTTTGGCCTCTTTCAGAATCGCTTCTTTTTCGCGGCGTGCTTCAGCAATAATTTTTTCATTATCGGCTTTTAGCCCGGCTACTTCTTTCTTGGCTTCTTCGGCCGAGTTTAAAGCAGTTGCAATAGATTCTTCACGCTCTTTTAATGCAGTAAGAATTGGCTTCCACGCAAACTTCTTTAATACAAAAAGTACGACTCCAAAAATGATGAGCATCCAAACAATGGTGCCCGGATTCGGCATTACTAATCCCATGATTTAAAATTTTAAAGTGGCAACAGCATCCCGGGCAATCCCCGGGATGGCTGCCAAAGTTTTTTGCTATACAAAAACGATTAGAATACAAACAATAACTGCGAAGAATGCCACACCTTCGATAAGTGCTGCAGACACAATCATGTTTGATCTGATGTCGCCGCTTGCCTCTGGTTGACGGGCAATAGCTTCCATGGCACTGGCACCGATTTTACCGATACCCATACCAGCTCCAATTGCTGCTAAACCTGCACCAATTGCTGCTCCCATTTTTCCAACCGACGCACCGGCGGCCGCTTGTAGCAATACTGTTAAAATAGCTGATAACATAGCTTTTAATTTTAAATATTAATGATGTTCTGAAGTCGCCATTCCGAAATAGAGTGCCGACAACAGAGTAAAAACATACGCTTGAATAAATGATACCAAAACATCGAGCAGCAGAATGAAAACCGAGAACAGGATGGAGATCGGACTTGCTCCTAATCCAACTGCCGGGCCAAACAGACTGCCGAATACAAAAATAAGGCTCACAAATACCATTACAATAAGGTGACCTGCCATCATGTTGGCAAAAAGTCGGACCATCAGTACAAATGGCTTTGTAATTACACCCGAAAGTTCAACGATAGGCATTAACGGGATTGGGAATTTTAACCACCACGGTACGTCCGGGTTGTAAATTTCTTTCCAGTAATGTTTGTTACCATTAATTGTTGTTACTGCAAAAGTGAACAAGGCCAGTACCATTGTAACCCCGATGTTTCCTGTAACGTTGGCTCCAAATGGCGGAATTGGTATCAATCCCATAAAGTTGTTGATCAGGATAAAAAAGAAAAGGGTTAATAAAAATGGCATGAACTTTTCGTATTTGTGTTCGCCAATGGCAGGTTTTGCTACTTCGTCGCGAATAAAAAAGATGATCGGTTCCAGGACATTTTGAACGCCTGTTGGAGCTTTTCCTTTGTTTTTTTTCGTCAGCCTTGCTGTTGCAAAAACCAGCCACAATAAAATAACTACCGATGCCAAAATACCGGCAATTGTTTTTGTTATTGAAATATCGATGGGTGTTCCAAGTTCGTGCCCTGCGGCATCCAGCTCAACTACTTTGCCTTTAAATTCCTCGCTTTCCGAAATGCGAAAACCTTTGTAAGCACTGTGCCCGTGATGAAATTTCGACGACATAAAAACATGAAATGCTTGTCCGTCGTGTAATTCCGGCTGTTTGCTGTAAACAATTATCGGAAGCGGAATACTAATGTGTTTATCGCCAAACGATGTAATGTGCCAGTCGTACGAATCGGAAACATGGTCGATTACAAATTCTCCGGCGTTAAATCCTTCTTCAGCGTGTGCGTCTGAAGCATGTGCTTCGATTTCTTCTGAATGACTTTCTGTTGCGTGTGTCTTTTCTTCCTCGTGCCCTTGTTGAGCCCGAAGCTGGCCATAACTTAATAACGAAAAGGCAAAGAATATAAAGACGGCTTTAGTAAGCTTAAGCATGGTTAATTCAGTTTTTCTTTGTTTTAACTTGTCTGTAAACATTATAAACAAACGCTTCTCGATAAGAATTTTGTCAGGTTGTTAAAACGAAAATTCTGTTCTAAGGTTCACAAATTTATAAGATTTTTTGGTCCGTGAATGGAAATTGACATTTTTCATTTGATAATTAACAATGTTTAAAAACCTGTTTTAGGAGAAGGGGGAAGAAGTGAAGGTTTATTTTTTATCTGTCGATTTTGTAATTCTGGTAATCTCCGTAACTTCAAAAAAGGTGTAAATAAGGTAAAGCAGCATTAAACAGATAACAAACGGGATGGCATTTTCTTTATCGACAGCAATGTAAACAACGGCTACCACCGAGTACAAAACAAGTTTGAAAAAGGTGATGAGCATATTGCTGCGGGTAAATTTCCCGATATCTTTTTTTGCCATTTTAAGCTGGTAAGCATAAATGCCCATTGTGGCCAAATAAAAGAAAAGCAACAAAAACGGAAGTACCGGCAGATAGTATTCGGGGAACGCCAGTGAAAATACCAGCCAGCCAGTTACGGCAATGGCCAATGTTATTGCCGTAAGTTTTACGATGAAAGCCTTCATTTCCTTTTTCGTTTTTTCGATTTATTATCCGGTTTCAACAGGTTTTTTACACCATAAATGATTGATGCAATTACACCAAATATAACCAGTGTAAGCGTAAATCCTTTAAACTCGTTATTCATCCATTGGTCGATTTTGTAGCCCAGAAGAGTAAATCCTCCGATAATTGCCATCATCTCGAAACCGAGGCTGGAATAGCGAATAAAAGAATTAGTCTTTTTGGTTGTATAAGGTTTTTTCTTTTGCATCTACTTTTGCAGGAGCACTGGTTCCGCCCATGGCGCAGGTACCGGTAAAAGTTGCACCGGGTTCAACGGCCAGTTTCCCGGCAACAATATCGCCTTCAATTTTTGCCGAGGCTTTCATGTTCAAAAGCTCATCAACAGTAACTTTACCTTTTATAAAACCGGCGATCTCAACATTATTGCATTTTACTGTGCCCTCGATATTGCCTTTTGGGCCAATAACAACTCTGCCTTTTGCTTCCAGGTTTCCAACCAGTTGCCCATCAATGCGAATGTCGCTACTTGCCGAAATATCGCCTTTAATGAGTGTTCCTTCACCTAAAATGTTAATCGCTTGATCGGGGGTTTCGCCAAACGTTCTTGTGTTTTGTTTTGCCATGGTTTATTACTTCTTAACTGTCCTTAATAATTGGGTGCCTGAATATACAATAAAATGAATCTTCAGCAAAAAAATGATTTAGATTCACAAAAACAGAACGGCAAAATTTTACATCTATTGTACGCTCTTATTTCGGATCGTAAGCCCATCTTAAATAAGTGCTTCCCCAGGTAAATCCGGCACCAAAAGCAGCGAGAATAATGTTGTCGCCTTTTTTCAGTTGTTTTTCGTAATCCCACAAACAAAGCGGGATTGTAGCCGCCGTGGTATTCCCGTATTTGCGGATATTAATCATTACCTGGTCTTTGCTGATTCCCATTCGGCGGGCAGTAGCTTCAATAATGCGCATGTTGGCCTGATGCGGAACAAGCCACGCAACATCTTCGGAACTGATGTTGTGCTTTTCCATAATTTCAACTGCCACGTCGGCCATGCTCGATACGGCAGCTTTAAAAACAGCTTGTCCTTCCTGGTATAAATAGTGTTCTTTGTTTTTTACGGTTTCCTCCGAGGCCGGTTTTAACGATCCGCCTGCTTTTATGTGCAGGTGATGACGTCCCAAACCGTCAACGCGGTTAATGTAGTCGATAACACCAACATCTTCGGTACTTGGTTCAACCAATACGGCAGCTGCACCATCGCCAAAAAGCGGGCAGGTGGTACGATCCTCGTAATTTATAATAGACGACATTTTTTCGGCGGCAACTATTACTACTTTCTTATAGCGGCCCGATTCGATAAACTGTGTTGCTGTTGACAGCGAAAAAATAAATCCTGAGCATGCAGCATTTAAATCGAAACTCCAGGCGTTGTGAATATTTGTTTTGTGAGCAATAATATTGGCTGTTGCCGGAAGGTTCATGTCGGGTGTAATGGTAGCACAAATCAACATGTCAACTTCTTCGGGTGCTGTGCCGGTTTTTTCCAGCAAATTCTCCACTGCCCTTGCTCCCATGTCACTGGTTGCTTTTCCTTCTTCCTTTAAAATCCTTCGCTCTTTGATCCCGATTCGCTGCATGATCCACTCGTCAGTCGTGTCAACCATTTTGCTGATTTCTTCGTTTGTTAACCGGTATTCCGGGAGATAGGCTCCAACTCCTGTAATTGCTGCCCTGATGTTAGCCATTGTTCAAATACTAATTTTTGTTTACTGAAAATAAAAGTTCTGGTCTTTTTTTACCGGGGTTAAATGTAGAGCGATTTAGAGGAGACAGCAAACAAATGCCAACAGATATGGTGTGGGAAGGTGAAAAAATGTTCTTTATGGCAGAACAATTTATAACATCGTTCGAAAAATCAGAAAATGAGAAATGCGAGTGTGTGTTCACAAAAAATCCATCTTCGGAACTTACCAAAGATGGATTTTTGTTAGTTAAATCCGGAGATTCCGGATGCTTATTTAACTATAATGCAATTTCTTTTTCAATTACTTGTTTTCCTCTGTAGTAACCACATTCAGGACATACTGTGTGGTATTTTACAGTTGTTCCACAGTTTGAGCAAGTAGCCAGAGTAGGTGCAACTGCTTTGTAATGCGTACGTCTTTTATCCCTTCTAGCTTTCGATGTTTTATGCTTTGGATGTGCCATTGTTATGTATTTTTAATTATTATTCTTTAAATTTTTTAATGCAGCCCAGCGCGGATCAATTTCTTCTTCTTCATCGTCGTCCGCTTCAAACTGCGTAATATTGTTTAATCTGTCAATCATTTCCTGGTTACAGCTGTTTTTTCCGCTTTCATCCGGATGAACATGCCGCAACGGAATACTCAGTGTAACGTATTCGTATATAATTTGAGCCAGGCTGATGGCGTGTTCTTCGGGTAAAACCCAGATAACATTGTCGCCTTCTTCAAACTCATCTTCTTCGCCAAATTTTACAAATAATTCGGTTTCTAAAGACACGTCTTGGTGGTAGTTGTCGAGACAGCGGTCGCATACAAGCTCTAACCATCCCTCGAGTGCAAAGCTTAATTTCAGAAATGCACTTCGTTTTTCAAGTTTAACGTTTACGTTAACTTCCCCGTTGTCAACCAGGCTCTCCTCAAAATGCTCAAAGAACTTATCGTTTACCTCAAATTGGTAATCGTGCAGGCCTTCTTTAAGACCTTTAAACTCAATATTATATTTGCTTTTCCAGCTCACGATTCCAAAAAAGTGGATGCAAAAGTATAAATTTTTTATTAACAGATAAAGAAATCGTTGAAATATTTCAAAATTCTTTCCAAATCAAAACAGTTAAATCTGAGCCATTTGCATAAGCGATAAGTTCGTTGATTGAACACAGCGGGGTTGAACTTTGGGTTTTGTTTTTATTTGTTCAGAATAATTCTGAATGTGGTTCCCTTTCCCATTTCCGACGATTTGATAAAAATTTTGCCCTTGTGGTAGATCTCAACAATACGTTTTGCCAACGAAAGGCCTAATCCCCAGCCACGTTTTTTGGTTGAGAACCCGGGGTGGAAAATTGATTTCTGATGGTTTTTAGAAATACCGCAACCGGTGTCGGTAAGGTCGATACTTACCTGTTTTTCTTTTTCTTTCACATGGATAGAGATAGTGCCGTGATTGCTCATTGCATCGATGGCATTTTTGCATAAATTTTCAATTACCCACGAGAACAGAGCGGCATTTAGTGGTGTTTCAATATAGGCGTTGGGATCGTAATTCAGTTCAAACTTTACCTTATCCGACGAACGTCGTTCCAGGTACGAAACGGCCGAATTTAGTACTTCGATAAGGTTAACGCGTAGCAGTTCCGGTTTTGATCCGATTTTTGAAAAACGTTCGGTAATTCGTTCCAGTCGCGAAGTGTCTTGCTCCAGTTCTTTAATCAGATTTGGGTCAACATCTTTCAACTTTAACAGTTCGATCCAGGCCATTAGCGAAGATATAGGAGTGCCAAGTTGGTGCGCTGTTTCTTTCGACATGCCAACCCACACCTGGTTTTGTTCGGCACGGTTGGTAGCCACAAACGCAAAATAGGCAACCAGAATAAATATCATAATAACCGCAAGTTGTATAACCGGATACAACTGCAGGTTTCGCAGAATTGTTGATTCGCGGTAGTACAACATCAGTTTATAACCGTCGCCTAAATCGATTGGAATTGGTGCTGCATAATCCTGCATTTTTTTTAGTTCGCGCTGCAGTACTTCTTCTTTTCGGTCTTCTCGGTAGGCAATATTTCGGTCGGTATTAAAAGTTCCGTCAGGATTTAATATCAGGATGGGAATCGTTGTGTTTTTCTCGCTAACCATACCCAGAAACTGAAGATAGCGTGTCTGAAGCTGAGCCATTTCAGGAGTGGTGATTTCGATGGTAGCATTATTAATTCCCTTTATCGCATCGGCCCAGATTTCAACCTTGTTGCGTTCTTCGTTGGCCATTTTCTTCGTTAGCCAGTTGGTGTATAGAATTGATGCTACTCCGATAAGTATAGCAAAGATGAGCAGTAAAATTTTTCCCCGTCGTCTTTTTAGATAAATGTCCAATGCAAATGGTTTTTAAGTACATTCTTCAGAACGACTTAAAGATAAAAATATTATATCGATAACTGAATGCCGGAATAAAGGAATAATAGAGTGATCGGGTATTTACTGTTTAAACGATTTTTGTTTTGCCAACTAATTCCCTTACGGTTTTAACAATACCTTGAGTATCGATGCCACATTCGTGGTAGAGTTCCTCGGGTGTTCCGTGTTCGATAAACTTATCAGGAATTCCAAGTATTTTGATTTTATTGCTGAAGCCTTTTTCGGCCATAAATTCGAGAATTGCACTTCCGAAGCCACCCTGAATGCTGCCGTCTTCGATGGTTACAATCTGATCGAAATTCTGCATGATTTCGGTAAGCATTTCAGTGTCGAGTGGTTTTACAAAACGCATATCGTAGTGAGCTGCTGAAATATCGCTGTTGGCCAGGATTTTTACTGCACGTTGGGCAAAGATTCCGGACTTTCCAATCGACAACAAGGCAATGTCGCTGCCATCGTTTAATTTTCGGCCTTTACCAATTTCAATTTTTTCAAATTCCTTTTGCCAGTCGGCAATTATGCCGCAACCACGAGGGTAGCGGATTGAAAATGGCTGATTAATCTCATCCAACTGCGCCGTGTACATCAGGTTGCGCAACTCAATCTCGTCCATTGGAGCCGATACAATCATATTCGGAACAGAACGCATATAGGCAATATCAAAAACACCATGGTGTGTTGGTCCGTCTTCTCCTACCAGTCCGCCACGGTCGAGACAGAAAATTACGGGTAATTTCTGGATGGCCACATCGTGTATCACCTGGTCGTAGGCACGCTGCATAAATGTAGAGTAGATATTACAAAACGGAACCATACCTTGCGCGGCAAGTCCCGCCGAAAAAGTAACGGCGTGTTGTTCGGCAATTCCTACATCAAATGCACGATCCGGCATCTGTTCTATCATTTTATTCATAGAGCAACCGGTGGGCATGGCGGGTGTTATCCCCACAATTTTATCGTTTTTTTCAGCCAGCTCAAGCAAAGTATCTCCAAACACATTTTGGAATTTTGGTGCTTGGTCAACATTACAGTCGCACTTATAAATTTCGCCGGTTTCTTTATCGAAAATACCCGGCGCGTGCCATTTGGTTTGATGAAGCTCGGCTTGTTTAAAACCTTTGCCTTTTTGGGTGATTACATGTAATAGTTTTGGACCCGGAATTTCTTTCAGGTCGTTTAGTGCGTTGGTTAAATACCGCACATCGTGTCCGTCAATCGGTCCAAAATACCTGAAGTTGAATGCTTCGAAAAGATTGTTCTCTTTCAGGATCATGTTTTTCAGTGCATGCTGGTTTTTCTGGATAAACTTACGTGCCTTCTTTCCAAAACCATCCAGTTTTCCCAGACCTTCCCATACATCGTGTTTCATCCGGTTATAGGTATCCGACTTTGAAATGTTGAGCAGGTATTTATTCAGTCCACCAACACTTGGGTCGATGGCCATATTGTTGTCGTTCAGAATTACAAGTATATCCGCATTTTCGCCTCCGGCGTTATTTAGTGCTTCAAATGCCATTCCTCCGGTCATGGCGCCATCGCCAATAACGGCAACCACCTTACGCTCTTGTTCTCCTTTAATCCTGGAAGCAATAGCCATTCCTAATGCGGCAGAAATAGATGTTGACGAGTGTCCGACACCAAAAGCATCGTATTCGCTTTCCGTACGTTTTGGAAATCCGCTGAGTCCTTTATATTTTCGGTTGGTATCGAACTGATCTCTTCGTCCGGTAAGTATTTTGTGCCCATAGGCCTGGTGCCCAACATCCCACACCAACTGATCGTAAGGTGTATTGTATACATAATGCAGGGCAACAGTGAGTTCAACCACTCCCAGACTGGCTCCAAAGTGCCCCGGATTGGTTGAAACCACATCGATAATATAATCGCGCAACTCCTGACATACGTCTTCAAGTTGGTCAACCGGTATTTTTTTTAGATCGTCGGGATTGTTTATTGATTCAAGCAGTTTCCCCTTCGCGTCTTCCATTTTTCCAAAAATTACTGAAACAATAACAACTGTTCTGCTACAGTTTGTTCACTGCAAAAGAAATAAAATTACTTGTAAAAAAGCAGGAGATTTCAGATGTTATATAAATGAATTGATTTGAACCAGCCCTTCGAGCGTGAGCATTGGCTCGCAGGCTTTAATATTTTTTGTTAACGGAGCGATTATTGAACTTAGCCCTCCGGTAGCTACAACGTTAAGCGATTCGCCCAGTTCTTTTTCAGTACGTTCAATCATCGAATCTACCAATCCGGTGTAGCCGAAAATAATTCCCGACTGAATGGCATGAATGGTGTTTTCGCCCAAAACCGATGGCGGAGGCGCAATATGAATTTGCGGCAATTGTGCAGTTTTTCCGGCAAGAGCGCCAACGGCGGTGCGTAAACCGGGCGCAATGGCAACGCCTAAAATTTCCGAATCTTTACCAATGGTTGTGAACGTTAAAGCAGTACCAAAATCAATAACCATAGTATTGTTGCCATACTTTTGGTAGGCAGCCGTGGCATTGGCAACCAGGTCGGCTCCAATTTCGTATGGATTGAGAACTTTTATGGGTAAACGATTATAGATCTCGGGGTTAAGGTGGTTGATAACCGCATTGTCGAATAAACCCGATAACATTTCGCGAAAAGGATGAACAAGCGAAGGCACCACACTGCTTAAAATAATCCGTGATATTTCGGTGCGGCAGATCTTTCCGGCGGTTAACAGCGACCGGAAAATAACCTCATATTCGTCGGCTGTTTTCAGTTGATCGGTTTGAATGCGCCAGTGGTTTACCCATTCTTCATTTTTGTATATTCCAAAAACAATGTTTGTGTTTCCGATGTCGATTGCCAGTAACATATATTTGTGTATTAAATTTTCAAAAGTACCTTTTTCTGCTGTCAGTTGCGAATTGTAACGGGTTTTTTGCGCATATTAGCTCTGTTGTTTTCTAAAAAAAATAATGTTAATTTTAGAGCAGCACTAACACTATTTCTAAAATTATGCACGAGACAAAAAATCCTTTAATCTTTCTGATCGAAGACAGTACTGTTTACAAAGATCTTATTGTTGGTTATTTGCAATCGAAAAAGTTTTCGAATCTGAAAGTTTTTAAAAACGGAGAAGAATGTCTTAAGCACATCCATTTAAAACCTGATATTATAATTTTAGATTATTCATCGGAAGGAACAAGCGGTTTGGAATTTATGCTTCAGGTGGAGCGCGAACACAGCCAAATCGATTTTATTTTTCTGAGTGCGCAAAGTAAAGTGGATACTGCCGTAAAAATTATGAAATTGGGTGCGGCCGACTACATCATTAAAAACGATCAGGCGCCGAAAAAACTGGTCGAATCCATTGAGCGACTTAAAGATACGACAAAACAAGAGAAAAAGAAATATAGCTTCAAACTGGGGGTACTCGTTTTCTTTATTGTATTGTTCCTAATTATAATGATCATCACATTTATATCGGTCTTTTTCGACGTGGGATTGTGATGCACGAAGGAATTGTGATTTTGAGGAATGGCAGAAAACCGGTATCAACCCGGCGTTATTGTATTTGCTTTACTTGAAAAATTGTTAAACTGTACTATCGCTAAATTGTAGAATTGCAAAACTGTTGACTGCGACTGCAAACTGTTTACTTTCGTTCTGGTTCCGCAATCGAAAATCTTTAAACACGAAGACACTAAGTTTTTTGTGAACCACAATAGGACATAGGCATCATTCGGTATTGGTTACTATTGCCAAACGTCCTATTGCAAAATTGCTAAACTGTTAACTGCGACTAAAAACTGATTCCTTCCTTCTTTTTTGCGATTTTTTATGCGATATGTCAGCTCTATGGGGTTGAGGAGCAGAACATATTTCGAAAAATGTTACCTTACGCGCTTCATCAAAATTTATCAAAAATGGCAGTTCTTTCAGTATTAAAAGGATACAGTAAAAGTTTCTGGACTTCAAACACTATTGAATTATTTGAACGTTGGGCGTGGTATGGTTTTTACCTGGCTTTTCCGCTGTTTTTGGTAGGCTCGACTGATACCGGAGCACTTGGTTTTTCAAATGCCGAAAAGGGAGCCATAATGGGAACCAGTTCGGCATTGTTGTATTTTTTACCCGTGATTACCGGGGCCATAGCCGACAAAGTTGGGTATAAACGAATTTTATTACTTGCCTTTAGTATTTATATCACCGGGTTTTTAATGATCAGCAGCTTTAACGCTTATTGGCCGGTCTATTTTGCTTTTATGTGGACCTGCATTGGTGGTGCATTCTTTAAACCAATTATTTCGGCTATGATCGCCAAAACTACCAATGAGAAAACTGCCTCGATTGGTTTTGGTATTTTTTATATGATGATCAATATAGGTGGATTTATAGGCCCTTTCATTGCAGGAGCTTTGTTGAAGTTAAGTTGGGCCTGGGTTTTTTACATGTCGGTAGCGGCCATTGGAGTTAATGTATTGCTCACACTGTTCTTGTTTCGCGAACCCGGAGTTGAAAAGGATGGTTCATCGTTAATAGAAAATATTGCACAGGCTTTTAAAAATATTTGGATCACACTTCAGAATTGGAAATATGTGTTGTTCCTGGTGATCATGATCTTATTCTGGACGGCTTTTAACCAGTTGTACTATTCGTTTCCAATATTTGTAGACCAGTGGATTGATACCACTTCTGTTTATAACGGATTACATGCCGTATGGCCATGGCTGGCTGAAACAATTGGTGATAAGGGAACGATAAGTGCCGTGTCGATGACCAGTATGGACTCCTTCTTTATCATTGTATTTCAGCTAATGGTTTCAGCATTTGTTATGCGCTTCCGGCCGCTGGCTGCTATGATGGGGGGAATTCTCGTTTTGGCCGGAGGTATTGGGTTGATGTTCTCAACACAAAGTGGCTGGTTAATTTTGTTGGGTGTATTAATTTTTGCACTTGGCGAAATGGGCAGCTCTCCAAAGTTTACCGAATATGTGGGTAAAATTGCTCCGGCCGATCAAAAAGCGCTGTATATGGGAACTTCGTTTTTGCCAATAGCCGCTGCTCATAAACTGGCAGGTTGGCTTTCTGGTGACTTTTATGAAGGTATTGCCGATAAATATTTCCTGTTGCAAAAGGAAGTAGTTAATCGTGGAATACAGTTCCCGGCAGAATATTCGGCAGATTTTACTAAAAACGACTTTTTCGCCCAGGCAGCCGATAAAATGAATATGACACAAGTGGAATTGACCAATTATTTGTGGCAGAGTTATCATCCTTCAAATATTTGGATGGCTTTCTCTGGCATAGCAGTTTCGGCAGTTATTTTCTTGTGGTTGTATGATCGATTTGTAATGGGAGGGAAGTAAGAAGTTTTCAGTAATCAGTCGAAGTTTTCAGTTTCTGTTGAAAATTGAATATTAGGGATTCAATATTGGATATTTTGATGCTGGATGCCGGATATTTGATTTTCGATACTCGTAGCTTTAAAATTGATTATTCTACTTTGGAAATTTTTATTTAGTTGAACTTAATATCCAATAACCAATTTTCAATTTAGAATATTCAGCTTGTTTTTCATGGGAATTGAATATTGAGAATTCTACATTGATGATTCTTTTACAATAAACCGCCACGGTTTGCTAATCCAGGGTTCGCCGGCATAGTTGATTCCAACACGTGGAGCAGTTGTAAAGTGTGGTTTTAATCCCGTGTCTTCAACCCATATTCTTTCAGATGTGCCAAGGTTTTCACCATAGAAACTTTTGTCGAGTTGCAGTGTGCGGCCCACTCGTCCCGGTCCTGAAATGCCTTCCACGCTCCGTATTAAAACTGCAGAGGAGTCTCCCGGCTCGCCTGTGACAAAATTCAGCATCCAATACATGCCATAAATGAGGTAAACATATACCAGCCCTCCCTCATCAAACATTACTTTGGTACGGGGCGTTAAGCCTTTGTTGGCATGGCAGGCTTTGTCTTCACCTCCGCGATAGGCTTCGGTTTCGGTAATCACGAACTTTTGTATTGTGCCATCTTCAAATCGTCGTACCAGTATTTTTCCGAGTAACTCGGGTGCAACCTGGGTTACTTCACGTTGGAAGAAAGAATTTGCTATTCGATTGGGATCTGTTCTCATATTTCATTTCTATCGGACCGGAAATATGCGAAATAAAAATCTAATGACTTATTCTGGCACTAAAATTATACTTTTATAGTTTATTAAAAACAAGCTTAGCGGTATGCAAACCATCCACATGACTGACATTTACGGGCAATACCTCACTATGAAGGCGGAGATTGATGATGCCATTCAGGAGGTGATTAAATCCACCCGGTTTATTAAAAGTGGGAAGGTGCTTGATTTTGAAGCAAAGTTAGCCGACTACCTGAATACCAATGTAATTGCGTGTGGAAATGGAACTGATGCACTTCAACTGGCGTTTATGGCTTTAGAGCTGGAACGGGGAGACGAGGTGATTACTACTCCTTTTTCGTTTGTGTCAACCGTTGAAGTTTTGGCGTTAATGGGACTTAAACCTGTTTTTGTTGATGTTTGTCCGGATACATTCAATCTGGATACAGCGCAAATTGAGAAGGCAATTACGCCAAAAACAAAAGCAATTTTGCCGGTACATCTTTTTGGGCAATGTGCCAATATGGAAGCAATTATAGCTATTGCGAAAAACCATGAATTGTATGTGGTTGAAGATTCGTGTCAGGCACTGGGGACAGATTATATTTTTGCTGACGGCACAAAAAAGAAAGCCGGTACAATTGGACACATCGGTTGTAATTCATTTTTTCCATCAAAAAACCTGGGAGCCTTCGGTGATGGTGGTGCAGTTTACACCAGCGATAAAAAACTGGCTGACAAAATTAGATCTATTGCTAACCATGGCATGAAAGCCAAATACGAATATGAAAGAATTGGCATTAATTCGAGGCTCGATAGTATCCAGGCTGCCATTCTTGAGGTTAAACTGAAATATCTGGGTCAACATATAGACGCAAAACAAGAAGCTGCCTGGTTTTATGATGATCATTTGAAAAATGTGCCAGGAATAAAGATCCCTTTAAGGAATGAATTTAGCACACATACCTTTCATCAATATACTATTCAGGCTGAAAGTAGAGATGAGTTGAAAATGTATTTGGAAACAAAAGGAATTCCTTCGATGGTTTATTATCCAAAAGCACTGCACCTGCAGGGCGCGTACAAAAGTTTGGTGTATAAAGTCGGTGATTTTCCAATTGCAGAACGTCTGACTCAAAATGTTTTGTCGCTGCCAATGCATACCGAACTGGATGACGAACAGATGGAGTATATTGTTAAGGCAATAAAAAGTTTCTCGCAAAGTCGCTAAGACGCAAAGGAAGGATAAAAATGAAAAAAGAATATTACAAACACGAGTCAGCCATAATCGACGAAGGAGCACAGATTGGTTCAGGAACAAAAGTCTGGCACTTTTCACATATTATAGGTTCTGCAAAAATTGGAGCAAACTGTATACTCGGACAGAATGTTTTTATTGGAAACAAGGTGCAACTCGGCAACAATGTAAAAGTTCAGAACAATGTCTCGGTGTATGAAGGAGTACTTTGTGAAGACGATGTTTTTCTGGGACCTTCAATGGTATTTACCAATGTTGTTAATCCACGCAGTAGTGTTGAACGTAAACATGAATTTAAAACAACATTTGTAAAACGCGGGGCCACAGTTGGAGCAAATGCCACCATTATTTGTGGAGTTACTTTGGGCGAATATTGTATGGTTGGGGCTGGTGCTGTTGTAACAAAAGATGTAAAAGCTTATGCCCTTGTTACCGGGGTGCCTGCCAAACAAACTGGGTGGGTGAGCCG
The DNA here is from genome assembly GCF_963674925.1 of uncultured Draconibacterium sp. Taxonomy (NCBI): domain Bacteria; kingdom Pseudomonadati; phylum Bacteroidota; class Bacteroidia; order Marinilabiliales; family Prolixibacteraceae; genus Draconibacterium; species uncultured Draconibacterium sp. The sequence continues at coordinate 1,388,349 of NZ_OY771647.1, forward strand.
TAGCGGAGAAATTTTGGGTGATGATTTAACTTGCCCCAAAACCGGAGAAAAGTATTGTCTTGAAACCGGAGAACTGAAACTTATCGAAAATGAGTAATAAAGAAGAACTCTTACAAAAGATAGCCGACAAAGAACTTACAGTTGGTGTAATTGGCCTTGGTTATGTTGGGCTGCCGCTGGCGGTATGTTTTGCTGCAAAAAAGGTAAAAGTTTTGGGTTTCGATACTTCTTCAGAAAGAATTAGTAAGATTAATTCGGGTGATAATTATATCTCAGATGTTGATGATAATAAGCTGGCTTCGCTTGTACAACAAGAAAGATTAATTGCGACAAATGATTTTGCGCTCTTAGGCGAGTGTAATGCGATCTTTATTTGCGTTCCAACGCCGCTTGATAAATTCAAAAAGCCAGAAATGTCGTTTATTGAAAACGCCTGCAGGCAAATAGGAGCGCATTTACAGCCCGGAACATTTATTAGTTTGGAAAGCACAACGTACCCCACTACTACCGAGGAATTTGTTTTGCCTGTTCTCGAAAAAGAATCGAAGTTAAAGGAAGGAAAAGATTTCTGGTTGGCTTATTCGCCCGAGCGGGTTGATCCTGGAAACGAGGAATATTCAACGCTGAATACACCAAAAGTTTTGGGCGCAATAAGCAACGATGGACTGGAAATCGGGAAAGCCATTTATTCAATTGCTGTTGAGGAGATTATTACGGTGAGCTCGCCTCGTATTGCCGAAATGGTAAAAATTCTGGAGAACACCTATCGTTTGGTCAATATCAGTCTGATTAACGAATTAGCGCTATTGGCCGGAAAAATGGATATTAACATTTGGGAAGTGATTGATGCTGCAGCAACAAAACCATTCGGGTTTCAGCCCTTTTATCCGGGCCCGGGAATAGGTGGGCATTGCATTCCACTCGATCCGTTTTACCTGGAGCACATTGCCCGGAAATTTAATTTCGACTTGTCGATGATTCATACAGCAGGGCACATCGATTTGCTTATGGCACACCGAATGACCGTTAAAATAACATCGGCACTCAACCGGCAAAAAAAAGCCATTAATGGCAGCAAAATTCTGTTCTTGGGTGTGGCTTACAAACCGGATATCAATGACGAGCGCGAATCGCCGGCGTTAAAAATTATGGAGGAAGTAGAAAACAAAGGAGGAGAGGTGAGTTACCACGATCCTTATATTTCTGAGGTTACTTTAGGGAGTGGGAGTCAGTTTAAATCGATTGAAATGGTAGAATCTTCATTGGCAGCTGCTGATTGTGTGGTCATTACAACTAATCATAAATCATTCGATGCCGATTTTATTGAGAAGAACTCAAAATTGATCGTCGATCTGCGAAATGTGATAAAGGAGGCTTCGGAGAAGGTTTATAAATTATAATAGAGTTAACCGCGGAGACGCAGAGTCGCGGAGGTGTAATTTTAAAAGGAATAACTTAGCGCCTTAGCGGTGAAAAAGAATATGAAAAGATTTGCACTAATAGGAGCGGCAGGATTTGTGGCCGAACGACATATAAAGGCCATTAAAGAAACCGGAAACGAACTGGTTTGTGCCATGGATACTTTTGATGTAATGGGCCGAATGGACAGCTATTTCCCAGAAGCCGAATTTTTTACTTCGGAGGAAGAACTTGTACAATTTCTTCAGCAGTCAAATGAAAACGGGAAGCCTGTAGATTACGTAAGTGTTTGTTCTCCAAACGATCTACATATAAAACACATTGAGCTGGCCCTGAAAAATGGCTGTAATGTGATTTGTGAAAAACCACTGGTAATTGATCCAACACGTCTGGAAAAAATTAAAGAATGGGAAGCTGAAAGCGGAAAAAGAGTGAATACCGTTTTGCAACTGCGTTATCACCCAACCATCCTGAAATTGAAGGAGGAAATAGAACAATCGGACAAGGACTTTTTTGATGTCGATCTGAAATATATCACTTCGCGGGGCAAGTGGTATTTTAAAAGCTGGAAAGGAGATGTAGAAAAATCAGGTGGAATTGCTGCCAATATTGGTATTCATTTTTTCGATATGCTTATATGGATTTTTGGGAAGGTGCAGAAAAATAACGTATCGGTTTATGAAGCGACTAAAGCATCGGGTGAGCTTATTCTTGAAAAAGCGAAAGTCAACTGGTTTTTAAGTCTGGATGCAAACGACCTGCCTGAAGTTGCAACAAAGAGCGGTAAACGAACATATCGTTCTGTAAAAGTAGCAGGCAAAGAAATTGAGTTCAGCGATGGGTTTACTGATTTGCATACGGTAACTTATCAGCAAATTCTTGCCGGGAATGGTTTTGGAGTTGAGGATGTGTGGGAGAGTCTGGATTTAATCGCGTTTGTTAGAAAAGTATAAGGTAATTACTGGTGTATTAATCCATATCTTTTGCGCTCAATAAATAATAAGCACAAGTGGTAAAAAAGTTCCGAAGTACAGGGATGTCTGCAAGGACCTTATTTTGTTTTCGTGGCTGAAGTTTAAACTTCACTTCGTAGTTAGGATTTATAAAAAACAATGTTTTATCTCTAATCTCGAAGTTATTTGTTTTTATAATGGCCTGAAAACGTTCAATGGAAATGCCTGTTTCCTTTATTTCTAAAAGTTCATTGATTCTTGATTCAGGTTCTCCAAAAAGTTTCAAAACTCCTTTGTATAAGGGTATGGGCAGCAGGTGGAAATACGGCATTTTTGAAAGAATCCGGTTCTGGCAAATCTGCTGATGGCCTCCAAATGGATTTTGCCAGGGCGGGAAACCAAAGAAAACAATGGTTTCGGCATGAAAGAAACATTTGAAATAGGACATAAAATATTCCTGATTAGGGATGTGTTCAATCACATCGCGAAGAATGATCAGATCAAATTTGCCCAAATCATTTCGGTTGTAGATGTTATCGGCAATAAGCGTCAGGTTTGCCACGTTTTTATGCGTTGAATAAAATTCCTTTCCCTTATCGATCTTCCCTTTCGACAGGTCAATACCGGTTACCTTACAGCCCATATCCACAAAAGGAAGGAGGTTACCTCCCTCACCACATCCGATTTCCAGAACCGTTGATTCGGTGCCAGGTTGCAGCAGCTTTTTAATATAGGGGATAACATATTTCCTGGTGGTGTATGCTTGCTCGTTAAAGTACTGCCATTTATCTCTGTGTCGTTTCTGCATGTTTTTGAGGCTTGGTTAACAGCCCTCCGTTATTTTTTATTGTTATTCCTAGATAGGCGAGAACCAGGAGTATAAAAACAATGGAACTGGCATACGATATTTTAGTTCCTAAAAAGTAGGATTGTGGCTCGAATTTAAACTCGATGATGTGTTCACCTGCCGGAACCGACATGGCCCTCAATACATAATTAACCCTGAAATAGGGAGCTTCTTTGCCATCTATATACGCATTCCAGCCTTTGTCGTAATACACCTCGGAGAATATGGTTAGTTGCTCGGAGTTGGAGTTAAAGACATATTTCAGGTAATTCGGATCACTAACCTGCAACTCAATGCTTCCGTTTTTCTGATAGGTTTTGCCCGAAACATATTGTTCAAATCGTTGATCGATTACAACCTGATCAGCAGGATTGATTTCGCTTAATGCATCAATTTCAGCATCGGCGTTTTCAACCAGCTCATAGTTGTTCACAAACCAGGCGTTGCCCAATGGTGCCGGATCTTTTACCGGTGCTCCGTTCGGGTTTATTATCAGGTGTTTGGTATTCAGCATTTTTAGCGCAGGAGTGCTATCAAACAGCATGCTGACTTGATCGGGAGCCAGGCCATTGTTCAGCATTCTGCTCATACTTTGAATCTCAGGTGAGATGTGGAAATCAATTAATTCCTGGTAACGCTTTAGTTTTGCGGCATGGTATCCGCCAATGGATTTGTGGAAGTACGAGGTAGATGCATCGGTAAACGGATTCACGGTCAGGTTCAGCACCCGATAGGAAAGGGCGTCATCCTGAAGAATCATTTCATCTGCTTTCGAAAGCGTATACGGATTATTCATTTGCCGTTTGGCCACAAAGCTGTCGTTATTCAGGTAGCGTTTGTTGGTAGGCCACATATCAGCCATTATTAAAACAATCCATAATGCCAGTGCATATTCTGCCTTTAATTTCTTTTTCCAGAAAGCCCATAAAACACCGGCTGCCAGTGCAACAAAAATAAAGGTTCGGAACGCATCTTTTTGCAGCACCATTTTCCGGTCGGCTTGCAGGGCATCTAAAAGTTGTTCCGGCCAGCCGGCTTGCAACAGACGAGCATCGGAAGCAGCTGTGAAATCACCTGCCAGCCCGGGTATAACTGCAAACACAAGGGCTAAACCACCGGCAATTGCAAAAGAATACAGTAGCGCCTTATTAAAAATTTTGTCTGAAACTTCACGTTTATAAACCTTTGATATAGCCAGTGCCCCCATAAAAGCCATGGCAAATTGCTGTATAACGATAATGTTTTTTACATCGCGGAACTTATTGTAAAGTGGAAAGTAATCGATCATCAGGTTCGACAGCGAAGGGAAATATTTTCCTAATGAAAGCGCAAATGAAACCACAACCGTTGCAACAATCCACCATTTGTCTTTTCCCTGAACGATGAATAATCCAAATACAAACAAAAAACAAAGAACAGCTCCAAAATAGAATGGTCCGCCGGCAATGGGTTGACTGCCCCAGTACAAAGGCAGATTATTGGCAATACGTAAGGCATTTTGTTTGTTTTGTCCGTGGGCGAGTAAATCATAAACCTGCGATTTCTCTCCCAAAGGTTCCGACATGCTGCCACCTTTAAGACGAGGAATAAAAGCTGTAAGAGCTTCACCCACATCGTAGCTGTAATCCAGTATATAATCGCGGTCTAAACCATCCGATTTTTTATGCAGATCGCTGGTCAGTTCCGATTTTCCACGTATCGTATCTTTACTATATTCGTAGATAGGCCATAAAGTAGAAATGTTCATTCCAATGGCCAGCACAGCAGCAGCAGCCAGTATTCCTGAGCTTTTCAGAAAGGGTATGATCGCTTTTTCGCGTATGGCATAAATAAAATATACAATAGCGATGATCAGTACCATAATGCCCGCATAATAAGTCATTTGCAGGTGGTTGGCAGCAATCATCCACGAAAGGGCAAGGGTGCTGATAAGTGCTCCGGCCAAACGTTTATTTTTATAAGCCAGAATAATTCCTGCAATTAATAACGATATATAAGTGATGGTCAGACTTTTACTGTTGTGCCCGGCTTCGAATACCACAAAAAAGAAAGAGGTAAAGCCATAAGCCAATGCCCCTGCCAAACTGAGCCAGGGATTTACACCGAGCAAAACTAACATCAGGTAAAACAAACTTAAAAAGAGCAGGTGATAACTCACCGGTCGGGGAATTTTTAAAATAACATCGATTATCTTTTTGCTAAGGTTGCCTTTATATATGGTTGTTATTAGATAGGTAGGCATCCCCGAGAACATTGTGCTGGTCCAGAATGTATTTTCTCCGGTTTCTTTTTTGAAATCAACAATCTCTTTCGACATCCCTTTATAATGGATAATGTCGGATTGTTGTACAACTTTACCTTCAAAAACCGGTGCAAAGTATATTGCAGAGGTTATAAAAAGTAAAACTACCGGAAGAATGTAACTAACAATTTTTTTATTCATTGAGACGGGTATTTGATTGTAGAGCAAATATAACCATTGAAATGAGTACAACAATATTTTTACCGCTGCATCAAGTTATTATCTCGCATTATCGGTTCAGACATAAATGGTGAGTTATTTTCTATTTTCAATAGTGGACGCTAATGCCAGGACTTTTATTCGAATTGCTTTTACTATTTTTGAAAGCTCTATACTTACCTAATGGGAATTATAATAAAACAATCGATTAAAGGGGCAATCTGGTCGTATTTAGGCGTAGGAGTTGGGTTTGTCACCACTGCTTATTTGTATCCGAATTATCTGACACCGGAAATTGTGGGTTTGTTTGCATTGTTAACGGCTTGGTCTGGCTTGTTTGCACAGTTTTCAGCTTTGGGATTTCATGGCATAACCGCCCGTTTATTTCCGCGTTTCCGCAATAAAGAGAATGGACATAACGGTTTTCTGTTTATTGCTTTTCTGTTTATGCTCACCGGCTTTGTTTTATTCCTAGTTGCTTTTTTATTTTTACGGCCCTGGCTTGTTGAAAGCAATCTGGAAAAATCGACAATGTTTGCCGACTATATTGATTTGCTCGTGCCTTTAACCTTCTTAGCACTGCTTTTTTCAGTTCTCGATGGTTTTAATAAAATGTTGTATGATGCCGTTTTAGGGGCATTTTTGACAGAGTTTGTGCAGCGAGTCTCCATTTTACTGATACTCTTTTTATACATCATCGGGTGGTTGACCCCACATGGATTGATCTTGTCTTATGCGGGAGCTATAGGCTTGAAAGGAGCTTTTTTCTTTTTCTTCCTTTTGTTTAGGAAAGAACTCAACTTTCGGCCACAACTCAGATTTGTGGATAAAAACCTGACACGTGAGATGCTAAGTGTAGCTGTTTACAGTATCTTAACCGGCATTGGAGGCAGCATTGTTTTTCAAATTGATAAAATTGTTATCAACCAGGTAATGGGATTGAATGCTACCGGAGTATATACGATTGCTTTCTTTTTTGGTACTTTGGTTATAATTCCTTCTCGTACGTTATTGAAGATTTCATCAACGGTCATAGCGGAAGCATGGAAAAGAGATGATATTAACGCGATTAATGAGAATTACCATAAAAGTTGCTTAAATCAATTCATCATTGCTGCTTTTTTATTTGGTGGAATATGGATTAACATCGATAATATCTTGATAATCCTTGGGCCGCAATATTATTCTGGGAAGTGGGTTATATTCTTTATAGGCTTAGGTTTTCTAATTGATATGGCTACAGGGACTAATGGTATAGTTATTATCTTATCGAAATATTATAAGGTATCTCTTTTATTTTTGTTGGTAATGCTAACTACAGTGTTTTTATCGATGTATTTATTGATTCCGATGTGGGGAATTACTGGAGCGGCCATTGCAATTGCAATCGCTTTTCTTGTAAATAATTTCATGCGTTGGCTATTCCTAAAGGTGAAATTTAAAATGCAACCATTTTCTTTCGTCTTTATTAAAGTTCTGTTAGTATTTTTTGTTGCATACTTAATTTCAATGCTAATACCATCTCTTTCTCTTATAATGGATATATTTGTTCGAAGTTCTGTTTTCACAATTATATTCGGACTCCTCAGCTACTTTTTAAATGTTTCTAAAGAAATTAACAATATACTGCATGTTATATTGAACAGGATTAACTTTAAAAACTAATTTCAGCAATTAAAATTTGAAAAAAGTTATTTGAACGGACCAACGTTATAATTGTTAGATAAAACTAAGAGAATTAAGCAAATGAAATGTATTTATAGCCTTTTTTTGAGATGGAAGCACGTTTTCGTTTCGCGTTTATACCAAAAAAGAATAAATGATGGTACGGTATCAGAACAGGAAGAAATATATGATGATAGTTTCTACCGAAAATTTTCAACTCAACAGAAAATAGAAAATTCACATATCATCTTTCCTATTATTGAAGAATACATACCTATTAAAAGAGTTATTGATGTTGGATGTGGCGTAGGAGCGTGGTCTAAATATTTCTGCGATAAAAATGTTTATGTTAAAGGCTATGATTTTGATTGGGTGCCGGAACAGTACATGGCGGTTCCAAAGGACGGATATTTTGTTTCATGCGATTTGAATGAAAGGTTGGTTGCGTCAGAAAAGTTTGATTTGGTCATTAATCTTGAGGTTGCTGAGCATTTGAAACCCGAAAGAGCAGAAACTTTAATTGAAGACCTGGCTAAGTTGGGTGATGTTGTTCTTTTCTCTGCCGCAATACCATATCAAGGAGGAGATGGGCATCTAAATGAACAGTTCCCAGAATATTGGGGGAAGTTATTTGCACAAAATAATATGTCACCGATCGACATTATTCGCCCCAAAATCTGGAGAAACGAAAATATTGCGCAAACATGGGTAAAGCAAAACCTAATTTTATTTGTCAGGAATGAACTTGTAGATAAATTCCCGAAAGAATTTCATGCAGATCCTAATTGTTTAACAAGGTTGTTTTTTTTGAGATTCTTGAAGATCAGAAAGCGAATTAAAAGCTGGAGGCTAATTTTATGATGAGGAATATCTTTATAGGAACTTACATCGAGAAACTTTGGATTTATAAATTTGTGTTTGCGGGATACAGTAAGTTGAAGTTTTTATACCGTGATTACCTGATTTCAGATAGAAAAGCTATTACAATTAGATTCCGAAGGGCGTTTGGTTACACTTTAGACATAGAGAATCCACAAACACTAAATGAGAAAATCCAGTGGTTAAAGCTGTATGACAGGACAAATCTTCATACTCGCTGCGCCGATAAATATAAGGTGCGTGAGTATGTTAAAAGTAAAATTGGTGAATCGTATCTGGTTCCTTTAGTATTTGAGACCAAAAATGTAAGAGATTTGATACCGGATAACTTCCCTGATTATCCCGTTATTATAAAAACAAACCATGATAGTTCGGGAGGAGTTATTGTTCGTAATAAAGCTGAGACAGATTGGAAAAGACTTCAAAAACACTTCAATAAATTACTGAAAAGCAATTATTACTACAAAAGTAATGAGTGGCAGTACAAAAACATTGAACGACGATTGGTCGTAGAGAAACTATTGGTGCGTAAAGATGGAGGAGTGCCATATGATTATAAAGTGCACTGTTTTAACAATAAGGCTATAACCATACAGGTTGACATTGATAGAAGTGGAGAGCACAAGCGTAACTGGTATTCTTCCAGTTGGAAACGAGAACCTTTTTGGTGGTCATCACTTAAGTCAGGTGGAAGAAGAACAGACCCTGCGAAGTGGGACGTTGATAAGCCTGAATGTTTGCCGGAGTTAATTCGTCTCTCTGAAATACTGTCTCAGGAATTTATTTATGTTAGGGCGGATTGGTACATTGTCGATAATTGGATTTATTTTGGAGAACTTTCTTTTCATCACGATGGGGGACTTCATCCTATTTGGCCTAAAGAATGGGACTACAAATTAGGTCAGTTATTAAAATTACCGATAGATGAATCAAGGGATTAAGCAAAAAATATTGTTTGTAATTCCTTCGCTCGCAGGTGGGGGGGCGGAGCGTGTGATTACTCATTTATCCAATCATATTAGTAGGGATAAATATATTCCAGAATTACTGCTTATTTACGATACAGAGCACATATTGCTCAACAACCTTAAGAAAGACATTAAGATTACCAACCTTTGTATACCTACAAGCAAAAAATACTTCTTTCTGCAAACCCTAGTTGCGATAATGCGCCAAAAGCCTGACATTGTTTTTATGGGAATGAGTGGAATAAATGTTCTTATTGCCCCGTTTATCCCATTTCTTAAACGGATAAAGTGGATTGCTAGAGAAACAAACACGGTAAGTATACATGTGCAAAACAAGCGCATGCTATTTTTGTATCGGAACTTTTATAAAAACTATAATCGTATCATTGCTCAGTGTGATGATATGAAGTTAGATTTAGTCGCTAATTTTAATATCCCTGATGATAAAATCAGGGTAATTAATAATCCAATTGATACGGAATTTATAAACCATCAGTTAAGCAGTAAGAAATCGGTGCTGTTTCCTTCAGGACGAATTAATCTGCTGGCCTGTGGCCGCCTGGTGCCACAAAAAGGATTTGACTTATTATTAAGGGCTTTCGCTAAAATAAACGAGCGGAAGAGATTTTTCGTGACAATAATAGGAGATACTCAGAATAATGGCTATAAAAGTGAATTGGAAGGTTTGATACAATCTCTTGGACTGAATGATTTGGTCAATTTGGCTGGTTACCAATCGAACGTATATCATTGGTATCAGCAAGCAGATATATTTGTGCTTAGCAGTAGGTACGAGGGCTTCCCCAATGCAGTTCTGGAAGCACTTTGCTGTGGCACTCCTGTTTTGGCGAATCGGTGTAAAGGAGGAGTTGATGAGATAATAAAAGATGGGGAAAATGGATACCTGTTTGATTTTTCTCAGGAAAACTTCGAAGAAAAGCTAAAAAAAGTACTATTGTCTGATTTCGATCGAGAGCAAATTCGTCAGGATGCTAAGCATCGCTTTGATGTATCAGTCATTATGGCAAAGTACGAAGAAGTAATAGAGGCGGTATAATATTAATTATTTAAACTCATCTATCAGGTAGCATATTTCTGAGTATGTTTTAGGCAGAAACGGTTTGTAATAATTTTTTTATACGAGCAGAAAGATCAAACTTTGCCGTAATGTGTTCAGAAATCTTTTTCCTATCCAAAAACCTATCTTGGTTGATGAACTGACTAGCTTGGTCTGGGGTCCAGTTGTCCATACTCAATCCAAATCGATCAATGGCTGTTGTTATACCTCCAACTTCCATTCCCAAAGGAATACACCCATACAACATAGCTTCGCAAAGCGCATTGGGTAAACCTTCGCTTCTTGAAAACTGGGCATAATACGATGCTTGCTTGTAAAAGCTTATAAGTTTGTTTTGTTCTACAGGAGGATAAAGAATAAGGTTTTTCGGTATCGGTTCGAATAAACTTTTTGCAACTTCCTTCACACCTACAACAATAAATTTGTATTCGGGTAATTTCTTGGCCAGTTCTTTAAAACGGTCAAGCCCTTTTACCATATATCGTTGATAATTTTCCGTTATACTAACTGTAAGAACAATTTTTTCACGAGTTGCATCAAAGTCTAATTTTTCATTTAACTGAAATTGGTAACCGGTATGGATTGTTTTGCTTTTCGCTTTTGGGCAAACTTGTTTTAGTTTTTCTTCCAGTCCTTCAACAACGGGAAGGCATAAACTTGCATGACGAAAAGAAAATAGTGTTAGTTTTTTACGCAAAGGGCGGCTAAGTGAACCGTAGTTAATTTCAGGTAAATTGGCCACGTCATACCCTCCAATTACTACAAAGGACTTTTTCTTAAAAACCTTAGAAAATAAAACAGGCAAGAAAGAATGATAATCTCCGAACCATATATAAAGAATGTCGAAACGCCAAATATTGAATGCCAGAAAGAGGAGTTGTTTAAGAAATTGAAGGCCAACTTTTATTAACCCTTTCTGTGGTTTAAACTGGTATTTTACAACCTCGTATTTGGAGGCGAGTATATCATAATCTGTTTTTATGAAGGTGGACCAAGGCGAGTAAATAAACACTATTTTTTGTTTTGCTTCTGTCATCAGTTAAATTTCGATGAGTTGTTTTACAATTCTTTCACAAGCTTTCCCATCACCGTATGGGTTATGGGCTTCGGCCATTGAGTTGTAGTAGTCCTGTTCCGTAATTAAACGACGGGTTTCGTTTACAATTTTTTGTTTATCGGTTCCAACCAGTTTTACGGTTCCGGCATTTACTGCCTCGGGGCGTTCAGTGGTATCGCGCATCACCAGTACCGGTTTCCCAAAACTTGGTGCTTCTTCCTGTATACCGCCGCTGTCGGTTAAAACAAAGTAACATTTCTCCAGCAAATAGATAAAGGGGAGATAGGAGAGTGGTTGTATCAAATGAATGTTATTGAATCCTTTTAACAATTCGTAAACAGGGCCTTTTACATTCGGATTTAAATGTACCGGGTATACTATGTTTACATCCGGGAATTCGCGGGCAATTTCCTGTAAGGATTCACAAATCTGGATAAAACCATCGCCAAAGTTCTCGCGGCGGTGACCGGTTACCAGTAAAAACCTGGAGTTTGCTACCGATTCTAAGTCGGTTTGGAACAGATCGCTTAGCTCATTAATAATTTTTTGTCCAAGTTCGGCCGATGTTTTTATTTTGCCGGCAGCCAGATACAGGGCATCAATAACTGTATTGCCGGTAATAAATATGTTGGCTTGCTTTATGTTCTCGCGTTGTAAATTTTCTTGGGCAAGTTGTGTAGGGGCAAAATGCCAGGAAGTGAGCGCTCCTGTGATTTTACGGTTCATTTCTTCGGGCCAGGGTGAGTATATATTTCCTGTGCGAAGTCCCGCTTCAACATGTCCAACCGGAATTTGTTTGTAAAAGGCTGCCAGAGCAGCAGTGGTAGAAGTCGTTGTATCGCCGTGTACCAGTACCATATCGGGTTGAAAGTCTTCAAGTACATCTCGCATTTTCAGCAAAACCCTGCTGGTTATTTCAAATAAATCTTGGTTGGGTTTCATGATATCGAGATCGTAATCCGGGTGAATGTCAAAAATTTCCAGCACCTGGTCAAGCATTTCGCGGTGTTGGGCGGTTACACATACTTTCGAGTCGAATATATCTTTATTTTTTTCCAGCTCTTTTACCAACGGAGCCATTTTAATGGCTTCGGGCCGGGTTCCAAAAACGGATAATATTTTCTTCTTCATTACTTATTTTCTTATCCCGCAGAAGTCCAGTTCTCCGGTTTTTGGTTCTAATTCAAGAAATTCTTTGTGCGCCACCAGATAAACGATAATGTCGGCTTCTTCGTAGGCATCTATATAATTGGTTAAACCAGTTCCATTGTATTTGTTAATGTTAGGCTCAACCAGCAAATAGCTGGCTTCTTCAAATTTCACCAGTGAATCAGCCACTGTTCGGGCCGGGGATTCTCTCAAATCGTCGATATTTGGTTTAAAGGCAAGTCCCATTAACGCCACAACGGGCTGGCGTTTGTTTTCGTTCTGAAATTGGAGTATGTTATTCTTAATTTTTTCAATTACCCAAAGCGTTTTATAATTGTTTATTTCGCGGGCTGTTCGGATAATGCGAGCTTCTTCAGGGAAGTCGGATGCAATAAACCAGGGATCGACTGCTATACAGTGTCCACCCACACCGGTTCCTGGTTGCAGAATGTTTACCCGGGGGTGTTTATTGGCCAGTTGAATCAATTCCCATACGCTGATATCGGCCTTATCGCAAATGAGTGATAGTTCATTGGCAAACGCGATGCTTACATCACGGGAGGAGTTTTCGACCAGTTTACACATTTCTGCAGTGCGGGCGTTGGTTTCATGTAGTTCGGATTTTACAAATTTGCGGTAAAATGCACTGGCAGCTTTTGTTGATTCGGTATTGATTCCTCCAATAACCCGGTCGTTATTTTCCAACTCGTAAATTACATTCCCCGGCAGCACACGTTCAGGGCAATAGGCAATATTGATCTTATCCTTTAACTCCGGGCGTTCTTTATGAATCAGGTTCGCCATTTTTTCGGTAGTGTATATCGGACTTGTTGATTCGATAATAAACAAGTTGTCTTCGCGCAGGAAAGGAATGATCATACGCGTTGCCGATTCCACAAAACGAAGGTCAGGTTGATGATCGCCTTTAAATGGAGTTGGAACAGCAATTAAAAAAACATCGGCCTGGGTCGCAGCTGTTGAAGCCTTCAGGCTATGATTTTCGATTACGTATTTTACCAAACCTCCTAATTCGGGTTCAACGATATGTATTTCTCCTTTGTTTACCGTTTCAACTACCTCGGGGTTAACATCAACGCCTAACACATTTATCCCATTTTTTGCCATTAAAGCGGCGGTTGGAAGCCCGATATAACCCAGGCCAAGCATTACTGCATTTTCGAAACAATATCTCATATGGTAAATTTATAGGCCAAATTTAGATTTTTTGAAGATTAAAGAACGTATAACAATGCCATTACTTGTTAAGTAACATAACGAAATTAGCGGTTTGGTTTTTCCTGGAGTATTTTTCGTAGGATTTTGAATTTGTTTTTAACGTTCCTTTTTTAAAATGATTAAAATACAATTGCAAGGTATTTTTTATGCCTTCCACATCTTCGAAATTTTTACAAATACCGGAATTTGTTTCGGAAATGATTTGTGCAGAGTCAGATTCTGTCGGACCAATTGCTAGTATTGGCCTGTTAAGAGCTATGTATTCATACATCTTGCCAGGTATAATTCCCAAAGCATTTGGGGCATTATTGATGGGTAATAACAACACCTGAGATTTTTTTAATAAGGCCACTCCTTTATTATGAGGAAGAAAGTCGATATTGGTTAGAAACTTATCTAAGCCTGCTTTTTTGATTGCATGAATGATAGAATCATCGGTTTGTCCAATTAACTGTATGGAAAGGTAATCTTTAAGTTCAGGGATTTCAATCAGCATTTCATTTAATGCAATCCAAAGAGCTTCCGGGTTTCTGTCTTTATTGAAGGAACCAAAATGAGATATAGAAAATTTTGCATCAATATCAGGGCTTAAGTTCTCGAAATCAACATGATCAAATCCATTGTACACGAGGTCAATTCTTCGATGACTGATATTGGCTAATTCTTCTTGCCAACGGGGAGTAACGGTAACCACATGATTTGCTTTCGATAAAACCTCTTTCTCCAGTCTTTTATGTTTTTTATCTGCCCAATTAGTTAACCTTAACTTGTGATAAAAATCTATATTGGTCCAGGGATCCCTAAAATCGGCGATCCACTTAATGTGCGGAAATCTTTTTTTTAAACCTAAGGCTATTAAATGCATACTATGTGGCGGTCCTGTTGAAATGATGGCATCAATATCGTTCTTATTTATATATTTTGATAAATATTTAATCGATGGTTTAATCCAATATTTTCTTGGATCGGGAATTAAAAAGTTTCCTCTAATAAAAACAGATAGTTTACTTTTCCAGTTACCTGTAGAAGCTTCAGAAACATAACCGGCTTTAAATTTTGTCCCTTTCTTTTTTCCGGAAAAACGTCGGTACACATTGTATGGTTCCCATATTGGATGTTTGATTATTATGCTGTCTTGATGAATTTCGGGTAGTAAACTTTCGTCATCTACAGAGGAGTCAGGATTTTCAGGCGTATAAATAATGGGCTGCCAGCCGTGTTCGGGTAAATACTTTGACATTTTAAGCCACCTCATTACTCCGCCTCCGGCACTTGGCGGCCAATAATAAGTTATGATCAGGACTTTCTTCATTACTAAAGTGATTGGTAGATATGTAATAAATTCTCCACAAACACCTCCCACGAATACTTTTTCTTCTCGTCGGCGGCATTGCGGCTAAATTCTTCTTCTTTATTTAGTTCATAGAATTTATATATGGCATCAGCTATTTCCTGTTTGTCGGTATTTACCACATAGCCCACTTTTTCGTTGGGTATCAGTTCTGCCAATCCTCCAACATTTGTAGTTATCATGGGCTTGTTAAAGTGGTAAGCTACCTGTGTAATGCCACTTTGTGTGGCTGTTTTGTAGGGCTGTACCACCACATCTGAAGCACAAAAATACTTGTGAACGTCGGTGTTTGGAATAAAGTCAGTTCGCATTTCAATGTACTCTTCCAGTTGATGCTTTTTTATGATCTCCAGGTATTTGTCCGGTTTGGAATAAAACTCTCCGGCTATCAATAATTTTACCGGAAGTTCGCGAAGTTTCTTGTCGGCGAAAGCTTCCAGAAGAATATCCAGGCCTTTGTAGTCGCGGATAAAACCAAAAAACAGGATGTAGTTAGTTTTTGCATCCAGCCCAAGTTGTTCTTTTGCAGTTTCTTTGTGAATTATCTCACCAAAATTATCGTATAGCGGATGAGGTGTATATTTGCGTGGTTTCTCGGTGTCGAATTGGTTTAAGTCGTTCAACACGCTTTTCGACATCGTGATAAATGCGTCAACATTTTTTACGAAATACTTTGATAATAAAGTGTCGCCCGGTTTTTTCTCGTGCGGGATTACATTGTCGGTTATGGCGATTACTTTGGTTTTTTTGTTTTTCCTGACAATTTTGGAAATAGTACCCAAACAAGGCCCCATAAACGGTATCCAGTAGCGCAGAATTACCAAATCAGGAGCCTGTTTTCTAAGGTATCTTCCAACTTTTATCCAGTTGAGAGGATTGATGGAATTAACCATCACTTCAATATCAAGTCCCTCAGGAGGTTCTTCTTCTGAATATTGTGTTTTCCCGGGGAACAGGATAGATGGGTACTGGAGGCTGAAAGTGTATATTTTTACATCGTCGCCATTATCCATAAAAGCCTTTGCCATTCGTTCGTTGAAAGTAGCAATTCCACCGCCTCTTAACGGGTAAGCCGAACCAACAATTGCAATCTTTTTTTTCTCTTGTTTTTGCTTGTGCATCCTGAATATGTTAATGGCTGTTCTCTTCTATCCGATAAAGATATTAGATTTTGATGAATCAGTTCTGAGATTCTGTCATTAAATAAAAAGGGGATGTGCAAAACTGCACTCCCCTTTTGTATATTTTTTTGGCTTGATTTTTTACAACTTCCCAAACAACTTCTTATAGCTAACCTGCTCGCCAATAATTTTACCCAAATCGGCAATGGCAACTCGCTCTTGCTCCATGGTGTCGCGGTAACGGATAGTTACTGTGTTGTCTTCTGCACTTTGATGATCGACTGTTACGCAGAACGGAGTACCAATGGCATCCTGACGGCGGTAACGTTTACCGATCGAGTCTTTTTCATCGTACTGACAGTTGAAATCAAATTTCAGCTCGTCGATAATTTCGCGGGCTTTTTCCGGCAGACCGTCTTTTTTAACCAGCGGCATAACCGCCAGTTTTACCGGTGCCAGTACCGGAGGTAATTTCAGTACTACACGTGTATCTTTTTCCAGTTGCTCTTCGCAGTAACTTGCAGAAATTACCTGCAGGAACATGCGGTCGACACCAATCGATGTTTCAACAACAAATGGTACATATGATTCTCCCAGTTCAGGATCGTAGTAGCGAATCTTTTTGCCAGAATATTTTTCGTGTTGCGACAAGTCGAAATCGGTACGCGAGTGGATACCTTCCACCTCTTTAAAACCAAATGGGAATTTATATTCAACGTCGACAGCAGCGTTGGCATAATGAGCCAGTTTTTCGTGCTCGTGGAAACGGTAGTTTTCGTCGCCAAAACCAAGGGCACGGTGCCATTTCATACGTGTTTCTTTCCATTTTTCGAACCAGTCGAGCTCGCTGCCCGGACGAACAAAAAATTGCATTTCCATTTGTTCGAATTCGCGCATTCGGAAAATAAACTGACGGGCTACAATTTCGTTACGGAAAGCTTTACCAATTTGGGCAATTCCAAACGGAATTTTCATACGTCCGGTTTTTTGCACGTTCAGGTAGTTTACAAAAATACCCTGTGCCGTTTCCGGGCGAAGGAAAATTTTTGAAGCGCCTTCAGCAGTCGATCCCATTTCGGTAGAAAACATCAGGTTAAACTGGCGTACATCAGTCCAGTTGCGTGAGCCTGAAATCGGGCAAACAATACCTTCGTCTTCAATTATTTGTTTTAGTTCTGCCAGATCGTTATCGTTTAGTGCATCTGAAAAACGCTTATGCAGATTATTCCATTTTTCCTGGTTGGCCAATACGCGTGGATTGGTTTCGCGGAATTGTTTTTCATCAAAAGATTCGCCAAAACGTTTTGCTGCTTTAGCCACTTCTTTGTTCATTTTTTCCTCGTACTTCGCCAGCTGGTCTTCAATAAGTACATCGGCACGGTAGCGTTTTTTCGAATCTTTGTTATCGATTAACGGATCGTTAAAAGCATCAACGTGGCCCGATGCCTTCCAAATTGTTGGGTGCATAAAAATGGCTGAGTCTAAACCAACCACATTTTCGTGCAACAGCACCATGCTGTCCCACCAGTATTTTTTGATGTTGTTTTTCAGTTCAACACCCATTTGTCCGTAATCGTACACTGCTCCCAATCCGTCATAAATCTCGCTCGATTGAAATACATAACCGTATTCTTTGCAGTGCGCTACTAATTTCTTGAAAATATCTTCCTGTGCCATCTAACTATAATTTCTGAATTGTGAACGCAAAAATAGGATAAAATTCTAAAGTACAGGAGAGAGAGCCGGAAGATTAAGGATTAGTGATTAAAGATTAATAGGATATTTAGTGAATGAGTGAATTCGTGGATGGTAAGGGAGATTGAGTAATTGAGATAATGAGGAATGAAAAGCCTGTTGAGATTGAATAAAATCGAAAAAGATTGATTTTAAGATTGGAAGGAGATAGAACACGTGAAAAACTGTTGAATTGTAAAATTGTATTTTTCCGCTTTGTGCAACTCTGAGAATTCTCTGTTCAGCTTTGTGGCAAAAAGCCTGAGAGTACGTGAAAGTGAGATTTTGAGAAGCCATCTGCAATCAAAAATCATTAATCATGTATTTTACATTCTCTTTCTTGACTTCGTGCTTCCAACTTCTGACTTCCAGCTCTTAATCTACCTCTTCAAAGTCAACATATTCGCCATTGTCCTGGCTGTTCCTTTGGTTTGAACGCCGGTTTTCAACGGTAACTTCACCTTCAGGGCGTTTGGGTTGCTGCTGACGTTGCTGCTCCTGCATTTTTTGCTGCATGTTCTTAATCCCTTTATCAATGAGTTTCGGGAAAAGATAACGTTTGAGAAATCGAATCCCAAAATATATAATTGCAATTATTAGGATTGTTCGGAAGAGGCCAGGACCGAAATATAGTGTAATAAATAATGCCATAACAAAAACTAATTTGGTTCGGTGGAAAATAATAAGTTTACACCAAATCGCAAATTTAAATTTTTTGCTTTAGATGGCTGCACCAGCCGGGGAATATTATTTGTTGCCAGGTAAAGTTGTATGCCTCTGCCCGTGTAACTGCAAGCAAAACCGGGCATAACCTGCCCTAAATTATAAAGGTTTAACCCACTGCTTAATTCGAAACGGGTTCCTAAAAACAGGTTAAAATAGGCCGATAAATAATTATTGGCTTTACCGTCGTAGTAGGTGAGGTTGTCGGAAAAATTCAGCTTCATTCTATCGTTTAGCCGATGTGTTGCCATCAGGTTTAGTTTTACCGGAAGCAGTTCGTACTGGCGTTTGGTAAAATCCTCAGCTATTGTTTTATAAGGCAGGGAATCTGTTAGTGCGTCCAGTGCTGCTCTGGGTTCAAAATAGTAGGGGGCATCGGGGTCAGAAGACTGGTACAGATGCGTATAATCTATCGAACCGGTAAAGGTATTGTTAAAAGCCTTGTAGTTTAAGGTGGTAAA
The DNA here is from genome assembly GCF_963674925.1 of uncultured Draconibacterium sp. Lineage (NCBI taxonomy): Bacteria > Pseudomonadati > Bacteroidota > Bacteroidia > Marinilabiliales > Prolixibacteraceae > Draconibacterium > uncultured Draconibacterium sp. Next base: position 1,407,451 of record NZ_OY771647.1, read on the forward strand.
ACCTAAATCGTTAATTGCCACTGCAACGGTGGTTTGTTTGTTTAGCTGGTAGGTAAACCCCAAATCGATGCCGGCTCCCATATTTTTGAACTTAAAGAAGTAGTCTCCGGCAGTAAAATCGGTTGTAATGGTAGTTTTACCAATTAGCGGATCGTACTCAACATCGATGGGACCCGAAATCCGATAGTCGCCGTTGGGAATAACTTGCAGAACCTGCCTCTCTTCATCGGTTTGTACCACTACATTCAGGTTTTCAATGTCGTAAAAAAAGCGGCCAAACAATATCTTTGGTCGTATTCCAACGCTCAACTTCTTGTTAACTTGTTTGGCATACGAAAAAGCCAGTTCTCTGAAAAATTGTGTTTTAAACGAGATGGGGCCAAATTCTTCTTCCTTCCCGTAATAGGGAAGAAGCCCCTGGTCGATAAATTTCAGAAACTCATGATCGAAATTTCCCCAAAGCAGAACTCGTTCCGATAGGGAAAAGCTTAAAGTTCGTTTATCGTTTCGGTGACTTAAATAAACAAGTGGCAGCGTTGCAAGTGCTTCAGCATTGCCGGGTTCGCCTAATGACTGATAAAAATGATCGAAGCTATAATCAAACTTTTCAGTAAATAAATAATCGGAAGAGAAATTAGCATTCCAGTGAAGCAAGGCACCCGATAAAAGAGGAAGCCCGATCACCAGTTTTTCAGTTTTATTTTGAAACGCCGGATTTGACTGCGACGATTGACTTACCTCCGACAAAAACTGTAGTGGATTTCCGTTTTGTGCCGTTGCAGGTATCCTGCAAATTGCAGCAAACAGAATTATCATGAATCCTATTTTTGTGGCTAAGTTTTTCATTTGATTATAAACGATTATTGCATGTTGTAACCCGTCGATGGCGGAGAACACGCGAATAACCTTCTTCCTTCAGGAAAATCATTTTATCTTTTTGTTGTATTACAACGCAAAAATATGGTTTCTATTGAGTTAGTACAATTACAGGCACAAAAAAAGGCGGGAACGATCGCCAGTTGGAACACAAATAACACGGATTTAGGTTGATTTACGCAGAAAACAAAAAAGAAATAAGTCAATTTGGGTAAAATGACTGAACAAAATAGACTCAAAAATCCGCTTATAAAAAAAATAGAATCCCGAAGTTATTTCTCCGGGATTCTATTTTATTCGTGCTTTCAGTTCAACAATAAGGATTGTGAACCTTTATATCAGGTAAAATTCATGATTTATTTGAAACAGGAATATTAACGATGTTGATTTTGCAAATACGCTAAGCGTATCAAGCGAAAATCATAACTATCCGCGTCATCAGCGTTCTGCTAACTAACGTTGGCTTACATCGCCACCGCTCGATTCGTCGATGTCTCTGATTTCCGGATTTCCGTGGTAATTAATGTCCGATCCGCTGCTGGCATTGGCATAAAGCTCGCTGCTAACACTAACGGTAATATCCGATCCGCTGCTGGCGTTGGCATAACAAATTGCCGATTCGAGCTCGCCGGCTTTTATATCCGAACCGCTGCTGGCATCAACGCGAAGTGTTTTTACTTTTCCACGGAGTTTGGCATCGCTGCCACTGCTGGTATCAACCGACAGATTTTTGTAAAAAACTTCTATTTTCAGATCGGAGCCGCTGCTGCAGCTTACTTCAAGCGATTCGCCTTCCAGGGTATTTGTCGACTCCACATCGGAACCCGATGATGCTGAAAGTTCGTTCAACTCTTTAACGGTTACATAAACTTTTCGTGTTTGGTTGCCACTTCCCCAGTTAAACCAGTTATTACGTTTCATGTAGATTTTAAGCGTTCCGCCTTCTACTTCGGTTTTCAGATCATCAATAATGTCGTCGTCGGCAACCACTTTTACTTCTTCGGCGTTGCCCATTGTAAGGTACAAGTCGATTCCGGTTGAGACTTTTATAGCATTAAAACCACTGACCTGGCGTGTTTGTGTTTCGTCGCTGTTACCGGCAAGTATTGTTCCGTAGCTGGTAACAGCAATCATTAGTAAGAATAGAACTTTTGTAAACGTTTTCATGTGCGTTATTTTTTGTTTTTTGAATTGAGACTGTTGAAGAGACGCTGCCAAAAATGGAAAGTTACAGTTGTGGCTAATTTTTTATCACATTTCCGCCTGATGATTTGCTTATCTCGGTTTCAGACGGGTTTCCGTTATAAAATACATTTCCGCCGCTACTGGCCGTTGCCTGCAGTTCGTTTTCGGTGCTTAGCCAAATGTTTGCACCGCTGCTAACACTTGCCTGTGCTGCTTTGGCTTTTAAATCACCGGCTTTAATGTTCGATCCCGAACTGGCTTTCGCATTTATCGAACTGGCCTTTCCTTCAAGAAAAATGTTTGAACCCGAGCTGGCTTTAGCACTTACCTCTTCGGCATTAAGCACGAAATTTAAATTGGCACCAGACGAAACGGAAAGATCAATGTCGTTAACATTTAAAACATTTTCAGAAAATACATTGCTGCCCGATGATGATGTTGCAGCTTCGAGCTGCGGAAGCGTTACAAATACTTTTAGGCTGGTTGCATTTCGGATGATGTCGATCGCTTTTATACGAAGTTCTTCGCCATGCAATTCGGTTACAATACTTTTATGCAGGTTTTCATCGGCTTCAACCACCACTTTATAATCGTTTCCCATGGTAACATAAACATTCATTCCGCGGCTGACATTTAAAGCATTAAAATCTTCAAGGTCTCGCTCCTCGGTAGTTACATTCCCATTTCCTTTAACGGTTGACTGCAGCAAACACGAAGAAGTAAAAAGTGATAAAATGATTCCCGAAAGGAATACTACAAACTGTTTCATTGTTTTTTGTTTGGTTTAAAATTCTCATGCAAATTATTGAAACACGTTGAAACCGTGAAATTATTTCGTTAAACCGGGGTATTTTGTCGGTAAGCAGGAATTGAACTTCGAGAATTTAGTATGACGATTAACGATTTTAGATTTCAGAAGAGGGAAGGAAGTTTACAGTAAACAGTCGCAGTTTTCAGTTCTGCCATTTGACAATAGGGTAATTTAGCAGAGCATCGTGAATGAGTTATTGAGTGAATGAGGAGCAATTGAATGATGAATTTCGAATGAAGATTAACGATTGCTGATTTCAGAAGTGGGAGGAAAGTTTTCAGTTTCCAGTCGCAGTAAACAGTTTATCAATAGAACAATTAAGCAGTAGTAAACAAATCTATTGTGTCCTATGTACCTAATGTGGTTCAGTTCTTAGTGTCTTTGAGTCTTTGTGTTTAAGGCAGTCGTAGTTTTCAGTTTTACAATTTGACAATAGAACTGTTTAACAGTAGTTTCGTGAATGAGTTATTGAGTGAATGAGGAAGAGAAGATTGCATCAGGGGAAAGAAAGTGTACAGTTTTCAGTCGCAGTAAACAGTTTATCAATAGAACAATTAAGCAGTAGTAAACAAATCTATTGTGTCCTATGTGCCTAATGTGGTTCAGTTCTTAGTGTCTTTGAGTCTTTGTGTTTAAGGTAGTCGCAGTTAACAGTTTAGCAATTTATCAATAGAACAATTTAGCAGTAGTATCGTGAATGAGTTATTGAGTGAATGAGGAAGAGAAGATTGCATCAGGGGAAAGAAAGTGTACAGTTTTCAGTCGCAGTAAACAGTTTATCAATAGAACAATTAAGCAGTAGTAAACAAATCTATTGTGTCCTATGTACCTAATGTGGTTCAGTTCATAGTGTCTTTGAGTCTTTGTGTTTAATACAGTCGCAGTTTTCAGTTTTACAATTTAACAGTTTCGCAATTGTAACTAATATCTATTGTGTCCTATATACCTAATGTGGTTCAATTCTTTGAGTCTTCGTTTTTAAAGATTTAAGCATAAAAAAAAGCCGGCAAAATAAATTGCCGGCCCCAAAACATCTATCTAATAACCGTTAAGCACCGTGTATAAAATGATTACGGGTTGTTGGTTTCCTGTTAAAATCCCTGTCTGTTCTGCTTTTCCTTTGGTCGAATTTAATACGTTGTTCTTCGCTTAACATCGAGCGAATTTCCTGGTGTTGTTTGGCACTTATTTTTTGAATTTCGGCCTGAACATCTGCCATTTTTTCAATATTGTTTTCAATGGCTTTCATATCTGCTTTTTCAGCAGTTGTTAGTGTACGTTGTTTGGCTCTTAATTCGTTCAGTTCATTGCGCAGGGGCTGAATCTCTTTGGTCGATTCCAGACGAAGTTCTTTCAGTTTCGCCCGTTGTTCTTCAGTAAAAAAGTCATTAAAATTGGCCCTTTCCCTGTCAAAACGCTTGGCCATCATTTCGCGTTGTTCGGGCGATCTTCTTTTTCGCTCCGTTTGCTGTGCTTTTGCTGTAATTGAAAAGGCAAATACAACAATTAATGCCAGACTTAAGATTTTGATTTTCATAGCACTAAAATTTTTTAATTGTTCCGTTCTCAGGAGCTTTGACCAGTAGTATGAGAAAAAGTTTAATCGAGATTTTATTATTACAACTGTTAACTTTTCCGGCTCATAAATGTTATAAAGACTACTTAAATAGCTGGTTTTAATATAAATTAACGTAATGTATTGCAGCTGACGGTTACAGATATCAGACAAGATTTGTTACTTTTGGCAGTTCTATAGAAATGTGAAGACGGCGAACATTGAAACAAAAGATTATGAAGAGAAGATTATTAATAGGAATAACGATAGTTGCGGTAATTGGAATTAGCTTTTTCAGCTTTACCCGCGACGAGAAGAATTTTGAAATTGCAAAGAATCTGGATATTTACCATACTTTGTTTCGCGAGTTGAACATGTTTTATGTTGACGAGGTGAATCCGAATGACCTGGTAAAAACCAGTATTGATAAAATGCTGGAGTCGCTCGATCCTTACACGAATTATATTTCGGAGGACCAGATGGAAGATTTCCGTTTTATGACCACCGGCGAATATGCAGGTATCGGTGCCTTAATCAGCAAACAAAAGGATAACATCGTTATAGCTGAACCCTACGAAGGATTTCCGGCACAGAAATTCGGGATAAAAGCGGGAGACATAATTCTCGAGGTTTCGGGGAAAGACACCAAAGAAATGAACACCGAGGATGTAAGTTCGCTGCTGAAGGGACCGGCCAACAAACCTGTTACCATAAAATTGCAGCGCCCCGGCCAGAAAAAGCCTTTTACTGTTGATGTTATTCGCGAGAAGATAAGTATTGATGCTGTCCCTTATTACGGCATGATCGATCAGAATACTGCGTACATTCGTTTGTCGAATTTTACGGCCAACTGTAGTGAAGATGTAAAAAAAGCTTTTCTAGAACTAAAAGAAAATAATCCTGACGGATTGATTCTCGACTTGCGCGGCAATCCGGGTGGGTTGTTAATGGAAGCCGTAAAAATCGTAAACTTATTTGTACCGAAAGGCGAAGAAATTGTAAGCACCCGCGGTAAAGTAAAACAATGGGACAAAGTGTATAAAGCAACGGCTGAACCATTGGATACTACAATGAAAATTGCTGTTCTTGTTAACAGCGGATCGGCTTCGGCATCCGAAATCGTATCAGGAGCTATTCAGGATCTCGACCGCGGAATTATTGTGGGTACACGTACTTTCGGTAAAGGATTGGTGCAAACTACACGCGATTTAAGCTACAATACAAAATTAAAAGTTACTACTGCTAAATATTACATTCCGAGTGGCCGTTGTATCCAGGCACTGGATTATTCGCACCGCAACGAAGACGGCAGTGTTGGACATGTTCCTGATTCTCTGATTTCTGAATTTACAACCAAAAAAGGCCGCAAAGTATACGATGGCGGTGGTGTTGTTCCCGATGTAAAAATTGAAGGCGACAGACTTAGCAGTTTAAGTATTGAGCTGGTTACCCGTTTTATGATTTTTGATTTTGCCACAAAATATTCAAACGAAAACGAAAGTATTCCGGAGCCGGAACAATTTTCGATTACCGACGACATTTACAAACAGTTTGCCGATTTTGTTGAGCAAAGCGAGTTTAACTACGAATCGGCATCGCAAGACGATATGAAGGCGTTATTGGAGACTGCAAAGCAGGAAAAATATTACGAGCTGGCAAAAGAAGAGTTTGATGCACTGGCAGCTAAAATTGCACCGGATCTGGATAAAGACTTATCGGTGTTCAGACCGGAAATCAGCGATTTGCTGGAAAGCGAGATCGTTTCGCGCTTTTATTACCAAAAAGGATCGATAAGAGCATCGATTAACGACGACAAAGGAATTACCAAAACGATAGAGGCATTACATTCTGAAACCGCCTACGCTGCTTTTTTTAAGCCCGGGCTGATAGTTGGAATGAACTAAGAAATACTTTTTGCCACAGGAAGAAAGGAGATCTTTTTAAAAAGGTCTCCTTTTTTTTCAACCTTACCTCCCATTCATTGTTGCAATAATAAAGCTAAATCATTATCGCTCCCTAAAACTTTTCATATCTGACAGATTTTAGTACTTTTCTAACTCCAATAGTTTGATTAAGAGTTATGACATTTAGAGAAATTTTAAATCTTGAAATATTTAAAAGCGGAGATTTTACTTTAACAGTTTACAACATATTTTTAATTCTTGTTGTAGTACTGATAACACTAATTGTATTAAAAATAATCCGACGTTTTTTTAAGCGCTTTATAAAACGAGAGGAAGCCGAACGACGTTCATACTGGTCGGTATACCTTATATTACGGTATGTCGTTTGGGTTATCATCATTATTTTTCTTTTAGAATCGTCGGGCTTAAAAGTATCGGTACTCTTAGCCAGTATTACGGCTCTGTTGGTAGGCGTTGGGTTTGGTATCCAACAGTTGTTCAGCGATATTGCTTCTGGAATTGTTTTGCTTATTGAGCGAAATCTGCAATTAAACGATGTTATTCAGCTGCAAGACGGTACAGTGGGTCGGGTGATTCATATCGGGTTACGTACCTCGCGATTAAAAACCCGCGACGATATTATTCTGGTTGTACCTAATTCGAATTTTGTAAACGACAAAATTATTAACTGGAGCCAAATGGATTACAACACCCGTTTTTCGGTTGATGTTGGGGTGGCTTACGGATCCGACACTAAGCTGGTTACGCAGATTCTGCTCGACTGTGCTGCAAAAAACAACAATATTTCGCTTTCGCCTAAACCGTTTGTCAGGTTTAACAATTTTGGCGATTCGGCACTCGAATTTCAGATTTTCTTTTGGGTGCGCGAATCGTTTTGGGTGGAAAATACCAAAAGCGAAATGCGCTATGCCATTGATGATGAATTCCGGAAAAACGGCGTACAAATTCCATTCCCGCAGCGCGATATTCATATTAAAAGTACCGTTGAACAACCAAAATAAAGCACACTTTATATGAAAAGGTTTATCAGATTTATTTTCCCGTTTTTATTGCTGATAATAGCGGTATACTTTAAAATATTTGTTGAAAAGAGCGAATTGGTATCGCCCGATTATTATAACTTTTTTAATAAAGCCGGTTCCATTTTGCTTATTGTAAGTATTGCATGGGGGGTGATGGCTATTTTGCGTGCATTTAAGAAGGTTATCCTTTCCAAATTAGACACTTCACAAGAAGATAATTTACGTCAACGTAAGTTTCTTACGCAATTCAATATCATGGAAAGTATTATTTATTTCCTGATCGTTTTAATTTCAATAGGTGCATCGTTAATGTTGTTCGAAGATGTGAGGCAGTTGGGAATCAGTCTTTTTGCATCGGCGGGGGTTGCCGGTATTATTATTGGTTTTGCAGCACAAAAGCTCATTGCAACTGTTTTGGCCGGTTTGCAAATTGCCATTACACAGCCCATCCGTATCGACGATGTGGTTATCATTGAAAATGAATGGGGACGAATTGAAGAAATTACACTTACTTATGTGGTTGTAAAAATCTGGGATCAACGCCGTTTGGTGGTGCCGTCTACCTATTTTTTTGAAAAACCATTTCAGAACTGGACACGCACCTCTGCTGAGATTTTGGGAACCGTGTTTTTATATACCGATTATCATGTGCCGTTTGATGCTTTGCGCGAAGAACTGACTCGTTTACTTAATAGCACACCGTTGTGGGACAAAAGGGTAAACGTTTTACAGGTTACTGATGCCAAAGAATACGGAGTGGAAATTAGGGCTTTAATGAGTGCCAAAGACTCGCCAACCGCGTGGGATTTACGCGTTTTTATCCGCGAGAAAATGATTGAATTCATTCAGAAAAATTACCCCGAAAGTTTACCGCGTACACGTGTTGTTTTTGAACAGGGAAAAGAAAAGTTAACTACCGATTTGCCAGGAAAAACTGATTAAATACCAATGAAGATCTATTTTGCAGGTTCAATACGAGGAGGGAGACAAGATGCCGCCCTCTACGAACAAATCATTCAATACCTGAAAACCTTTGGCGAAGTGCTGACTGAACATGTTGGCGATCCGTTGTTAACCAGTGCCGGCGACGACGGACCAAACGATCAGTTCATTCATGATAGGGATTTGGAATGGCTTCAAAGTTCCGATTTAATTGTGGCTGAAGTAACTGCAGTATCGATGGGAGTCGGTTACGAAATTGGCCGGGCTGTGGAAATGGGCAAGCCGGTGTTGTGCCTTTTTCGGAATGGACTCAACACCAATTTATCGGCTATGATTGCCGGCTGTAGCGATGTTGAACTGATTTATTATTCAGAATTAGAGCAGCTTAAAAAACCACTTCAAAAATATCTGTTTTCGTTTAAGGCGTCTAAATAACTCCTAAATAATCAGGGGCAATACATTTTTTAATTTTTCATTGCGTCCTTTTGACAAATTCAGTTATCTTGTGTCCAAATTTCGAAAAACATTTGATCACTAAAAAATCTAAACCTATGGATTCAAAAAAATCTAATCAGTTAGACCGAAGGAAATTCCTGGGTCTTTCAGCACTGGGTTTATCCAGTTTGACCATCCTTCCAAGTTGGACTATAAACGGCATTAAAATCGCTCCCAGCGACAGAGTAACAATGGGTTTCATTGGTCTTGGACAGCAAGGGATGAACGACTTCCGTAGTTTCTCGGCAGTTCCCGGAGTAGAGGTTGTTGCCGGCTGCGATGTTGACAGTATGAAAACAGAACGTTTTAAACGTACTGTTGAAGAATGGCAACAGTCGTTGGGATTGGCGCCTCGTGTTGATAAGTACGAACAATATGAAGAACTGCTTGAGCGCAAAGACATCGATGCAGTAGAAGTTTGTACACCAGATCATTGGCATGCTTTAATGACAATTCACGCTTGCCAGGCCGGAAAAGACGTATATGTTCAGAAACCACTTTCTTTTACCATTACCGAAGCCGAAAAAATGGTTCGTGTGGCAAAAGATACAAAACGTGTTGTTCAGGTAGGTAGCCAGCAGCGTTCAAGTGCTGAATTTCAAAAAGCTATCGAATTAGTTCAGAGTGGCGCTATCGGTCATATCGACAAAGTATATGCTAAAGTTGGTGATCCACCTGCTCCACTTGATTTACCGGAAATGAAAGTTCCCGGCAACCTGAACTTTAACCTTTGGATGGGACCATTAAATGATCCTAATATTCATTATCACTCAGATCTTTGTCCTCCTATTTCTCTCGATCCGCCGGAAAGAGAAAAATTATGGGGTGCATGGCGTTGGTACCGCGAAACCGGTAACGGATTTACTGCCGACTGGGGTGCGCACATGTTCGATATTGCACAGGCTGCTATTGGTATGGACGGTTCGGGTCCTGCAGTAATTATTCCTAAAGGAGTTGATGGTGCCGATTACCTGACATTTAAATACCTGAATGGTGTTGTGATGACAGAACAACCATATCTGGAAGATATGCCAAATGCGCAGGGTATTAAATTCATCGGCGACGATGGTTGGATTGAGGTTGCTCGCGGTTACCTGGCTTGTTCAAAATCAGAATTAGTTCCTGACGAGTTAAGAGGAAGACGTCCGAAAAACCTGACTCCGGAAGAGCGGAAGAAAATGTTTGAGGAAATGCAGAAAGCGCAGAAAGAGGGTGGCGGTAGCTTTGAGATCAGTTCTCCACATATGGAAGACTTCATCAGTTGTGTGCGTTCAAGGCAAAAACCAATTGCTCCGGTTGAAGTTGGTGCAAGTACAGCTATCACTTGTTGTTTAGGAAACATGGCTACTGAATTACAACGTTCGGTAAAATGGAATCCTGCAACACACAGCTTCGGAACCGATAAAGAAGCATGGAACCACCGTTTGTATGATTACCAATATCGTGGTTCGTATAAATTATAAATCAACCAACTAAATATTATATGAATAAAAGAGAATTTCTGAAAAGAATGGGCCTACTTACTGCCGGAGGTATGGTAGCTGGCTCCATTAAGCCTGCCAGTGCCGCCGCGATGGTTGGTATGGGGAAAAAGGAAATCGGTTTACAAATTTATTCTCTGGGACGGGAATTGACTGCCGATGTTCCGAATGGCTTGAAAAAAATAAAGGATATCGGCTACAGCGCTATTGAGCTGGCGGGTTACGGCAATCGCAAAATGGGTGAGTATTCGGTTGAAGAATACAAAAAACTGGCTGATGATGCAGGTTTGAAAATTACCAGCTCGCACGTAAACCCTCCCACTCGTGATATCACCAAAGATAAACTGGGTGAGATTGCCGATTTCTGGAAACAAACCGTTGAAGACCATGTGAAATTTGGGGTAAAAACTTTGGTTCAGCCAATGATGCCAAATGTGCCAACACATGATGCCGTAAAAGTGGTTTGCGAATCGTTTAACCAGGCCGGTGAAATTGCAAAATCAGCCGGAATTAAGTTTGGTTATCACAACCATAGCATGGAATTCGGACGTGTTGTAAAACCTGAAGACAAGGATAAACAACAGAATCCATGGATGCCTGTGGGTGACGTAATTTACGACCTGTTCCTGAATGGTACCGATCCGGATTTGGTATTTTTCGAAATGGATGTTTACTGGACAGTTATGGGTGCTAACGATCCGTTGGAATACTTCGAAAAGTATGCCGGCAGATTCCCTGTGCTGCATATTAAAGACCGTTCGGTTCTTGGCCAGTCGGGAATGATGAACTTTAAAAACATCTTTAACAAAGCTTACGAAAATGGTCTGGAAGGTTTTTATGTGGAACTGGAAGGAATCAGAGGCGGAAGTATGACACAGTTTGAAGGTGTTGAAAAATGTTTCGATTATTTAAATGATGCTTCATTCGTGAAGTGATCCTAACCAAAATAAATAGATAAACGGGTGCGTTTTCGCATCCGTTTTTTTTGTGCTTAGCCCACAGGTGCAAGTACATTAAACGGATACCACGGCAGATTCCGTGCAATCCAAAACAGAACAACTATGGCTAAAACTATCAGGGGCGTTTGTTTTTTGTAGAACAAGTTAGGCAGTTTCCATCCGAAAGCTTTATTCAGTAATGGATACAGGTAGTGATACAAAATAAAAAGTGCTGCCGGAAGAAACAAAAAGTTATACCCAACCACACCGGCAAAATCAAGATGTAATAAACTATGTAAAGCGCGTTGCGAACCGCATCCCGGGCAATAGCCCCCCGTTAACGAGTGAAACAGACACTGCGGAAAAATTTCGTTTTGCGCAGGATCGAGTATAAAAAAAAGAACTGCTACCCCAATAATTACGAGTAGCAGTATGCTATTGATCGTTTGCTTCATGTATTATTAATTAAAAGCTCCCTGCATTATTCCTGCAAGTACACCAAAAATCGATAGTATTACAGCTAAAATTACCCAGGCCAAACCAGCGGCAAACGACACCCATGCCCATATTTTGGCATTTCTACTGGCCGATAGAGCTGCCTCGTAATTTCCGGCATTCCAATACGAATTTACCTGCGCGGCAAAAACAATGGCTACTATTCCGAATATTTTTCCACAAAACAGGGTGGTAAGAATGGCAAACACCAAATAATTGGGTGGTGGTACTTGTGGATGATTTACTTGTTCGTTCATGATAAGTAGTTTTTTTAAGACTTGATAAATAGCAAAGTTAAACGAACCAATAGCTATAACAAAGTATCGGCTAAAAAATAGTTATACCTTCTATCCTGATTTGATTACATTCAGGTAAACTAAATCTTAAAATATATTAAAAATAGGGACCAACCTGCCGCTCCACGTCGCAAAGAAAACGAATCGCGTTATTTTTGCATCTCTTATGGATTAAGCAGCAGAAGGCACTTTTTCCATAGATTTTAAGTTTTGGTAGAATGCCATCCGGAGGGGTGGCATTTTTTTAGCGCCTTCCTATTTCGTTGGTGAACTATTTTTTCGAATTGGGAAGATCACGAAACAGTCCGAACAACTAAACCTTCTAACTGGCCCAACAGCGTTGAGATACGTTAACAACTATTTAACACGCATGGATTAAACTAAATAAGGAATAAACGGTCTTAATATAGTAAAAACAGACAAAAGGAAACAATTTAAAAAGCAATGAAGTACTTGAAGAACGTGATTTTAATCGCCCTTTTATTTATTGGGGTGAATTCTTATGCATTAATTGAAGACCCGGTCAAAGAGAACGATCCAACCGACGATGGTAAGGGAAAGATCGTTGGTACGATCGTGGAAAAGGATACGGAAACCCCCATGGAATTTGCCAATATAGCCGTTTATAAAGAAACCGATTCAACCCTGGTAACGGGAGGTATAACCAACGAAAAAGGCGTATTTGAAATAACAAATTTAGATTATGGCGATTATTACCTGGTGGCCAATTTTATTGGTTTCAATGAGGAAAACGTGGTGGATATTAAGCTCGATCGCAGCAACCGTGTACACGATCTGGGCGAAATCAACCTTGCTCCTTCAACCGTTGCCATTGGCGAGGTTAACGTGGTAGCCGACAAAGCTGCAGTAGAATACAAACTCGATAAAAAAGTGGTTAACGTTAGCCAGGTTATCAGTGCCATTGGCGGTACTGCAGTTGATGTTTTGGAAAATACACCTTCGGTTCAGGTTGATATTGAAGGAAATGTATCGTTGCGTGGATCGGGAAATTTTACCGTATTGATTGACGGCCGGCCAAGTGTTTTAAGCGGCAGCGATGCATTGCGTCAGATTCCTTCTTCGGCAATCGAAAATATTGAGATCATTACCAATCCATCGGCAAAATACGAACCCGATGGTGCGGCAGGTATCATAAACCTGGTAATGAAAAAGAACTCGATGAACGGACTGAACGGTATTGTAAACGCAAGTGTTGGAACGGGCGAAAAATACCGCGGCGATTTTATGCTGAATTACCGTTTTGAAAAACTGAACCTGTTTTTTGGTGCCGACTGGAGTGATGAAATCAACAATGGGGAAATGGCTTCGGAACGTGAAACGTATTATAACGACACCACCGAATTTCTGAATATGCATGGCGACCGCAAATGGATTCGTGGCGGACATCGTTTTAAGGGAGGTGCCGATTTTTACCTGGGCACTAACACTACCTTAACGCTTTCGGGAGAAACAGGAACCTCGGAACGTGGAAACGAAGGTGATGGCCGAACAGAAAACTTTACGATTCCGGCTTCGGAACAAATTTTTTCAATCAACGAAGAAACCTCGGAACGAAACAACGACTTTTACACGCTGAATATGAACTTTCAGCATAATTTTGATGACAAAGGACACCGTATTGAGGCAACGGCCTACTATTCGGATGAGACCGGAACCGACAATGAAATTGAATCTGAATTGCTTGCCGATGAGAATTGGAATCCTACCGACGAGTATTTGTCGAATGTTTCGACATTTGAGACCGAGGAGGAGCAAGACATTCGTTTAAAACTCGATTATACCTATCCGTTTAGCGATGATGGCCGTTTTGAGGCCGGTTACCAGGGAAGACTGGAAAGTGAATATGAAACACTTGAATTTCGCGATTTCGACCAGGAAAGTAATTCGTGGGTAATCAACGATGAATACTCAAGTTCTACCGATTTTCAACGTGATATTCACGCTGCTTATTCAACCTACAGTAATAAGGTGGGTAAGCTGGCATACATGGCCGGTTTGCGCGGAGAGCTTACCGTTCGTGAGATAAAAAATACAAGTGCCGAAAATGTTTCGTCGCTAAATCGTTTCGATTTATTCCCTACGGCACACTTTTCGTATCCGTTGGCACAAACTGCCGATGTTACCGCAAGTTACAGCCGCAGGATCAATCGCCCGAGTGGCCGCGATCTGGATCCTACGCCGAACTACTACAACAGATATACCATTCGATACGGAAATCCAGATTTGGAGCCGGAATACACGAATTCGTACGAACTGGGTTTTATGAAACGTTTTGGAGAAACTCGTTCGTTTGTTTCGGCCGATTTGTTCCGCAGGGTAACTAACAATAAAATCGACCGCAGACAGGAACTGGGCGAGGACGGTATCTTTTACATGTACACCGACAATTTTGATAAAGACTACAGTACCGGACTTGAAGTGACCGGAAACCTGAGTTATAAAAAGTGGTTGACTGTTAATACCAGTGTGAACGTTTACGATTATAAAATTACAGGCGAGTTGAATGGCGAATCGATCGACCGGCAAAGTACAAACTGGGGTGGTCGCTTGAATACTACGTTTAAATTTGCTGAAAATTCGCGTCTGCAGGTAAATGCATTCTTCCGCGGTAAATCAGTATCGGCGCAGGGCGAAAGCGGTGCTATTTTCTTCACCAATGTTTCATACCGTCAGGAGTTTATGAATAAAAAACTATCGGCAACAGTTAGCGTTCGCGATCCATTGGGAACCGGTCGTTTTGAACGCACAAGCTATAGCGAAGAATTTAAAAGCTGGTTTCGTTTTGAGCGAGAACCACGTGTAGTAATGCTTACATTAAGCTACAAGATTAACAACTTTAAAGAAGATCGTGGCGGCGAACGTGGCGGCGATAGCGGAATGGATATGGGAGGCGGAGAATTTTAACGATAATACGCAAAGACAATACTATTGAATGCCGTTCTTTTTAAAAGAATGGCATTTTTTTTATTTCCGAAGAAGTACTTATTCCATGCGGGTTTTGAAGGTGCTTGGTACGAATAAAACTGAAAAATTCGTTTAATAACTGAAAAAACAGTTGCTAAACTGAAAAATCAGTTGTATGTTTGTCTTCATGTTGAGCAAGATGTCATTTCGACGACCCAGGAGGAGAAATCTCAATTCTTTGGAAAAAGATTTCTCGTTCGTTCCTCGCTCGAAATGACAGCAAATTAGAAAAGAAGGAAAAATGAAGAAACTAACAAAAAAGGAAGAGGAATTAATGAAGATCCTCTGGAAACTGGAAAAAGCTTTTGTAAAAGACATTGTTGAGTTGTATCCCGATCCAAAACCGCATTACAACACCATCTCGTCGTTGGTGCGTTTGTTGCAGGATAAAGGAATAATCGGCTTTAAACAATATGGCAACACCTACCAGTATTTTCCGCTTATTTCGAAAGAAGAGTACCGCCGTTCGTTCATGAACCAGGTGGTGAGCGATTATTTCGATAACTCGTACAAAAGTGCTGTGGCCTTTTTTGTCAAAGAGAAAAACCTGTCGGAAGAAGAGATCGATGAGCTTGTTAACCTCATTAAAAACAAAAAGTAATGGAAGAATTTTTGCTTTATATCGGAAAAGCAGCGCTGGCGCTTGGTGCTTTTTACCTGGCTTACCTGGCTCTTTTTCAGCATCAGAAACATTTTCTGTTTAACCGGATTTATTTGCCGGTGTCGTTTCTGGTTAGTTTTTTTATTCCGATTATCACCTTTACCAAAGTAAATTATATACAGCCGCTTCCGGTAGCATCATCGCAAAGTTTTGCTTACCTGCCCGAAGCTGCAGTGGTTAACGAACCGCAATTTACTTTCGAATGGTATCATTACCTGTTGGCAATTTATGCAGTCGGAATTCTTGTATTTCTACTGAATTTGCTGATCGGGCACCTCAAAGCCATAAATATTATCCGTTTTAGCCGACTTAAGGAATTGTTTGGAGCACAGGTAAACCTGACTAAAAAAGATGTGCATCCATTCTCGTTCTTTTCGCGAATTGTGCTGTCGGAAAAAATGCTGAAGAATCCGAATTTGAAAATGATCGTCGATCACGAAATGATTCACGTCAGAGAACGTCACACCCTCGATATTCTTGTTGCAGAACTATTATTCCTGCTCCAGTGGTTTAATCCCTTTGCCTGGTTAATCCGCGATGCGATGCGAAATAACCTGGAATACCTGACTGATCATCAGGTAGCCCAAAATCATAATGCCGAAGCTTATCAATTGGCCATGGTAGGATTAGCGCATAAAAAAGGAGTGGCTCCCTTTTTGACCGCGCTTAACGGCTCACAATTAAAAAACCGTATTATCATGATGAAAAAGAAAACAGAAAACCGTTACAGCCTGCTGAAGCAGCTGGTTGTACTACCCCTGCTGGCCATTTTAATTATGGGTTTGTCGAACAAAGAAGTACGAACCGAAGTGCTGCACGATGCCGGACAACTAAAAGTAGTTGTTGATGGTGTTGAGCTTCCGGCCGATCACCCCGACCTGTTGAAACTTGATTTTGCCAATGGATTTGATGGAGGCGAAATAATAAAAGCACTGGGTTTGGAAGACAAAGTGGTTGCCAATGCAATGTCGTTTGATAAAAACCCGAATGAAGATGGAGTTTACTGCATCCAAACCAGCGATTATGAGTTAGGCACCGATCCCGAGTTTGATAAAATGCTTGGCAACCCGGAGGTTCTTGTACGAAACGGCAACCTTACAGTAAAAGGAACAGTTGTAACTGGTTGGGGTGAGGCGATCCCGAACGCCAAAATTGTTAACAACGAATCGTCGGAAGAATTTGTGGCAGATGGAAATGGTAATTTCGAACTTGCCTTTAACGGGATAGAAAAACCGGTGGTTTTAAGTTTCTCTGCACCCGGTTATTATAAAAATGACGTTGTTTATTATGGCAACAAAAAAGAATTGAGAATAGCTCTTGCTGAGAATGACTCGGAAAAGGAATTTACCGTTACCGGAAAGATCACCAACGAAGATGGTGATGGTATTCCTGCCGCAATGGTTCTGGTAAAAGGAACCACAGTTGGTACTGTATCCGATTTCTCGGGGGACTATAAAATTAAAACCGACAAAACAAATACCCTGGTTTTTAAAATGATTGGCTACGTTGAGAAGGAAATTGCAATTGATGGGAAATCGAAGCTGGATGTTCAGCTAAAAAGCAATGGACAAAAAACTCCTGTTGTAGGTGTTCCCTCTCCAAACCAGGACCTTTCAACGATTGATTTGTTTGGGAATGCTAAAAATCCGCCGTTATACATTGTTGATGATAACGAGCCGCTGTATATTGTTGATGGGGTGCCGGTAACCGACATTAATTCCATTCCTCCGAAAAAGATCGAGAGCGTTTCGGTATTAAAAGGTGAGCAGGCTACGGCTTTATACGGTTCGGTTGGTGGCAAAAACGGGGTGGTAGTTGTTACCACCAAAGACGCAACAGCAAAAAATTCGGCAAACGTAAAACTGATTGGTTTAGGAGAACAAACCAGCAAAAGCTTTTCGAATGTACAAATTGAAAAGCTGGGCTTTGAAACCACCACCGGCGAGGCTCCTTTATATTTTGTTGATGGAAAGGAAATGGGCAATATCGCAAACATTTCTGCAGAAGATATTGAATCGATCTCGGTTTTAAAAGATGAATCGGCCACTGCTTTATATGGCGAAAAAGGCAAAAACGGTGTAATCGTTATATCCACAAAAGCCGCTGCCAAAGCAAAGATGGATGATGCTATAGTAATTGTTGAAGGTGTTCCTTACAATGGCGATATTAATGATATCGACCCGAGTACCATCGAATCAATGGAAGTGCTGAAAGACGAAAGTGCTACCAGTATATACGGACCAATAGCAAAAAACGGAGCCATATCGATTAAACTGAAAGATGCAGCTGATTTTAATGGAAAATCGCCGCTGATTTTTCTCGACGGCGAAAAATACACCGGCGATATGGGTGACATCGATCCTGAAAATATTGAATCAATTGACGTTCTGAAAGATGCATCGGCTATTGAAACTTATGGTGATGACGGGAAAGATGGTGTGATGATTATTACCACAAAATTATCTGAAATAAACTCAGTTCTGGATTTGCGAAGGTTTATTGCGAAAAAGATAAAATATCCAATGGAGTTGGTTGAAGCCAATGCTACGGGTGTTAGCAAAATCTATGTTAAGATAAATGACAACGGAAGCATTATTTCTGCTGATGAAAAAGTTATTAAAGGAGCAATGCCTGTTGATGAGGTGGTTGTTGTAGCTTATAAACAAAATGAAGCAGATGATAGTACAATTTTGGATGCACAGGATCAATTCAACAGTGAAGCCAAAAGAGTTATTCTACTACTTCCAAAAATGAATATTCCGGAGTTTATGGGGAAAACTATCGTTTTTAAGGTAAAATTTGTGCTGCAAGAAAAGTAAATACCAGGTATTTTACCAACATAAAATAATTCAGCGGGCGACTATCGTTTATTAGTCGCCCGCTGTTTTTGTTTGGTTGCAGAGTGCTGCTGAGTTACATTGATCTCATCCTCCTTTATTTAAAGGAGGTGTCCCGATCACAGCATCGGGACGGAGGATTACTGTGATGTATAAATTTTTGTGTAACCGAATTTCAATCCCCCTTATTCCCTCCCGATACCGAGATCGGGACAGGCACTTCGCCAAGGGGGACAAAAAAAGTCCCCTACAGGGGATTTCGAGGTAAGAAACCAAGCAGTTACTTACAAAATAGAACTAGTAGAAGTCTGCGTATACAGCCACAAAAAAGGATGCCATCCCATTTTGAGTGAACTCATAGGCATGGCATGGCATCCTTGTATACTCGAAACTCGCATCTCGCTACTCGTAGCTATTTCTTCTCAATAATAGCCACCCAGCCACCACCGGGAGCCATTTTTACTTTTACGGTTGAGGCAGCTGTTACTTCAAGCGTTTCCTGAGCAAAGTCGGCCGCATGTTTATCGGCGTTTAGGCCGTCTTTCCACACTTTCATGGTGCACGTTCCGTCGCCAAGAAAATCGAGTTTTAATTCCATTTCACGCGGATCCCAGTCGGTTAAGGCACCCACAAACCATTTGTCGCCCGAGCGTCGGGCCACGGCAATGTAGTCACTCACTTTAGCTTCCAGCACCTGGGTTTCGTCCCAAACCGATGGAACTGCAGAAAGGAATTCCATACATTCCGGCTCGCGGTAATAGTTCGATGGATTATCGGCAAGCATCTGCAGCGGGCTTTCAAAAACCGGGTACAACGCCAACTGATGGCAGCGTGTTCCCTGGCTCATAGGCTCGGTAAATACCGGCGTAAAATTCTCTTTTGTTTTGTTGATCATCGCACCCGGAGTGTAGTCCATCGGGCCGGCAACCATACGAATAAAAGGTAAGGTTACATCGTGCTCCGGATCGGGTAGGTTCGACCACTTGGCATTTTCCATTCCTTTAACTCCTTCGTACGAGATTACGTTCGGGTAAGCGCGGTCGAGCCCACTTGGTTTGTAGGCTCCATGGAAATCAACCAGCAATTCGTGCTCGGCACATTTACGGGCAATTTTCTCGTAAAAATTTACCATCCACTGGTCGTCGCGTTGCATAAAGTCCATTTTAATCCCTTTTACTCCCCATGCCTGAAACTGATCAAGCGATTCTTCCAGTTTGTCATCCATAGCTTTCCAAACCACCCAAAGAATTACGTCCACATTTTTTTCTTTTCCATAGTCAACCAGCTCTTTTACATCTATATCTTTTTCCTGCTGCATAATGTCCGAAAGTACATACCAGCCTTCGTCCAGAATAATGTAGTCCAGTCCGTATTCCGATGCAAAATCAATGTAATATTTGTAGGTTTCATTATTTACTCCGGCCACAAAATCAACACCGTAAATGTTGTTGGCATTCCACCAGTCCCAGGCTACTTTTCCCGGTGTGATCCAGTCGGTATTTTCAATTTTTTGTTCAGGAGCCAGTTTATAAATCATTTCGCTTTCTACCAGCTGACCATCATTTTCGGTGATGATCATTGCACGCCACGGAAACTCACGAGGGCCATTACATTCGGCAATATAATCTGCATATTTTGTGGGTTTTACATCGCGATCGCTCAACTGCTTGGTTTCCAGTACAACACCCGGATATTTCCCAACCAAAGCATATTGGTTATCGTCGCAACCCCGCAAGTACATTCCCGGGTAATCCATTAGGTTCGATTCCGAAATATAAGTTTTAATGCCGTTTCCGCAATCAATCAGCAAGCCGGTAGAAGCAAAACGATCGCTGCCAATATTCGATAGTGTTTCGCGCAGGTATTCGCGCTCCTGGTGGGTCATCATACTTTCTTCTTCCGGGAACCAAAGTTTGTTATCGGCCGGAAACGCGAAAGTCGCCAATTCACTTTTCACTTTGTACGCGCCATCTTTATCCGACACCCAGCGGTAAGCAGCGCCATCGTCGTACGCCCTGAATTGCAAGGCATAACCTTTAAACGTCAAAGTGAGTTCTTTGTACTTATCTTTTATCGAAGCGCTTTTTCGTTTAACTACCGGTGTAAGCATCTGCGATACGCTACTGGTTTTTGCTTTGCGTACTTTAGCGTCCACTCCCCAAACTGTTCCATCGTACAATTCCATCGAAATTTGCGACGGCGCTACAATTGTGGTTCCGTTAAGCAACACCGAGTAGGTAACGGTTTCGTCAACATTTACCTTAAGCTGTATTTTCCCCGATGGCGATTCAAGCGAATACTCTTTGGCCGATAGGGAGAAAACAAGGCATATTAGTGTAATTAATATAGATAATCTTTTCATAATAGATAGTTTTTGAATTTTGTTCTGAAAGTACAAATTTAATGATGTCAGAAACATACACATATGTTCTGTTTTTTATAAAGGAAGATGCAAAAAAATGATTTTATACCTATCTTACGGTAAATTTTAAAGCAAAGGTTATGAAGAATATAGTTACGCTTATAACGCTATTTTTATTCGCTGTTTCTGTTCAGGCTCAGCAATTTGAAAAGGATGTTTTCGCTACTTCGGGAGGCGATCTGGAAATTACGTTTATTGCTCACGGAACACTGATGATGGAATTTAACGGGAAAGTAATTCATATCGATCCGGTGTCGTGGTATGCCGATTATGCAACACTGCCAAAAGCCGATCTGATTCTGATAACCCACGAACATGGCGACCATTTGGATGCCAAAGCAATTGATGCGGTTAAGAAAGAGGGAACTCAGGTGGTACTCACAACAACCTGCAACAAAAAATACGCCGGTACTAAAGTGCTTGGCAATGGCGAATCGGGAACTTTTGCCGGAATTGAGGTGGATGCAGTGCCCGCTTACAATATTAAACACGAACGCGAAGCCGGACAGCCCTTTCACCCAAAAGGAGTAGGTAATGGTTATGTGCTGCACTTTGGCGACAAAAAAGTTTACGTTGCAGGCGATACCGAAAATATTCCGGAAATGGCAGCGTTGAAAGACATAGATGTGGCTTTTCTGCCGATGAACTTACCTTATACAATGACACCGGAAATGGTGGCCGACGCTACCAAAATGTTTCAGCCAAAAGTTCTTTATCCGTATCATTTCGGAGAGACAAATACCGATGAGTTGGCTGAATTATTAAAAAATCAAAACAAAACTGAATTAAGGATTCGAAACTTAAAATAAGGTAGAAATTCTTTATACCTTCAATGTTCGAAATTGATTTTGAGCAAATACAATTTTCGTTTCTGAATGAAAGGAGCGCACATGGTGTTTGTTCGCATCGGGTAATGTTTTAATAGCTTTAATATTATGAAGAGAACAGGAATTATCATCGTATTGATGATGGGGATGGTTGCAGTGCTTTCGGCACAGGAGACTAAAGTTTACAGCGGGTATAAAGAGTTGGTTGCTGCAGTGAAGCAGGAAATTGACGCAATTGATACCGAAGGATTTCATGAAAAATATGTGGAAGGACTGAAGAACCGCAAGCCCGATTATATTTTAATCGACGTGCGCACAAAAGATGAATACCAGGCTGGCCATATTCCCGGTGCTTATTTGGTACAGCGTGGTGTGCTTGAATCGCATATTGAAAAAGAAGCTGTTTGGGAAGGTTTTCGTCATGCAGTGCCTAAAAAAACAGATACTATAATTTTGTATTGCCGAAGTGGAAGCCGCTCAGCACTTGCAACAAAATCGCTGATGATGTTGGGCTACGAGCACGTTTATTCGCTTGATGGTGGATGGAACGCCTGGCACGAAAATTATCCGAAACTGGAAAGGTATTAGAAACACATAACTCTCTCTTGCCAATCAAATATACGAGCACAAAAGGTTATTGGTTTTTAGAGATCTTGCTAGTGCTTTTTGCAGCCACGAGCTACGCAAATTACAGTGGCAGTCAAGCCAATTACTGCAAACACAATTAATGCAGTGTAAAATACGATAGATGACAAATTTGCACAGCAGGCTAAGAAGCCAAGAATGATTGTAGCAAAGAATCCTAAAATTCCCCAGAGTCCTAAATTGTAGCAGATTAATGTTACTATTTTATTCATGGTATAAAGTTTTTACAATTATACGATGAATAAAGAGCATTGGTTCAATTAACTTTGTGGGAAAAATCTCGTATACTTGTGATATTTATTACACCAAAGTCTATCTTATGAACTTGTCGACCAATAGCTGCGTTAATTGTACTTTAAAGTCAAAGCCCGTTTCGGTTCTGGATAATAATGAGTTAACTGCGCTCGGGCAAGGTTGTTCAATGATTGAGTACGATAAAGGAGAACTTATTTTTAAAGAAGGAGGACCGGTACAACACATCATCTATTTACGCGAGGGTTTTGTGAAATTGGTAAAAAAGGGTGCCGGAGGAAAAGCTTTTATTTTAAGTGTTTCTACAAAAGGGGCTTATCTTGGTCTTCAGAATCTCGACAAGGAAACAAAATCAAATTATTATTCGGCTATTGCACTAACCAAATCGGAGGTTTGTTTTATTGATCGAAATCATTTTACTGATTTACTAAAAAGTAACGGCGACTTTGCTGTAAAAGTTTTATCAACGGTTTTTAAAGATGAAATGAACTATTTTGATCGCCTGGTTAAGAATGTGCAGCAGCAATTACCCGGACGCCTGGCGAACACCATAAGTTATTTAGCCAACGAGGTGTATGGCGAAAATCCCTTTACATTAAATCTTACACAAACCGAAATTGCTGCGCTTATTGGGACTTCACGCGAGAGTGTTTCGCGGATTCTGAAGGAATTTCAAGATCTGGAGATTATCGATTTAAAGAAAAATGTACTCACCATTTTAAACGAAAAACGGCTTGAAGAGATTAAAAACAAAGGCTAATTTTACCGTTAAAGCATAAAAAAACGCTAACCAAAAACTGGTTAGCGTTTTTAAATTATATTGTTATTTCTACTTATTTGATCTCAATATTTGTATCAATAACCGATCCCGGTTCAATTGTTCCTAAGGAGTTAAACTGAATATTTGATGAATTTAATATGGAATTCAGATCGCTGGCATCCACATTGGCCAAACTCATAAAATCAGAAGGAACTACAACTACTCTGAAAGTTTGATTCATGGTGTAATCGGTTGACAGTGTTGACAGGTCCACATCGCCATCCAAAAATACCGACATATCATTAATAAGATCGTTGGGGATATCGCCGGTAAAATCGAAATTATACTGCAAAATAGCACCCGACGGGAAATACTTGGTTTGAGGAAGCGGGCGCCAGAAATCCAATCCATCCTCGGTGGTCCATAAAATATAGGCTAAAATTACATCCGATTCGTAAGGGTCAAATCCGTGATCCGAAAAATTAAAAACCAGTTGGTAATTGTTTGCGGGGGTAAAGTCACCTGTAAACTCAAATGTGGTTCCAACAAAATTGTAACCATCTTCTCCCGGGATTCCCGGAGGTCCTATCGGGCCTTCGCACGAGGCCAGAACTGTTGCAACAATTATTAAAAGAACCGCAGAAATTTTTTTGAAGGTAAATGTTTGTTTGTTTTTAATTGTTTTCATAGCAATAGACTTTTATAATTAAACTTCATTTTTTGGTGTTAAAACAAGTATAGTGCCAAAAAAACCTTCGGCCATGGCCGAAGGTTTATATTGAATTGATTGATCAATCTTAAATTGATTGTTATTTTATTAGCTTTCAAGTGTTCCCGGTACAGGTACACTGGCATTTTCCACAAAGCCAATATCGCCCATAATGAAAGTGTCAGGCCCCAGTTTCATATCCGAGTTCATCATTTCATCCCAGGTAACTTCTTTTCCGGTATATGCCGAAACGCGGCCCATAATTGCCGTCATTACCGAATTGGCAGTTTCTTCGGCCTCGTTAAACGGAATATCCTGGCGAATACAGGTAATCAAATCCTTGTGCTCCTGAACGTATGGGCTGGTTGCATGATCTTCGTATGAGAAAAGATCATTACCATCCAGATCCGAAATTCTTGCTGTACCACCCTGAGCTGTAAATGCTTTTCCTTTGGTACCATGCATTACTTCGTTTACGGCATTTGTACAGCCATTAATCTGACGGCATGTGCTTAAAATCTGGCGTCCGTCATCCAGTTCATATCGAACGGCAAAATTATCGTACTGATCGCCGGTTGGGCGACGCTGACGAGAACCAAAACCTAAAGCTTTTATCGGGTGTTTGCCAAAAAACCAGTTGGCAACATCAATATTGTGCACGTGTTGTTCAACAATATGATCGCCCGAAAGCCAGCACCAGTTTACCCAGTCGCGAATCATCCATTCCATTTCGCTCCATTCGGGCTTGCTGTTTCTGTACCACAATTGTCCACCATTCCAATAAACCTCGGCTGTAGTGAGTTTACCAATTGTATTATTACTGAGTTCTTTATATACATTTAAATATTTATGCTGGTGGCGGCGTTGTGTACCTGTAACCACTTTTAATCCGGCAGCATCGGCCATTTTTGCTGCGGCCAAAACCTGGCGAATTCCTACAGGATCAACAGCAATTGGTTTTTCCATAAATACGTGCTTACGTGCTTTTACAGCCGCTTCAAATTGTAGAGGACGGAATTTTGGCGGAGTTGCCAGAATTACAATATCAACACCTGAATCAAGAACTTTTTCATAAGCATCAAAACCAATAAAACAGTTTTCAGCAGGTACTTCCTGTCCGGTTTCTGTTTTAATTCTTTCGGCACAGCTATCCAATCGGTCCTTAAAAACATCGGCCAGCGCAGTTACCTGAACGGTTGAACCACCGGCTTCCAAAAAGTTAAGGGCTGCACCGGTTCCTCGTCCGCCACAACCAACAATACCGGCTTTTAAAACGGTTCCGGCAGGCACTTCATCCAGCAAAGGTGGATATTTGTACTCGCGTTGCAGCCAGTCGTATTCGCCACTTGCAGAAGAGCCTCCGCCAGAGCACGATGACAAAGTTCCGATTCCCATAGCTCCTGCTGCTCCGACTGTTGCAGCTCCTGCTAAAAATTTCCTTCTTGAAAAATTGTAGTCACTCATGTTATTAATGTTTTAGTTGAATTTAGGATTCAAATGTTATACTTTATTTTCCGGTATTCTCATCATATTCACAAACTACTCGGAAGCCTATGTAATTACAATCGGACAACCACCAGATACTCTTCGGCATTTGCGGGTCGGTTTTCATCCATGCTTCACTACGGGTGTAATCACGTGCTGCACTTCTGACTTCGCCAACCGGGCTTTTAAATGTTCCGCCACGGATTACATGTTCCTCACCTGAAGCCGGTCCTTTTGGATCGCTAACTCCATCGCTTAATTTCGAATAGGCATCTTCGCTGTACCAGTCGGCACAATATTCTGCGGCATTGCCAAGCATATTTTTCAACCCATACGGATTGGCTTCAACAACATCAGGTTTGGCTGTTTTCAAGCTGCTGTTTTTCTCGTAAACAACGTAGTTATTAATATTGTCGCTTCCTTTTCCGAATAGTTTTCCAATAAAGTTTTTGTCTTTAAAGTCTTTAGGCTGACCTTCAAAGAAGAACGGAGTTTCAGTGCCTCCGCGGGCAGCATATTCCCATTCTGCTTCTGTTGGCAGACGGTAGGTTTTTCCGGTAACCTGCGACAACCATTTGCAGTAGGTTTCGGCCGAATGGTAACTCATAGTAATGGCCGGCCGGCTTCCCATTCCCCAGTTTTGGTCGGGCTGTCCGTAAGGTGGTGTTGGGCCTGAAATCGCATCAACATCGGCTTCGGTGCGTGAGCCTTCGGTGTCGGTGGTTCTGCCTTCGGTGGCAGTGGCACTGTAAAAGGCCAGGTATTCATCCCAGCTCACTTCTATTTCGGCCATAAAGAACGGACTTACATTCACCGTTTTCTGCGGGCCTTCATCGCTTTCGCGCAATTGTTCCGATTCAGGACTTCCAATTTTAAAACTTCCGCCCGGAATTGCTTTCATATTAAATGCAATGGTTGTTCCCGGAATCGTTTCAGTATAATCTTCATGAGCCGTTACTTCGGCTGCAGTTGTAAAATTTTCTTTTGCCTCGGCGCCGGTACTTCCAAACTCAACATTTTTGGCATGCAGCGCATTCGGATCGTAATGGCCAACATTCAGGTGGCAGTTGATACAGCGCAGTTCCTCTTCGTTTTGCGAATAATAAAGGTGAGCTTGCTGACCTTCGGAAGTAAGTGTTAGCGGAAATAAATTATTGTGGCAGCTAATGCACGATTCTTCAAAAACAAAATGTTGTGCCTGCTCAAGCGAAGACTTGGCTTCCCAGTTAAAATCGGCACTGTCTTTAAAGAAATAACCATACGCATCGCGGGCTCCGGCTTTTACTTTTTCTTTCAGGTAGCCTTGTCCTTTTGGTGGAAGGTGGCATTCTACACAGCCAATATGCATTCCTGTTCTGTTCTCGTGATGAACAGAGAGTTTCCACGAATCAAAAACATGAGGGTGTACGTGACACACTTCGCACGATTCGTTTGTTGAGGTAGCTTCAATGACTTTAAGAGAAGAAATGGTAACAGCGATACCAATTATAAATCCGATAAAAATGATCAGTAACAGTTTTTTTCGAAGGTAGTTACCAAAACGTTGAAATATGGCCATTGGTTATTTTAGGTTTCTTGATTTAACAATGCTGGTAAAAATACTAATTTATATGGCGAAAATCCTGACTTTTGTATGTTTAAAAATTTTCAATTGTGCTATATTTTTCAACATGTCGAAGATAATTCAGCCATTTGTCTGTAGTTAAGACGCAGGCTCTTCAAAAAATACCTATTTATTCTAAAACAAAAAGGTTGTCTCGAACGCGACAACCTTTGGAGATGATTTCTTGAGGAATACAAGAGAGATAGGGAAATTTTTTTTATACAGTTGCAAGTTATGGATGTTTTATCCAATTCTGATTATGTGAAAATTACCAGTGGGTTAACGAATTATTAATCAGTAGCAATCAACTTTTAACTAAATATTAAATGGTTAAATAGAGAATTTTGTAACTTTCAGCTATGAACCTTCTCAAGCAAAGTATTTCAGATGTGTTGGGCCTGTTTTTCCCCGAACTGTGTGTAACGTGTGGGAAACGCCTGGTTTCGCAGGAAACCTTTGTTTGTTTTCATTGCTGGCACGATCTTCCGGCAACCAATTTTCATTTAAAGCAGGATAATAAAGTGTCTCAATTATTTTGGGGGCGGGTTGATATTTCTGCGGCCACAGCTTTCTTTAGTTTCAGGAAAGGGAGCAAATACCAACAGCTTATTCATTTTGTAAAATACAAAGGGCTAAAAGAGCTGGGTTATGAAGCCGGGAAAAAATTTGGCTTGCAGTTATTGGAATCACCACGCTTTGCCGAAATTGATGTTTTAATGCCGGTGCCGCTGCATCCTCGAAAAGAAAAGAAGCGCGGTTTTAACCAAAGTGAATGGATAGCTCGCGGAATTGCCGAAATTTTAAATAAACCGGTTGACACCCAAGCGCTATACCGAAAAGTTTATACATCGACCCAAACAAAACGAAACCGCTACGAACGCTGGCAAAACGTTGAAAATGTTTTTGGATTGAATGACCCGGAAGCGGTTGAAAACAAGCATGTTCTGCTTGTTGACGATGTGGTTACTACCGGGGCAACGCTGGAGGCTTGTGCGATTCACTTGTTAAAACAGCCCGGGACAAAAGTCAGCATTGCCACGCTGGCTTATGCCGATATTTAGTGTTCGAACCTATTCTTTTGATAATGTAATCAATACTCGCGAAAGCCTTTTTAAACAATGTTTCCCTGCAATCTGTTAAACCAACAGATTGACTGAATTTATTATCATCAAAAAAATAAAACAAAATGAAAATTACAAAATTGTTTTTGCTTGCCCTTGTGGTTATGGGCTTTATGGCCTGTAACCAGAAGCCGGCAACCACCGAAGATGCTAACGTAAAGTATTACCGACAGTTGCTGTTTAGCGAAACGCCCTGGGATTTGGAGCGTGGCTCGCATGAAATTTCGGCCGAAGACGCTGAAAAAGTGAATAACTACAAATTCACCTGGAACGACGACGGAAAACTGGCGTCGGTAGAATACAACCGAAACGGTGTTTTGTTGGGGTATTCCGGACTGCGAGCTGCAAAAATTACCTATACCTACGATGGTAACAAGCAGATCAAACATTTCTTTAACGAAAAAGGTGAGCCCATTGAAAGCGGTGGTGCATTTACACATGAATATACACTCGATGATTCGGGAATGCGCGTTGCATTGCGTTTCCTCGATAAGGAGGGAAATCCAACCGAGAACCGGAATAACATTCATAATTATGTTTGGTCGAAACTTGACAATGGAATGATACGTGAATTGCGTTACAACCTGGCAGAGGAAGAAACCATTATGAATCCGTTTTGTCCGTTTTATGAGTTGCGCTTTTCGTATGATGCAAATGGCTACGTAACCCGAATGGCCAACTACATTGAAGATACCATGTACAACTGTACAGCCGAAAATTGTGGCGACGTTGGCGTTTCGTATTTCTTATTCGAAAACAACGACAAAGGCGATGTGCTGAGCTTTTCGGTTCACAGTACAACCGGGCAGCTTTCGAATTTATATTGGGGCTGGGCCAAGCGTCAAAATGTTGTTGATGAATATGGCAATGCGGTAAAAACGGTTGTTTACGATCAGGACGATGAATTACTTGGCGGAAAAGGAATTCCAGTTACCGAGAATGAATACAACGAATATGGCGAGTTGGTAAAAAGTATTTCGAAAGATGCCGACGGAAATGTGGTGAACAACCCAAATAACGGAGTGGCCATTGTGGAATACAAATACGACGAGCAGGGCCGAAGAGTGGAAACTTTGCGTTATGACAAAGAAATGAATCCTGTTGAAAGTCAGAGCTAATACCTGTTAATTTATGATCAAGATAAAACCGATTTTAAGTTTTCTCACACTGGCAGCTTTTGTTGTTTTGCTTTCCTGCTCGGGTGGGCAGAAAAAAACAGAGCAGACACAAACCAGTGTGCAAGAAACCACCCCAAAAGTTGAGGTAAATGCCGAGGCAAAATTACTGCTAAAAACGCTGAATGAAATGGGCGATTACGCCAATAGCCGTAATTTCCCGTCGCTTATAAAACCATCGTCAGTTTATGAAGAACTGGATGGAAACATTTACATTATCGACCTTCGCAATGAAGAAGCATATAACGAAGGACACATAAAAGGTGCTGTTCGTGTTGATTTTAGCGATCTGCCTGCGTATCTCACCAACGATATCAAGCCGTTTGAATACGACAAAATTGTAGTGGTATGTTATTCCGGTCAGATTTCAAGTTATGCTGCATCGTTGTTACGACTGGCAGGCTACGGCAATGTTTATGCTATGCGCTGGGGAATGAGTGGATGGAATAAACACTTTGCAGAGGATGCGTGGCTGGCTAATGTATCTTCTGATTATGAGGATCAGCTTGAGACGGAAGATCACGATAAAGCACCGATAGCGGATCTCCCAAAACTGAACACCGGAAGTACGGATGGCGACGAATTGCTGCAACAACGCATCGAGGCTCTTTTTGCAGCCGGTTATCGCGATGCATTGGTGAAAGCCAGTGCTGTGTTCGAAAATCCTGGACATTATTATACGATTAATTACGACCGGAAAGACAAGTACGACTCGGGTCATATTCCGGGCGCTGTTCGGTACAAACCCGGCGGAACGCTTGGAATTGTTTCTGAAATGCAAACTATTCCGGTAGATAAGGAAGTGGTGTTGTACTGCAATACCGGGCACAACTCGGGATTTGCAACGGCTTACCTGCGTTTGTTTGGTTACGATGCCAAAACGCTCACCTTTGGCAACAATGCCTTTATGTACGATAAAATGAAAGAAGAAGAAAGTGCGCTTTCGTGGCTACCGTTTACCGAAGCCGAAATTCATGATTATCCGTACGTACAGAATTAAATAGGGTATTTCAAAAAGATATTATTCCAGCCTGATCGTCGTATCGGGCTGGAATTTGTATTTTAAAGCTTCCGGATTTTCTTCATCCGAGAGGATGTAAACTCTATCAAATTCCAGTTGATTCAGAATAACCCAGGCCTTTGAACTTGTGGAAATATCAGAGGAATAGAGCAGGATTTTTCCATCAAACGAACTCAGTTTCTCCTTATTTTCTTTTTCAAGAAGTTGGCCAAAAGGCAGCATCAATGAATTTGGGAAACGTTGGTTTTCGGTGTCCAGTTCAACAATATTGTAGTTGCCATTTAAATCACTCAATTCCTGCACCGAAACTGTCATTTCGGTGGTTAAGGCTTCGCTTACATTTCTTTTAAACAGGTTCGAATTAAATGTTCGTACCAAAACCAGTACAAGAAGTACGAGCAGAACACCTAAAATCCATGTTATATTTTTCTTCATTTTGTGGCTGTTTTTATTCGCAACCTCCGTCCAGCTGCGATTCTTCCAATCGTTTCGCTTCGAGGTATTGCATTTTTAAACTGTCGGGCAAACTATTAATTTGTGTAAAAGTTCTTCGTGCTTTGTATCGGTTTTCGAACAGCGCATTTTCGCGTGGCGTAATTCGTTCGCCTTCAAACTTGCTATACATCACCGTAAGGTACCATTCATTCATTCCACCTTTCATCACAAATGAATTCGCGTAGCCCAGTCCGCTCACAATGGTCCAGGCCAGATTTGCTGTCTCATCGCCGTTTGCGTAATAAACATTCCTCATTTTATCCTGATTCAGGTAACCTTCCCAGTTAGGATTAAGCAAATCGTTAAATGGAATATTGATCGAACCCGGAATGTTACTTTCCATAAATTCGGACGCGCTACGTAAATCAATCAGTTGGATGGTGCTGTCTTCGTTATTTACAAACCGGGCCACCTCGTCAACCGAAAAATAGATGTCAGGATTCATCGATATTTCCAGTAATTCGGTGGGTTTTAGTTGAAAAGATTTAGCTGCATTAAAAGGCAGAAAGGCCAGAATTAATCCAACTCCTGCAAGTAAAACAGATATTTTAAGTCGTGCATTCATTGCTGTTTAAATTTCAGATGTTATTTCGTTACGCGGAAATTTCTTCTCAGCCAGTTCGGCCAGCCAGAATAGGACAATGGCAGCCACGATCAACAGAAAAGTAAAAACTCCGGGAGATACGCCCAACCATTCATCAACGCGAACCGGGCCTTTATAATTTGCTCCGGCAAGTGTTTGGATCATCGGATACGATTCGGCAAAAAGAAACGCACCACTTAATCCGCCAAACAGGAAAAACAAGGCATCTATTTTCCCGATCGATAGTGCGCTTATTCCGGTACCCGGACAGAAACCGCCCATAATAAATCCGGCTCCCATAATTACTCCACCAACGAGTGTTGCAGTTACGTAATATGGATTTACATACACCAGGTTTAAATCGAGCAAACCAAAATAGCTGAGCAACTGCGAACCTGCCAGCGCCACGATTGCAGCCGTAAAGAATACTTTTAACACGGTGGTGTCGTAGCCGTAAAACATGCCGGCCAGTTTACGGCTCGATGAAAAACCGGCCTGCTCCAGCGCAAAGCCAAAGCCAATCCCGATAAAAAATCCGATGCCGAGGTTAAGCCATTCCGGAAGGTCGTTAAGTATTGTAATCGGTCCCATAATTTTTGAATTACTGAGTTACTGAAGGATTGAGTTTAAATCCAGAGTTTTCTGAAAAACCATGCAAATAAGAAGGCAGAGCCAAAAATGCCGATCATGGTCATAAATCCGGCTACCGAAAGTACGGCCATTCCGGAGAGCGCTGCGCCGCTGGTACACCCACGAGCGAGTTGTGCGCCGTACACAAAAAACACACCACCAAGAAAGGCAAACAACAAGCGTTTTCCATTCGATATTTTTGGCGACTTCTCAATTTTGAATTTTAAGCGGCCCGAGATAGCTCCCGAAATAAATCCTCCTAAAAACATGCCGAGCACTTCAAGTGCCAGCCAGCTTTTTAAGGGATTTTTACCGTCTTCGAAATATTTACTGTAATAAGGCGATTCCATGGCGTGCTGATGGTCAACCGTTTCAACTGCTGCTACAACGGCATATTTTAATCCCCCGCTGGCTCCCAGTCCGCGCCCTGAAAAAAACATGGCGCTTAAAAGTACCAGGCCAAGCAACACACCCGCCAGGTACGGATTCATGTATTTCTTTCTCATCGTAGTAAAAGGTTTTGGTTATACTAACCGGTCACTCTAAAGACAAATCAAAGGAGTTGATTGTTTTATGATATGCGGAAATATTCAACTGTAAAGTCTTCAGGGTGGATTGTAATTCAATCAGAACCGGCATAGTTTTAACATAAATAATTAGTTTGTAAGTCATACGTTTTATATATTTCGGCACCATATTTGATCAACTTAACATACAAAAAAACAAAATCATGAAAACCTTAGCTACACTGTGTTTGGCCTTAATTGTTGCATTTTCTGCCTATTCGCAAGATCAAATCATCAAAAGAACAGGCGATATTATTAATTGTAAGGTTACGGAACTGGGAGCCGAAGAAGTAAAATATTATTACGACGGAAACGACAAACTTATATTTGGGATTGATAATGCGCTGGTAGCCCGGGTTGAATTTGGCACCGGCGAGGTGGTTGAAATTCAGAAGAATACCTTTGATGATCCTGCGTATTATGCTGATCAGTCGAAGAATGCTTTAAAAGTCAATTTCCTGTCACCACTATTTGGTACCACCGAGTTTGCTTACGAAAAAAGCTTAAAGCCCGGCCGGTCGTGGGAAACAGCCTTAGGAATTGTTGGCCTTGGAAATGATCTCGAAAATATTGATCCACGAGGTGTTTATGGAAAGTTTGCCTATAAATTTATGCGCAACCCTGATTTTTACATGCATAAAATGCATTACTCGCATATTTTAAAAGGAGGCTATATTGCTCCGGAAATTGCTTTGCGTTACATGTCGTACGATGATTATGGTTACGATTATTATTTCGATTCCAGCGGTGTTTATCACTCAACTTCAAGCTCTGACAGAGATAGTCAGGTAACTTTAGCCATAATGCTAAAATTTGGTAAACAATGGGTTTTCGACGATGCATTTTTAGTAGATATTTACTGGGGAGTGGGGTATGGTTTTGGTGCCGATGCCGATGAGGGGTTGCCGTATGGTTTTATTGTCGCTCCCGATGATTTTCCGATCGCACTTACCAGCGGATTACGAATTGGTTGGGTTTTTGGAAAGTAAGCTCAACAACTTTTGCTTTTGGTTGTTTCAACACAAAAAGCAACGATGGAATTAGAGATCAGTAAATATTTCAAGGGAGTTCGCCCCGGCATAACACTTCCTTCGCCCTTAATGTTGGAAATTCTGAAAGAGGAGGGAATCCGAAAAATGGTGAGTGATCATTACGATCTGGTTGTGCAGAGTCCGATTAAAGATTTGTTCCCTAAAAACCCGATTGCACTTGAAAAGGCAAAAGAACACTCGGCTGATTTTTTTATTCAGATTTGTGGTGGCCCCGATTATTTTAACCAGCACCGTGGAAAACCACAGTTAAACAGAAGACATTTGCCTTTTAAAATTACCGCTGAAGCGCGCATCGAATGGTTAAATTGTTACCAGCAGGTTTTAGGAAAACTGAATTTGCCCGACGAAGTGTTAAAATCGTTTTGGATCTACCTTGATGATTTTTCGAAGTGGATGGTGAATAGCTATTGAAAGGATTAGTGATTAAGGATTAGCGATTAAGTGAAAAAGGTGTTGTCAGTGAATTGGTTATAAGTGAATGAGTAATAGTTTAGGTACATTGAATTTCGATTGATGATTAACGATTTTTGATTGCAGGAGGTGGAGGAAAGTTTTCAGTCGTAGTTTTCAGGTTTACAATTTAACTATAGAACAATTTGGCTGTTGATAAAAGCCCTGGCGGGGCGAAAAGTAACAGCCCGGTGCGTTAGCGCAGTGGATAAATGCCCCGGAAAGAAACAATACAATTTAACAGTCGCAAACAAAACCTAATGATTCCTATGTGCCTATTGTGGTTTAATTCTTTGCGTCTCGGCGTCTTTGCGAGAGAAAAAACTCATCGGCCCAGCCTGTAATACAAAGCCAGCGAAATTACATTGTTGAATAAGCCGTTGTGAAAATAGTAATTGGTTTCTGATTTGTCGCTGCACGGAAGTACTGATAAAGCAAAACGCAGATCAATCGATGCATGTTCCAAAAAATCAAACTGAAATCCAACAAAAGGCTGCAAATCGAAGGTATTAAAATCCTGCCGGTCGGGCTCCGGTATTTCGCCATCGCTGTTCACTTCTTTCGAGTGGATTAAAACACCCGGCGCAATACCACCGATAATCATACTTCGGTCGTTGGTTCTGAATGCCATAAAAATTGGAATATCGATATAACCCAGCCGCATAACGTATTTGTCAATGTCGGGTTGTTTGGGGTCGAATGCTCTGCGCGAGCCTTTTTGCGAATATTTTATTTCCATTCCGGCCACAATTGCCGGCGCAATATCGGTTTGCACAAAAAGACCGGCTAAAATACCTGCTTTGTGATAGCCCTTGAGGTTATCTCCTTCAACCTGTGTACCGTTAAATCCTGCAATTATTCCGGCGTCGAAACGCTGGGCAAGAACAAAATTTGCAATTAAAAGAAATCCAAAGGCAACAACTATCCGCTTCATTTATTTTAGTTTTTCCAGTTCCTTTTTTAATAGCTCTACCCCAATTTCCGCTTTTTTTTCGATATATGTAACATTTTCGTGGTAAACTTCCGGCCGGTTGGGGTCGATAACAAAAATCGGCGTTCCCTTTCGCGCATAATTTACCAGGCTGGCAGCAGGGTAAACTGCCAACGATGTGCCAATAACCACAAGGATATCGGCTTGCTGTACAATGCCAATGGCACGCGGAATTTCAGGAACTGCTTCGCCAAACCAAACAATATGAGGGCGTAACTGGCTTCCTTTTTCACAACAATCGCCCAACTTAAGCTCCCAGTTGTCGAGTTCGTAAATCAAATAGGAATCCAGCGTGCTTCGGGCTTTCATTAGTTCACCATGTAAATGCGTAACTTTTGTACTTCCTGCCCGTTCGTGCAGGTTGTCTACATTTTGAGTTACTACCTGCACATCAAACCATTTTTCCAGCTCAGCAATTCCGCGATGTCCACCGTTGGGCTGTGCATCAAAAAGTTGTTTTCGCCGTTCGTTATAAAAACGCAAAACCAGCTCCGGATCGCGTGCCCACGCTTCGGGAGTGGCAACTTCGGTAACATCATACTGCTCCCAAATTCCACCCATATCGCGAAATGTTTTTAGGCCACTTTCCTGGCTCATGCCGGCTCCCGAAAGAACTACCAATTTCTTCATCATTAAAATATGCTAAGGCATATAAATGTACAATTAATAATAATCGCATTCAAATCGGGGCTGATAATGTGGTGCTTATTTGAAGCGGCTTTTAATTGTGGATATTATTCGGCTTAAAAGGTGTTCGTTTCATGCTATTTCTGATATTTTTGTACTGATGATTGATCATGCGACGATAGACCGGATTATTGATGCTGCAGAAATTTCAGACGTAGTAGGCGATTTTGTTACACTCCGAAAACGAGGCGTAAACATGCTTGGTTTGTGCCCGTTTCATAACGAGAAAACACCATCGTTTACCGTGTCGCCGGCCAAAGGAATTTTTAAATGTTTCGGATGCGGAAAGGGAGGAAACTCGGTGAACTTTATTATGGAGCACGAGAATCTCACGTATCCCGAGGCGCTGAAATGGCTGGCGAAGAAATACAATATCGAGGTCAGTGAGGAGGAGGAAACAGAAGAGCAAAAACAGCTAAAAGATTCGCGCGAAAGTTTGATGATTGTTTCCGGCTTTGCCCAGAAATATTTTACCCGCTATTTGTGGGAAGAAAACGAGGGCAGAACCATTGGACTGGGCTACTTTCGCGAGCGTAGTTTTCGCGACGATATCCTGAAAAAATTCGAAGTGGGTTTTGCCCCTGATGGCAAAACACCATTTACCGAAGCAGCACAAAAACAAGGTTATAAACTCGATTTCCTGGAGAAAACAGGATTAACTATAAAACGCGACGACTGGTTACGCGACCGTTTTGCCGGACGTGTAATGTTCCCCATTCATAACCTGGCTGGGCGCGTAATTGCTTTTGGTGGCCGTATTTTAAAAGACGATAAAAAAACGGCCAAATACCTGAACTCGCCTGAATCGGATATTTACCACAAAAGCCGGGTGTTGTACGGAATTTATCAGGCCAAACGTGAGATGACCCGTACCGATAAATGTTACCTGGTTGAGGGGTATACCGATGTAATGTCGTTGCACCAGGTGGGCATCGAAAATGTTGTTGCTTCGTCGGGAACTTCGCTAACGCCTGATCAAATCAGAATGGTGCGCCGTTTTACGCCCAATATCACCATTATATACGATGGCGATGCAGCGGGAATAAAAGCTTCTCTACGTGGAATTGATATGGTGCTGGAAGAAGGCATGAATGTAAAAGTACTTCCATTGCCTGATGGCGAGGACCCTGATTCGTTTGCTAAAAAAATGGGGGCTTCCGGTTTTCAGGAATACATGGAGCAGAACGAGACCGACTTCATTCAATTTAAAACACGGCTGCTTTTAAAAAGTACCGAGAATGATCCGGTTGCCAAAGCGCGCCTGATCTCTGATGTTATCCGCTCGGTTTCGGTAATACCCGATTCCATTACCCGCTCGGTGTATATTAAAGAATGTAGTCGTTTGCTTGGTGTTGCCGAAGAAGTGCTGTACACCGAGGTAAGGAAACAAAAACATCAACAAACTGAGGAGTTCCGGAAAAGGGAATTTCGCGAGCAAAGCCGTCGGGAGGCGGCACCACCGCAACCTGCTCAGGAAGAAGTGGTAGTTCGGCCGGTACGACTTTTGGTGGAAGAACTGGAGTTTTTACGTTTTCTGCTCAAATATTGTATAACCGATTTGATTGAAGAGGAGGATGAGGAAACGCATGAAACCCGCACTTTGTCGGTTGGAGAATATATGATTGATGAACTGGAAGCCGATGAGTTGGTGTCGGAAAATGCGCTGTTTAAAAAGGTGTTTTACGAAGTCCGGGAGAATTTATACAAAGAAAAATTCGATCCGTGGAAACATTTTGTTTATCACCCCGATGCTTCGATGAGCAAATTTGCAACCGATCTGCTTTCCGAAAAATATACCGAAAGTAAACGCTGGACCAAAGCCGGCGCATTTACCGAAAAGGAGGAAGATATTCTGGATGTTCTTATTCCGCGGATTGTAAACGAATACAAACTTCGGAAAATTAAAATGATGATGGCCGATATTGAAAAGGCTATTGATAAAGCGTCGGCAGACAACGATTTTGATAAAGTGATTGAAGAACAATCGACATATATGAACCTGAAACGGGCTGAAAAAGAGTTGGCTAAAAGCCTCGGAAGCCGAACCATAAATTAAGGATATGCGAACAAATTTTATCGAAGACCGCAAAGAAATCGACGAAGTAATCCGTGCATGTAAAACCTGTTATTTTGCGATGTCGGTGAATGATAGACCCTATGTTTTGCCGCTCAATTTTGCATTGGAGGGCGACACTATTATTCTTCATTCGGCAATGGAAGGACGTATGTGGGAAACCATAAAAACCAATCCGCAGGTATGCATAAACTGGACCCTGGGCGAAGAACTGGCCTGGCAGGATGTACGTGTTGGCTGTAGTTACCGGGTAAAATCGAAGACGGTAAATGTGGAAGGCAAAGTGGAATTTATCGATGATTTTGATGAAAAATACCGTTGCCTTGAATTGCTTATGAAGCAATACAGCGACCGGGAATTTAAATTCGGAACGCCGGCGGTAAAGAATGTCGGAGTAATTAAAGTGCATATTGAAACCATTACAGGGAAAGAGTTTGGAGCAAAAGCTCCAACGCCCTGGAAATCATAAACCAGATCAATGATTTTTGTAACAGGAGGTACCGGGTTGGTTGGAGCTCATTTGTTGTATGAGCTTTGTAATACGGGCAAAAAAATTAGAGCTCTAAAACGCCAAACAAGCAATTTGGAGCAGGTGAAAAAAACTTTTGCCTACTACACCGATGAGGCTCAGCAACTGTTCGAAACCATTGAATGGGTAGATGGCGATATTCTGGATTATTTCTCTCTTGAAAAGTTATTGAAAGGCGTAACGGAGATTTACCATTGTGCAGCTATTGTTTCGTTTGAAAGTAAAGAACGGCAACGTATGATCTCCAATAATGTGGAGGGAACAGCCAATCTTGTTGATGCAGCCATCGAAAATGGAGTGAAAAAGATTTGTCACGTAAGCTCCATTGCCGCACTGGGGAAATTACAAAATGGTGCTTCGGTTACGGAAGAAACGAACTGGGTGCCATCGAAAAAGAATTCGGCTTATTCCGAAAGTAAATTTTATTCCGAAACCGAAATATGGAGAGGAATAGAAGAAGGTTTGGATGCTATTATCGTAAACCCGTCGATTATTTTTGGCCCGGCTAACTGGGAGAACGGAAGTGCAAAAATCTTCAAAACCATTTGGGATGGAATGAAATTCTACACAAAAGGAGTTACCGGGTTTGTTGATGTTTTTGATGTTGTACGCCCCATGATAAAACTGATGGATGAGGAAAACTTTGAAAACTGTAAAAACCAGCGTTATATTTTAAGTGCCGAGAATTTAAGCTATCAGCAGGTATTCACGCAAATTGCAGAAGCATTACAAAAGCCAAAACCGACTATTTGGGCAAGCGATTTTTTGATGGGCTTTGTTTGGCGGGCAGCTACTTTTGCCAGCTGGATTACACGAAAACCATCGTTGATAACCCGCGAGGCTGCGACAGGCCGTAATGCCGCTAATAATTTCGATGGTTCAAAAATTACCCGTATCACAGGTTACAAATATCTGCCAATTGCGGAGTCGATTAAAAAAACGGCCGGTTTTCTGCAGGCAGATATGAAATAGCTTCCTGAAAAAAGAAAAGGCAGGTGAACCCCGCCTTTCAAAAACTCTAACTTTTTATCATTCCTAATGAATGCCCGCTAACTATATAAGTCTTCCCAAACTTTTATAGTGATACAATGGTATAGTTATCTACTTCTACAATAAGTAGTATTTTAACTCATTTTCAGCCCTGTAACCTCGCAAAAGGGCACAAATGGGCAACTCTTCGTCCACAAAAAGCTGCCCATAATAAAAACAAAAAGATAAAAAATAAGGGTTTGTAGCCGCCAAAGTATAGTGTTGTTTATTAATTTCCAAATATTTCAACAAAAAAGTGGAAGAAAACAGGTTAATGAGAATGATTTTAGCTTGTAGTTATCATAAAATATAAAAAACATAAAAATGTTCATATCGGCTGGCAGGGTCAATAACGAAGAGAATAAAATTAACAACAGGTTATTTAATACCTTTTTTGTTTAACTTAATCTGAATTGTTGCACCGGTCTTTTTTCAATTGTTTAAAGGCTAATAATAAGATGATTTGGGGGAGTTTTTATAATTTTAAAAGAACTTTTTTGAGATTAATAATGTTTCGAAAAATATGTGTTACGATATAAAAACCAAGGTTGAAGCAGCATTAAAACGGGCACGGCATTATGGCAACGAAGAGGCCATACAAATGCTGATCGAACAGTTTCGTCCCTTTCTGGAAGAGGAGTTTTTTCACGTATCGGGTTTTCAACACCCTAAATTGCTGATTTATACCAGCGAGAATTTTGAAGTACCGGCAATTGCCAGTTGGGGGCTTATCCCGTTCTGGGTGAAAAACGAACAGCAACAACTCGATATCTGGAATAAAACGATTAATGCGCGCGGCGAAAGTATTTTTGAAAAACCTTCATTTCGAACTTCGGCTAATTCAAAACGTTGCCTGGTTTATATCGACGGATTTTTTGAGCATCACCATTTTGGTGGCAAAAAGTATCCGTTTTATATTCAGCGGGTAGACGGTGAACCGATCGTTTTGGGTGGTTTGTGGGACGAATGGACAAACAAAACTACCGGCGAAGTAGTGAACTCGTTTACGATTGTTACCACTAAAGCCAATGCGTTGATGAAAAAGATCCATAACAACCCGAAACTTAACGAAGCACGAATGCCATTGATTCTCAATGACGAGGAGGCAGATAAATGGCTTAATGGTACTGCCTCCGATGCAAAGGCAATGATTCAACCTGCCACCGATGGCCTGTTGAAAGCGCACACCGTCAGGCGACTGCGAGGCAAAGAAGCCGTTGGCAATTCGCCGGAAGCAATTGAGGAATTTATTTACCCCGAGCTTAAATTCAGAGCTTGATTTTTACTGGAGCTGATAAACGACTTTCGTTGCTTAAACGGTCGAGCACCGAAATACGCAGTTCGTATTTTTTCTTTTTGCGGTTTATTCGGTCAAATTTTATTTCCTGATCTTTCGTGATGCGGTAGATATATTTGCAATTGTCCGGATCAAACTTTTCACCTTCTTCGTTCAGGTAGAGCACATAACTCCAGGCTTTATCCATTTCATTCTGTGTATCGGCAGGTGTCCATTTAATTTTTCTGCCGTGTTTATTAATTTTTACCAACGGCTGCGGTGCCTGGTTATCGAGCCAGGGCATTGACGGAACAATAGCCGGAGATTTGTAGTAGTTCAGCTTTAAACTGTCCTGCAATCCAAGCAAATCACCATTAAACCATTTGCTACTGTAAAACGACGAGCCCTGAATTTCAGGTATTGAACGCAGTATCCGTATTTGTTTTGTTAGCTGGTCGGGCTCGGTCCACTCTTTGGTTTGTGAACTGCTGCTTACCTTATATGGTGCCTGCCCAATGTACATGGCGCGGCCGTAAGCATGATCTTTCCACCAATTGGCCAACAGCTGAAAGTCAACAGTAGGATGCCCGATTTGCCAGTACAACTGAGGTAGTGTATAATCGATCCAGCCTTCTTTTTGCCATTTTATAATGTTGGCATACAATTGGTCGTAATTTGTCGTTCCGGCTTTTGTGTCGGAGCCCAAGGGATCGTCGGTTTTATTTCGCCACACACCAAACGGACTGATTCCAAATTTAACCCATGGTTTGGTAGCCTTTATCGAGTCGTTGAGCATTTTAATGGTAATATCTACATTCTCGCGGCGCCAGTCGGCTTTGTTTTCAACAGTAAATCCACGATTGTGGAACTTGAACGATGTTGTATCCGGAAATTCTTCTTTTAACGGGTACGGGTAAAAATAATCGTCGAAATGAATGGCATCAACATCATAACGTTTAACAATGTCCTGCACCACATCGGTAACAAACTCCCGGGCTTGTGGTAATCCCGGATCAAAATACAAGCGGTTGCCGTATTTTAATATCCACTCGGGATGACGAAATGCAATGTGATCGATGGAGAGCGGGTCATCAAGATTTTGTGCCACCCGGTATGGATTAAGCCAGGCATGTAGTTCCATTCCGCGTTTGTGGCATTCTTCAATCCAAAACTTTAACGGATCGTAAAAAGGCAGCGGTGCCTGCCCCTGAACACCGGTGAGGTAACGCGACCATGGCTCCAGATCCGATTGATAAAAAGCATCAGCAGCGGGTCGAACCTGCAAAATAATGGCATTCATGCCTAAACTTTTATGTAAATTTAAAATATCAATGATTTCACGTTTTTGAGCGTCGGTGCTTAACCCCGGTTTCGAGGGCCAGTCGATGTTAACAACCGTAGCTACCCAAACGGCTCTGAATTCGTATTTGGGTTGCGATTGGGCAATGATAGAAAATAACAGGCACGCAGTAAGAAGGACTGATAGCTTTTTCATACGATTAAAATTTATTGTTTTATTAAGGCATCGTACGTTAACCGCCCCTGGACGTTGAATTTTGGAGTGTTGGATTTAGATGCTCGTTTCATAATAAGTACATTCTTGGACACAAAAATAAGAGAATGTTATCTTGTGGGAAACGAAAAGGGTAGAATTTACTATGTGAGTCTTTCAACTAAAAAAAATTGATATCTTTGTGTCAGATATACGAAGTAAAAAAGTAAACGATATTTAAGACAAACAACGGGCTTGTCGTTCTGGCAAGTTTGTGGTTTATTAGGTTTAGTTGGTTTAGGTTAAAAAGGCTGTCAGAAGGGCAGCCTTTTCTTTTTATAAATTTTTGGAACTACTAAACTTAAGCTGTGTAAATCAATTCGATCTGTGTTATCAGCGTTCCAAATACAATCTTCAACATAAAAAACAATCATGATTCACGGGAATCACCAACAGGAATGAAAGTAAAGTCTGTTAACAGCATTTCATAAAAATGGGCAGATTACAAGGCGCACACAACGATTGAGCATTGAACAACTTACTGATTGCGCCTTTAAATTACCGCACATCAACCCCGGGTTTCACCCGAGGTTAGTCACATTTTATCCCTTCGGGATATTGAGCTGAATTACAAAGTTAAGACGAGTTTATTGACCTGCAATGTCGCAATTGCAAGAGATTTTATGACGCTGGAAGCGTCTAATGTGAATAACCCGGTGCGTAGCGCCGGGATGAAATGACCAAAAGGAAATCGTCCGGCAAAGAAAGCAGATCGAAGCCAGATGGTTCTCCCGGACGAAACTCAAACAGCAATACACATAAAAAGATGGGGACTTTCATAAAAAAAGGCCGCCGGATTACTCCAACAGCCTTTGTATAGTTTCTTTATTTTATTGAGAACTACCTTTTCATTATTCCGTAACACATAATCTTCAGAATAATATCAACGCTGCGTTCCAGGTTAACATCGCTGTAATTTCCTGCGGCAAGTGGCATTTCCAGTCCTTTAATAGCGGTGGTAATACCAATGGCTGCCAGGTTAAAATCGTAAATCTCAAATTCATTTTTACGAACGCCTTCTATCAGTATCCGTTTAATCATTCGGATCTCGTCCTGCTCGTATTTAAGTTTTACCTCGTCGATAAATCCAACGGCGGTAACATCGTTTTCAATAGCATGATAGAAATTCGCCAGGTTACGGAATGTGGCCATTTTAGTTAAAATGTAATCGCGTAACTTGTCCACCGGATCGGTGTTTCTGTTTATCACAATCTCTAGTTCGTGTGCCAAAATATCAACCTCTTTCATAATAACTGCCTGAAAAAGGTCTTCTTTACTTTTAAAGTAGTAGTAAAGCGAGCTTTTCCCTTTGCGAACAGCATTGGCGATGTCGTCGAGTGTGGTTTTTTTGTAGCCGTATTTACTGAAAATTTCACGGGCAATCTTTAGGATATTTTCCCTGTTTACATCCTTTTTATTCGCAGTTTCCGTTGAATTTTGCATGAATTGAAACGTTTT
The DNA here is from genome assembly GCF_963674925.1 of uncultured Draconibacterium sp. Taxonomy (NCBI): domain Bacteria; kingdom Pseudomonadati; phylum Bacteroidota; class Bacteroidia; order Marinilabiliales; family Prolixibacteraceae; genus Draconibacterium; species uncultured Draconibacterium sp. The sequence goes on from NZ_OY771647.1 coordinate 1,451,347, forward strand.
TGTCTGTGTTAAAACTTGGCCAAATATAACTATTTATTTTAGCTGTTATTATTTTTTAGAACATTTTACTCTGGCAGACGACATTTACTTTGCTTTGTTGAATGCCCTGTATCTGGTTGAAATCTATTTTGATAATATTCGAATAGCTACTCTTGCTCTTGTTCTGCCAATCTGAAGTCGAGCTGCTTTCTTTCAAGATTAGTGCGCCAAACACGTACATTTATTTTTTCGCCCAGCTGAAAACTTTTCCGAGAATGACGTCCAACCAAGGCATAATTTTTTTCATCGAAAATATAAAAATCGTCATCCATTTGCGCAATCGGAATCATGCCTTCAATTTTATTCTCCAGTTCCACGTATATTCCCCAATCGGTTACACCCGAAATAGTTCCCCGGTAAATTTTGCCGATATGATCCTGCATAAACTCCACTTGTTTATACTTTATCGAGGCCCGTTCGGCATTTGCTGCTTTGGCTTCCATGTCGGACGAGTGTTTGCAAAGTCCCTCATATTTTTGCTCGTTAACCGAGCGTGCTCCGTCTAAATATTTCTCCAGCAGACGATGCACCATCATATCGGGATAGCGCCTGATTGGCGAGGTAAAGTGTGTATAATAATCAAACGAGAGTCCGTAGTGCCCGATGTTTCGGGTTGAATATGCCGCTTTGGCCATTGTGCGGATGGCCAGCGTTTCAACCACATTCTGCTCGTTTTTGCCTTTTACTTCTGTAAGTAATTTATTTAACGATGTTGAAATAGCACGCGGTGTCGACAGTTGAATGCCGTGCCCAAAACGTTTGATAAAAGTGTTGAACGACGAAAGTTTATCTGGATCGGGTTTGTCGTGAATACGATAAACAAAGGTTTTCGGTGTTTTCTTTTCCGGAACTTTACCGATAAACTCGGCCACTTTTTTGTTGGCGAGCAACATAAATTCCTCAATCAGGTGGTTCGATTCTTTCGATTCTTTAAACGATACTGAAATGGGTTTTCCTTTCTCGTCAATTTCAAATTTCATCTCCACCCGCTCAAAAGCAATCGATCCGCTATCGAAACGTTCGTCGCGCAATTTTATCGCCAGTTCGTTGAGTTTTAGCACCTCTTCAGAAAAATCGCCCTGCCCGGTTTCAATAATCTCCTGGGCTTCTTCGTAGGTAAATCGCCGGTCGGAATGGATGGCTGTTTTTCCAAACCACTGTTTTTTCACTTTAGCATCTTCGGTAATTTCAAAAACGGCCGAAAAACACAATTTATCCTCATTTGGACGAAGCGAACAAACTCCGTTCGACAAGCGCTCGGGAAGCATCGGGACAACCCGGTCGACCAGGTAAACAGATGTTGCGCGGTCTTGCGCCTCGTTTTCAATAATGGTATTTGGCCGCACGTAATGCGTAACATCGGCAATGTGCACGCCAACTTCCCAGTTTCCGTTGTCCAGTTTTTTCAACGACAGCGCATCGTCAAAATCTTTTGCATCAGCCGGGTCGATGGTAAATGTGATTGTTTTGCGCATATCGCGCCGCTTTTTAATCTCTTCTTTCGGAATTTCAAGCGGAATTTTCTCGGCAGCCTTATCTACATTTTGAGGGAATTTGTGTGGCAGTTCAAACTCGGCCAGAATAGCGTGCATTTCAGCATCGTTATCGCCGGTATCGCCCAATACTTCAATGATTTCACCAAACGGGCTACGCGCATTTTGTGGCCAGTCTTTAATTTCGGCAATGGCTTTTTGCCCGTCCTTTGCCCCGTTAAGTTTTTCTTTCGGTATAAAAATATCGAAGCCAACTTTCCCTGACGGAATCAAAAACGCAAAGTTTTTGGTGGTTTGTACAGTTCCTACAAATATCGTTTTTGCCCGTTCGAGGATCTCGGTTACTTCGCCTTCCAAATCATGTTTCTTACGCCGTGCATAAACATGGATTCGCACTTTATCGCCTTCCATGGCATGATTCAGGTTGCGCGATGAAATTACAGCCGGTTGCTCCAGCTCGTCGCTAACGACGTAGGCAAAACCTTGTGGCTGCATTTCAATAATACCCGTAACTTTTCCGGAACGTGCTTTCAGTTTGAATTTTCCACGCGAGATCTGATCAACATAACCATCGTCGGCCAGTTCCTGAAGGGCAACGTTAATCAATTTGCGTGTTTCCGGATCTTTTATGCTCAGCGCGCCTGAAATCTGGCGGTAATTAACTGTCTTTCCGGGGTTTTCGTAAAGTGTTGATAGTATGGCGTTTTTTAGCTTTTTCTTGTTGAATGTGCCACCGCGTTTCTTTTTGTGCAGCTTATTCTTTTTCTTTCTTCCCATTTTGTTTGAATTATCACAAGCAAGTTAAAATAATTATTATTCATGTTTCAATAATAAATACGGAAGTTGCGAACAATCTCGAATCGAACTCTGGTAACTATAAGTTTATTTCGGAATATTTAACAACTTGGCACCTCCTATATTTACAGGAATTTGTATGTTTGTAAACCATTTTAAGGGTTCGGTATTTTGCCTGCGAATACCTTGAAAACAGACATTTTAAGCCTATGAAGTTAAAGGGGAAACTACCGTTTTTTATTGTTGCAATGCTGGCCTGGGTTGTCATAATTTCATCGTGTGCCAATATGGGTATGCCCGCCGGAGGACCACGCGACTCGGTGCCGCCGGTTTTGCTGGAAACCAGCCCGGAATACCGCGCATTGAACTTTGATAAAAACAATGTCAGATTTACATTCAACGAATATTTGCAAACGGATAAAATATCGGAGCAACTGGTAATTTCGCCCCCGCTGGAGAAACGTCCGTTGATAAAAACCAAATCGAAAACCCTGATCATCGAATTCAACGAGGATTTAAAAGACAGCGTAACGTATTCGCTCGATTTTAAAAATTCGATTGTAGATAATAACGAGCAAAACCCGCTTAAAAACCTGCGTTTTTCATTTAGCACCGGCCCTGAATACGACTCGTTACGGGTGGCAGGGCGCGTAATAAATGCCTTTAATCTTGAGCCAAGCGAAGATGGTTCGTTGTTGGTGTTGCATTCCAATCTGCACGATTCGGCAGTGTTCCGGGTTCGCCCCGATTACATTGCAAAAACCGACGAGGAAGGTTTGTTTATGATCGATAATATTGCTGCAGGTACCTATAATTTGTTTGCCATTAACGACATGAACAACGACCTGATGTATAATGAAGGTGCAGAGGAAATTGCTTTTCTGGATACATTGGTAATTCCTGAGGCGCATTTCCATGCTGAAGCCGACACAATGGTTAGTGGCGTTGATTCGATGTTGATTCTGGGGCATACACATTTCTCACCCGAGCCGTTTTATATGCGCTATGTAATGGAAGATGTTTTTGAGCAGTATGTTGAATCGACCGAACGCCCGAGCCGGAATAAATGTTTGTTCCAGTTCAACGAATCGATTGCCGATACTTTTTCGGTAAACCTGATCGACCATGATGCAGGCGATTGGCAATTATTTGAATATGGCCGGCAAATGGACTCTGTACTGATGTGGATAACCGACACCATGGTTTCGAGATACGACTCGCTTTATATGGAGTTATGCTATACACAACTGGATTCAGCCGGGATGCCTTACGTGCAAAACGACACGATATTAATGCATCATGCCGACCCAAAGGTGGAGGACGAAAAGAAAAGCCGGAGACGAGGTAAGGATGAGGAAGAAGAGGAAGAGAAGCCGGAACCAATTCCGCAGTTTACCTGGCAAACTGATGTACCGTCGATCATGGAGTTGAATGGGGTGATCCGCTTTGTGTCGCCCGAGCCTGTTCAAAGTTTTAATACTTCAATGGTGAAGATGTATTACACGGCTGATTCATTAAAAAATGCCCTGCCGATAACTGTAAAAGAAGACACTACAAAATACCGGAGTTACTCGATTAGTTACAATTGGGAGCCGCAAACTGAATACAGCCTCGAGATCGATTCGGCTGCATGTGTAAATATTTTTGGAATTACCAGCAAGGCCTATAAGAAAGGTTTTAAAACACGCGAAGAAGATTATTACGGCAGCCTGGAATTTGATTTCTCGAATGTTACGATGCCGATGGTCGTTCAGGTTTTGAAAAATAACGAGGAAGAAGAGGTGTTGCGCCAGAAATCCTTTACCAAAGATGGTAAGGTGTTGTTTGAATACCTGGCACCCGAAAAGTACAAGGTAAAAGTAATTTACGATGCCAATGGAAACGGCAAATGGGATGCCGGAAGTTTCCAGGATAAAGTGCAACCCGAGCGCGTGGCGTATGTGCAGGAAGTGATTAAACTGCGTTCGAACTGGAGCGAAAGTCACAGCTGGGATTTAACGCCCGATCCGCTTTTCAGTAAAAATATCCGTGATAAGGAAGAAGAAGAACGGAAGCGCGAAGAAGCACTGGAAAAACAACAAAAAGAAGAGGAAGAGCAACGAAATAATAGTATGATCCGACCGGGAAACAGCGGCTCTGGTGGTTTTCAGCGGAGATAAGCCGAACAGCTGCACTTTCGGTTAAATTTTATAACTTTAATAAACTTTATTAATAAAATTATGGCAAGTGTAAAAGACCTTAAAAAAGACATTGATTTGATTATGTCGATGGCTTTAAGCGATTGTTTTTACGTGATGGAATATAACAGTGAAGTGGACGAAAAAGCAGTGTACGAAATTGCCGGCGATATTGTACAAAGTCATCGCGAATTGCGTTTACGTGCTATTCATCCTGATGGTAAAGATAATCCGAAGCTGATTAAAGCGTATTACAAAAAGGTCGTTCAGGATATGTTGGCTGCTGCCGATGCTGCCTTGGAAAGATTGTCGGCCGAGGTGAAAAAAGTAGCCAAGTAGTTAAATCAACATGAAAATTTTGTGAGCAACCACTTTGCCTTTATACCAGGTGGTTAGCTCCCATTTTCCTAGCTTGTCTTCAAGCGGTTCCCAAATACAATCGCCAAGATAAAACTCGTAATCGTTGGTGCGAATAAACTGCTCGCCGGTAAACGGAGGACGCAAATTCCCTTCATCATCGGTAAACGGTGGATGATCGATCTGAAAGTCGACTTTCTCCCCCTTTCCATTTTTAATGTGCAGCACGTAGCCAAACTCAGTTCCTATTTCCGCTTTAATTTCGGTGGTAAAATCCAATATCTTGGGAATGTCCCTGCTTTCCCGATCCCATTTCGAGTACTCGCCGTAACTATATAACTTAAATGTCGGTCGCCGTTTTGCCATTGTTAAATTAAACGCAAATGTAACAATTGTTATAATTTTATTTAGAAAGGTTCTTAACTTTGCTCGCTCTAATCGATAGCGTGAATTTAATAAGAAAACATACAAATTTACTGTTTGTACTGATTCTTCCGGTGTATTTGTACATCGTTCAAACTTCAATACAGAATAAACATACTCATGTTTATGCAAACGGTATTGTTGTTACCCACTCGCACCCAACATCCGATTCGGACGGCCCCAATAACAATCACAAACACTCGGAGCGGGAAATCAATCTTTATGCCTCGCTGCATTCCGATCTTTATGAAACGCCGGGACTTACCGCTTTCAATTTTGAAGTGCCCGCAGATCATATCGATTATATTGTTTACAATGATCAGGAAGTTACAATTCCTGTTTCATTACACACCATTCCCCGGGCACCGCCTGCATAGTTTTCAAATACTTATTAGCGTTGCAAAACTGCAACCACCCGGCCGTCTGTGTTCAAATGGCTTGTCTTCCATTTTAACCCATGTTTTGGATGGCTGAGGCGATGTATTATCGCTTCTCAAAAAAAACAGATTTAGTAGTTTGAAAACAACATATTACAAAGATTATGAAACCCATATATGCAATTTTATTACTATTCTTTTCGTGTCAAATCGCCTTGGCAGAAGTGCCTGAGGACGACAATAAGAATAAAACCGATGCCATGCTTTTTGGCGATGTAAAATCGGGCGAAGAACATATTCCGTTTGCAACAATAACCATTAAAGGAACAACCATTGGTACAGCTGCCGATGCCACCGGACATTTTAAAATGGCAAATTTGCCGCTTGGAGAACAAGTGGTTGTTATTTCGGCAATTGGTTACCAAACGCTGGAAAAAGAAGTGAAAATGGAAGCCAAAAAAAGTGTTACCATTCTGGCGGAACTCAAGCCGGATAATATCGGTATTGAGCAGGTGGTGGTTTCGGCCGACAGAAATGCAAAAAGCCGGAAAGAAACGCCAACTATTGTAAACAGTATCAACCCAAAATTATTCGACCGTGTGCAAAGTGTCACACTAAGCGAAGGGCTGAATTTCTCACCCGGATTACGGATGGAGAATAACTGCCAAAACTGTGGTTTTTCGCAGGTTCGTATGAACGGGCTTGAAGGACCGTATTCGCAGATTCTGATTAACTCGCGCCCGGTTTTTAGCGGGCTGGCCGGTGTTTATGGCCTCGAGTTGATTCCCGCAAATATGATTGAGCGGGTGGAGGTAATTCGTGGCGGCGGATCGTCGATGTACGGAAGTAACGCCATTGCCGGAACCATTAACCTGATTACAAAAGATCCGGTAACGAACAGTTTCGAAACCTCGGTGAACAATAGTTTTGTGGGTGCCGGAAGCGACTACGATGCAGCCAGCGATTATAACATTAACATTAATGGTTCGTTTGTAACCGACGATTATAAAACCGGGATGAGCATTTTTGGATTTCACCGAAAACGCGATCCTTTTGATGCCAATGGCGACGGCTATTCGGAATTGGCGAGTATCAACAATACAACCATAGGAGCCCGTTTTTACCAGCGTGTGGCAAGCCGTGGAAAAATTACCATCGATTATTTTAATATAAACGAAGACCGCCGTGGAGGAAATAAATTCGAGCTTCCGCTGCACGAATCTGATATTTCGGAAAGTGTACAGCACCAGATTAATTCAGGCGCTCTGAATTTCGACCTGCTACTTCGTGATAACGATAAATTCTCAGCATTTGTATCGATGCAAGGGGTTGACCGCGGTTCGTATTACGGTGCCGAGCAAGATCCGTCGGCGTACGGGCATACCGAGGATTTGACTTATGCTGCAGGTTTGCAATACATTCGGAATATTGATTATCTGTTGTTTTCTCCGGCAACAATTACTTCAGGAATAGAAACAAGCGGTAGTTCGTTGGAAGATGAAAAGCTGGGCTACTATGATGCTGCAGAAGATGTGCATTACGGAAATACGCAAATTGCCGATCAGGGGATGACCAATTATGGCGCGTTTGTGCAATCGGAGTGGAAAACCGAAAAGGTGGTTTTTAGTGCCGGTTTGCGCTACGATCGTTACAACATTGAGGAAAAAATAGAAAACAACGACGATGTGAGTGGCAATGTAATCAGTCCGCGGGTAAGTTTGTTGTATAATATCGCTGAGCACCTGCAGTTCAGAAGTAGTTTTGGCCGTGGTTTCCGTGCGCCGCAGATTTTTGATGAAGACCTTCATATTGAAACTTCTGGATCGCGAAAAGTGCTTCACGAGAATGATCCGAATCTGAAACAGGAATCGTCAAACAGTTTTACGGCATCGCTCGATTATTCAAACGAGTTTGGCGATTGGCAATACCAGTTGTTGGTAGAAGGATTTTACACCCAATTGGTTGATCCGTTTGCCAACGAATACGGCACCCCCGATGAAAACGGAACCGTAATTTACACCCGAGTAAATGCCGAAGACGGTGCCCGCGTGCAGGGAATTAACATTGAATTGAATGCGTCGCCATCGCAGAAATTCCAGTTGCAGTCTGGCTTTACCATTCAGAAAAGTGAGTTTGAAGCGCCGCAGGAATTTGGCGAAAAACGCTTTTTCAGAACACCGAATACCTACGGTTATTTGAGTGCGAATATTAGCCCAACGCCTGTTTTCGATATTGCCATTACCGGCAATTATACCGGAAAAATGCTGGTGCCTTATTTTGGACCGGAAATCGCAAATCCTGAAGTTGGCGAGCTTCGCGAAAGCGATTCGTTTTTTGATACCGGGATAAAACTCTGTTACCATTTCCGCTTGTCAGACTACATGAAAGTGGAGCTAAACGGAGGTGTGAAAAACATCTTTAACAGTTACCAGGAAGATTTTGATACAGGCATCGATCGTGATCCGTCGTATGTGTACGGACCATTATCTCCAAGAACTATTTATTTTGGGATAAAGATCGGGAGCTTGTATTAACCTGAGTTTGATTTTAAAATATTTTCACAGAAAGCCATAATTGCGTCAGATTTGTATTTGTAATTCTACAGGAATAACGGGTTATTTCAAAGAATTCCAAATACAAAGATGGCGTGAGAAGGGCTTTCCTTTAAGGCTTTGCTCTTTTTGCCATAAACTTCCTCCAATTTTCTCGAATTATCCCGATAATACTTCGAAAACCGGTGAAAGTTTCTGACTAAAAATAGCTAAAGCTGTGAGTTATTTTAAAGTCAAATTCAGGTTAATAGACTTTTAATATATATGCTTTAAAAGCTGCCCGGCGAATGTGTTGGGCAGCTTTTTTATTTCTTCTAGTTAAACAATTTAATGCCAAAGAAAATTGACCGGGGTTTTGCCGGACCGTAAACATAGCCACTGTCGCGGTTTTTTCCTTTGTCGAAATCATCCTGGTAATTATCGAACATGTTACTTACGCCGCCAAACAATTCAACTGATGAATCGATTCGTTTTAACTCGAAAGTGTATCCAACTTTTATGTTGTTTTCCATAAACGACGGCGAATCAAAAAGTTCGTCCTGCTCGATTGTACCTGCATCGCCGGACAACCCGTAATGCGGCACCAGCATTGTTCCGGTGTATACTCCTGACAGCGATGCGCTAAATCGATCCGTCGCAGTCCATGTTAGCGTATAGTAACCGTAAGTTTCGGGGGTACGTAAATATTTTTTCTCACCCGGTAACTCCTCCGACCATTGAATGGCAGCATCGTATTCACTACTTTGTACAGTTAGCCCTCCTTCAATTTGTAGTTTGCGGTCGAAATTGGCACGTGCTTCAAAGGTAGCTCCGTAAACCTGGCTATTTCCGCCGTTGCGTTTTTCCATCAAAGAATTTCCGGCGTTATCGGTTCCCACTTCTTCCAGAATAAAGGCATCTTTTAATTGGGTGTAAAAGCCTTCCAGCGTAAATCCAATAATGTGTTTTTCACTTGGTTTATCCCAGTTTAGCGATGCACTTAAACTTTGCGAACGTTCTTCTTCCAGGTCATCGGCAAGTTTAATGGTTTGTATTCCACCGCCGGCAAATGCAATGTGCATATCGGCATCAAAAGCCTGTGGCGCACGAAATCCGGTCGACCACGACAGGCGTAACTGGGTGTACGAATCGGGTTTTAAAAGCAACGAAACGCGCGGATTCAAAATAAGTTTGTCAACGAAATTATGTTTGTCGGCACGCACTCCGGCCAGCAGTGTAGTTTTCCGGGTAATCGACCAGTCGCTTTGAATAAATGCACCAAAGTTTTTGGTTTGCTGATCGATCAAATAGTCGTAAGCCGTAATTTCATCAAAAACATCATCGTAAATAAACTCGGTTCCAAAAGTTAGTATGTTGGTTCCGGCGCCTACAAAATCGTTTATGGCGTGGTTTAACTGAGCCCCAAACTGGAAGGTTGAGTTTTTTGAATCGCCGTAAGGTGGCGCGTTGTTATAGTCTTGTAATTCCTGTCCGCCATCGGGTGCAATGCCGGTAAAATGATCGCGTTGCGTGTATTGTCCGGCAGAATACAGTACAAAACTGGTGCGCATTGTCGGGTTGTAGGTGTAATCAATTCCACCCATTAAAACATTGTGTGTCCGTTCTTCCGATTGTTTTGCCAGATATGCCGGTCCGTCAACCATTTCTCCGCCATAACGGTACTCGTAAGTGCTCGAGAAATTGGCTTCAATTTTCTGGTCTTCATCAATTTGGAAGAAGGAATTAATGCCAAATGAGTTATTTTTTATTTCCGGCAATTCGGAGAAATTATCGTTGTTAGCATCAAACGCATCGCGCTGCCGGTGAAAAGCATACATCGACATTCCGGCATTCCGTTTTTGCGATAAAGCGGTTAAAGTAGCACTTACATTGTAGTCGAGCGCATCGTTGCCGATAATTGAATTGTTCGAAGTCACTTCATACGAATTTCGCTGTGGCAATTTGGTAATGATATTTACTGTGCCGCCAATAGCACTCGATCCGTAAAGTGCAGAGGCTCCTCCTCGAACCACTTCAATACGTTCAACCATTTCGGTGGGGAGCTGTTCCAGTCCGTAAAGTCCGGTAAGCGGACTAAAAACAGAGCGACCATTAATTAATATCTGACTGTAGGCGCCGCCTAACCCGTTCATCCGTAACTGGGTGTAATTACAGGTTTGGCAGTCGGTTTCCATGCGCAATCCGGGTTGAAAACTCAAGGACTCGGAAATGGTTTGTGCCGCTACTTTTTCGATGGTTTTGGCATCCAGTACGTTAACAATAACAGCACTTTCGGTTTGCCGTTTAAATGTTTTTGTGCCGGTAATTACCACTTCGTCCATGTGAATAACGTCTTCTTCCAGATCGAACTTCACCTCAACAGTTTCGCCGGCTTTTAAAACCACTTGTTTTTTGCTTTCCTTGTAACCAATCATTTTGGCGACAATAGTAAACTCTCCAATGGGAAGGTCAACCATCATATAGTGCCCTGTAACATCAGTAGTGGTTCCGTGGTTGGTACCTTCAAGATAAATATTTACGAATGGAATGTGCTGACCTTTCGAAACTACATGCCCGATAATTACGGCATCATAATGGTCTTCCTGTGCAAAAGTGTGTAAAGAAAAGAACAGAAAAATTGTACTTAGGATTAATATGGTTTTTTTCATTTTAATATTTTTCAATCGTGTTTTTTGTATAAACAAAGGTATTATGGTTTGGTACCTATACTGTATTATTTAGAATAGTTCTAAATAAAGTTAACATAGAAATAACTTAATTGTTTTGAATAAAATTTGGGCAGGTTTGCCACCGCATAAAAGATTATTATTTTTGTTTCGTTTTAAAGGATGGCAAAACCAAAAATTTAAAGTTTATGAGTAGCCAGATTGATGCGATGCAGAAAGATTCGAAAGACATGAGAAACAATATAATTGTTATTGTTCTCGCTGTGGTATTGGCAGTTGTATTGGTGTTGTTCTTTTTGCAACGACGCGATCATAAGGTGATAATGACCGAAATCACGGCTGAGAAGGACTCCATACAATACCAGTTAACCGAAATCGCTGCCAGTTACGACTCCTTAAAAACCGAGAATGATACAATTAGCGAGCAGTTGTTTGTGGCTCAAACCAAGGTAAGAGATTTGCTGGTTGAGGTAGAGCAGACAAAAAAGGTAAGCTTCTCGAAAATTTCGGACTACCAGAAACAGGTAACTACTTTGCGTGGTATTATGCGCGATTTTGTGGTGCAAATTGATTCGCTGAATCGACGTAACGAAGAGCTGATGGCCGAAAACCGTGAGGTAAAACAACAATACAAAGAGGTTGAACAACACAATCAACAATTGAATCAGGAAAAAGAACGCCTGCAACAGAACCTGAAACGGGCTGCCATGCTCGAAACACGTCAGTTGGTAGCAGAGGCCTTAAATACACGAAGCAAGGAGACCAAATTTGCCAAACGTGCAGCCAAGGTGCGCATTTATTTTGTGCTGGGGCAAAATGCTACTGCCAAACGCGGGCCAAAGCAGATTTATGTACGAATTATGCGCCCCGATCAGCTGTTAATGGTAAAATCGGAAAACGATGTTTTTCAGTTTGAAGATTTGAAAATTCAATATTCGGCAATGCGCGAGGTGGTTTACGAAGGACAGGATTTACCGGTGGCTATTTTCTGGGACAATACCAACGAACCCGAAATGATGCCGGGAACTTATACCGTTAACCTGTTTGCCGACGGAAATGAAATTGGCGAAACAACTTTTGATATTCAGTAATTGGTAGAAATCGCGATTTATTCGCGCAGGCAATACCTGACTTTCCTTTAAAAATCAAACCTTTTCAGTGATTCAATAACTGTAAAGATCTATTCTATGGCAACATTTTTATTCGATAAAATAATATTTGGGCCGGTTAAAAGCCGCCGTTTGGGTGTTTCGCTGGGTATAAACTTACTGCCTACTGAAGCCAAAGTTTGTTCATTCGACTGTATATACTGCGAGTGTGGTTTTACACCCGGCGAGTACCGGGAGAAAGTATCGTTCCCGTCGCGTGCCGATGTAAAAATGCGGCTGGAGGTAAAACTGCACGAAATGGTAGCGGATAACGAACTGCCCGATGTAATTACCTTTGCCGGAAATGGTGAACCAACATTACATCCCGAGTTTGCCGGAATTATTGACGACACCATTGCCTTACGCGATGAGATTACTCCGGATGCCCGTATTGCTGTGCTTTCCAATGCAACAATGATTCACCGTAAATCGGTTTTTGATGCTTTGCTGAAAATAAAAGACAACATTCAGAAACTGGATTCCGCTTTTGAAGAAACAGTAAAATTGCTGGATTGCCCAAAAGGGAATTTTAACCTGGACAACACCGTTGAGCAATTGATAGCGTTTAACGGGAAAGTGATTATTCAGACCATGTTTGTACGCGGAAGTTATAAAGGAAAAACCATTGATAACACTACTGAGGAAGAGATTTCGGCATGGATTGATTTGCTGAAAAAAATAAAGCCTCTACAGGTAATGATCTACACGATTGCCCGCGATACGCCAATTGATACTTTGGTAAAAGTTCCGCTTGAAGATTTGAATCTGATTGCCGAACGTGTGCGCAAAGCAGGTTTTGATGTTCAGGTTTCGGGGTAACCAGGAGAGATTGCAAAAGATACCATTTGCAGGCTCAGTATGGTTATTTAAGAAATGCATTCTGCTGTCATTTCGACGAAGAATGAGGAGAATTGAAAATCAGCGTAGCTAAATCTGTTTATTGCTGCAAGAGATTTCTCAGTCGTTCCTCCCTGCCTACCGGCAGGCAGGCTTCGAAATGACAACAAGACTGACTGACTTAAAGCGTAGTTCGATACCACTCCGAGCTGCGCCCCAACATACGTATTCCGGCAACAAAACCTTTAAGTTTTAACACATCGTCGCTTTCCAGCCAACTGTAGCAATCATAGGTTTTTCCCGATTTAGGGTCGTAAATTTTTCCGTTTATCCATTCTTCTTTTTTGGCATCGTATTCAAAACCATTCAATATCTGTATGCCCACCACCGATCTGTCGCGCAATGCCGGATCCGGATTTTCATCGTCTTTCGGAGGTTGTCCGTTTTCGTATTTCTCCGGAATCATATAAACAATGGTACCAATGTACTTTCCATCCTGCTTTTCAACTTCAATTTTACTGGTTTTTTCATCGTTCCACCAAACGCCAACAATTTGATCGGCCTCTTGTGCCATACCTGCCAAAGCATAAACTCCAAGGAAAAAAAGAATTACAAGCTTCTTCATAATGTCTGATTTTGAATTATTTTTAAGGATTAAATATAGAAAATTCGGAGAGTAATCCATCCGTTCCAAAAAATCAATTTCAAAATGAATACCTTAAAACGTGTATTGTTAGGTGTACTTGGCTTCCTTGTTCTTGCTCTAATTGTTGGCTTTGTGGTGCTGCAGAATATTAAAACTTCGGCAGTGCCCGATTATAACGAAGACCTGAAACTGGAAGGCCTCACTCAACCGGTTTCGATATTTCGCGATGAGCATGCTATCCCGCATATTTACGCCGAAAACGAAACGGATTTGTACCGAGCAGTGGGTTTTGCGATGGCACAAGACCGACTGTGGCAAATGGATTTATTGCGCAGGGTAACACAAGGGCGTTTATCTGAAATCTTAGGAAAAGATCAGCTGGAAACCGACCTGATGATGCGCGCACTTCGTATTCAGGAAAAATCGGAAACGATACTGGCAACTTCATCGCCTGAAATCGTTGCTGCACTTGAAGCGTATTCTGATGGTATAAATCAATACATCAGAAAATATCCGCTGCCACCCGAGTTTAAAGTGTTGCAGTATAAACCTGAAATGTGGGAGCCGGTGCATTGTATAAACCTGATTGGCTACATGTCGTGGGATTTATCGATGGGCTGGGGAACCGAGTACTTTTTGCATCAGTTGCGTACCGAGGTTTCTGACGAAAAAATTGCTGAGCTGATTCCCGATCTGAAAAACCATAAAACAGCTATTTATCCCGAATTTGGGAACATTGAAATTGAGGCATCGGAGACGCTGTTATCTGCTAGCGAAAATTTAACGGAGCTTGGTGCAGAGATTTTTAACGGAAGTAACAACTGGGCGGTTGCAGGCAAAAAAAGCCAAACCGGAATGCCACTTTTGGCCAACGACATGCATCTGGGTTTGTTCGCTCCGGGAATCTGGTACCAGATGCACCAGGTTGTTGAGGGGAAAATGAGTGTAACAGGCCTTGTGGTGCCCGGTCAGCCTTTTGTGATTTGCGGACATAACGACAGCATTGCCTGGGGAATGACCAATGTTATGGTGGACGACCTCGATTTTTATGCCGAGAAACTAAACGAAGATTCAACAAAATACTGGTTCGATGGCGCCTGGCATGATTTACGGATTAAAAAGGAAATCATTAAAACGAAGGAAGGAGAGGAGTTTGAAGAGGAACTGAAGTTCACGCACCGTGGGCCGATGGTGAATAGGATGAAGAAAGAAAAAGAAACCCCGTTATCGATTCGTTGGCTGGGTAATGAAATGAGCAACGAGATACGTACTGTTTTTCTGTTGAACCGGGCAAATAACTGGAGCGATTTTCGTAATGCCATGAGCACTTTTAAATCGGTAAGTCAGAATGTAGTTTATGCCGATGTGAAGGGAAACATAGGCCTGCAATGCAGCGCCGGAGTCCCCATTCGCGAAGGTTCGGGTATTCAGATCTATCCGGGCGACAGCAGTAAATACGACTGGCAGGGTTTGGTACCGTTTGAGGAACTGCCCTACGAGTTTAATCCGGAAAGAGGCTACGTATCATCGGCCAACAACAAAACCGTACCCGACGATTATCCCTATTACATCAGTCACTGGTTTGCAACGCCAAGTCGGATCGACCGGATTAGAGAAATGCTGGAAGCAAAAGAAAAACTGGGTATCGACGATTTTAAGGCCATACAAAGCGACTGGAAATCGAAAACGGCAGAGCAGATGACACTGGTTTTTGTTGAGTCGTTACAAAAGCAAGCGGATTTAAATGAAACGGAACAAGCGGCTTTCAACAAATTAAAAAACTGGGATTATAATCTAACACGCGAAAGTCAGGCGGCATCGATATTTGAAATACTTTACCGGAAATCGATGGAGAACCTGGTTAAAGATGAGCTATCGCCTGAATTATTCGAGGGAATGTTAGGGCAGAAAATGTTATTGGAAAACCTGATGATAAACCTGCTGGCTGAAGGAGAATCGCAATGGACTGACAATGTTATGACTGATAAAACAGAAACTTTTGATGATATTATTGTACAATCATTCAAAGAAACCGTTGCTGATCTAACCTACAAATTTGGGACTGAAGTGGAACAGTGGACGTGGGGCAGCATTCATACATTCACTTTAAAACATCCGCTTGGCGTTGTTTCGGTTTTGGATAAAGCACTAAAACTTAACCGCGGGCCTTTTGAGGTACCCGGAAGTTTTCATACCGTATGCCCGTATTCGTATTCGTACAAAAATTTGTATGAAACCATACACGGTGCATCACACCGACACATTTTTAGTACAGCAAACTGGGACGATTCAAAAACCGTTATCCCAACCGGAACAAGTGGTATTCCAGCCAGCGATTTTTATCTCGATCAAACAGAGAAGTATCTCGATAACGACTATCATCCGGATCTGTTTACAAAACAAAATGTGGAAAGTAAGGCCCGGTTTGAAATGCAATTGAATCCCGAGTAGCATATGTAACTTGTGCTATTGAAGATAATTTGCTTTTTGTGATAAACTAAATTCTTGTACTGTTTGTTTCCTTTAAAAGATAAGCACAGCGTTATGAGCAAAAAATCACCGGCACCAATTTATGTAGTATCAGGCGGTACAGGAATAGCCGGGAATAACCTGGTTCAGGCTATATTAATTCAGTATCCTGAAAACAAAATTCCGGTTGAGATTATCGGAAGAGTGACGAGCGAAGACGAGGTTTTCGATATTATCATGAAAGCTAAGGCCGATAAGGGGCTGATTGCTCATACCATGGTGAATCCTGAATTACGACGAAAAATAAATGAGCTGGGAGAAGAATTTAATGTTCGGGTGATTGATTTAATGGGTGAGCTGGCCAACTATTTAGATGATACGCTTGATGTAGAGCCTATGGTGCATCCGGGCTTATACCGCGAAATTAATCACCAGTATTTCGATCGTATTGATTCCATTGAATTTACTCTGTCGCAAGACGACGGGATGAGCCCCGAGCGATTACGTAATGCCGAAATTATTTTAACCGGTGTTTCACGTGCCGGAAAAACTCCGCTAAGCGTGTACCTGGCCATGTACGGTTGGAAAGTGGCAAACGTGCCCCTGGTACCGGGTATTCAACCACCTGATGAGCTGTTTCAGGTGGATCCTAACCGCGTTTTTGGGTTACATATTGGTGCCACCCAGTTAATTGCGCATCGCCAAAAAAGGATTGCGAGTTGGGAGAATCACCATGTCGAATCCTATGTCGATCAGCGTGCTGTGCGCGAAGAAATTCGGAAGGCTATGTTTGTGTTCGACCGGGGAGGATTTACGGTTATTAATGTTTCCAATAAACCGATTGAAAGTACGGCCAACGAAATTTTGGCCTATATGTCGAAACGTTTTTCGCATCGTGGGCGAAAACTGGAATCGCCGTATAATGGGCCGGAAGAATTGCCACCGAAATAGAATTTGAAGTGGGTTGAGATTCTGCAGGTGACTTCAAGTCACCTGCTGAATTGCGTATAAAAACAAAAAACGATGATTTAATTTTTTTCAGCTTTCAGGCTGAGGCAAATCGGTGGCATCCAAATTTTCAAGCATTTCAAGGAATTTCGATTTCCCAATTTTTCCAACAGCATAATCCAGTACTTTTCCCTTAGGGTCAGTAAAAACTGTTATTGGGGTACCACCAATTTTATAGTGTTTTACGAGCTCTTCCGCCTTGGGGTCATCAACATTAATCATTACCGGTATAAGCTGCGAATTGATGGCTTTCATCACTTCCTTATCCGCAAAAACTTCACGCTTCATAATTCGACATGGCACGCACCACTCCCCGGTGAAAAACAGCAGCACATTTTTACCGGAATCGTTGGCAAGTTCCCGGGCCGATACCGCATTGTCGGCCCACTCCACATCATTGGAAGGTACATAAAACGAATACCAGGCATAAGCAAGAGAAACCACAAGGAAAGTGAGCCAGAACCATCGCCAAAATGGATGAGACTTCGTTTTCGTAGCCTTTGGGGCGTTCGATGAATTCGCGTTTGGATTAGCTGTTTTTTTCATAGCGCCTATTAATTTTAACGATTTGCGAGTTTTGTTTTGCTTTGGCACTGCCTTAACGGTTGGTACATGTTGTCGGGGCGGATTTCGGAGAGTGTTCCTGTCCGAAGGACACGGAACTGCGATGCGAGAATCCGCAGTTGGCGTACCACTGAACCCGCCCTGCAATATGTATTGTGTGTGTGCCCAGCATGAGCATGTGCACACTTTACTGTAAGCTCTGAAAAAATGTTTAAAATACAAATTTTTATTGTTAAACGTTAAAGTGTACATGAGAATTTTCCAGAGGGTGTAAGTCCCTTATGTGCCATCCGCCAGCTGGCGGATGGAAGCATTAGCAAGTGGCAAGCTGGTTGCGGGTAACTGCAGCAGTGAAGGAAGCCAACCGGCAAACTCCGGTACTGACGAACAGAAACGACATATGAGGCTATCGAAACATGGATAAGCAAGCACATCATTGTAACGTCCTATAAACTTCGGTTATGTTCGGTAGTAGATGTCGCAGCGATTGGAGGAAGGAAGATGCTCTTACCTGGGGAGATCCTGATGTCCGCCAGCTGGCGGGCCGTCAGGAAGTCAGCAGACGCCATAGTAGGTTCAGGAAACGAGCTGTCAGAAAACGGCGGAGGCCTCACAGAGGAACTGAAGGGCTGAACGCATGAGTTGTTCCAAATGTTGCAGGGAGGCATTTCCCAGCCCTGCATTAGGAGGAACAGGGAAACAAAGCATGATTCTGAGATGATTGAACAAATTCTAACGCGGAAAAACCTGTTACAGGCAATGTATAAAGTCCGGCAGAACCACGGTTCGGCAGGAGTTGACGGTATGCCGGTAACCCGCTTGTCAGACTTACTTGCTATCGACAAGAAAGAACTAACAGCTAAGGTTCGAAGCGGGAAGTATTTACCACAAGCCATTTTAGGAGTAGAGATTCCGAAAGGAAAAGGGAAAACCCGTTTACTGGGGATCCCTACAGTAACCGATCGCCTGTTACAACAGGCAGTTTTACAAGTAATCACGGCACGTTTCGAGTATGAGTTTTCGGATTCCAGTTTTGGATTCCGCCCCAACCGGAGCGTGCAACAGGCAGTACTGAAGGCAAAGGGCTACATCAACGAGGGGTTTCAGCATATCGTCGATATCGACCTGAAAACTTTCTTCGACGAAGTAAACCACTGCTACCTTCTGCAACTGCTTTACCGCAAAATCAAATGCCGCGAAACGATGCGTCTTATCCGCAAGTGGCTGCGTTCCCCGATTCAAATCAAGGGAAAACTGGTTAAACGCCGCAAAGGCGTACCGCAGGGCAGCCCGCTGAGCCCGTTACTGTCGAACATCATGCTACATGAACTCGACAGGGAACTGGAACGGCAAGGCTTTCGATTTGTTCGTTATGCTGATGACTTTAGTATTTATCTGAAAACTAAAACATCCGCCCGAAAAGTTGGGAATAACATCTATCGTTTTCTGAAACGAAAACTGAAGTTGCCCATCAACCGGGAGAAAAGCGGTATCCGTCGTCCTGTACATTTTATCCTTCTCGGTTTTGGCTTTGTGCCAACCTACCGGAAAGGTGAACGCGGCAAGTATCAACTGGTAGTATCAGAAAAGAGCTGGAGCAGTTTAAAGTACAAACTGAAAACCATCACCCGCAAGACCACCCCAATGAGTTTCGACGAGCGTATCGGAAAACTTAACGAGGTTCAGCGCGGCTGGATCAATGCTTTCCGTTTGGCAAGTATACAGATCAAACTCGCTGACCTTGACGGGTGGCTTCGCAACCGCCTCCGATATTGTATTTGGCATTACTGGAAGAAACCCGAACGAAAAAGGAAAAACCTGATTCGTTTAGGCGTCGATCCGGGAAAAGCCTATCAATGGAGCCGTTCGCGAATGGGTGGCTGGGCTATTGCCCAAAGCCCAATTCTTGGTACTACAATTACTGTTGATCGGTTGAAAATGCGGGGTTACGTTCCTTTGCTGGATCTTTACAACGAGGTGAAACCAAAATCACCGTTGTTTCCTATGACTTAGCGAACCGCCGTATACGAGACCCGTACGTACGGTGGTGTGAGAGCCTCTCCCTGCTAGCGTTTGCTGGCGGGGCGGGCTACTCGATTGGGGGGCAGTTTTTATTCATCAATGATATTATTTTCTTTTAATAATAGTCTTACATGTGAATGCAAAATCAATAGTCCACCAAGAAAAAAACTAAAATGAAATATCATAATAAAATAGTCTATTAGATTTGGATTCCGATTTTTTGTCAGTGAAATATAATCATCCGAGACTCTGTAAAACAAATAAGTAATTAAAAATATTCCTGACATACCTATTAAAACATTCAAAGTCATACCGATTATGGATTCTAACGAATCAAAGAATGGTAAAGTAATGAACATTCTCAATGCGTAAATCGAAAATAGCACTATAAAAAGAATCTTGCTCTTTTTCCTATTGCTTGATAGTCCATTTTTCACATTGACTAAATCAAGGCTAAGAGATATCGTATTAATCCACAATAAATAAAATCCAATGAATCCACCAAAAAACAACATGGCGTTAAAATTAGCTCCTTCTGGTCCAATCAAGTTTGCTAGCAACCAAACAATCAAAAATAGAATAGGAATCAATCCAATTGTCATAAATAAAAATACTCTAGGTCTAAAATTAATTAACTTAATCATACTGCATTAATTCGGTTTTTATCATATTAAATAGTTTAAAAATCACCCTATATATTCAATCGAGTTTTTAATTGTTGTTTCAAAGTCTCGCCAAATTGCCCCCAACGGCAGTCTGTCTAAAAACCCTTTCCCGGGGCATTAAAATTGAGCTTTATTAAGTGGCCAGGGATGCGGATTTCATAACAGATGGTTTTTATTGTTTTGTATTGTATTCGGTTTCTGTGGTTTAAAAATAGCTCTAAAAGATCAAAAATTGAACATAAAACAGAAAAAATACTTGTGATGTATTTTTCTAACTTTTTTATGCCCACAATATTGATTATTCGTCTGAGGTTGTATGCCGACATTATAAAACCAAAATCGGCTTCAGCTCTTTTCATGTACTTTTTGGTGATAATATAATTGAATCCCCACTGACGTTTAATGGTCCCGAAGGGGTGTTCCACAATGGCCTGCCGTCGTTTGTACAGTTTTTCGCTTTCCTGAACGCGTTTTTTGTTGTTTTCAATATTGCCGGCAAACTCGCTTCGCCTGACTTGCTTGCCGTTTGCAGCCGATTTTGTGCACAGCGGGCGGACCTCACAACTTTTACATTTAGGTGTTGTGTAGTTGCGGAAGCGATAGGCTGTTTCTCCGGCACCGTTTTTTGCGTGGTGCCAGTAGCCGGTGGTTCTTAGGGTGTGACCCTGCAAACAGGTGTAAGTATCGGTTTTCGGGTCGTAATCAAAATGTTCCACATCGTACCTAAGGTCCGGAGCATGCGAGGCTCCTGAAAACGGAGGAATGGCTACAATTGCCGGAATACCGAGCGAATCGGCGATGGCCAGTTCGCTTCCGGTATGGTAGCCTTTATCGTAAAGGGCAGTAAAATCGTTGTGTCGAAGTATTGTCTTTGCTCTTCTGAGCATTGTTCCCATTGCCTTTTTATCGTTTGCATTGGTTATTTTATAATCGATAGGGATGTAGTTTTTTGCATCGACCGAAGTTTGCGCCGAGTAGGCTACTTCGGTAATGTTGTTGCGCGTGATCTGGTGACGGCTGTCGGGATCGGAAGTTGAGATCTGTCGTTGCCCCGATTTTTTTAGCTCTTGTTCAATCTTTTTATAGCCATCTTTTCGCTGGTTTTGCTTTTCAATTTCGTTTTCAATTTCCTGCTTTTTATCTCCATCGCTTTCGGCCAGTGCTTTGTTGTATTCAGCCAGTTTGTTTTCGATGTACTCCAGGTGACGGTCTATTTTCTTTTGGTTGTAGTTGTTCTTTTTGCTGTTCTGGGCACGCAGTTTTGTACTGTCGCCTGCAATCAGCGTTCCGCCAATAAGGTTAAAATACGTTGCAATCTTTACGGTTTCGCGGAATACTTTTTTGATGGCCTTTGGGTTATCGCGCCTGAAGTTAGCGATAGTGTTGTGATCGGGACGCAGCGTTTTCAATAGCCACATTAATTCAATGTTTCGCTTGCACTCCTTCTCCAGTTTCCTCGACGACCTTAACTGATTAAGATAGCCATAAATGTAAAGTTTAAGCAAGTCGGCTGGGTGGTAAGCAGGACGCCCGTTTTCAATATGGTCAACCCTGAATCCGAATTCTTCCAGCTTCAGACTGTTAACAAAAACATCGATTAAGCGCACTTCGTTGTCTGCATTTATGGCCTGGTCGAGCGACACCGGGAAAAGTGATATTTGTGATCTGTTTTGCCCTTTGAGATACTTCATGCCTGAAGATACTTAATCGCTGGGTTCAAAGGTGTTAACAACCTGCGGAGTTCTTAACAAATTGTGGTTAGGTTTTTAGACAGTCTGACGGTCACTTGTATGTGGTCGGGCGGTCCCGATGCAATCGGGAGTGTCAGACCCGCAGGAAATTGGGCACGAGGTCTGACTTGTCAGACCGCTAAAACCCCCGCCTGCCATATACAATTTGTGTGTGCCCAGCATGAGCATGTGCACACTTTACTGTAAGCTCTGAAAAAATGTTTAAAATACAAATTTTTATTGTTAAACGTTAAAGTGTACATGAGAATTTTCCAGAGGGTGTAAGTCCCTTATGTGCCATCCGCCAGCTGGCGGATGGAAGCATTAGCAAGTGGCAAGCTGGTTGCGGGTAACTGCAGCAGTGAAGGAAGCCAACCGGCAAACTCCGGTACTGACGAACAGAAACGACATATGAGGCTATCGAAACATGGATAAGCAAGCACATCATTGTAACGTCCTATAAACTTCGGTTATGTTCGGTAGTAGATGTCGCAGCGATTGGAGGAAGGAAGATGCTCTTACCTGGGGAGATCCTGATGTCCGCCAGCTGGCGGGCCGTCAGGAAGTCAGCAGACGCCATAGTAGGTTCAGGAAACGAGCTGTCAGAAAACGGCGGAGGCCTCACAGAGGAACTGAAGGGCTGAACGCATGAGTTGTTCCAAATGTTGCAGGGAGGCATTTCCCAGCCCTGCATTAGGAGGAACAGGGAAACAAAGCATGATTCTGAGATGATTGAACAAATTCTAACGCGGAAAAACCTGTTACAGGCAATGTATAAAGTCCGGCAGAACCACGGTTCGGCAGGAGTTGACGGTATGCCGGTAACCCGCTTGTCAGACTTACTTGCTATCGACAAGAAAGAACTAACAGCTAAGGTTCGAAGCGGGAAGTATTTACCACAAGCCATTTTAGGAGTAGAGATTCCGAAAGGAAAAGGGAAAACCCGTTTACTGGGGATCCCTACAGTAACCGATCGCCTGTTACAACAGGCAGTTTTACAAGTAATCACGGCACGTTTCGAGTATGAGTTTTCGGATTCCAGTTTTGGATTCCGCCCCAACCGGAGCGTGCAACAGGCAGTACTGAAGGCAAAGGGCTACATCAACGAGGGGTTTCAGCATATCGTCGATATCGACCTGAAAACTTTCTTCGACGAAGTAAACCACTGCTACCTTCTGCAACTGCTTTACCGCAAAATCAAATGCCGCGAAACGATGCGTCTTATCCGCAAGTGGCTGCGTTCCCCGATTCAAATCAAGGGAAAACTGGTTAAACGCCGCAAAGGCGTACCGCAGGGCAGCCCGCTGAGCCCGTTACTGTCGAACATCATGCTACATGAACTCGACAGGGAACTGGAACGGCAAGGCTTTCGATTTGTTCGTTATGCTGATGACTTTAGTATTTATCTGAAAACTAAAACATCCGCCCGAAAAGTTGGGAATAACATCTATCGTTTTCTGAAACGAAAACTGAAGTTGCCCATCAACCGGGAGAAAAGCGGTATCCGTCGTCCTGTACATTTTATCCTTCTCGGTTTTGGCTTTGTGCCAACCTACCGGAAAGGTGAACGCGGCAAGTATCAACTGGTAGTATCAGAAAAGAGCTGGAGCAGTTTAAAGTACAAACTGAAAACCATCACCCGCAAGACCACCCCAATGAGTTTCGACGAGCGTATCGGAAAACTTAACGAGGTTCAGCGCGGCTGGATCAATGCTTTCCGTTTGGCAAGTATACAGATCAAACTCGCTGACCTTGACGGGTGGCTTCGCAACCGCCTCCGATATTGTATTTGGCATTACTGGAAGAAACCCGAACGAAAAAGGAAAAACCTGATTCGTTTAGGCGTCGATCCGGGAAAAGCCTATCAATGGAGCCGTTCGCGAATGGGTGGCTGGGCTATTGCCCAAAGCCCAATTCTTGGTACTACAATTACTGTTGATCGGTTGAAAATGCGGGGTTACGTTCCTTTGCTGGATCTTTACAACGAGGTGAAACCAAAATCACCGTTGTTTCCTATGACTTAGCGAACCGCCGTATACGAGACCCGTACGTACGGTGGTGTGAGAGCCTCTCCCTGCTAGCGTTTGCTGGCGGGGCGGGCTACTCGATTACAAACCGTTTTTTATTCATTTTTAATCAGTTTCAATAATTTATTTGCAATTCTAAAACAAGACTTTTTGTTTCCTGGTAAACCCATTTGTTCTATCTCAATTTTTAATAATCGCTTTGATATTTCTTTTGCACTCTCGCCATTTTTTATTGCTGAAAAAATCTGTGGCACATATCCTTGATATTCATCTCTGGGAGCAGAATCATTTATTCCAATCGGGTCCCAATCATTCCATAAAATTTCATCAGTAATTCTATAATGGAATACTTCTTTAGCTAAGTCAAGATTGTTTTTGATTTTTTTATTTCGATGAAACATTAATAAAACAGAAGTGATTTCCTCTCTTATTTTTTCAAGTTTCAACTCCGAACAAATTTTTAAGGTTAAACTTGGTATTTGCCACCCAGAATCATTGTCAAATTGGGCCAAAGCTCCTGTCGAGTTGAATGTTATTTTTGCAGTTTTCTCAGCTAAAGAGATATAATTTTTTGGTTTATAATCTTGATGGTTTAGATTAAACTTTCTAATTGCAGTAAATTGTTCATGGGCTTTTTGCCATGTCTTTGCTTCAACAATCTCAAGTAAGTCTACAACCTCTTTCGGAACACTTTTTATATGCTTATTTATTTTCGATAATATTAATCCACCCCAAAGTGGTCTCAACTCATTGGGAATATTTTCGAAAATTTCTTTTCCGAATTCTATGTCATTTTCTATATCGTATTTAGCTTCCATTTAAAATGGTTTGTAACGGTGAGTGTATGGTGTCGTAAGGGATTGCAGACTTCAAACCTATCAAATTACCACCCAAAACTGATGCGGGTGATACCGCTCGAAAACCTCTGAAACCCTTATGCACTATACACATTGTGTGTGCCCAGCATGAGCATGTGCACACTTTACTGTAAGCTCTGAAAAAATGTTTAAAATACAAATTTTTATTGTTAAACGTTAAAGTGTACATGAGAATTTTCCAGAGGGTGTAAGTCCCTTATGTGCCATCCGCCAGCTGGCGGATGGAAGCATTAGCAAGTGGCAAGCTGGTTGCGGGTAACTGCAGCAGTGAAGGAAGCCAACCGGCAAACTCCGGTACTGACGAACAGAAACGACATATGAGGCTATCGAAACATGGATAAGCAAGCACATCATTGTAACGTCCTATAAACTTCGGTTATGTTCGGTAGTAGATGTCGCAGCGATTGGAGGAAGGAAGATGCTCTTACCTGGGGAGATCCTGATGTCCGCCAGCTGGCGGGCCGTCAGGAAGTCAGCAGACGCCATAGTAGGTTCAGGAAACGAGCTGTCAGAAAACGGCGGAGGCCTCACAGAGGAACTGAAGGGCTGAACGCATGAGTTGTTCCAAATGTTGCAGGGAGGCATTTCCCAGCCCTGCATTAGGAGGAACAGGGAAACAAAGCATGATTCTGAGATGATTGAACAAATTCTAACGCGGAAAAACCTGTTACAGGCAATGTATAAAGTCCGGCAGAACCACGGTTCGGCAGGAGTTGACGGTATGCCGGTAACCCGCTTGTCAGACTTACTTGCTATCGACAAGAAAGAACTAACAGCTAAGGTTCGAAGCGGGAAGTATTTACCACAAGCCATTTTAGGAGTAGAGATTCCGAAAGGAAAAGGGAAAACCCGTTTACTGGGGATCCCTACAGTAACCGATCGCCTGTTACAACAGGCAGTTTTACAAGTAATCACGGCACGTTTCGAGTATGAGTTTTCGGATTCCAGTTTTGGATTCCGCCCCAACCGGAGCGTGCAACAGGCAGTACTGAAGGCAAAGGGCTACATCAACGAGGGGTTTCAGCATATCGTCGATATCGACCTGAAAACTTTCTTCGACGAAGTAAACCACTGCTACCTTCTGCAACTGCTTTACCGCAAAATCAAATGCCGCGAAACGATGCGTCTTATCCGCAAGTGGCTGCGTTCCCCGATTCAAATCAAGGGAAAACTGGTTAAACGCCGCAAAGGCGTACCGCAGGGCAGCCCGCTGAGCCCGTTACTGTCGAACATCATGCTACATGAACTCGACAGGGAACTGGAACGGCAAGGCTTTCGATTTGTTCGTTATGCTGATGACTTTAGTATTTATCTGAAAACTAAAACATCCGCCCGAAAAGTTGGGAATAACATCTATCGTTTTCTGAAACGAAAACTGAAGTTGCCCATCAACCGGGAGAAAAGCGGTATCCGTCGTCCTGTACATTTTATCCTTCTCGGTTTTGGCTTTGTGCCAACCTACCGGAAAGGTGAACGCGGCAAGTATCAACTGGTAGTATCAGAAAAGAGCTGGAGCAGTTTAAAGTACAAACTGAAAACCATCACCCGCAAGACCACCCCAATGAGTTTCGACGAGCGTATCGGAAAACTTAACGAGGTTCAGCGCGGCTGGATCAATGCTTTCCGTTTGGCAAGTATACAGATCAAACTCGCTGACCTTGACGGGTGGCTTCGCAACCGCCTCCGATATTGTATTTGGCATTACTGGAAGAAACCCGAACGAAAAAGGAAAAACCTGATTCGTTTAGGCGTCGATCCGGGAAAAGCCTATCAATGGAGCCGTTCGCGAATGGGTGGCTGGGCTATTGCCCAAAGCCCAATTCTTGGTACTACAATTACTGTTGATCGGTTGAAAATGCGGGGTTACGTTCCTTTGCTGGATCTTTACAACGAGGTGAAACCAAAATCACCGTTGTTTCCTATGACTTAGCGAACCGCCGTATACGAGACCCGTACGTACGGTGGTGTGAGAGCCTCTCCCTGCTAGCGTTTGCTGGCGGGGCGGGCTACTCGATTGTGTTTCCGTGCTTTATTTCCTCTGTCTGTCCGTGCGTTTGGGCAACCATACTCTTTGACAAGTTTAGGTCTGTGTGTTGGCTCCTTTGAGCGACATGGCAATGTGTATGGGTGCGAAGGGGTGGCTGTTTTATATTCATAATTCGTACTCCATTTAGTTTTTATAAGATTTCTTCTCGAAGAAGATATGCATTAACAGAACTTTTCTCAATTAAGAAATGAAGAATTATTAAAACACGTTCTTTTAAGCCTTTTTCTCTTCTAACTTTTGCCCTATTTAAATATAAAAACCTACGAATTAGTATTTCCAAATAATAAATAGTATTAATTCCCAATTTGTCACTCCATAGATTTTTATGTTTTCCTAGCATATCACTTATCCAAATGATACCATCATTTATAAACTCACTTCCAATCTGATTAAGAATTTGAGATATTGAATCTAAAACATAAACATTATCACCTAATTCTGACACAATTTTCTTATAGAATCTCTTATCTCTAGATTTAAGTGAATACCATTGCTTATCTTCTTTCCCCCACCAAGGCCAAGCAAACAAATAGCTATGAACTATTTCTTTTGTATGATAACCTCCTGTTTTTATGGTTTTAAATATTGAATTATAAAACTCATCCCAAACTAACCAAAACTGCTCATAGCTTTTTATTCTACATTCTGTTGAAATAAATTCCTCTAATAAGTATTTAGTTTCTTCACTTGAAGCAAGATTGTCTGCGA
The DNA here is from genome assembly GCF_963674925.1 of uncultured Draconibacterium sp. Taxonomy (NCBI): domain Bacteria; kingdom Pseudomonadati; phylum Bacteroidota; class Bacteroidia; order Marinilabiliales; family Prolixibacteraceae; genus Draconibacterium; species uncultured Draconibacterium sp. The sequence continues at coordinate 1,478,975 of NZ_OY771647.1, forward strand.
AAGGTGAAATGTAGAGAGGTATATTTTTAGAATCTAAATTTAAAATGAAGGAGCATATTTTTTTGAAGAAACGAAATCTTAGCCTAATTAAGTTACTTTCCCTTTCTTCCTTTAATAATTGCTCACAAAGAGTAGGTAGTAACTTTAAAATTAATTCATTGACGAACTTGTTCTTTGAGTCATTTGGAACTAATTGGATTATTGTATCTAAATCAATTAGCTTAAAGGAGTTTATATCAAAATCTGCTAAGTTTAACTTTGCAAAATCAACTTTGAATATGCTTTCTAATTCTTTTTCATATTTTTCAGAGAACTTTTCAATTATATAGGCTTGCGGTTTTCTATGAATGTAAGGATTATTACTATCGCCTTCCATTGTCTCGATAAATTCATTTAGTAAGGGCTTAGTTTTTAGAAAAGCAATAATAATTTTTAATGCATCTTCCTCGGACTTATCCCAAAGAGAATTAACAATTGCTTCTATTGAATAATCACAAACACGTTTATACTCACCTATTGGATACTCATCAAATAAAATGAAAAGTAAAAGTGTGTTATACTCCAACTTAGCATTAGGGAATATACTATACAACAATGGAATAGCATTTATTGCTACTTCAACACCATCTGATATTTGATATCCATAACCTTCTTTTAACGGAGCAATTGCAAAATCATGAATTATATCCCGACACAATTCAAGTTCTTTTCCATCTAAAACGTTGGAATGTTCTTTCAGAAGTACATAGCTTGCAAAAGCTGCTGTTGAAAAATCAAAATGATTGCTTTTAGCAATTTCAGGATTCAATAACTCATTGATTTCTTTAAAAACCAATTTTGGATTATTTTCATATTGGGTATACTGTGAAATATCCTGTTTTTGGTCGAACTTATTTCTACTCCATACACTTAATGCTGAGAACTTAAAATAATCAGAATACTCTGCTTGACTTTCTTCACTATACTTCTTTAACTCTGGTTCAATTTCTGGATTAAAATCAATCAATAATTTATCATCTTTTTGTTCAATTTTAGGCTTCATCTTTCGCCTATCAATCCTAGCAATTATAAGTTTTTGAGTATTATTTAATTTCTGCTTATTATGTTCATCGATTATTGCCCATATCGAATTTTGCCTTTTTTCGACTTCTTCGTCTTCGATTCCCTCTGTCTTAAAAAATTGGTAATTTAAAGCAATATTTTCTAATGATACTTTCCTCTGAGGGTCTTCTAAAGTTTTAACTCTTTCATCAGCGAAAGTTTTGTGCCTCTGATTTAAGCCATAGCCCATACCATACATAAACTTGGCATTATGCTCAGATAATACACGTTGCATATCATACGAGAATAATTGAAGGGTTTTAAAAAGTATTTCGGCTGTATCAAAATACTTATCATGATTCGCAATTACAACACTGGCAACAACTGCGGTTATTGAAGCAGATTTGGAGTTCTGTATTAAATATTTAAACCAACCTGAAAGATTGCCATTATCATCAAATTTAGCCGTTTCTAATAAGTATTTTTCTAGTGCCATATGAATACACTGTAATACTTTTGGGGTCACTGGTGAACCTGTTCCTCTATACATTGACCATATTGCATCACTTACAAATTGTTTTTGTATTTTACCATTATCAAGATGAATATCAATTAATTCAACAGTATCACCATATTTTGATTTAGAAAAAGCTTCTACAGCTTTATTTGTAAAACTTATGATGAAATCAAAAGTATCCTTTGGAGAGAAACGAAGTAACCAGTAAATAGGAGTTTGCAAAGCACTTGTAGGATAGTAATCTAAGCCATTTTTATTCAAGGAATAATATTGTTCCATAACTATTCCTCCGTAGCCAAACCTATCATCTTCTGTATTATGATTAAACCAGAATAAATCAGCTAGTTTCATGACTTCAATTGGCAACGCTTTAATGACTGGGATGTTTTCATTAGTCTTTGTAAGTACATATTTGCAAAGTTTGTTATAGGGTGAACTATGCTTATACCACTTGTTTTTAATTACTTGTTCAAATATTATGCGTAATTCTTTTGTGACTTCATTAGCTCCTTGAATTATAATTTTCACCAAGTCTGTTGATAAATCGGTATATCTATATGTTTCCTTTTCGGATGTAATATCCTCATAAAACTTTAAAGCTATTTTAGTTGAACTTCTTGTAACAATACCTTTTTTGAATTCATCATTCCATTCTTTAAGCAACGGAATTAAGAATGACACATCTTCAATTTTAAAAGATTCAAGTTCACTGTAGACCAAATTAATTATAGAATTCCACCCAGAACCCTTGGGTATTGTAAAAATATATTCTGGACTTATATCTTCATTATTATCTTTTAAAATCCTCATCAGTGATTCATTAACTTCCTTACAAGCTGTTCTTAACAAGAAAATGATTCTTTTTAAAAGTTTGAAATCATCTTTAAACAGTAATACTTTCCTTTCTTCAAAGAAAGTATTAGACATTTCTGAAAGTAATATGGATATTAAAACTTCGTCTTTCCATGAAGCATCAATAATACTTGAGTGGATTACTTCTTCAATTATTTCTTCAACATCATTCGGGTTAATAATTATTGTATTTGTAATCCATAATCTAAAAGCTCTTCGAATTGAAAGCGAAGTACCTAGTTCTTTAAAAAACTGGTCTACATTTCCTTTATGTTCTTGATATGTTTTTTCAATTATTAAATCAAGAGCCCATTCCTCATATATGTCATGAGTAATGAAATATCCTGAATTTGATGAACTATATTCAATAATTTCTTCAAGTTGAAGTAAAGACAAGGCTTCCTGAGAATAACTTTCACCTTTTGAATAGAAGTTACCACTCTTGCTTCTGTCATTTGCTAGAGACAAAAAACATTCTTCCCTTTCAATATGTAAATTGTTCTTTGTGTATGTTGAATTTTGAATCTTAATTTTCCACAGATTTATTTTGAAATCAGAATAGCTTGCCTTTTGACTATCTAAAGAATAAAAAGTCAAATACTGATTTAGGTAGAAAGGATTTCGTATCAGCCGCCGTAATCTTATTTCAGGAGGAATTACAAAACCATAACCTTGAGCTAATTTATCTAGCTCTTCTTCCGTCAAATTTTCTAAATTTAAATTGGTAGGTGACAATCTGTATACATGGATGAGTTGAAACCGTAAATCATCAAGATAAATGTTTCTTGTTGTGAAAATAATACACCAATCATTTTCAATTAAAGAAGCAACAAACTCTTTAAACGGTTCATTATTATCAATCTCAGATAATCTTTCGGCAGAATCAATTATAACTATCTTTGATTTTTCGTTTTCATGACAATTTAAGAAGTCCCCAAATGTAAAAGAGTAAGGTTTAAATAAGTCATTAATATGCTTTACCAAAAATTCATTAGCTTTAAAAATATAAAAAGGCTTATCATTGTTTCTATCATAAAGTTCTTTTATTAAAGCTGTTTTACCAGTCCCGCCATTTCCACTAATTATAATTGAGTTGGACGTATTTAATTGAGACTCTATTTCTATTAATAATTCGTTCCTGTCAATTTTAATTATATCATCTTTAAACTTTATATCACAGTGAATTGGAGTTAAAATACTTTTGGCGTGGAAACCTAACTCTTTTAGTGAATCAACTTTTGATTTTTCATTACTAAAAAAGTACTCACTTAAATATAAAATAGAGGGTTTTGCAAGTTGAATTTCAAAATTACTTTGGACTTTCCATAATAACTTAATATTTAATTTTTCAGCTTCTTTCTCAATTTCAATTTTGTATTTAGGGTCTTTCTTTTCTTTAGTTGAACTTTCTGAAAACTCTTGATTTAGATAAAAAAGAATCTTATCTAAGTCTTTATTTTTTGATTTTGCTTTCTTTATGGAATCAATAATATCGTCCTTGTTATCAGAAACTTTTGATTCATAAAATTTCGCTTGAAAACCAATCAATTCTCCATCTCTTTCAATTGGTTCGGTTTCTATTCCTGTCTGATTTTTGAATCTAAAAATTCCAGTAGGAATATTATATTCATCGCAAAATAGATGGTAGGCTAACAATTCGAACATTGATGTCTCTTGTCCATCAAATTTTGCTTTAAATATATTCCAATTAAGTTTTATCATATTTTAAACTCTATTCTTTATAACTCAGCGAAGTGCGTCGGCAAAAATTTGGCTCTTTTGCAAGCTGAAGCATCGGCTTGTGTGTCAGAGCTTGTAAATGTGCCAAATGTGCGTTGGCATTTATTGCACGGTCTCTCTTAGCATGAAACACAACGTATGTATAAGTGTATGGTACACATATATCTTATTGGCTGCTACTTGTGTAACTTATTGTTATTGTTTGTTTTATCTTCAAAAATCCGGTCTAACGGACTTTTTATTTTGTGCAGAGAACTTTTGCTTACGTGGGTGTAAATTTCCGTAGTTTGTGTCGATTCATGTCCTAATAAATTTTGTATATAACGCATATCAACTCCTTGTTCCAGTAAATGAGTAGCAAACGAATGCCGCAACATATGTGGAGTAATCCGTTTCCTTAGTCCGGCTTTTAGTGTAGCCGTGTTCAATATCTTTGCTACGCTCGAAGTACTGTATTTTTTTCGTTCCGGGCTTTCAAACATCCAGTATTTGGGCTTGTATTCAGCCAGGTAATCTTTTAGTAAATGAGAATTGGCATCAGAGAGCAGTGTTATCCGGTCTTTCTTGCCTTTTGCTCCTCTGATAAAAATAATACTTTTGTTAAAATCTACGTCTTCCTTACGTAGGTTTATTATCTCGCTCCGACGCAAGCCCGCCGAATAAATAGTAGCAAGTATGGCCTTATGTTTCAGGTTGGTGCTTGCTTTAAGCAGCTGCCATACTTCCTGTTCCGACAATACCTTGGGCAATTCAAAACTTTTTCTGGGGCGTTCAATATCATAATAATGTTTAGGCAGGTCCAGAACCCTTTCGTAGTAAAACTTGATCGCGTTAATCCGTTGATTTTGTTGTGAAGGAGAGATCTTTTGTTTTTTTATCAGTTGAAGAATATAGGCGTTAATTTCATTTTTTGTAAGCTTATCAATTTCACTCTCCCCGAAATAATGAATAAAATCTTTAAAGTACGCCACGTAGGTTTTTATGGTACTGGCGCTGTAGCGTTTCTGTTCAAGCTTTTCGAGGTATCCTTCGGGCAGTTTAGTACTTGTGCGGTAAGGATAGCTTACAGGTGTACCCGATTCTTTCTCCGGTGGCTCACCATTCGTCCTTTTCAGTGCATCATAGTTAATGTATGCATGGTTTTTTAAGGTTTCGAAAAAATAATGCAAATCGAAATCAGGCTTTGGCAAATACCAGCACTTCATGGTAGCGCTCCAAACAACAGGCATATTTTGTCTTAATACATCCATTAATGCACGATTGTACGCAAATTCAATTCGGATTACATCTTGCTGCCGGTGTATGGCTGGCCTTAAGGTTATTTGTGGGTGCGTAATCAACGGTTTAAAGTTTTAGTGCACTAAATGTAAACAATTATTAAGTAAACCCACAGCTTTATGATAAAAAATACTTTCCGCCACCACCGGCGGTTTGCCCGGGATTTAATCTTTCTGAATAGATGACACCTTTTGTTTGTATGCAGAACAATCATATCTGCAGAAAAATTTTAATCGGAAACGAAGGTTTTTTCATTTTAATGTGTCAAATGTTTATAATGGCGGTTATAGTAATTAACTATTGGTCATAAATATTTTTTCATCTTTTCGTACAAACAAAACGAGCAACTGTTTGTAACTTAGGCATACATAACTCGATTGTAAATTTTAAAAAACCATGTTAAGACTAACAAAATTCAGTTTGGTTTTCCTGTTATTTGTGGCTGGCAACGTTTACGGACAAGACGAGTTGTTAACCATTCAACAGGCCGTAGAACAAGCTATTTCTAACAACGCCGGGCTCAATCAAATGCGATCACGTTTGGTTCAAAAAGAAAACGAGTGGCGGACCAACACGGGCATTTCGGCTCCCGAAATCAGTTATTTTAAAGAGGGTATCAGCGATGATCCAACGGCACCGTTTGCCGAAAAACGATTTGCTATAACACAGGAAGTGGATTTCCCGTTAACGTCGGTTTATCGGGTAAAAGCCTTAAAACAGGAGGTTGAAGCGCAACAAAATGTTATTGTGGCTAAAGAGAAAGAAATCAGCTCGCAGGTAAAAAGTAAATACATTGAAGTGGTGTATGCCCTTTATCTGCAGCGCTCGCGCGAAAATCAACTAAATCTTGCACAAGACCTGTATAATGCAGTGTACAGCAAGTTTGAAACGGGATTAGGAAACGGCATCGATTTGGCCAATGCTGAAATTCAGTTGGATGAGGCCCGAAATGATCTCGATCAGAGTGAGTGGATTTTACACCAGGCGCGCTACGGACTTTTTAATGTTATGGGCCTGCCCATCGAAGAGCAGAAATATAGTATTCAGTTTGCCGACACCTTGTATGCAACGGATATCGATATTTCGCAAATTCAGGCACTTGCCGTTCAGGAAGAACAGCCCGCTTACCGTGCTTCGATGAACCGATTGAATGCCTCTGATTATTTTTTAAAAGAAGCAAAAAGCAACATATTGCCCGATGTTCGATTTAGTTTATACAAACAGGATTATGGAACCGGCTACGATTTTAACGGTTTCGAAGTGGGGTTGAGCATTCCAATTTGGTATCCGTTCGACCAGAAGGGAAAAATACAAATGGCCACCGCCCGAAAAGAGGAGCTGCTTTGGAGCCAAAAGGAAATTCGCTTGAACATGAAAAAGGAAATTGAATATGCCTGGCACAATTATTCGGTTAGCCGGTCGATCGTAAACCGTTATCATGATTCGATGCAGGAGCGTTCTTCTAAACTGCAGAGCATGTCGTTAAGAGCCTACCAATTGGGTGAAATTGACCTCCTCGAATTGTTGAATGCGCAACAGATATACTTAAAAAGTGAGCAGCGGTATTTAACTGCCCTCCGCGATTATTATATGCAACTGGCTGCCCTGGAGCAGTACCTCAATCAGGAATTAATCTATTAGCAATACACAAGTAAAACGATATGAAGACCAAATTTATTCACCTCGGAATTGTAATGATCCTTTTCTCATTTGCAGCCTGTAATTCAGGAAATGAGCCGAAAGAAGAAAAAGCAGTGATTGAAACTGATGTTCCGCCATCGTTAAAGGATGGCACGGAAAAAGTGGTTACGATCAGGTTGTCGGATAAAGAACGCGACGAACTTTCGATAAAAACGGAAGTCATAAAAAGCGAATTTGTCGATCATCAGATTTTGGCGCCGGGAGTTGTTTTTCCATCGCCCGGGCATTCCAGCATTATCAGTACGCCAATTAACGGACAGGTAACTGCCATTAAAGTTTACGAAGGCAGTTGGGTGAATAAAGGGCAGGAATTGTTTCGTATTCAGAGTCTGGAATATGGGAACCTAATTTCGGAATATTTGCAGGCTTATGCACAGGAATCGTTTCAGAAAAGCCGACTGGCTCGTTTGGAACAATTGGTTGAAGAACGGATTAGTTCTACCAGCGAACTGGAGCAGGCAACAGCAGAATACCAGCGGGCGTCGGCGTCGTTAAAATCGGCCTATGCCAAGTTACGGGCCGTTGGGGTTCCCGATTCGGAGATTGAACAACTTTCAAACTCGGGTAATTTTGAACCGACACTAAAGATAGTAGCGCCGATAAATGGAGTAATTGAGAAGAATTTTGTGGAACTGGGGCAATCGGTAAATGCGCTGGAAAACCTTTCTCGCGTGCTCGACACCCACGAAGTACTGATTCGGGGCTATGTTTCGCCCGGCGATGCGGTATTGGTAGAACCGGGTAATACGGTTGATATTTCGAAACGCGAGCAGGAAGATGTTACGATAAAAGGGAAAATTACTTCGGTGAATCCGGGGCTTGACGAAACCAGCCGCTCAGTGGTGGTAAACATTATTATCCCATCGGAAGATGGCTGGCCAAAACCGGGCGAGAACCTGCGGTTGGCAATCACTTCCGGATCGCAAAAGGAAACAGTAGCTATTCAGTTACAAGCGCTTACTTACGATGGCGACCAGCCGATTGTATTTGTGAAAAATGATGGCAATACCTTTGAACGCCGTCCAATTGAAGTGGATCAAATAAAAGGCGATTTTGTGTTTGTTGCCTCGGGGCTTAGCGCCGGCGAAGAAGTGGCTGTTACCAAAGTTTTTAGCTTAAAAGCGCTTTCGCGTTTCGATATCATTTCTGAAGAATAAAACCTTAAAAATCCTCGGCTGATGCTTCAAAATATAATTTCATTTAGTGTTCGTCAAAAATACGTAGCCTTATCATTGGTGGTGCTAATGGCTATTGCCGGCTATTTTTCGTTGATAAACCTTCCCATAAACTCGCAGCCGGATGTTACGCCGGTGCAGGTTTTGGTGATTACAAAAGCTGGTAGGTATTCTCCCTTCGATGTGGAGAAGCTGGTAAGCTATCCGATAGAAACGGCCATGAACGGTTTGCCTGATGTGGCGGAGGTTCGCTCGATATCGCAATTCGGACTGTCGGCAGTTACCGTTGAGTTTGATGAGGGAACCGATATTTATTTTGCCCGGCAGATCGTGAGTCAGCGGCTGCAATCCATTGTTGATGAATTGCCGCCGGGAGTGTCAAGCCCTTCGCTGGGGCCGATTTCAACAGCACTTGGCGAGATTTATCAGTACGTGGTGAAAGGTGAAAATTACTCACTGTCGGAACTGCGCGAGATTCAGGATTGGTTGATCGCCCCGCAACTAAAAATTGTACGGGGAGTAACGGAGATCAATTCGTTTGGTGGTTTTGTAAAACAGTACAACGTGATCATTCAGCCCGGTTTATTGCGCACTTATAGCATCGGTATTTCTGAAGTAATGGATGCCATTGCACAAAACAACAGTGTGTCGGGTGGAAACTATATCCAGCATAATGGCGAGCAATACATCATCAGGGGAGTCGGGCAAATTACCAGCATGGATGATGTGCGGAATATCATCGTAAAAAACATTAACAACAAACCCATTTTTATCAAGGATATCGCAAATGTTGTTGAAGGAAAGCAGATCAGGCAGGGTGGTGTTACCAAAGATGGGAAAGGTGAGGTAATTACCGGAATTGTGATGATGTTACGTGGTGGAAATGGCCGCGAAGTTATCTCCGAGATCGAAGATAAAATTGAAGAAATAAACCGGAGCCTGCCGGAAGGTGTAAGTGTTGAAAAATTTTACGATCAGTCGGATCTGATAAAAAGAACGACCTCAACGATTTCTACCAACCTTATGGAAGGTGGATTTTTGGTAATTGTAGTATTGCTTTTATTGCTTGGAGAGATTTCAGGAGCACTGATTGTTGCCATGGTAATCCCGTTCTCGATGTTGTTCGCTTTTATCGGAATGCGCGAATTCGGGCTGGCTGCCAACCTGATGAGTTTGGGAGCCATCGACTTTGGAATGGTAGTAGACGGTTCGGTGGTAATGGTAGAAAACATTGTTCACGATCTGCAAAAGAACAAGAAAGAGTCGAAAGATGAGATTATTCGTAAGGCCGCTAATCATGTGGTGCGCCCGATCTTTTTTGGAGTACTTATTATTCTGATGGTTTATGTCCCGATCATGACCTTCAAGGGAATGGAAGGAATTCTGTTCCGTCCGATGGCAATAACCGTTGCGGCAGCAGTGTTCGGATCGTTATTGCTGGCACTTATTTTTGTTCCGGCCATGTCGGCGGTTGTATTCCGTAAAAAGGTGAAAGTACGCCGGAATTACCTGATTGAATGGATGCGCCCACGCTACCAAAAAGGACTGGAAAAGAACATGAACAAGATATGGTTTGTGGGATCTTCAGCCTTAGCCATCTTTATCGTATCACTATTTTTAATGACACGTTTGGGAACCGAATTTTTGCCGGAGCTTGATGAAGGATCGATCCTGATCGAACAGGTTCGGATGCCATCGGTAACGTTGGAAGAATCGATGGAAAATGCGGATTGGCTGGCAGGGAAGATCATGGAGAATATTCCTGAAGTGGAGACCGTGGTACCTAAAACGGGTCGGTCGGATTTGGCCAACGACTGGATGGGCGTGCACCAAACCGATGTGTGGGTGGTACTTAAACCCATTGAAGAATGGACGAAAGGCGTAACAAAAGAAGATATTATAAGAAGGATAGAGCCTTATTTGCAAACTGAACCAGGTTTGGCGTATAACTTCACCCAGCCAATTGCCATGCGCGTTGATGAGTTAACCAGTGGTGTAAAATCCGATCTGGCAGTTAAAATTTACGGCGAAGACCTGGATGTACTCGACCAAATTGGGGAGAATATTTCCGGATTGTTGTCCGGCTTACCGGGTACCGATAATTACTATGTGGAGCAGTCAGCCGGACAGCCTTACTTAACCGTAAATATCGATCGTGAGGCCGTGGCGTCGTTTGGTTTGAATGTGGATGATGTGCAGAAAGTTGTGGAGGCCGGTATTGGCGGACAGGAAGCCGGGCAATTGTACGAAGGGCAACGACATTTTGGAATTGTGGTGCGCTATCCCGAAAATATACGCGACCAGTTACCAAAAATTGCAGAGGCTCCGGTGCATCTGCCTGGTGGTGGTTATATTCCTTTAAAACGTGTGGCGAATATCGAATTGCAGGAAGGCCCGCGCGAGATTCAGCGCGAAAATGGCTGGAGGCGTTTAATTGTTGGGATCAACATAAAAGACATTGACCTGGGGACCTACGTTTCGCAACTGCAGGAGCAGATCGATAAAAGTGCCAGTATCCCGTCAGGCTATTTTATCGATTATGGCGGAACTTTCGAAAATCAGCGCCGTGCCATGCGCCATTTAATGTTGGTAGTGCCGCTTTCCATCTTTATCATTATTGGTTTAATGTACCTGAACTTTGGGAAAATGCGTTACGCGATTCTGATCTTACTGAACCTGCCATTTGCCCTGTCGGGAGGAGTTTTCCTGCTATGGGTACGAGGAATGTATCTGTCGGTAACGGCCAGTATTGGATTTGTAGCCCTGTTCGGAGTCGCGGTGCTTAATGGTATTGTGCTGGTCGATCATATAAACATGTTGCGGAAAGAGAAAAAGGGCGATTTGAAAAAGCTGGTCATCGAAGGATCGGTCGATCGTTTGCGCCCGGTGTTGATGACGGCCCTGGTAGCGAGTTTGGGTTTTATTCCAATGGCGTTTAATACCGGCCCCGGTTCCGAGGTACAACGTCCGCTGGCAACAGTGGTAATTGGTGGTTTGGTAACCTCTACATTTTTAACGCTTATGGTTTTACCCATCGCCTATTACTGGATCGAACGCAAAAAGACTCCGGCTAAAGAGGCGTAGCCGGCGCAAAACGGTGATGGTCTCACTCAAGGTGAGGCTATCACTATTCTGATCGCACACCACTGCAACCGCAATGTAATATGCAACTTGTTAGCCACTGATTTTTCATTTTGGTTCTGCTAGTTCAATTATTGTTTCTTTTCCATAGTCTTCAATAAAGGCGTTTCCGATAGAATCTCTTATTAAAGCATTTTCTATTGACATAGAATATGTTGTGTCATTTTTGTTTGTAATTCCGAGTGAATATTCATAATGGGTAATTGAGTCTTTCCAATAGAATTCTTCCCCTTTTATATCAAGTCCATAATGAGTTTTCCCGATAAAATGCTCAGGTTCTTGCTCTAATTCCTTTGTCAGAATATTTTTAAACTCTTTAAATTCTTTGTCAGCCAGGCTTGACGCCGAAATTTCAAATAAATGATTTTTCATTGTGCGAGCTGTAAATCTTTCATCTTTTTTAAATGCTACAAGTCCGAAGTTTTCTCCATATTTTTCTAATTCCACGAAATCAGTATTTACTGTGTCTCCGAGATTATGTCCATATATTTTTAATTGATTGTTTATTGATCTCGGAGTGCATGAAAAAATGGTCATGCAAACAACTAATAATATGTAGAATCTTCTCTTCATTAAATTTGTTGCTAACGGTTTGCCAATATGAGGAGGCTGGGATTTCCGAGCCACTGTCTTGTCAAGCCGTAACTATTTTTATTAAATGTATAAACTTTAATTTAACCTCCGAACACCAGCTTACTTATATTGGCTGTTAGGCTTAGTTTTTTATTACCTCACAGGTTCCAACATAAGGATTATATGGATTTCCATCACGTCTTACTTTACCAATCACTGCATTTTCTTTAAACATTATCTTTCTCAATTCGACTACAGGTAATTTTCCGCGATAAGGTCCTTCTTTAAGTTTGGAGTAAGAAAAAATGATGCATTTACAATCACAAATCATATGTTTTTGCGGTTTACCAAACAATTCAATTAATTGTGCCTTATTAAGTAACTTTAGTTGGTCTTTACTTTTTCCTCCTATTTCAAAATCTGCAAATACATTTATTATATCACCATTTTCATTCACTGAAATGCTTGAGTATTTTAAACTATCATTTCCTCCATGAAATCTTAATCCGTCAGAACCTTCAATGAAAAATACATCGTCTGGTGAATTTGTATATAAAAGCTGCTCAAAAAATTCAATAGTATCAATTTTAAAAGGCTCACCAATCACGTCAATAACGTAATCAATTTCGTCACCTGTTTTTATGTTCTCGAATCTATCAGAATCATATTTCTCTGTAAACACGGTGTTAAAATCAGGGTCGGGATTTGAAGCCTTGTCAACTTCTCTAAGTAAATAAATTACGAATCCACCTAAGATAATCAGGAATATTGCAATTCCAATTAGAATTCTATTCCTCAATCGTTTTGTCATATTTTTCTAATTCTTTAATATGAATTATTCACCTGTCGATATCTTCTTAATCCGGGGTCTTGTTGCCAAATTAAGCATAACGGCAGTCTGTCTAAAAACCCTTTCCCGGGGCATTAAAATTGAGCTTTATTAAGTGGCCAGGGATGCGGATTTCATAACAGATGGTTTTTATTGTTTTGTATTGTATTCGGTTTCTGTGGTTTAAAAATAGCTCTAAAAGATCAAAAATTGAACATAAAACAGAAAAAATACTTGTGATGTATTTTTCTAACTTTTTTATGCCCACAATATTGATTATTCGTCTGAGGTTGTATGCCGACATTATAAAACCAAAATCGGCTTCAGCTCTTTTCATGTACTTTTTGGTGATAATATAATTGAATCCCCACTGACGTTTAATGGTCCCGAAGGGGTGTTCCACAATGGCCTGCCGTCGTTTGTACAGTTTTTCGCTTTCCTGAACGCGTTTTTTGTTGTTTTCAATATTGCCGGCAAACTCGCTTCGCCTGACTTGCTTGCCGTTTGCAGCCGATTTTGTGCACAGCGGGCGGACCTCACAACTTTTACATTTAGGTGTTGTGTAGTTGCGGAAGCGATAGGCTGTTTCTCCGGCACCGTTTTTTGCGTGGTGCCAGTAGCCGGTGGTTCTTAGGGTGTGACCCTGCAAACAGGTGTAAGTATCGGTTTTCGGGTCGTAATCAAAATGTTCCACATCGTACCTAAGGTCCGGAGCATGCGAGGCTCCTGAAAACGGAGGAATGGCTACAATTGCCGGAATACCGAGCGAATCGGCGATGGCCAGTTCGCTTCCGGTATGGTAGCCTTTATCGTAAAGGGCAGTAAAATCGTTGTGTCGAAGTATTGTCTTTGCTCTTCTGAGCATTGTTCCCATTGCCTTTTTATCGTTTGCATTGGTTATTTTATAATCGATAGGGATGTAGTTTTTTGCATCGACCGAAGTTTGCGCCGAGTAGGCTACTTCGGTAATGTTGTTGCGCGTGATCTGGTGACGGCTGTCGGGATCGGAAGTTGAGATCTGTCGTTGCCCCGATTTTTTTAGCTCTTGTTCAATCTTTTTATAGCCATCTTTTCGCTGGTTTTGCTTTTCAATTTCGTTTTCAATTTCCTGCTTTTTATCTCCATCGCTTTCGGCCAGTGCTTTGTTGTATTCAGCCAGTTTGTTTTCGATGTACTCCAGGTGACGGTCTATTTTCTTTTGGTTGTAGTTGTTCTTTTTGCTGTTCTGGGCACGCAGTTTTGTACTGTCGCCTGCAATCAGCGTTCCGCCAATAAGGTTAAAATACGTTGCAATCTTTACGGTTTCGCGGAATACTTTTTTGATGGCCTTTGGGTTATCGCGCCTGAAGTTAGCGATAGTGTTGTGATCGGGACGCAGCGTTTTCAATAGCCACATTAATTCAATGTTTCGCTTGCACTCCTTCTCCAGTTTCCTCGACGACCTTAACTGATTAAGATAGCCATAAATGTAAAGTTTAAGCAAGTCGGCTGGGTGGTAAGCAGGACGCCCGTTTTCAATATGGTCAACCCTGAATCCGAATTCTTCCAGCTTCAGACTGTTAACAAAAACATCGATTAAGCGCACTTCGTTGTCTGCATTTATGGCCTGGTCGAGCGACACCGGGAAAAGTGATATTTGTGATCTGTTTTGCCCTTTGAGATACTTCATGCCTGAAGATACTTAATCGCTGGGTTCAAAGGTGTTAACAACCTGCGGAGTTCTTAACAAATTGTGGTTAGGTTTTTAGACAGTCTGACGGTCACTTGTATGTGGTAGGGCGGGATTTCTGGAAGAAATCCTGTCAGACCCGCAGGAAAGTAGGCACGAGGTCTGACTTGTCAGACTGCTAAAAACCCCGCCTGCCATATTACAAATTGTTGTGTTTTCGGTTTTTTTTCAATTTTTCAGTTCTCCATTATTTAAAAATCAATCAACTAATCATAGTATGGAACGTGTTTCCTAAATCCAATGAGCAACTTATTATTTCCAAATCTCACAATAATTTGATTGAGTTTTTCAATTTCAAAAACAGCTTCTTTTCCGTGATTTATAGAAATGCCTACTGATTTAATTGTCTCAATTTTTGGGATTACTATCACATCTGCTAATTCAGTACTCCATTCAGTAGTTAATGCATATTCTCCGTATAATTTTCCGTTTATTTTAATCTCAGCGGAATCATTCTCAAACGATGATTCAAAATAAATATGCAAGTTTCCATCATTTAAGTATTTATTGTCAAAATAATCCCTTGCAATTATTGGTTGGGTTTTCCAAAGTTCCCTATTTATTTCAACCTTGTATATATTCGAATTTTGAGAATAAATGTTATTTGAGCAAATAATTATCAGTCCGATTATTAGGAAATATTTCTTCATTGGTTTTATATTTTCTTAAACAATATCCAATTTATCTCCGCCTCTTTTTAAACTGAAACACAACGGTTTATGTAAGTGGAGTGCGGGATTTCGGAGCTGTTCACTTTCATAACCGCACGGAGCCAATTCGTTTATTCAATATCTCAAATTTTCCGTCAATCGTCAAAGACGAATTGGCGGTGTTACAACGGAGAACTGCGGTTGAATTACCCGATGGAACCCGCATTACATTTACATTTTGTGTGTGCCCAGCATGAGCATGTGCACACTTTACTGTAAGCTCTGAAAAAATGTTTAAAATACAAATTTTTATTGTTAAACGTTAAAGTGTACATGAGAATTTTCCAGAGGGTGTAAGTCCCTTATGTGCCATCCGCCAGCTGGCGGATGGAAGCATTAGCAAGTGGCAAGCTGGTTGCGGGTAACTGCAGCAGTGAAGGAAGCCAACCGGCAAACTCCGGTACTGACGAACAGAAACGACATATGAGGCTATCGAAACATGGATAAGCAAGCACATCATTGTAACGTCCTATAAACTTCGGTTATGTTCGGTAGTAGATGTCGCAGCGATTGGAGGAAGGAAGATGCTCTTACCTGGGGAGATCCTGATGTCCGCCAGCTGGCGGGCCGTCAGGAAGTCAGCAGACGCCATAGTAGGTTCAGGAAACGAGCTGTCAGAAAACGGCGGAGGCCTCACAGAGGAACTGAAGGGCTGAACGCATGAGTTGTTCCAAATGTTGCAGGGAGGCATTTCCCAGCCCTGCATTAGGAGGAACAGGGAAACAAAGCATGATTCTGAGATGATTGAACAAATTCTAACGCGGAAAAACCTGTTACAGGCAATGTATAAAGTCCGGCAGAACCACGGTTCGGCAGGAGTTGACGGTATGCCGGTAACCCGCTTGTCAGACTTACTTGCTATCGACAAGAAAGAACTAACAGCTAAGGTTCGAAGCGGGAAGTATTTACCACAAGCCATTTTAGGAGTAGAGATTCCGAAAGGAAAAGGGAAAACCCGTTTACTGGGGATCCCTACAGTAACCGATCGCCTGTTACAACAGGCAGTTTTACAAGTAATCACGGCACGTTTCGAGTATGAGTTTTCGGATTCCAGTTTTGGATTCCGCCCCAACCGGAGCGTGCAACAGGCAGTACTGAAGGCAAAGGGCTACATCAACGAGGGGTTTCAGCATATCGTCGATATCGACCTGAAAACTTTCTTCGACGAAGTAAACCACTGCTACCTTCTGCAACTGCTTTACCGCAAAATCAAATGCCGCGAAACGATGCGTCTTATCCGCAAGTGGCTGCGTTCCCCGATTCAAATCAAGGGAAAACTGGTTAAACGCCGCAAAGGCGTACCGCAGGGCAGCCCGCTGAGCCCGTTACTGTCGAACATCATGCTACATGAACTCGACAGGGAACTGGAACGGCAAGGCTTTCGATTTGTTCGTTATGCTGATGACTTTAGTATTTATCTGAAAACTAAAACATCCGCCCGAAAAGTTGGGAATAACATCTATCGTTTTCTGAAACGAAAACTGAAGTTGCCCATCAACCGGGAGAAAAGCGGTATCCGTCGTCCTGTACATTTTATCCTTCTCGGTTTTGGCTTTGTGCCAACCTACCGGAAAGGTGAACGCGGCAAGTATCAACTGGTAGTATCAGAAAAGAGCTGGAGCAGTTTAAAGTACAAACTGAAAACCATCACCCGCAAGACCACCCCAATGAGTTTCGACGAGCGTATCGGAAAACTTAACGAGGTTCAGCGCGGCTGGATCAATGCTTTCCGTTTGGCAAGTATACAGATCAAACTCGCTGACCTTGACGGGTGGCTTCGCAACCGCCTCCGATATTGTATTTGGCATTACTGGAAGAAACCCGAACGAAAAAGGAAAAACCTGATTCGTTTAGGCGTCGATCCGGGAAAAGCCTATCAATGGAGCCGTTCGCGAATGGGTGGCTGGGCTATTGCCCAAAGCCCAATTCTTGGTACTACAATTACTGTTGATCGGTTGAAAATGCGGGGTTACGTTCCTTTGCTGGATCTTTACAACGAGGTGAAACCAAAATCACCGTTGTTTCCTATGACTTAGCGAACCGCCGTATACGAGACCCGTACGTACGGTGGTGTGAGAGCCTCTCCCTGCTAGCGTTTGCTGGCGGGGCGGGCTACTCGATTACCAACTGGCGTTTAATTTATTTCTCTATTCTCCTAATATTTTCACATGTAATGCATCATAAGGAGGCGGAAGAATTGCAACCTGAATTTCATGAAAGTCTGATACTTTAAAAGCAATAATATCCAGAAAAGAATTAATATTATTTTGCCAACTATAACCAATTAATTGTATCGCATCAGTACTATCTAACCAAATACTTACAAAACTACCAGACATTTGTATATCAAGTGATATTGATGATTTTGAACCAAATCGAATATCCTTGTAATTATGATACATTTCTATTCTTGATGAATATTTTTCACATAAATTTAAAGCAACTTGTCTTATAGTCAATGAGCTTTTTGAAGATGAATTATAGTTTTTAAATACCGAACTCTGAGCTCTTTTAATGTATTCTACTGAAGAAGAATTGTTAAAAATGATTCTGTTTTCTATATCTTGAATTGCATTAATAATTTCTGTTGAAAAGGAATTAAGATTTATTTTTTGAGAATCTTTTTGAGTTACTATTTTTTTTATTTGTTCGCCATCAAACTCAATCCCACATTCATTTATTGTGCTTGATATATTTTCATAAGAATCACCACTTATAATTAAATTGTTAATTAGCGGAGCAAATATTCTGATGATTTTTTCCTTATCATTTTTTTTTAGTCCTTTTATGACTACTTCAATATCGTAAGTATCCATGTTTCTATAATTTAAAGATTTAAATAGAATTATTTTATTTAATAGTCCTCTAAATAAACATCCACAAATGGTGAAGCACTATTTGTAACCATTTCCACTTCGTCAACTTTGAGTCCAAAAATGTTCATTGAATTTCTAATAGAATTTAAGTGTCCACTTAATTCTGCCCCATAAATTGCAATTGATGCAATATTACCTGAACTGGCAGGATAGAAGTAAAACTTATTTACATTTTGTCCATATTTTGTAATAGTAATTGAAGCACTTCCTTCAATATCATGTTCTGTCATTGAAACCGAAAAGTCTCTATAAACAGGATGATTTTTAAAGTTGTTATGAACTGTTTTAACCATCGTTAAACTTTTTTGATTTAGTGTATTTGATGCAAATCCAAACATTGTATTTAATTTTTAAGGTTTATATTATTTTTTAACTAACTCCAAAAGTCATTAATATTTTTTTGTCGGTCATCCATCCCTTGAATTTTATTTTGAGGTCTTTTTCTTTTATATTCAGACTCACTAATGAACCTTATTCCTTTGCCTGTCATTGGAACATAAAATTTTTCATTAATTTTTAAAATGTAAATGTCAATATCAATTTTTAACGACATATTTTTCTTAATTACATAGGGAATTTCTGCAACGAGTCCATTGTGTGGATAAAAATTTGACTTAGACCATTCTTCACGACATGCAACTTGTTTTAGAAATGGTTCTGGCCAGGGAATTTGAGGGAAGGTATATAGTGTTGCTAAACATTCTCCTCTGTTAGTAATTTCTGCAAATTTTTCTTTGTTCATCTGGTTATTTTTAAAATTAGCTTTGTTTTCAAGGTCGCAATTTATCTCTTCCTAAATATTCTTTCGCCGTCGTGTTCTCTGGGTCAAGCTTTAAAACTTCATTCGAATAATTAATTACCTCCTCCATAAAATCATTCTTCTTAAATAACTCTATTGCTTTTAGATACTGCTCTACAGCTTTTGCTTTATTGTCTTGTTTTGTATAAAGTTGAGCAAGATTTAGGTTTGCTCTGGCGTAGCCCGGGTTTATGGTTAAAACCTTGTTGTAGTAGAATTCTGCCGAATCTAATTTCTCAAGTATGAAATTGTAATTACCTATTGCAAATAATGCATAATAGTTAGAGGGTTCTTTATCAAGAAGTTTTTCAGCATAATAAAATGCTTTATCCCAATTACCTAAATTTCCGTAAGCATCTGATAACGCAAGATAAAATCCAAAATCATTCTCTGATTTATTTACTTCATTTTCTGCAAGTTTTATAAATTCAACATACTCTCCGGAATTATATAATTCTGTAATCCTTTCCATTAATTTATCATGAGATGTCTCTACAATATGTTGAGATTCTTGACTTTTTTTGTTTTGGCAGGATGCCAGAAAGAATATAAGAATTATCAAAGTGAGTAATCTGTTTTGAAAAAATTCTATTGTCATTGTGTTCATTTGTTATGCAATACTATTTTTTTAGTTGCTAATTCTTTTTTCACGCTTGTTGGTAACGTATGTATAAGTGTATGGTACACATATATCTTATTAGCTATAACTGGCGTAACTTGTTGTTATTGTTTGTTTTATGGTTTGAAATACGCTTGGGCAATCTTTTATTTTTGTGTAGAAATGTTTTCAATGTATCGGGTATAGAGTTATTTAGTGCAATAAATATAAACAATTATTATGTAAATATTTGTTAGAAGAGTAAAAAACATTATCCGCTGTTGGCGGAAAGCTTTCTGCAGCTGTTGGCAAGCTCTCCTGATACGAAAACGGGTACTTCTCGCGGCCGGCAGTTATATGCGCTAAGTGCCCAAAACAGGGAGACAACATTTTTGCTTTGGGCTGTATCCTTTGGCTCAGGTTATTACTCCCTTTAAAATGTCGTATGTATTATCGGGGTACAAAATCTGTATCGTCTGCCCCGACTGTAGCCAGTTGGAAAGAATATCGTGGCAAGAGCCGGTTTTATGAATTACCGAGACTCCCATATCGGCCAGCATGGCTGCATTACAAGCCTGTTCGTATTGATTTTTCATGGGAATAACACACAGCTTTTTACCCATAAACAATGCTTCGGCAGGTGTTTCAAAACCGGCAGTGCACATTATTCCCGAGCAAGCGATAAACGACCGGTTAAACTCTTCGAGCGAAACCGGGTTAAACTGAATGGAGCCTTTGGTATAACTTTTCGGGCAGTGTTTTGAGAAAACCTGCCAGCGAACGGATTGATGAGGGCCAAGCAATTTTTCAATTTCCAAATTGCTAAAAGCCGGCAGATAAACGGTATAATGGCCGTTATTCGTAATAGTTGCATTTCGGATAGCAGAGCGGATAACCGGTTCAAAATTGTGCTCATCCAATTGTTTGAAATGAAAACCATAACGAAATGTTGCCGGTGCGTAATGTTTTAAAATCCATTCGCCCAAAACATCTTTTTTTGTTGGCCGGGGTGCTTTTGAATGTAAAACCGCGTTTTGATGGCTAAGTCCAACACACGTTTTCTTACGCAGTTTGCAGGCCCAGGCACTTACCGGTTCAAAATCGTTAATCACCACGTCGTACTGATGAACGGGTATTTTGCGGATATCGTTTGCCAACCGAAAAATACGGGCTTTGGTAATGGTTTTCCAAATGGCTACACCACCTTTTTTACCAAAAATAAAGCTAAAGCCGTAAAGCCGGTATTTTACCGGAAATGGCAAACGGATATCCCCCTGAATTCCGCTCACAAGGATATCCGTTTCTCCTAATTCTTTTAGCAAAGGGACGATTTCAGTGGCTCGCGCCAGATGACCATTCCCCGTGCCTTGTATAGCATATAAAATCTTCACCGAACTATTCGGACTGATTTATTCCTGTTTTATAAATAACTTTTCAATGGCCTCCCACGAGATGTATTTAAAATTCTGGCTTACCAGTTCTTCGCCATCATAGTTATAACCATCCTGAACCACCAACATTCCTTTAGGGTATTGTGCGCCCAACGCAATGTTCGTGATGTCAATTCCATCGGTTTCTTCCACGCCATCAACGTCGCCGTCAGCAATACGGAAACTTCCCAGGTACTTATTGTCGCCCTGCCGCTCGAAAACCGCGTAACTGTAACTTCCCTGCGACGAAGCCACCAGGTAACCATTAACACTGTCGGTGGCATAAATCGCCAGTCCTTCAATATCGTAGTGCATATCCGGATTTTCTTCCGTACTCATCGAAATCAGTTTTCCTACGGTAGAGTCATCGGGTTCAGCATCGAATTTATAAATACCCGCTACTTCTTCTCCGATGTAAACAACTCCGGTTTCATCGTCGGCAGCCACTCCTTCGGTTTGTGTCCCAAGGCTCCATGAGCGTACCAGTTTGGCATCGATTTTATCACCTTTGGCAATCAGTTGCCACTGTTCCACTTCTCCGGCTTTGCTATTCAGAAATACAAAATAGTTACCGGTTTTTGCACTTCGGTACATGCCCAAACCATAAACATCATCCTGCATTTTGGAAGTAATTACCCGCGCATGAGCCTCCTCGAGCACTCCGCCTTTTTTCACCAAATACAAGGATATAGAATGCGTAGTGCGGTTACTGGCTGCCAGCACATCAACTTGTTTCTCTCCCAGCTGAAAACCATAGCGCAAATCGCAGTTATTCATATTGCCATCGGCGTAATAGTTCAATTGTTTCCCGTTGAGATCGTAGGTGGCCAGACCTCCTTTTTTATCGGTACCGATGGTAAACGAGTTCATTACATTGGTTGTATCGACCCAAATGGCGGGGTCATCAGCCGAATCTTCGTTTTTACTTTGCGGAACAGGTGTAGTTTCGGCTACCGCAACAACAGTATTTTTAATGTGTTCGCCGGCATTACGCGAACCCTCGCTGGGGCGGTTACTTTCGCAACCAACAATACTTACTACCAAAATTGCCAGTAACACACTCGCTAAAAAAATACGATTACAAGTACAATTCATCGTTTTTTGTTTTTGTGTAAATAGCTGAGAACACCACAAAGGGTGTCCTCAGCTTTAACTTTTAAAATCTATTCTATGCGAAAATGACGTTTCCTAAAAATTAAACTTCAGGCCAAAATTTACTTTAATATCATAGTACTCGGCCTGGTAAGTGTATTGCGACTCGCCCTGGTAATAACGCAGCGGCGTATTTAGTATATTATTGAGTTCGGCAAACAGCATAAAGTTTTTGTTGAAATGATAGCTGGTGTTAAAATCGAGGTACGAAACCTGATCGTAGTACACATCCTCAAAAGCCTTGTCGCTGTATTCTTCCACAAAGTCGCCGGCATAATTATAAGAAAGGCGTGCCGACAGTTTTTTGCCTTCGTAATATAACGATGCATTTAATGTATTCTTAGGTGTTCCGGGCAAAGTCAGATCATCATCTTCACGATCCTCGATCTGGAAATTACTCACCGTTGATTTGGTGTAGGTATAGTTAGCATAAAATCCGGTTTGGCGAAGGAAGCCCGGCAAAAAGTCGAACTGACGCTGAAAAGCTACTTCAGCACCAAACAAGGTAGCATCGCCGGCATTTATGGGCTGGGTAAATTTCTCCCACGTTTGTCCAAGATAATCGTAATCCGACTGAATTCCGTTTACAATAAAGTCGCTGATATCTTTGTAGAAAATTCCACCCGAAACCAAACCAATTGACTCAAAATAATGCTCGGCCATTAAATCGAAGTTCCATGCTGTAGTTGGAGTAAGATCAGGGTTCCCGATTTCAATTTCAACATCTTCGTTGTTCACCTCCACACGTGGTACCAGGTCGATGTATTTTGGACGGGCCAAAGTATTGGTAACACTGGCTTTAATATTCGTTTTTCGGTCGATCTCGTATTTCAACAGCAACGATGGCAGCACATTGGTGTAGTTGTTATCTACTTCTTCGGTATCAACCAAATCCTCCACATCACCTTCCTCGTCCAAAATCAGTTCTTTCCCCGAGTAGTTGATCGATGTATTTTCCATCCTAACACCTGCAACAAGATCCAGACGGCCAAACGACTGGTCGAAACGCAGGTAAGCGGCAGTTACATCTTCCGATGCATCAAAGTTTCCCGCCAGCTCTTCCAGGTTTCTTTCACCTTCAAAATCTCCTGAAGTCAAATCTAATCCACCTAAATATTTCACATCAACAAAAGTTCCTGCCATATAATCTCCGGCCAAAAAATCGCTTTTTGTTTTAACAACGGTATTGCTAAATGCTCCGCTATTAAACGCATCTTCATCGGTTGGCGAATAATCGTAAAAATCGTTGTCTCGGTTTTTGCTTTTGCCTTTGTACTTGGCACCAAAACGTATAACACTGGTTCCGTTCTGAAAAGGTAGTTTAAAGTCGACTTTGAATTTTTTGTCGATATCTTCCGTATACTGATGTTCTTCAGTCAGTTCGTCAAAATCCCAGCTGCTGTTAAAATCCTGCGCTTCCGGAGTATTAACAATTACCTGTGGTTTTTCGGTATCCGAAAGATTCTGGCTAAACTCTACATCTTTAATACGGTACTGAAGGTAACGTTCGTTCGGGCGGTCTTCGTTGGCTTTTGAGTACGATCCTTTCCAGTTCATTTCAAGGGCGCCAAACTGGTGTTCTCCGCCTAAGGAAAAATGATAAGTACGCTGGTCTTCCAAACGTGCATCTTTGTTGGTACCGCCTTTCACCTGTCGTTCAATTTTTGCCACATCTTCATCCAGATCTTTGTACACAACACGATATCGGTTTTCCCAGTCGTTACGGTGGTTGTACATTACTTTGGCCTCGATTTTATTATTGGCATCAAAAGTATAATCCAATGCGCCCGAATAACTTTGGCGTAAACGCTCGATTAAATAGGTACGCACCTGCATTTCCTTCATCGCTCCGTTTTCGTCCCATTCGGCTTCCAGATCGTCCGAACCCATCATGTGATCCTGCACCGATCCGGCCAGTGTAACACCCAGTTTATTATTGAATAAACGATCGGCGTACAAGAGCGAAAAATTAGGCGCCACTTTGCCACGCAGTGCATTGTAAGTACCGCCAACCGAACCCGTAATACGGCGCGAGTAAGGATTCGACTTCGTTACCAGGTTTACCGATCCGCCAATGGCGTCGGCATCCATATCGGCCGTAACTACCTTGTTTACTTCAATACTTTGAATCATATCCGAAGGAATGAGGTCGAGCTGAATAGAACGCGTTTCAGCCTCCGCCGAAGGAATACGGTCGCCATCAATAGCTACCGAGTTGTATTCAGGCGAAGTACCGCGGATGTTTCCAAAACGCGCTTCACCCTGGTCGTACTGCACATTAATTCCGGGGATACGTTTTAAGGCATCGCCAACATTTTGGTCGGGGAAACGGCCCACCTGGTCGGAAGAAATAATGTTGGTAATGTTCATGCTGTTTTTTTGCTGGTTTAAGGCTTTTGATTGCCCCTGCAATGCACCGTTTACCACCACTTCTTCGATATCGATACCGGCTTCCAGCTGAAAGTTTAGGGTACTGGTTTTTCCCACAGCAACAGTTACTGTTTTAAGCGCTTCTTTAAACCCGATATATGAAACCCTGACCTTATACTCGCCCGGGTCGAGCGCGACAATCCGATAAAATCCGTTTACATCGGTAACAGCTCCTTTCTGTAAGTTTTCAATTAAAATAGCCGCCCCCGGCAGAGGCAGGTTATCGGTATCAACAATTCGTCCGGCAATGGTTCCTTTATTCGCCGCATTTTCGTCTTCACCTTCTGCCAACGCATTAAACACGTTGACAAACAACAGAATAAATAGTAAGAGAGATAATTTTTTCATTTTGAATTTGGTTATTTAATAGGCTTCAAAATTCGCCATTAGCTCTCTGAAAGCGATTGCATAACCATTAAAAGGGGATTAATAAAAAGGTAGCGGAGTTAATAGAATTGCAATATTTGTTTAACAATAAGCACAAAAAAAGAGGAGACCTGCAAATCTCCTCTTTTCCTTATAGGTTTTACTATTTCTAGTTTCTTGTATTCGTAATAAAATCGCGTTCCGATTTTACCAGGTTAATCGAATGAAGCAACAGGTTTTCTAATTCGGTATGAATTTTAAAGTACAATTGCGAATTGCGCGTATTCACCAACTGTTGTTTTACACGTTTAAATTGTTGTTTTTCGTTATTCCGTAACAATTCAATTACCTGGTCTATTTCATTAATCAGTGCGTCAATACCTTCAAAGCGCTGTTCTTTAACCATTTTTGATATCTTTTTCAAGATAGCTGTTACACTGACAATTGTTGATGATAATTCTATCGACTGATCTTCCGTAAACGGTTTGTGGTTGTTTTCCACATGGGTTATCATTGGGCTCAGCATATAGTGTACAGCATGTGCCATTTCACGTTTATGCTCGATCATCTGCACGTAATAGTGTGTTGTTTCTGCCGAGTTATCCATTAACTTCTCTGCAATTTTAAACACCTTATCTTTATTCTTTTTAGCCTTTTTCGACAACACCTTACAGGCTTCTTCTGCTTTTCGTAATCCGGCTCTGTCTTCCTTTAAAAAGCTTTCCATTCCCAAATCCAGGATTTCGGCGGTATTACCCAGGCCTTTCAGAATTTGTTTGGCACTTTTTGCAATAATAACTTCTGTTTCATCCTCTTCTTCAATATTATCTTCTTCATCGGCTAATTTTGCCTGGGCACGTTTACGGAAAAGTATTTGAGTTCTGATTACCATAAATACAGCCACTGCAACAAATACGAAGATCATAAACTTACCGCTTAACGAGATAATTAAAGCGATCAATCCTGCCACTGAAAAAGCAATTAAAGCGGTTAAAAACCAGCCTCCAATTACGGCAAACACACCTGAAATACGATAAACTGCACTTTCGCGATCCCAGGCGCGATCGGACAACGAAGTACCCATTGCCACCATAAAGGTTACGTAGGTTGTAGAAAGCGGTAATTTTAACGAAGTACCCATTGCAATAAGAATACTGGCCACCACCAGGTTTACCGATGCACGAATTTTGTCGAATGCCGGTGCATCAGGGTCGTCGTTATAATAGGAATGCTTTTCAAAACGTGATTTTAGTGTATTGCTTACGGCCGGCGGCATATTCTTCTGTACTTTTTTATTGAAGTTCGTAAATCCGCGAACCATAACCCGGGCTGCAAACGACGATCCAAAACGCTCATCACCCGCGTCCTGCCGGCTAAGGTTAATCTCTGTTTCGGTAACAGCGCGTGCCTTTTTCGACATGATTAAAGTAATAACCATAACCAGCCCCGAAACAATAAGCATGTAAAGAGGAGTAGTGCTCTTCCCGGCAAGATTTGCCATCGAAAATTGGTCGGCAGGCATTCCCGAGGCCATCCAATCCTGGAACGATTTAAAACCGGCTACCGGTACACCAATAAAGTTTACAAGGTCGTTTCCGGCAAATGCCATGGCCAGCGCAAAAGTTCCAACCATTACAACAACCTTAAGAATTTTAATATTGAATATCCATTTCAGCAATTGAATAAATACTACCCAAAAACCTAAACTTACCAGCAACATAAATCCTACATTATGCTTGAAATATTCTTGCAAGGTCTCTCCCGATGCCAGTTCAACTCCGGCATACGACGACCCTTTCATTCCTTTAATAAAAATAAAGTAGGTTATTGCGGTAATAGCAAGCCCTCCGAATATGGATCCAAGATATTTCATTGGCCCGCGATAGCGAAATGAAAAGATAAAACGCGTTATGTACATGACCAACGCACCAACCGTAAAGGCGATAAAAACCGAGAGCAGTATACCCGTTATAATTGCCAGCGCTTTACTGGAGTTAATGTAATTCGACAATTCTGCTGCTACCGAAAGTCCCATCCCCTTTATTTTAACGGCGGCAACTGCCACTGCAGATCCAAGCAACTCAAAAACGATACTTACCGTAGTTGAGGTGGGCATACCAAAAGTGTTAAACAAATCGAGAAGAATTACATCGGTGATCATTACGGCCAGAAATATGACCATGATCTCGGCAAAATAAAACTGATCAGGATGAAAAATCCCCTTTCGGGCAACTTCCATCATTCCATTCGAGAAAGTGGCTCCAACCAGTACACCAATACTGGCCATTAGAAAGATTACCCACTTTGGGGCTGCTTTCGATCCAATTGCAGAATTTAAAAAGTTAACTGCATCGTTACTTACTCCAACAATTAAATCGGAAATTGCCAAAGCAAAAAGAACGACCACCAGAATTAAATAAAAATTTTCCATTTATTCGTTTTTAATTATGCTGTCAGATATTGATCGATTTAAACTTTAATCATTTTGTAATCGTCGGCAAAGGTGTTCCAAAAACAGAATATTAATGTTACAAATCGATTACATTTTGATTACATTTTCGCTTCTCCAATGCAATATATGAATAAACAATAATCGATTTCAAATTACGCATAATAAAAAAGCCGGAATAACTATTCCGGCTTTTAAAAATACTATGTATTGATTTTTAATTCTTTTGAACTGTATTTGTGATAAAATCGCGGTATGATTTTACAAGATTAACCGAATGTAGCAGCAAGTACTCCATTTCTGAAATCAATTTAAAGAACAACTGAGAATTACGTGTATTAACCATTTTGTTTTTAATACGTTTGATCTGGTTCTTTTCCATCTTGTAAATTTGTTCCAGAATCTTGTCGCGCTCCTCAATTATTCGATCGATGTCGTCAAAAGTCTTTCCTTCAATATCTTTCAATATCGATTTAAAGAACATATCAATATTAGCTGCAACATCTTTTAATTCAATATGCTGTTCTTCAATAAACGGTTTATGGTTGTTCTCTATGTGCTTAATCATTGGCTCGAGCATAAAATGCACAGCGTGTGCCATTTCGCGTTTATGCTCCATCATTTGTACATAGAAATGACTGGCATCAAATGGGCCTTCAGCTAATTTTGTAATTGTTGAATAAACCTTGTCGCGATTTCGTTTCGACCGTTTCGAGAATTTCTTAGACGTTATCTGTACCTTTTTCAAGCCGGCCCGGTCTTCTTCTAAGAAGTAATTAATACCATCTTTAACCACCTCGTCGCTCGATTTTACGGCTTTTATCATTTGTCTCGAACTCTTCTCAATGATCTCTTCCTGTGCGTCGGCATCTTCAATAACTTCATCTTCTTCCGCCTGCAGCTGATCACGTTTTTTTATCAAGGTGTGCGTACGGATAACCATAATTATAGCAACCACAACAAAAACGAAGATCATGAACTTACCGCTGATTGCAATTAGCAAGGCCACAATTCCTGAAACTGAAAAAGCAATTAATGCGGTTAAAAACCAGCCACCTATTACGGCAAAAACTCCTGAGATACGGTATACCGCACTTTCGCGATCCCAGGCACGATCGGATAACGAAGTACCCATTGCAACCATAAAGGTTACGTAAGTAGTAGAAAGCGGTAATTTTAGCGAAGTACCCATTGCAATAAGAATACTGGCTACAACAAGGTTTACCGATGCCCTGACTTTATCGAACGAAGGTGGATCCTGATCGTCTTCGCTAAAGTAAGAATGTGGTTCGAAACGAGAACTTATTCCCCCGGTTAATGCCGATGGAAGTACATTGGCAACGCGGTTATTAAATTTTGTTGCTCCACGAACGATTACCCTGGCTGCAAACGACGAACCAAAACGCTCATCGCCTTCATTTTGTCTCGACAGGTCGAGCGAAGTTGCAATAACCGATTTTGCCTTTTTCGACATGATCAGCGTTACAATCATCACAAGGCCTGCAATTAGCAGCATATATGTTGGTGTTCCTACTTTTCCGGCCAGCATTGCCATCGAAAAAGTATCAGGATTAGTTGCTCCTTGTGCAACCCAGGCCTGGAACGAATTGAAACCGGCCAGCGGCACACCAATAAAGTTTACCAGGTCGTTTCCGGCAAAAGCCATGGCCAGCGCGAATGTACCGGCCAGCACCACAACCTTTAATATTTTTATATTAAAAATCCATTTTAGCAACTGAATAAATACGACCCAAAATCCAAAGCTGTATAAAAGCATTAATCCGGTGTGGTGTTTGAGCCATTCCTGAATGGTTTCGCCGCTGCTTAACTCAATCCCTGCATAGGTTGACCCCTTCATACCTTTAATCACAATAAAATAGGTAATTACGGTAATGGCCAAACCTCCAAAAGCTGAACCAAAATATTTCATCGGTCCGCGATATTTAAAGGTAAACAACATACGTGTTAAATACTGCACGAGAGCTCCAACCGTAAAGGCCACAAATACCGAGAGCAATATTCCGGTAATAATGGCCAGTGCCTTACTCGAATTAATGTATTGCGACAATTCCATCAATACCGAGCCTCCTGCTGCTTTGATTTTTACAACCGATACAGCTACAGCAGCTCCAAGTAATTCGAAAACAATGGAAACGGTTGTAGACGTAGGCATTCCGAAGGTATTGAACATATCGAGCAGAATAACATCGGTTATCATTACTGCCAGAAAAATGATCATGATTTCGGAAAAGACAAACATCTCCGGGTGAAAAATTCCCTTTCGGGCTACTTCCATCATTCCACTTGAAAATGTTGCCCCGATTAGCACCCCTAAACTGGCCATTAGAAATATCACCCATTTGGGAGCTGCTTTCGATCCAACAGCAGAATTAAGAAAATTTACAGCATCATTACTAACCCCTACAATCAGGTCTGAAATAGCTAATGCGAAAAGTACAATTACTAGAATCAGGTAAAAGTTTTCCATTCAATTTTGATTTTAATAAAGGTCGGCAAATATAAAGCAAGTAAAAAGTTTAATCGTTTTGTAATATTAATAAAATATTAACTAACCATGAAATTACCATTAACCAATTAATAACCACTTTTTTATACGACATTTGAAACCTTAATTTGCAAAGTTCGGTTTTCGGATAACAGACAGTATATAACATAACTACATTAAATGAGAACATATTCTTCGAAATTCCTTGCCATTCTGGTTGCTATTATTTTAACCTTGCTGGCATTTGGTATTGCAATGCTGGCACACTACTTTGGCGAGAATATTTTGGTTATTACCATTTCTACAGCGGCCTTCTTTGTTGCCGCTTACTTTTCCATTTTATACATTATTAAGAAATACATCATCGATCGTATCCGGCCCTTGTATAACACCATTCGCGATTTACCGCTGAGCGGGAAAAAGATGGAGGAAAAAATCGATTCGAACAGTTTGCTGTTAAACGTAAAGTACGAAGTTGAAGAATGGGCCAAGTCGCAATTAAAAGAAATTGAGCGACTTAAAGAGCTGGAAAAATACCGCAAAGATTTTGTTGGAAACGTATCGCACGAACTGAAAACACCAATTTTTAATATTCAGGGTTATGTTCTTACGCTTTTGGAAGGCGGTTTGGAAGACCCCAAGATCAATAAACTTTACCTGAAACGCACAGAAAAAAGTATCGACCGGATGGTATCGATCGTTGAAGACCTGGAATCGATCACCAAACTGGAATCGGGTGAGCTGCAGCTAAACATGACTCGTTTTGATATTGTAAAAACCGTTGAGGAAGTCATTGAAATGGAACACTGGCAAGCATCAGAAAGCCAGATTACGGTGCAGATCATTAACAAACCCGACAGGCCCATTTATGTGCGTGCCGACAAAAAACGTATTCTCGAAGTCATTACCAACCTTATTGTTAACGGCGTAAAATATGGCAAACAAAACGGATATGTAAACATTTCGTTTCACGATTTAGAAGAAAATATAATTGTTGAAGTTGCCGATAACGGAATTGGTATCGAAAAAAAGGACCTGCGTCGTATTTTTGAGCGTTTCTTCCGTGTCGATAAATCGCGTTCGCGCGAACAAGGTGGCACCGGACTTGGACTTTCGATTGTAAAACACATTATCGAAGCTCATAATCAATCTATTAACGTACGAAGTGTACTCGACCAGGGAACCACATTCAATTTTACACTCGAAAAGCAAAAGTAGCCCAATCAAAACTTTCCGTAAAAAAAAACGTAAGAGTGGCTATTAATTTGTATTTTGGTTCGATTAAGCACTATTTTAGTTCCGTGTTTATTTTTTGTTTAAAGGAAAGTTAATTGTTCTTTAATAAGTAGCACTTACTTTTGTCAAGAATTTTATGTTATGAGTGAAAATCAATTTAAAGTTTTATTGGTTGATGACGAGATGGATATCCTCGAATTTCTGAGTTACAACCTTGAAAAAGAAGGATACGAGGTATTTACTGCCAGAAATGGAGCTGAAGCGATTAAGGTTGCTGAAAAGCAGTTGCCTCACCTCATTATACTCGACGTAATGATGCCCGAGATGGATGGAATTGCTGCATGCGAGGAACTTCGAAAAATTCCGGCATTGAGCAGCACCGTTATTGCCTTTTTAACAGCCCGCGGCGAAGACTACTCGCAAATCGCAGGTTTTGAGGCCGGAGCTGATGATTACATCACCAAACCGGTTCGCCCAAAAGTTTTGGTTAGCCGCGTAAAAGCGCTGTTAAAACGTACCGGCGAAGCTACTCAACCAGTTGAGGTGGTCGACACCAACACGGTAACAATTGGCAACCTGCTTATTGACAAAGAACGCTACCTTATTCGTATTGGCGACAACGAAATGATATTGCCAAGAAAAGAATTTGAATTGCTTTCGCTATTGGTTTCGAAACCTGGGAAAGTATTTACCCGCGAAGAGATTTACTATTCGGTTTGGGGCGAAAACGTTGTGGTTGGCGACCGGACAATCGATGTTCACATCCGCAAACTACGCGAAAAAATCGGCAACGAGCACATCAAAACGCTCAAAGGAATTGGTTATAAATTTGTTGACTAACAATAAGATATTTTAAAATGAAGGGGCTTTTAAAGTCCCTTTTTTTATGCAAAAGTTTTCTATCCTGTTCTATATCTGTTTTTACCCATCCTCTTATCCTTCCCTGCCAGCAAGGAAGTGCGAGCGCTGGTGGATCAAATCAGATCTATTTTTAAGCTTAACGTTGTTTGGATTGGAGACTGATCATCTCTCCATTATTGAAGGGAGAGACAGGAGAGAGGGTAAATTAACGACAAATTGCAACATTCATTAATGCAAGTGATCCCTGAAGTTATGAATGCTTATTTGCTTCTCAAACAAAATAAAGTACCAGATAAAGTACAATAAAACCAAGCCCGTAGCCGGCAATCAGTTGTTTCAGATCGTGTTTGCCAAGAATAAGCCGTGCGGTTCCGATTAACCCCGACAGTAACACAACAATTAAAACCGAATAAACCGGGTTCACCCCGTTTCGGAAAGAAAGTGCAAACAAGGTTCCGCTTAAACCTCCAATGGCTGCCATGTGGTTGCTGATCTTCCATTTTAGCGAAACAACAAGCAACACAACAAGCACCAGCACCGATGCGAGCATAAACAGTTTAAACTCGGGAACAGCCTGTACTTTACGTAATAAAATAAAACCGAGGTAGTAAAAAACCGATGCGCTTAACAAGGGAATTAAACGGTCGCGGTTGCCGGGCATATTAATATCAAAACGGGGATTTAGCGAGAGTACTGCCACCGAAAGCATAGGCAAAATACAGGTAGTAAAAAACACCACCAGCAGCACAAAACGTTTGGCTTCCCATAAAAGTAGTTCGAAATAAAACCCCGAGTGCATGAGCAGAAACATGCCAATCGTCGGAATTAATACCGGGTGAAATATTATTGATATTATCCTGGCTATTTTCTCCGACATCTTATAATTCTTTTCGTAAACGAGCTACCGGTACTCCCAGCTGCTCGCGGTATTTTGCAACCGTTCTTCGCGCAATATTGTATGATTTATCTTTGAGAATCTTCGCCAGTTTCTCATCGGTTAAAGGTTTGTGTTTGTCCTCGCCCTCGATACATTCCTGCAGAATTTTTTTGATTTCGCGTGTTGATACCTCTTCACCGTCATCTTTTGCCAAACCTTCGGAAAAGAAATATTTCAGCGGGTAAATTCCAAAATGCGTTTGAATGTATTTACTGTTCGAAACCCTTGATATGGTTGAAATATCGAGCCCGGTTCTCTCGGCGATGTCTTTTAAAATCATCGGGCGAAGTTTTGTTTCGTCGCCTTCCTGGAAATATTCTTTCTGAAAGCTGATAATCTCCGACATGGTAAGCAACAAAGTAGTTTGCCGCTGGTGTATGGCGTCGATAAACCATTTTGCCGAATCCAGTTTTTGTTTCACAAAAGTTACCGCTTCTTTGTCGGTTTTTTGTGCCTTCTGGTTCTGGCTCATGGTTCTCAGCATCTCGGTATACGTGTCGTTGATTTTTAGCTCCGGAACGTTACGTTGGTTTAACGAAAGGCTTAACTCCCCGTCAACCAGCTCCAGAATAAAATCCGGCACAATATGCTGATTCGATTTATTTAAAGGATTACTGTATGAGCTGCCCGGTTTCGGATTTAATTTAAGTACCTCGTCGATACCTTTTTTTAGCTCCTCGTCCGAAAGCTCCAGTTTTGTTCTGATTTTATCGTAATGCTTTTTTGTAAATTCCGGGAAATAGTCTTTTACAATCGTTTTTGCCAATTGAGATCCTTTGTTCTCTTTCCGCTCGAGTTGCAACAATAAACATTCGCGTAAATCGCGTGCTGCTATTCCGGGAGGATCAAAATCCTGAATAGCCAATAGAATTTTCTCCAGTTTTTCCTCCGGAACATCGAGGTTCATATTAAAAGCCAAATCGTCGCTGATGGCCATTAAATCGCGGCGGAGGTATCCGTCGTCATCAATGTTTCCGATAATATATTCGGCCAGTTGCTGCTCCTCATCATCCAAATCGGCCAGCCCCAGTTGTTCATGCAAAAATTCGTGAAAACTTGTACCTACCGAAAACGGTACATCAATGTATTTATCGTCTTTTGAATAATTATTTACGTTTAACTTGTAGGTAGGAATTTCCTCATCCTCGTAATAATCGTCCATTGAAAACTCTTCGTTGTCAACATCCGTATTATTATCCTGTCCGTCATCCATTTGGTCGTCAGCCGACGAGGGATTATCCGATTCCAATTCCAAAACCGGATTTTCTTCCAGCTCCTTTTTAATCCGCTGCTCGAGTTGCATAGTTGGGATTTCCAAAAGTTTGATCACCTGAATTTGCTGAGGTGATAACTTTTGGAGCAGCTTCTGTTGTAATGATAGTTTTTGCTCCATAATCCCAATTGTTAACCTCGTAAAAATAACATTTTTTTCCGAGTAGCTTCTTTAAATTACACCATCAAAATTCGGCATTTTTAGGTGCACGCGGAAAGGCGATTACATCGCGGATGTTGCCCATTCCGGTAACAAAAAGCATAAGACGCTCGAAGCCAAGACCAAAGCCACTGTGAACTACCGAACCAAAACGGCGGGTATCCAGATACCACCACATTTCTTCTGTCGGAATGTTCATCTCTTCCATACGTTTAGTCAGCTTATCAAGGTCTTCCTCACGTTGCGAACCACCAATAATTTCACCAATACCCGGGAACAGAACATCCATTGCACCAACAGTTTTATCGTCGTCGTTCTGTTTCATATAGAATGCTTTAATGTCTTTTGGGTAATCGATAAGAATTACCGGACACTTAAAGTGTTTCTCAACCAGGTAGCGTTCGTGCTCACTTTGCAGGTCAACACCCCAATCCACCGGGAACTGGAATTTTTTCTTTTTATAAGGTTTCGAGTTTTTCAGAATATCTATTGCCTCGGTGTATGGCAAACGCACAAAATCATTTTTCAGAACAAACTCCAGCTTTTCGATCAAATCCATCGAGCGCTGATCCTGTGGTTTGTTTTTCTCCTCCTCTTTCAGTCGCTGAGCCAAAAACTGCAGGTCGTCCATACAATTATCGAGCGCGTACTGAATACAGTATTTCAGGAATTCTTCGGCCAAATCCATGTTGTCTTTCAGATCGTAAAAAGCCATCTCAGGTTCGATCATCCAGAACTCGGCCAGGTGACGAGTCGTATTCGAATTCTCGGCACGGAATGTTGGGCCGAAAGTATAAATCTCGCCAAGCGCCAAGGCACCCAATTCGCCTTCCAACTGACCGGAAACCGTTAAGTTGGTAGCTTTTCCGAAAAAATCCTGGCTGTAATCAACCTCGCCATCTTCGGTTAACGGTGGATTTTTTGCATCCAGTGTTGAAACGCGGAACATCTGTCCGGCGCCCTCGGCATCACTGGCCGTTACAATTGGCGTGTGCAGGTAGTTAAATCCTTTTTCGTTAAAATATTTATGAATGGCAAATGCCATAGCGTGGCGGATACGAAAAACTGCACTAAAGGTATTGGTCCGGAAACGAAGGTGTGCATTTTCGCGCAAGAACTCCAACGAGTGTTTCTTTGGCTGAATTGGATATTTTTCAGGATCAGCTTTTCCGAGCAACTCAATTGATTTTGCGTTCAGCTCAACATTCTGGCCACTTCCGGCCGATTCTACCAATTCTCCGGTAACTGCAATTGCTGCTCCGGTTGTTATATCGCGTAACAGTGTTTCGTCGAAACTTTCAACATCAACCACCACCTGAAGATTATGAATAGTAGATCCGTCATTCAGCGCAATAAAGTTTACATTTTTACTTCCGCGCTTTGTCCTCACCCAACCTTTGGCAACTACTTCGCTGCCTGTTTCTCCATTCTTCAGAATCTCTTTGATTTTTAAACGTGCCATGATGTATATTTTTCTGCCTTTAATTTGTCTGTTCAGCTTTTTACAGCCTTTTAACTTTTCGAATTTTGAGCTTACAAATTTATACTTTATTAGCAATTATGTAGCTGTAAGAAACATTTTCATCCGATTTTTAATACTTACGTGAAGAACCCCCCTGAAAAAAAGGACTTAGAACAAAGGTAAAACCTGAAAATTAAAAAGGCCGCCTTAAAAAAGACAGCCTCCTGAACATCAATAACCGTTTCCGGTTAACGCTGTAATTTTATTTGTTCTGACCGTTTCGGTAGCCTCCCTGTCCATAGCCTTGTCCACCGTTGCCATAACCTTGCCGGCCGGTTCCCATTCCCTGACCGCCGGCACCATATCCCATCGAATTACCTGCAGCAAGAATTGCTTCAAACTCTTCCACTGAAATGTGCTGTGGGCTAAAGGTTTCGCCAAGCGTTTGCAGATTTCGAACAAATCCACGCATATGATTTTCCGAACCTTTCAATAGGTTTTCGTAAACGCGAATGATATCGGTATTTTCTGTTTCGGCCAACAGATTTTGCAAATCAGCAATGTCTAAGTCTTCAATCGTTGCACCAACTTTCAGCGCCTCAGTCAAACTTGCCGATCCCTGCTCAATCAATGCATTGTATAGTGCTCCCAATTCTTCATTGGCAAACTGGCCTTCGCCTTCCAGCGCCGGATCTTCAATTCCATATCCTTCAAGAAGCGTAAGTACAGCATTTGTGTGGCTTTCTTCGCTGTTGGCAATATTCAGAAATAGTTGTTGCCCATACAAGCCGTAGAAATGCATATAAACATCGTGAGCCAGTTTTTCTTCCTCGCGCATCAGCAGCAATCCTTCAATATCAACGTCAGTTAAATCTTCATCAAAAGTACAACTGTCCTGACATATGGCAGCCAACTCCACACTTTTGTCGGCCAAAGCCAACGATTCATCAATTCGTTCTGTTTCCGAGCAGGCTGTAAAAAATAATGCTCCCGCTGCTACCATGATTGCAATTGCTTTAATTCTTTTCATTTCTCTAAATTTTAGTTCAACTTAATTTATTTACTAATCTCAAATCTCTATTCGTTTAATTTCCTGCCGGTCGTTGGCAATTAACTCCCCGTCCGGTTCTATTCCGCTGGTTGCCATTTCCTCTGCACCAATTATTGTTTCCCCGTTTTCCACGGCCATTGTTGTTTGCATAGGCTGATCTGCCGCCATTTCCACGTCCATTTCCTCTTCCTACATTCTGATTTCGCCCATAGCTGCCATAAGCCTGAAGCTGCTTGTACTGAGTTTGCTGCTCTTCGCTTAAAAGCGATTTCACCTCATTACGATGTGCCTCCACATTTTTTAGCATTTCGGTTCTGATTTCGCTTTTCTCAACAGCATTTACTGTTGAACGCCTTTGTTCTCGTAATTCAGTCATCGTTTTTTGGTGACTGGCTTCAAGTTCCTGAATACTTGTTTTCTGTTCCTCGCTCAGGTCAGAGATTTGAGCCAGACAAGGAAGATTCTGATTGTTTTGTACTGCGTTTGCTCTTCTTCCGCGTTGAGCATAAACGCTTGTTGTTGTTAACACCAGGGCAAAGAATACCCAGGCAACGTTAATTAACTTGCTAGTTTTCATTCTTCTAATATTTAAATTGTTATTTACTCTCTGTTTTGCCGCCCGTAGCGTCGGCCGCCACGTTGAGGCAACGAAATGTCTTCTTTAGATTTTGTCATCGATAGAAAAACCTCTTTAAGTTTCTCCTGCTGGTTCTCGTTGCAAACTGCTTTCATATCGAGATAATAATCTACGGTCAAATCCTTTAAGGTTTTGTGCATCTCACCGATTTCGCTTGAAATCGAATGTAGTTTTGTGGTGTCGGACTCGGCTTTTCCCATTTCCTCCACCATTTCAACCCGAAGTAGAGCGAGCTGATCCGATATCCGGCGTGCACTCCGGTTATAGTTTCTGTTCAATTCCCTAAAATAGTCGACCTGGTCGGGTTGCAGGTTCAGCTGTTCGCGGAAAAAACGCGTCCGTTGTTCCGAGGGCATCTGAACCTGATGCTGTTGTTCTCCTGCAGCTTTTTTATCCTGTTGTTTGTGGTACCAAAACGAAATTCCCAT
Source organism: uncultured Draconibacterium sp. (assembly GCF_963674925.1). Classification (NCBI taxonomy): domain Bacteria; kingdom Pseudomonadati; phylum Bacteroidota; class Bacteroidia; order Marinilabiliales; family Prolixibacteraceae; genus Draconibacterium; species uncultured Draconibacterium sp. Next base: position 1,516,911 of record NZ_OY771647.1, read on the forward strand.
CGACAGGTTTGTGGCTGCCAGAATTACAACTACCCAGATTAATATGCGATATGTATTTTTTGTTGCCATTTGTTATTCCATTAAAAATGATTCAATTGGCTCGGCGTCCAGTTCGTTCCAGTAAGGCACCATTTCCTGTTCGCTCAAACTGGTGTCGGCAGTAGTTATCTTAGGTGCTTCTCCTAATTTAAAACCGCCGTATATTCCCAATAACAAGATGATTGAAAATGCCACCGGCTGTAAAATACGAACCAAAACCGGACGTGCAGCAGCTTGATTTTCCTCCTGCTTTTCAAGTCGTGCTTTTACCCGGGTATAAAAGAACGGATTTTCATCTGTTAGTTTATCGCTTTCCAGAATTTGGAGTGTATTTTTCATTTCCGCAGCAAAAAGAGCACACTTCGAACATTCGTCAAGGTGTTGTTGTACCTGTTTCATTTCGGAAACCGGCAGCTCCTTTTCGAGGAAAAAAATCAACTTGTTATGTACGGTATTACACTTCATCATTTTTTACGGTTATTAGTATGACACGTTCATTTTTAAAAACTTGCGCTTTACATGCACTTTTTTTTGTAGCACTTGTATAATTTTTTCTGCAGGCCCTTTTTTGCCCTGAACAACAATGACTCAACCGACGAAACCGAGAGATCCATCACCTCTGCAATTTCCTGGTACGACAGTTCCTCGTATTTGCTTAAGGTAAACGCCACTTTCTGATTTGGCGGCAAACTGTTAATTGCCTCTTTTAGAATTATTGCCCGCTGTTGGTTTTCCATGTCGTACTCCGGCTCGTCGGTATTTGAGGTACTCACCTGCATTACTTCCCTGTTTTTCGCCGCCACCTCATCGTCGATCGAATGAAACCACTTGCGTTTTTTGTTATCGCGGATGTGGTTTAACGAGCGGTTAACCGCAATACGGTACAACCAGGTCGAGAGTTTTGCATCGGCCCTGAATTTATCGATGTTCCTGTACACCTCAACAAAAACATCCTGCGCAATATCTTCAGCATCTTCGCGGTTCTGCACCAAACCATAGCAGGTATTCACCACCAGTTTCTGATGCGTGCCGACCAGCTTTTTAAAAGCCGCTTCGCTTCCCTGTTTTAATTGTTCAATTATATCGGTGTCGGACATTCTGATTCGAAAAAAACCGCTATGTAAATGTACTGGTAATTATTCAGAAAGTAGTTTGTAAACATCGCGTGGAGGAAGACCATTATTCTCCCCAATTGTGCGCAACGTTTCGGTCGGTTTCGCTTCGATGTTGTTCTCTTCCAGAATTTGCATCAACTCATCGGTAGTCTTATTCAGTTCTTTCGAGAAATCCTCGATGGTTTTTCGTCCAACACCCATTCCCTGGCCTTCGTTTGCCGGTTTCTTTACGATGATCTCGTAAATTTCAAGTGGAGTTGAATTATTTGTTTCTGCGATTTGCTGTAAACTTTGGGTATGAATATCGTTGTAAACGATTTTATGACTGTCGAGTTTTCGGGTTACTTCGTCAACCGACTCCATATCCAGCTGGTGAGCCAGTTCGGTAAGCGTTAATAACTCGGCATGAGGAACGGGTGCCCGCTCTTCGGTTTTCTCCCACGAGTTGGTAGCCGATTCGCCTAATTCCATAACTGTTTGAAAAGGCGGAATGGAAAATACAGTACCGAAAAAGAATACCAGCACCACTACAATAGAAAAAATGAGTTCCTTTTTCTTGTTGAAGCCTTTTGTGCTTTTCGCTTTTAGATAGGAGACAAATGATTTCCAGTTTACCGAAAACAGGTGAAAGATGGAAAGCACAATAAACGCCAGCGAAAACAGGGTATGTATGGCCTGCCAGCCTTCTTTTGATAAACCTGCCAGCTCCCAGTTTACCCAATGAGCGTAGCGTCCCGGGGGAGCTACATACAAAATTACACCCGAAACCAGGATCACTAAAATTCCCCAGGTTAATCCAAAACTTATAAAGGCACGCCAGCTAAACTTTGTTTTCATCTGTTTAAAATTTTTTGATTTCTGAATGTTCAAAAAATTTGAAGACATTCAGGAACTCACATAAATTTTAATCATTCTTGCCTGCCTGCGGTAGGCAGGTTTGTGAATTTAGAATGATGAAAATTCATGTTCGTTTCATATCTTTTTAATTTATGTCTTTGTTTAAAATTTAAGGTATGACACAGAAGCTTTGGAAAACTTGCGCGGGTATTTTAATTTCTTTGTCAGACCTTGAAGGTTTATATACTCAGAAACTAAAGTAATCGCCCGCAAAAAATAGAAGTACCCGCACATTTGGGAGAACTGTCTTTTTGGGTGGGAGGACGACTCGTAGGCAGCTGCGGAAGGTTCAACACCAACAGCGGAACCTGTTTTTTACCCTGCCAACAACTATTTACATAAGTTTTAATTACATTTAGTGCATCATATAACTAAATGCCCGATACATTGGAATTATCTCTTGCAAAAATAAAAACTAAAATCGGCCAGCTTTTACGCATTAAAACGAACAATATCAGTCGATTACAATAGTGAGGGATAATAGTGTGTATGTTGCATTGCATTATACACATACGTTAGCAGTAAGCTTAAAAAAACTGCAACTATTTTCACAAGAAAAACGCCATGTGAACTTTTTATGACTTATATTTGTAATCTATTTACAAAATAGCAACTAAAAATGATAATTAATTTCAAGATTCAGAATTTTGGTTCTGTAAAAGACGAACAGATACTTTCTTTTGAAGCAGATAAATCTACTCATCTAGAAAGTCATTATATAATTAACTCATGTGGTTATCGCCTCCTAAAGTTAGGTTTGATTTATGGTGCAAATGCATCGGGAAAAACAACAATACTTAAAGCGCTAGAATTTTTAAGAGATTTAGTTTTAGACCCCGAAGAAAAGAAAACTGACGAATTAGAGTTTAGTCCTTTTTTATTTGATAATGAAACACCCAATAAGTCTACCATTTTAGCAATTGAGTTTATTCAAAACGATGTGAAATATGACTATGAAGTTGAATTTTCTAGGCAATCTATTATTAGTGAAAAGCTAGACCATTATCAAACAACTAAGGCTAATGTTTTTAAAAGAACAACTGATTTAAAAAATCAGTTTACCGAAATCAAGTTTGGAAGTAAAATAAAGAAGGATAAGACATTTAAAAAAACACTTGAGTCAAATACCTTATGGAACAACACTGTTTTAGGAGGATTTCTAAAGACAAATATTGATTTCTATGAATTAAATGAAGCTATTGATTGGTTTAGAAACTATTTAAAACCGTTAGTTTATACAAGAACTAAACTTGAAGGGTATGTTACCTCTAAAATTGATAAAAAAGAGTTGTCAAAAAAAGACATTGTAAGTATCCTTCAGAAAGCTGATTTACATATCTCAGATATATTAATTGAAGAAGAAGAACAGGAAATTCCTCAAGGTTTTTTCGAATTTATTGAAAAACAGTTAGAAACTTCTGATGATAGATTGGAAAAGTTAAAAGAAAAAGGAAAAATTTCTTCGATTAATATTGGTTTCGTTCATACTGTTAATGGGAAAGACTATACTTTACCTATAGATTTGGAATCACTAGGCACTAGAAGATATTACGGCTTTGCAGGTCTATTAGCGTTACTAATTAAAAACAATCATTTAATTCCAATTGATGAATTAGAAGCCTCTTTACATCCTGACTTATATGTTCATTTTATATTATCATTTCTTATTAACTCAGAAAACTCTCAATTAATTGCAACCACCCACAATAGAGAAATTTTGGGCAATAAGGATATATTTAGAAATGATGCAATTTGGTTTACTGATAAATGCGAGAGTTGCTCAACTGAATTGTATTCGTTGGCAGACTTTGACACATCTGTTGTAAGAGACACTACAAACGTGTTGAATGCCTATAAAAGTGGGAAGCTAAGTGGTAAACCGAATTTAGGCGATTTCTATATTGAACTTGATTAGGTTATGAGGAAAAGTAAGAAGATTAAGTTAAAAGGACAAAATGCTTATGCTTTTGTTGTGGATGGTGATACTGAGGTATGGTATTTACAAATGTTGAAAAGAAATGAAAGAACCTTATCTGTTAATATAGAACCAAAACTTCCCTCCAAGAAGAGTATTTCAGAACAATTTGAAATGGTTGAATCTCTAGCAGAAGATTACACAAAAGTTTTTTGGATTGTTGATTATGACGTAATTATTAAAGAAACAAGAGAAGCCAAAAAAGGAGTAGAAACAGCAGAACAATTATTTATTCGCCTTAGAGATGCGGCAAACAAGATTGAAAATGTTGTTGTAATTGTCAATAATCCTTGCTTAGAGTTCTGGTTTTTATTGCATTTTGAAAGAACTTCAAAATTATTTACTGCCTGTAGTTCTTCTGAAAAGCAATTAAAGAAGTATTTGACAGACTATGAAAAGACAAAACAGTATTTCACAAAACAGGGTAGTGATATTTACTTAAAGTTAAAAGGACATATTAGCCAAGCTATTGATAATTCTAGCAAGCTAAATAGTTTTGATAAATACAGAACCAGTCAAGCATTTTGTGAGATGAATTTATTCTTTAATCTTTCAGAGATTAAGAACACTGTATGCGGCAAAAAGTAAAAAAAAGCCTACTGCTAATCGAGTAGCCCGCCCCGCCAGCAAACGCTAGCAGGGAGAGGCTCTCACACCACCGTACGTACGGGTCTCGTATACGGCGGTTCGCTAAGTCATAGGAAACAACGGTGATTTTGGTTTCACCTCGTTGTAAAGATCCAGCAAAGGAACGTAACCCCGCATTTTCAACCGATCAACAGTAATTGTAGTACCAAGAATTGGGCTTTGGGCAATAGCCCAGCCACCCATTCGCGAACGGCTCCATTGATAGGCTTTTCCCGGATCGACGCCTAAACGAATCAGGTTTTTCCTTTTTCGTTCGGGTTTCTTCCAGTAATGCCAAATACAATATCGGAGGCGGTTGCGAAGCCACCCGTCAAGGTCAGCGAGTTTGATCTGTATACTTGCCAAACGGAAAGCATTGATCCAGCCGCGCTGAACCTCGTTAAGTTTTCCGATACGCTCGTCGAAACTCATTGGGGTGGTCTTGCGGGTGATGGTTTTCAGTTTGTACTTTAAACTGCTCCAGCTCTTTTCTGATACTACCAGTTGATACTTGCCGCGTTCACCTTTCCGGTAGGTTGGCACAAAGCCAAAACCGAGAAGGATAAAATGTACAGGACGACGGATACCGCTTTTCTCCCGGTTGATGGGCAACTTCAGTTTTCGTTTCAGAAAACGATAGATGTTATTCCCAACTTTTCGGGCGGATGTTTTAGTTTTCAGATAAATACTAAAGTCATCAGCATAACGAACAAATCGAAAGCCTTGCCGTTCCAGTTCCCTGTCGAGTTCATGTAGCATGATGTTCGACAGTAACGGGCTCAGCGGGCTGCCCTGCGGTACGCCTTTGCGGCGTTTAACCAGTTTTCCCTTGATTTGAATCGGGGAACGCAGCCACTTGCGGATAAGACGCATCGTTTCGCGGCATTTGATTTTGCGGTAAAGCAGTTGCAGAAGGTAGCAGTGGTTTACTTCGTCGAAGAAAGTTTTCAGGTCGATATCGACGATATGCTGAAACCCCTCGTTGATGTAGCCCTTTGCCTTCAGTACTGCCTGTTGCACGCTCCGGTTGGGGCGGAATCCAAAACTGGAATCCGAAAACTCATACTCGAAACGTGCCGTGATTACTTGTAAAACTGCCTGTTGTAACAGGCGATCGGTTACTGTAGGGATCCCCAGTAAACGGGTTTTCCCTTTTCCTTTCGGAATCTCTACTCCTAAAATGGCTTGTGGTAAATACTTCCCGCTTCGAACCTTAGCTGTTAGTTCTTTCTTGTCGATAGCAAGTAAGTCTGACAAGCGGGTTACCGGCATACCGTCAACTCCTGCCGAACCGTGGTTCTGCCGGACTTTATACATTGCCTGTAACAGGTTTTTCCGCGTTAGAATTTGTTCAATCATCTCAGAATCATGCTTTGTTTCCCTGTTCCTCCTAATGCAGGGCTGGGAAATGCCTCCCTGCAACATTTGGAACAACTCATGCGTTCAGCCCTTCAGTTCCTCTGTGAGGCCTCCGCCGTTTTCTGACAGCTCGTTTCCTGAACCTACTATGGCGTCTGCTGACTTCCTGACGGCCCGCCAGCTGGCGGACATCAGGATCTCCCCAGGTAAGAGCATCTTCCTTCCTCCAATCGCTGCGACATCTACTACCGAACATAACCGAAGTTTATAGGACGTTACAATGATGTGCTTGCTTATCCATGTTTCGATAGCCTCATATGTCGTTTCTGTTCGTCAGTACCGGAGTTTGCCGGTTGGCTTCCTTCACTGCTGCAGTTACCCGCAACCAGCTTGCCACTTGCTAATGCTTCCATCCGCCAGCTGGCGGATGGCACATAAGGGACTTACACCCTCTGGAAAATTCTCATGTACACTTTAACGTTTAACAATAAAAATTTGTATTTTAAACATTTTTTCAGAGCTTACAGTAAAGTGTGCACATGCTCATGCTGGGCACACACACTTTGTATAAGTAATGGCAGGCAAAGAGCTAAATTTAAAGGTTTGTAGCCCGCTCAAACAGCGTAGCGGTTTGACAGGAAAGAAGCCCACAATCTGCCACTACTCATACAATTTACCGTCAGACTGTCTAAAAACCTAACCACAATTTGTTAAGAACTCCGCAGGTTGTTAACACCTTTGAACCCAGCGATTAAGTATCTTCAGGCATGAAGTATCTCAAAGGGCAAAACAGATCACAAATATCACTTTTCCCGGTGTCGCTCGACCAGGCCATAAATGCAGACAACGAAGTGCGCTTAATCGATGTTTTTGTTAACAGTCTGAAGCTGGAAGAATTCGGATTCAGGGTTGACCATATTGAAAACGGGCGTCCTGCTTACCACCCAGCCGACTTGCTTAAACTTTACATTTATGGCTATCTTAATCAGTTAAGGTCGTCGAGGAAACTGGAGAAGGAGTGCAAGCGAAACATTGAATTAATGTGGCTATTGAAAACGCTGCGTCCCGATCACAACACTATCGCTAACTTCAGGCGCGATAACCCAAAGGCCATCAAAAAAGTATTCCGCGAAACCGTAAAGATTGCAACGTATTTTAACCTTATTGGCGGAACGCTGATTGCAGGCGACAGTACAAAACTGCGTGCCCAGAACAGCAAAAAGAACAACTACAACCAAAAGAAAATAGACCGTCACCTGGAGTACATCGAAAACAAACTGGCTGAATACAACAAAGCACTGGCCGAAAGCGATGGAGATAAAAAGCAGGAAATTGAAAACGAAATTGAAAAGCAAAACCAGCGAAAAGATGGCTATAAAAAGATTGAACAAGAGCTAAAAAAATCGGGGCAACGACAGATCTCAACTTCCGATCCCGACAGCCGTCACCAGATCACGCGCAACAACATTACCGAAGTAGCCTACTCGGCGCAAACTTCGGTCGATGCAAAAAACTACATCCCTATCGATTATAAAATAACCAATGCAAACGATAAAAAGGCAATGGGAACAATGCTCAGAAGAGCAAAGACAATACTTCGACACAACGATTTTACTGCCCTTTACGATAAAGGCTACCATACCGGAAGCGAACTGGCCATCGCCGATTCGCTCGGTATTCCGGCAATTGTAGCCATTCCTCCGTTTTCAGGAGCCTCGCATGCTCCGGACCTTAGGTACGATGTGGAACATTTTGATTACGACCCGAAAACCGATACTTACACCTGTTTGCAGGGTCACACCCTAAGAACCACCGGCTACTGGCACCACGCAAAAAACGGTGCCGGAGAAACAGCCTATCGCTTCCGCAACTACACAACACCTAAATGTAAAAGTTGTGAGGTCCGCCCGCTGTGCACAAAATCGGCTGCAAACGGCAAGCAAGTCAGGCGAAGCGAGTTTGCCGGCAATATTGAAAACAACAAAAAACGCGTTCAGGAAAGCGAAAAACTGTACAAACGACGGCAGGCCATTGTGGAACACCCCTTCGGGACCATTAAACGTCAGTGGGGATTCAATTATATTATCACCAAAAAGTACATGAAAAGAGCTGAAGCCGATTTTGGTTTTATAATGTCGGCATACAACCTCAGACGAATAATCAATATTGTGGGCATAAAAAAGTTAGAAAAATACATCACAAGTATTTTTTCTGTTTTATGTTCAATTTTTGATCTTTTAGAGCTATTTTTAAACCACAGAAACCGAATACAATACAAAACAATAAAAACCATCTGTTATGAAATCCGCATCCCTGGCCACTTAATAAAGCTCAATTTTAATGCCCCGGGAAAGGGTTTTTAGACAGACTGCCGTTAGCGTGCATTTTGATAAGACAGTTCTCAATAAAACGTTTTCCAAAATGAAAATATCAAAGACATTACAAATAGTTCTATTTTTTGCGATTGTCATTTGCTATTATGTATTTATTGGAATGCCAAGTAATGAAAAAAAGGCATATGAACGGTATGTAAGAACATACCAATTGAAAATAGATAACAAAATTACGAATGTAAGAACCAACAGGGGATTGACAATTCTAAGGTTTGATGGAATTGCCGAAGAAGTATTTGTTGAAAGTGCTTATAATTACAATCTTACTCCTTCATTCATTGGAGACTTTGTAAAACAAGGAATGTGGGCATATAAAAGTAATAATTCGGACTCTTTATTTATCGGACTAACCAAACCAAATCGAAAAAATCTCTTTGTAATTGGGGACAGAAATTTGAATGAAGATTAAAAAACTAAAAGTGAAAATTTGAATCGACAGAAAAGATATGTAATTGACATGAAAGTACCGTTGAACAGAAGAAAAAACTAAAAAACGACACGCTAACACAGTGCCATATTGCATAGCGGGGTTTGGTGGTGTGCGGGGCTGCGGCTCTCGCATCATCGTTCAGTCCTAGCGGACGTGAAAGCACTCCGAAATCCCCTACGCAACATACAATTTTTCGTTGCATATCGAAAAACCTAAACACACAGCATAAAATCTGCAAACAATCAGTTATGCAATTCGTCAATAGAATTTTCAAAAAGGATTCCTCCTTTATACATTCCTTTGAGGACCGGATGAATTTCTTTACCAAGTTCAGTTAAGCTGTATTCAACGCGTGGAGGAACTTCAGGAAAAACAGTTCGGTTGATTAATCCATCCGATTCTAACTCTTTTAGCTGTTTCGTCAGCATTCGTTCGCTAATATCAGGCAAGAGTTTAACCAATTCGTTATACCTTTTATCTCCTTGAAAAAGGTGTAAAATGATCGTTCCTTTTCGTTTTCCTTTAACTACATTTATAAATGTATCAATCGGGCAATAACTTTTTTCCATTTTTTTTCTTCCCTCAAAGTCCTTAAAATACTAAAAGCAGAAATAAATGTTCGTATCCCAACCAAAGGTAAGTTCTTGGCAGACAAAATATTTATCCTGACATTTGTACAAAGATAATTGAAATTAAAAGACAAAAGATGGTACAAAATAGTTCAACATTTAAGGCATTTCGAATTGAAGAGATTGATGGGATTTATCAGGGCTCTGTTCAAGAAATGGAATTTGGTACATTAAACAAAAATGAGGTATTAGTAAAAGTGCACTACAGCTCATTGAATTATAAAGATGCATTATCGGCATCGGGAAATAAAGGAGTAACGAGATCTTATCCGCACACACCGGGAATTGACGCTGTTGGAACAATAGAAAAATCGAACAGTGATTTATTTGCTATTGGAGAAAACGTAATTGTAACCAGTTACGATTTAGGCATGAATACCGACGGTGGATTTGCTGAGTATATCCAGGTTCCGGCGGAATGGGCCGTAAAATTGCCTGAAAAAATGGCGATGAAAGAGGCAATGATATATGGTACCGCGGGATTAACAGCGGGAATGTCAGTGTTAAGACTTACGGAATTGATAAAGCCTGAGGATGGAAAAATTGCGGTTTCGGGTGCAACAGGTGGAGTTGGTGCATTAAGCGTTTCTATCTTAAGCAAACTGGGTTATTCTGTGCTTGCAATAACCGGTAAGGAAACTGAGCGGGATTATTTAATTCATCTTGGAGCTGAGGAAGTGCTATTACGCAGCGAGGTTGAAAATTTTGCCCAAAAGCCATTGTTAAAACCTCTGTTTGCGGGGGCTATTGATACTGTTGGTGGTGTAATACTCGAAAATATAATTAAATCGACAAATGCCATAGGTGTTGTAACTTGCTGTGGAAACGTTGCATCTCCAAAACTTGATTTGACCGTTTTTCCCTTTATCCTGAGAGGTGTTACACTCATTGGAATCGATTCGCAGAACTATCCAATGAAATACAGAAAAACAGTGTGGAATAAGTTAGCTGATGAATGGAAGCCGGAACAATTGGACTATACCTGCAATGAAATTAAACTGGAGGAGGTAGCGCAAAAAATTGAATTAATGCTTCAGGGAAAATTAAAAGGAAGAACAGTATTGACTTTGGCTGAATAAATCCGCAACACAACAATGTGTTGAAAACACAGGTGGTTCAGTGTAAACTAACCGGTAAGTGCTTCGAAATCACTTATGTTTCTTATACATATCGTAAACATCCGGTAATTCTAACAGATTGTAATTAAATCTGGTATTAGAAAATAAAGCCCGATCCTGTTCCTTGTCGCAGATAGCAATAGTCCGGGGCTGTATACATTACGTTTATACAGCCCCGGACTTTTTTGTACCCTAAGCCCATTTGCCTGCCGCAAAACAAAGCTTCCATCTATAATTTCTATTCCCCAAAGAAAAAAGCATGTTACAGTTTTGTAATTTTAGTATTGCAATAAACCAGGTGTTGGTATACAGCGATTTACGGTGTGTTGCACGAAATAAATTAATCGTTTTGTAATATTATTGTAATTCACATGTAATAGCGTTGCTACACTTTTGCCTTCGTAAAAAAACAGACAAAATTCAATCTTAAGTTATAAAATGAAAAAAATGTTTTTGCTGTTATTTTTGATTCCAGGAATCGTAATAACAGGATTTAGTCAGGAAAAAACCGAAGAGTTTAAACCAAATGGGAAACCACTAGCGTTGATTTTTACCAATTTTCATACAGCTTTTTCCGATGGCGAATCTGCCTCAGAGTTCGAAAATACCCGTGCTTATTTAGGTTACGAGTACAACTTTAGCCAGGATTTTTACGCCAAAGTTGTTTTTGATGTGGGCGATCCGAACGATGGCGGAGGCCACCAGTTGTCGGCATTTCTTAAAAATGCTTACGTGCAATATTCAAAAGACAATTTGAAAGCCTACTTCGGAATGATTGCAACCACCCAGTTCAAGGCATCTGAAAAATTATGGGGAAACCGTTATATGATGAAATCGTACCAGGATGAGTATAAATTCAACTCAAGTGCCGACCTTGGTTTTAACATCGATTACAAATTTGCCGATTTTATCAGTGCCGATTTTTCGGTGATCAACGGCGAAGGTTACAAAAAAGTTCAGAGTGATGAATTGTTGCGCTACGGAGCGGGTACAACCATTAAACCGGTTAAAAATGTACTGGCAAGAGTATTTGTCGATCAAACCGGCGACGAGGTAAAACAAAAGTCGCTGGCTACACTGTTGGCTTACACCAACGGAAAATTCACATTGGCCGGAGAGTATAACTACCAATCGAACTACAAAATGGTAGATGGTCAGAATCATTACGGAACATCATTCTACAGCTGGTACAAACCAAACAGCAGCTGGAAACTGTTTGCCCGTTACGATGATCTGAACTCGGATAAACTTGAAGGTGAGTCAGAGCCATGGAACATCAATAAAGATGGTCAGTTAATGATTGCAGGAGTGGAGTATTCTCCTGTTAAAGGCCTGAAATTTACACCAAACGTGCGCTTCTTTAACCCTGACAAGGTGGATGCAGAGAACATTACATTCCTGTATTTAAGTGCTGAGTTTAAATTTTAATCAGCCACAGAAAAACAGAGAACAGAAAATTATAAATAAATAGAAATGAAAAATTTAGCCCTACTGATTTTAACAGTATTTATTCTGGGAGCTTGCTCTAACTCATCAAATAAACAAGGTGGAGAAAAAGCCGGAACTTCAAAAGTGACTTTAACAGCTGCGGGAGCGACTTTCCCAATGCCTTATTACAATATGGTTTTTAAGAACTATACATCAGAGTTTGGGACACTGCTTACTTATGGCGGAATCGGTTCAGGCGGCGGAATTCGCAGTTTAACCGACAAAGTGGTTGACTTTGGGGCAACCGATGCTTATTTGAGCGACGACAAACTGGCAGAAATGCCTGCTGAAGTAGTTCATATTCCAACGGTATTGGGTGCTGTTGTTATTGCTTACAACCTTCCTGGTGTTGATGGCCTCAAACTATCGAACGAATTGCTGGAGAAAATTTTCATGGGTGAAATTACCAACTGGAACGATCCTGCAATTAAAGCGAACAACGAAGGATTGGCGCTTCCTGATATGGAAATTACTTTCGTACATCGTTCGGATGGTAGCGGAACAACTTACATTTTCAGCGACTACATGACTAAGATTAGCACAAAATGGGCTGATGTTGTAGGAACAGGAAAATCGTTACAATGGCCTGTTGGAATGGGCGCTAAAGGAAATCCCGGTGTTGCCGGTACCATTAGCCAAACCGAAGGAGCCATTGGTTACATCGGATCGGAATATGCTTTTGCGCAGAAAATCCAAACTGCATTGGTGCAAAACAGCGCAGGCAACTATATCGAGCCATCAATTGCGTCGGTTAGTGCTGCTGCAAAAGGAGAAATTCCTGCTGATACCCGTATCATGCTGACCAATTCTGCCGATCCTGAATCATACCCGATCAGCGGATTTACCTGGATCATTCTTTACAAAGAGCAAAGCTACGATGGTCGATCAAAAGACCAGGCGCTGGCAACAGTTACTTTCCTTGATTGGCTGGTTAGTGCCGATGCACAAGGTGATGCCGAAAAGGTACATTACGCTCCGCTTCCTGATGCTGCAGCCGAAAAAGCCAAAGCAATTTTACGTTCGGTTACTTTCGACGGAGCGCCGTTGTTGAAATAGAAGAAATTGCCTCAAGTATGCAATTGCTGCGCCATGAAACTTAATGGAGAAGAGAGTCTGGTTCAAGTTATCAGATTCTTCTCCATACTTTGTTAGAGCTCACAACAATACAGTCTATTTTCTTTTAACAGTTTAAATGAACAGCGATAAAATAACAAAAGTAGTTCTCCTGCTTTCTTCGTTCGTAATACTTTTTGTAGCCGGAGGAATGATCTTTTCGTTGGTTGAAGGTGCCATTCCGGCACTGAAAAGTTTTGGGCTGAGTTTTATTTGGTCGAACAACTGGAATCCAACCGAAGGGAAAGAGAACTACGGAGCGCTTCCGTTTATTGCCGGAACAATTATAACATCGGTAGCGGCGCTGCTTATCAGTTTGCCCTTGTCATTTTCGGTTTCATTGTTTCTGGGTGAGTATTACCGCGGAACCCGAATTGCCAAAATACTGGGCACCATGGTTGATTTGCTTGCCGGAATTCCTTCAATTGTATACGGTTTGTGGGGATTTTATGTACTTCGTCCGCTGCTTATCGATTTAGGATTACCCAACCAGGGATTTGGGATTTTTACCGCCAGCATTATTCTGGCGATTATGATTATTCCTTACGCCACATCGCTAAGTAACGAAATTATTACCATGGTACCGAACGAGTTGAAAGAAGCAGCTTATTCATTGGGAGCTACCCGTTCGGAAGTAATCTTTAATGTGGTTGTACCATCGGCACGGTCAGGAATCATCGCCGGATATATACTGTCGTTTGGGCGTGCATTGGGCGAAACCATGGCAGTAACAATGCTTATCGGTAACGCCAATATTGTCCCTGATGGATTTTTCAGCACCGGAAACACAATGGCATCGGTAATTGCCAACCAGTTTGGCGAGGCCGATGGATTGAAGCTCAGCTCTCTGATTGCTATTGGTTTGTTGTTATTCCTGTTAACGGGTATAATCAATGCCATTGGTAAGTTCATTATAAAACGAATGGGATAACATGAATTCTGCAGCAAAAATAACAGCGGCAAACCTCAGCCGAAGAACCTTGAAAGACAAACTATTCAAGGGGTTGGTGCTCTTTTTGTCGTTGATTACCATTTCGCCGATTGTACTAATTATCTACAAATTGGTGGCAAAAGGTTATCGTCAGATCAGTTTGGATTTTATTATCAAAACACCTCCGAATACTTTTGAGGCAATGACAGCATTAAGCAATGGCGAGCTTATTCCGGGTGGAATAGCAAACGGAATTACGGGAACATTGTTAATGGTGGTTCTGGCTTCGGTTATTGCCATTCCGGTTGGTGTTATTACCGGTATTTATTTGTACGAGAATCCCGGGAAACTAATGGCAAATCTTACCCGAAATATTTCGGATATTTTGCAGGGCGTTCCTTCCATCGTATTGGGGCTTATTGCTTACATGTGGATTGTAAAACCCATAACCAGCGGTTTTTCGGCACTGGCAGGTAGCGTGTCCTTATCGATTATGATGTTACCAATGATCGTACGCTCAACAGAGGAAACGCTGAAAATGATTCCTCAGTCGATTAAAGAAGCAGCCGTTGCATTGGGTGTGCCGTATTATAAAGTCATTATGCGCGTCCTCATTCCTACCGGATTTAGCGGTTTGCTAACAGGTATTCTGTTGGGTATTTCGCGTATTCTTGGAGAAACAGCACCATTAATGCTTACAGCACTGGGCAGCTCAGTAATTAACCTGGACATTACCAAACCAACAAGTGCGATACCTCTGTTAATCTGGGAGTTTTACAACGACCCGAACATGGTAGACCTGATTTGGAGCTCATCGTTATTGCTGATGGGAATGGTACTGACCTTAAACCTGGTATCGAAACGAATAGCTGCCCGAACGAAATAGTTATAAAAGGAATGAAACGAACATGAATTTTAATATTCTAAATTCTAAAAATGAGAATGATTAAAATTCATCGAGAGTTACATCTGTTACGAAAACAGATGAACAATAAAAACAGATGAAAGAAGATAATGTAAATATCAAAGATCCTGTACTTTCTATTCGCAATCTATCGGTTGCGTACGATAAGGGGAGTTATGCTGTAAAGGATGTTTCGGCCGATATTAAACGAAACGCGGTAACAGCAATAATGGGCCCGTCGGGATGTGGAAAAAGTACCATGTTGCGTGCCATTAACCGCATGCACGAGTTGTACGAAAACATCGAAACCAAAGGATCGCTCATTTTAAACGGCAAGGATATTACCGATATGCCAACCATACAATTACGTCGTATGGCCGGTATGGTATTTCAGCGTCCTAACCCGTTTCCAACACTGAGCATTTACGACAACGTAATTGCCGGCTATAAATTAAACGGCATTCGTTTAAAGAAAAAAGAACGCGATGAGGTGGTTGAACGCTCGTTGCGCGATGTTACACTTTGGGATGAGGTAAAAGATACCTTGCATAAAAAAGGTACATTTCTTTCAGGTGGACAGCAGCAGCGACTTTGTATTGCCCGGGCACTGGCTTTCGATCCGGAAGTGATTTTGCTCGACGAACCCACCTCGGCACTCGATCCTGTGGCAACTTCAAAAATTGAAGACTTGCTGGTAAAGTTAAAAGAGAATTATTCGATTCTGATGGTGACACATAACATGTCGCAGGCAGCACGAATCTCTGATTATTCAATGTTTATGTACCTGGGTGAATTGGTTGAATATGGGAAAACAAAAGATATGTTTACCAACCCAAAAGACCGTCGTACAGAAGAATACCTGACCGGAAAGTTCGGTTAATTTTTTAACTTCAATAAAATTCTACAGTTATGACTTTAAAGAAGGATGATGCCATAAAAGCGATAATGAGCGATTTTGAAGAGTTTGCCAACCTGGTGCTTCACCAGCTCGATTTGTTGGAGACGCTCATTTCAACAGGAGAAACAAAATTTCCGAAGGAGCAAAGCAAAGAGTTGTACGACAACGAGAATACGCTGGATAAGATGGAAGTAAAAATCAGCGACAAGATCATAAATACCATTACTTTATACCAGCCGGTTGCATCCGATATCCGCAAAATTATGGCTTGTTATCGTATTATTATGAGCCTCGAGCGTGTGGGGGATATGGTAATTAATGTACTGAATTTTGTTGAAAGCATTAAAACCCCCGAAGTGTATACCAAACTTTCAGAAGTGGTTTCAAATATGCTTATTCAAAGCTCCAGTATGGTTAACAAATCGTTGCTGGCATTTACCAACGATGATAAGGATTATGCCATCTGGACCATTAAAAACGATGCTGTTGTTGATGAGCTCAATAAAAAAATGTTGAAAAAGGCCATTAAAAAAAGTGTGTCTTCAAACGAAGATAAAGAACTACTGATGAGTTTTATCAATATGAACAGTATGGTTAGCACCATCGAACGTATTGCTGATCAGGCCACAAACATTGCAGAGGCGGCTATTTATTCCATCGAAGGCAAGGATATACGACATAAAGATTTAAAGTAGGACTTGAATTTATAAAGGATAATGTATTTTTAGTATCCTGAATGTTAGAGTGAAAATTATTTATCATGGGATCAAATCCGAAAATATTAGTAGTTGACGACGAAAAAGATTTATGTGAAATTTTAGAGTTCAACTTGTCAAGCGAAGGTTTCGAAACGTCAGTGGCACATTCGGCCGAGCAGGCACTAAAACTGCCGCTGGAAGAATACGACCTGATTTTGCTTGATGTGATGATGGGTGAAATGTCGGGATACAAAATGGCTGATAAAATCAGAAGAGAAATGCAGCTTACTCTGCCCATTATTTTTATGACCGCCAAAACGGCCGAAAACGATATCCTCACCGGGTTTAACGTTGGTGGCGACGACTACATTTCAAAACCATTTTCGATTAAAGAAATGGTAGCACGTATTAAAGCAGTGCTGAAACGTGGCCGACAAAACATTAAGCAAAGCAAAGTTTATAAAGTAGAAAGCCTCGAGGTGGATGCAAACAGTAAAACCGTGCAGATTGATGACGAGCCCATTAGTCTTACGCGTAAAGAATTTGAAATAATTACACTCTTGCTAAAACACCAGGGACAATACATTGGCCGAAATGAAATACTCGACCGGGTTTGGAACGACGATGTAATTGTTACCGAGCGAAATGTGGATGTAAACATTGCACGACTCCGGAAAAAGATTGGCAAATACGGTCAATACATAAAAGGAAAATCAGGTTATGGTTATGCATTTAAGCAACCATAAATCCGATAGTAAACAGTTCAGAATAAAAATAATTAAAACAATACAAGGTGCCGATTCAGCAGACATTCAGACGGAAAATCTTTTACTACTTTATAGCGGTATTTTTATCGTTTACAGTAGCCATATTGTTGTTTCAGTTGCAGCGCGAGAAAAACTACAAAACATCGCAACTGGAAAATACATTGCGTAATGTTACCGAGGTAGCCCATAACTACATCGAACATTACAACTTGATGAAAACGCAAAACTTTAGCAGTGCAGATACTTTAAAAGTTCTGATACCGCAAGACAATATACGCTTGACCATTATTGACAAGAGAGGGATTGTTTTGTACGACAGTTTTGTGTACGAATATAAAAAAATGGAGAACCATTTCGAGCGTCCCGAAGTGCAAAAAGCATTGTTCGGTGGCGAGGGAGCCAATATTCGACACTCGGCAACTACCGGAGCTGACTTTTACTACTACGCCCGAAGTTACGACGACTATTTTGTGCGGGCTGCCATGGTGTACGATGTAAACGTGGAAAATTTCCTGAAAGCCGAGCGTTTGTTCATCTTTTTTATTATCGCCATTTTCCTGATAATCTGGCTGGTGATTAATGAGCTTACAAAACGCCTTTCCATATCAATTACCAAATTGAAGGATTTTGCGATAAAGGCCGGAAAGAATGAGCCAATCAACGAAGAAGAAGGCAAGTTTCCTGATAACGAATTGGGTGAAATCGGTTCGCAGATTGTAAAAATCTACAATAACCTGCACGAAGCAAAAGAATCTATTGCGCTCGAAAAAGACCGCCTGGCCAATCACATGAATATTCTGAATGAAGGTATCGGATTTTTTACGCCGCAAAAGGAGAAAATGCTGGTGAACAGTCATTTCATTCAGTATGTGAGTATTATTTCGGATACGCTGACTATTTCTGCAGAAAGCTTTTTTACCATTCCGGAGTTTGAAAAGATCAACAAGTTTTTGGAAAAAAATCTGCACAAGGACACTGAGTTCCAAAGTAACGAGTTGCCACAAATCGAGTTCACGATTCACAAAGACGACAGTTATTTTAAACTGATGTGTATTGTGTTTGCCGATAAGAGTTTCGAGATTTTGATTACTGATATTACCCGGCCGGAAAAACGTCGCCTGTTAAAACAGCAGTTAACTTCGAACATTGCACACGAGTTAAAAACACCGCTTGCATCAATAAAAGGATATATCGAAACACTGATGTCGAATCCGAATATCGACAAGGAGAAACAGCAGTACTTTATCGAAAGAGCCAGTAAACAGGCCGAAAGGTTAAATCTGCTGTTAAACGATATCTCGTTGTTGAACAATATTGAGGATGCCGGCGAATTGTTTGAGATTAAACCGGTTCATATCAAAAGCATTGTTTCGGATGTGGTGGAGAACCTGGAGAGCAGAATGGCTGCCAAAAACATAAAGTGTAAACTGGATATTGACAATGAAGTGGTTGTAAACGGAAACGATTCGCTGCTTTCATCGGTATTCCAGAACCTTTTGGAAAACTCCATCAATTATGCCGGAGAGGATGTGAAAATTGAAATTCGGAATTACCTGGAAGATCCCAAATTCCATTATTTCAGTTATTCTGATACCGGCAGAGGAATTCCGGAAGAACACCTTAACCGTATTTTTGAACGCTTCTACCGCGTTGATTCAGGCCGTACCCGCGAACTCGGCGGAACAGGTCTGGGGCTGTCGATTGTTAGAAACGCCATCCAGTTGCATAAAGGCAATATCTCGGCCCGCAATAAACCCGAGGGTGGTGTTGAGTTCCTGTTCTCGCTGGCAAAACAGTAAATTCCGAGCGAATAGTTAAACGCCAACATTGATAAACAGAAGGCTTCCGGTAGTTCCGGGGGCCTTTTTTATTGAAGTTTATTCGACACATGATTCAACTATACCCTTCCTCTTATCCTTCTCTGCAAGCAGGGAAGGGCCATTGGTCAGTGGTTCTTTGCAAAGTTGCAGCAATCATTAAACTAATGTTGTTTGGAATGCAGGCTGATCGTCTCTCCATGTTTAAGGGAGAGACAGGAGAGAGGGTAAATAAGCTCTAAACTATCCACTTGCATTCCAGTGTTGAAGCCCAAAATCATGTATGTATTGTTCTCAAAAGACGAGAAAATAACGAAGATTAAAATTCGAATTCACTTATTGCAATAACATTTCACCATTCCGCCGATAATTACAGAACCATTAAATTAATGTAATACAAGTTTAAATAGTCTTTAATTTGCCTGTAACATATATCGGGTTGCTTTGCCTGTGTAAATTCTATGAGTTTATAAATAAACACTGCAACTTTTAAAATATATGAAACGTTTTTTTATTAGCATTCTGTTGCTAATTCAGGTAATGGTAGTTACAGCCCAAACAGGAACAATTAAAGGAACTGTAATCGACGCCAAAACAAAAGAGGCCCTGATCGGGACCACTGTATTAATTAAAGGAACAACACAAGGAACAATTACCGATTTCGATGGAAATTACGTAATCCCCAATGTAGAAGTTGGTAGCCATACCATCGCTGTTTCTTTTATCTCGTATGATACACAGGAATTTCAGGTTGAAGTAAAACCAGACAATAACGTAGAATTAAATGTAGCGTTATTACCGGCAACTTTGGAAATTGAAGGTGTTCAGGTAGTGGCAAAAGCCAACCGTGAGTCGGAAACCATGCTTTTGGTTGAACAAAAGAATGCCGTACTGGCAAAACAGACAATCGGAGCCCAGGAAATTTCGCGTAAAGGTGCCAGCGATGCCGAGTCGGCCGTTGCAAAAATATCGGGTATTTCGAAGCAGGAAGGAGTGAAAAATGTTTTTGTCCGCGGATTAGGCGACCGTTTTAATTCTACCACATTAAATGGTTTTCCGGTATCGTCTGAAGATCCTGAATATAAAAATATTTCGCTTGATATTTTTTCTTCAGATATCATTAAAACTGTTGATGTAAATAAAGTATTCAGCTCTGGTATGTCAGGTGATGTTACAGGGGCTGAAATCAATATCGGCTCCAAGGAACTGGTTAGTGAATCTGAATTGATAATCGATTTATCTGTAAATGCAAATACCGAAACAGTTAATCATGAGGGATTTCTGATTACTGATGGAGCTGGTTCATTGGGATTTATTAAAAGCGGTACAGAACCATCAGGAGAAGAATTTTATGACTATGGAAATTCGTTAGATCCAGGCAGTCAGGATTTTCAGTTAGGAAAAGAATTTGGTATTGCAGGTGGTAAACGATATGAAATCGGGCATGCAAGAAATCCACTAAGCTTTTATGTAATTGGCAACTATGAAACTGATTTTAATTATATCAATGGAATAACAAGAGGATCCAATACCTCTGGAATTATATATCAGGATCAGGTATCTGATGAATATGAAAAGACTACTTCTCATATGGCGATGGCTAACCTGAGTTACAGTTTTAATAAGTACGATCTGAGTTATAATTTTCTGGCCGTTCATTCGGCAAAACAGTTGCTTACTGATGACTACGGCAGACATGATGCTTTTCAGTCTTCAGCAGATTATGATTATGTGGGTTTAATACGTCGCCAGCAAAATAATGACAATACTTTACTTGTTAATCAACTTCGTTTAACGAAAGAATTTAATAAACGACTTTCGGGAAATGTTGGGGTCGCCTATAACTTTACAAGAGGCAGTGAGCCAGACCGGAGAGTTAACCACCTGGGGTTTTATGGCGATGATATATTAAAACCTATTATGGGAACCGGTCGTCAGCAAAGGTATTTTACTGAATTGAATGTAAACGACATTAATATGCAGCTTAGTTTTTCCTACAAGCTAAGCGATGAGTCGGATAATGCTTCGCAGATTATTGCCGGTTATAAAGGTCGTTTGGTTTATGATGATTTTGAAAGCGTTGAATGGGATAATTCAAGATTGGATGGGAGTTCGAACTTGCCTGAATTAGACAGATTTGGTTTTGTCCTGGATCCATATTTCAATCAGGAATACCTTGATAACGGCAGAATAGCAAACGATCCATTCAGAAGTGAATATACTGTCAATAAAGGAATTCATTCGGGATATGGCGATTTGCTTTATCAAATGGGCGCAAATTTAGTTTTGGATGCCGGGATAAAGGTTGACCTGGTTAATATTGATGTTGACTATGATGTTAACAGAGGTGCCAGAGTGGGAACGACAAAACTTGACGAGTTATTTATATTACCCAGTTTTAATATAAAGTATGACTTAAGCGATAAGAATTCGCTTCGATTAGGAGCAAGTCGTACTTATACGCTTCCGCAATCAAAAGAGATTTCGCCTTACCAGTATATTGGTCGTCAATGGAAATCGCAAGGAAATCCCGATCTGCAACCGTCTACCAATTACAATCTCGAATTGAAGTGGGATTTTTATCTCAGTCGTGATGAGTTACTATCGATTGCCGGTTTTTCCAAGTTAATTCAGGATCCAATATCAAGGGTTGAAATTGCAAGTGCCGGAGGTTTTTTATCGTATGAGAACATTGCTGATGAAGCAACTGTAAGTGGAGTTGAGTTAGAGCTTAAGAAAAACCTTTATTCCATACTGACGGATGATGGGAACAGTAAAAAATTAAGTATCGGCGTTAATTTCTCCTACCTCAAAACAGACGTTGAGGTGAATGATGGTTTGAATTTTACAAACAAAAAAACCGAATTACAGGGAGCTTCACCCATATTGGTTAATGCAGACCTGAGTTATGAATACACCAACGAAAAAATTGATTTTACAAGTTCTGTAGTAGCAAATTATTACAGTGATCGAATTTATACGGTGGGAGCCGGTGGCTTTCAGGATATAAACGAAGACGGTTTGATCATTATGGATTTTGTAAGCTCCGTTAAGTTTAACAATAGGTGGAAAGTCAGCTTAAAAGCAAAAAATCTGCTAAATCCTACCCATAAACTAACCCGCGAACCGCAAGGAGAGGGGGTAGACCCAATCGTGTTAAGCAGCTATAAAAAAGGTCTGGACTTTAGTTTGGGTTTGTCCTATAAATTTTAATTCTAAAACAAATGAAAGTTGAAAATCAAATAACACTAAAATTTTTGAAAATGAAAAAATTACTTTTTACACTTAGTATTCTGGCTGTCTTATTTACAGCCTGTGAAGATGATGATCCAACTCCAAATCCAGATCCAACTCCATCGAGTGAATTGTCTGGCGACGTAACGGAAAATGTAACTCTTGATGCATCTGTTACCTACACATTAACCGGAACATATACAGTTAAAGCCGGAGCAACCTTAACAATTCCCGCCGGAACAACAATAAAGGGAGCGGGTGTTAATGGCTTTCAGGAATGTTTAATTGTTGAGCAAGGAGGTAAAATTATGGCCGAGGGAACAGCTGCTGCTCCTATTACTTTTACATCGGCAAAATCAAGCCCGGCTGCCGGAGACTGGGGGGGAATTATTCTTTGTGGATATGCTCCAATTTCGGCTGCGACTGCCGGCGGAACAGGTTCTGTTGAGACAGATACAGATATTCCTTATGGAGGTTCTGATGCTAATGATAACTCCGGTGTTCTGTCTTATGTGAAAATCGAATATACAGGTGCTCGTGAGTCAGGTACTTCAGAGCACAATGGTTTGACACTGTACGGCGTAGGTAGTGGTACAAATATTAACAACATCTATGTATTGGATGCTGCTGATGATGGTATTGAATTCTTTGGTGGAACCGTTGATGTAACTAACATTTTGGTTGTAAACGAAGATGATGATATGTTTGATATTACTCAAGGATGGAGCGGTACCTTAACAAATGCATACGGAATTTGGGAACCTGGTTATCTTAGTACTGAAGATGACCCACGTGGCGTTGAGGCTGATGGTAACCTTGATGGAGAATATCCGTCTTATGCCCTGCAATCTGATTTCTCCATTAATGGATTAACCGTTAAAAACTACTCTTCTTATAAAATGGAAGATGGTATTAAGATACGTCGTCATGCAAATGCGACCATCACTAATGCTTTGGTAATGGGTGGTTCAGCAAAAGATTTAATCGACTTAACTGATGGAAAAGGAAATGCGACCAATGAAAGTTCATTAGATGTAACATATGCGGGTGTGATGTACTCCGGACACGAGGTTGCCCGCGAAAAAGATGGTGCAACAACAAATGCGACTGTTACTTTCTCTGATGATAATACTGGTGCAGATGAAGCAGTATTTGCCTGGACTGGTTATGAGTTTGAAGGTTTTTCAGAAGAATTGGAAGGTGCTGTTACTGGTGAAACAACCCTTAATGCAATTATTGATTATACTTTAACTGGCATGTTGAGTGTTGAAGATGGCGGAGTATTAACTATTCCTGCCGGAACAACAATTAAAGGTGCCGGAGTAAATGGTTTCCAGGAACAATTGATTGTTAAACAAGGAGGAAAAATTATGGCTGAGGGTACTGCTGATGAACCGATCACATTTACTTCTTCAAGCGCAACTCCGGCTCCTGGCGACTGGGGTGGAATCATTCTTTGTGGTTACGCACCAATTTCAGCAGAGTCTGCAGGTGGAACAGGTTCAGTAGAAACCGATACTGATATTCCTTACGGTGGATCGGATGCAAATGATAACTCAGGTATTTTGTCCTATGTAAAAATTGAATACACTGGCGCTCGCGAGTCTGGAACTTCAGAGCATAATGGTTTAACCTTATATGGAGTAGGTAGCGGAACAACAATTAACAATATCTATGTTCTTGAAGCTGCTGATGATGGTGTCGAGTTTTTTGGTGGAACAGTGGATGTTGAAAACATTCTGGTTGTAAACGAAGATGATGATATGTTTGATGTTACTCAGGGCTGGAGCGGTACCTTAACCAACGCTTACGGTATCTGGGAAGCTGGTTATACCAGTACAGAAGATGATCCGCGCGGTGTAGAATCAGATGGTAATCTGGATGGAGAATATCCAACTTACGATATTCAATCAAACTTTACAATTAATGGATTGACAATCGTAAACAACTCTTCATACGAGATGGAAGATTGTATTAAAGTTCGCCGATTTGCTACTGCAACAATCACAAATGCACTAATCACTGGTGGACAAGCCATCGATTTAATTGATCTGACTGATGGAAAAGGCAATGCAACTGATGCGTCAAGCGTCGATGTAACTTATTCAGGTGTAACACTTTCAGGAAGTGAGATTAAACGTGAAAAGGATGGGGAAACTACAAATGCAACGGTTAACATCTCTGGCGTAAATACAGGTGCTTCAGCTGATGTATTTACCTGGACCGGATACAGCTTCTAATTCAGTAAAAGATGCTGATCATACTGAACATGGATCAGCGCTGAGTTATAAGATCTTGATAATGTATTTAAATGACAATCAAAAGAGGTTATAAAGCATTGATAATGCAGTGTTTATTAAAGTCGGCCTAACAACCGATTTTAAAAGCTCCGGATTTAATCCGGGGCTTTCCTCTTATTGAGTTTACTTGAATTGAAATGAAAAAATTATTGGTTTTAGTTGGATTTTTGGCTTTGATAACCACTGCATCGAAAGCACAAAAAATTGAAGAAATCGACGGAATTTATTACAAGAATTCCAAAAAGTATACCGGTACCTACCAGGGCTATTACGACGATAATACGCTGCAAAGCGAGGTGAAGGTAAAGAATGGTGAAAAACACGGAAAAGCAACCATTTACTTTAAAAACGGGCATGTTAACGAAATACGATCGTACAAACACAACCAGATGCACGGCAAATGGGTGATGTATAACGAGCACGGAATTAAGGTGTCGGTTGCACGTTACAAAAACGGCAAAAAACATGGTAAATGGATTATTTGGAACGACTACGGAAATTTATTGTATGAACTGGAATATGATAATGGCGAAAAAACCGGGGTCTGGAAGAAATACGACGAGAAGGGAAACCTGATAAGCGAACGAAATTACTAGTCGTTTTACAGCACCTATAAAAAACGGATTTAATAAAACTGTAATAGTTGTGTAACCACGACGTAATCGTCATCCTGTATTTTTGTAGTACAAGATCGACAAAACAAAAAATGAATATTATGAAGAAGGTACTAATTGCAGCATTACTGGTTATTTCAGTTTTAGCAGTAAATGCGAAAGAAGACGATAATAAATCGAAAAGTACTGATACCGAGAGCGAGGCAACAATGGTAGTTTCAGGTTCTATTGCCGACGAATTATCAGGGGAGTCGCTTGTAGGTGTTGAAGTAAAATTGGAAGGAACCGATAGGAAAGCTTACACCGATTTTGATGGAAATTTCTCGTTCGAAGGTGTAAAGCCGGGAGAATACAAAGTCGTTACAACTTACATTTCTTACGAGAAAAAATCGGAAGTTGTAAATGTAGATGCGAACAAAAACGATATTAAAATAAAGCTGCAATCGTCTAACTAAGAGGTTGTGGTAACTTAAGATTGAATCCGCCTCTGAGAGCAGAGGCGGTTTTTGTCGTTTTAATATTTTCAGGAAATAGATTGTTAAGTTAAGCCCGTGAATTAGCAATATGCTATATATCAAAAGAAAACCATCTCTGATTTCAGAGGTGGTTTTTTTGTGCCCGGCATTTTGTACTTTTGCCGAACATAAAACCGAAGAAATGCTTTGCATCAATTTAATAAACAACAACCCTTTTTACTGCCTGGCTACCGAAGAGTACCTTTTAAAAAATTTCGACGACAATATTTTTATGCTTTGGCAAAGCGATAAAACGGTTGTGGTAGGTAAACACCAAAATGCGCTGGGCGAAGTAAATTACCGCTATGTGCGCGAGAATGACATTACGGTAGCACGTCGAATTTCGGGTGGGGGAACGGTTTACCACGATGCCGGCAATGTAAATTTTGCCTTTATTAAAAATGTTAAAAGTCCGGCAGAGATTTCGTTTAAACAGTTTACCGAACCCGTAGTGGAAGCATTGGCCCAACTGGATATTGAAGCCACCACATCGGGAAGAAACGATTTGCTGATTAAAGGCTTAAAAATATCGGGAAATGCCGAGCATGTTTTTAAAAACCGTGTGTTGCATCATGGTACCTTGTTGTTTAACTCCGATCTGGAAAATCTGGGAAATAGCATAAAGGTTATTCCGGGGAAATACACAAGCAAAGCGGTGCAATCGAACCGAAGCAAAGTGGCTAATATTGCTCCGTTCCTGAAAAACGAAATGAATATCGAGGCGTTTATCGATTTCATCATTGGTGTGCAGCTAAAAAAGGAAGGAGCTGAAAGTTATACGATTTCAGCAGAAGACGAGGAAGTGATTACAAAATTGGTTGGTGAAAAATTCACTACCTGGGATTGGCGTTGGGGCTATTCGCCAAAATACACTTTTACCAATAAGGCGGAAATCGACGGCCGGACACTGGAAATCTATTTAGAAGTAAAAAAAGGCCATATTGAAAACGCCAACCTGCAAGGCAATTATTTTGTTGAGCCTTATACCACTGAGTTATCAGCATTGCTGGTGGGGAAACAACATTTTTATGATGCTATACGCGACGTTTTAAAAACGGAAAATGAAGATTTGATTTACGCGTTCTTCTGAAATCAATTGCGTTGAATGATTGAAGGGTAGAATCTGAACTAAAAGTGACTACTCGCTTTGGTGTGTCTGACTTGAGAACTGTGCGGCCATGCTTCTTAACTAAAAATATAGCTCGTAGCTCGCAGCTCGTTTCTAAAAAAAAGCGCACCACAAACTGCAGTGCGCCATTCCAATATTCTAATCTTCCAATCTTCCTATTTCGGTAATGGGTATCCTTCAAGTTTTTTCAGGTTAGCCGCAATTTCCGATTCCGGATATTCGTAATCGTGCAGTTCTCCACCTAAGTATTTATTGTAACCAACAAGGTCCATCAAACCATGTCCACTAAAGTTGAACAGAATCGTTTTCTCTTTACCTTCTTCCTTGGCTTTTTTAGCTTCACGGATGGTAGCGGCAATGGCGTGTGTTGTTTCCGGAGCAGGAATAATACCTTCGGTCTTGGCAAACAATAACCCGGCCTCGAAACATTCGCTTTGGTGAACAGCTACCGCATCCATTAAACCATCCCGTAATGCAGCACTTACCAGCGGAGCCATTCCGTGGTAACGCAAACCTCCGGCGTGAATCGGTGCCGGAATAAAGTTGTGACCCAGGCTGTTCATCGCCAAAAGCGGAGTCATTTGTGCCACATCGCCGTTATCGTAAATAAACGGAGCTTTTGTTAAAGTCGGACAGCTGAATGGTTCGGCTCCAATAATCTGGATGTCGGCACCATGAATTTTATCGTACATAAACGGGAACGAAAGACCAGCGAAGTTACTACCGCCACCACAGCAGCCAATAACTACATCAGGGTTTTTAATACCCACTTTTGCCAGCTGTTTTTTGGCTTCCAAACCAATTATAGTCTGGTGTAACATAACGTGGTTCAACACCGAGCCCAATGAATAACGGGTACCGCCGGTAGGATCGGTAACTGCTGCTTCAACGGCTTCAGAAATGGCAATTCCCAACTTCCCGGTGTATCAGGAAACTGTGCTAAAATATCGCGACCGGCCTGTGTTTCGGTACTTGGACTAGCAATACACTTGCCGCCCCAGGTCTCCATCATCATCTTACGGAAAGGTTTCTGATCGAAACTTACACGCACCATAAAAACTTTACACTCGATGCCGCCAATTTGTGCACAGGCATACGATAATGCAGAACCCCACTGTCCTGCGCCGGTTTCGGTGGTAAGTTTTTTAATACCAAACTGTTTGTTATACCAGGCTTGCGCCACAGCTGTATTGGGTTTATGACTACCGGCGGGCGAAACGCCTTCGTTTTTGTAATAGATCTTTGCGGGAGTTCCCAGTGCTTCTTCCAGTTCGTAGGCACGAATTAAGGGACTTGGCCGCCACTGTACCAGAATCTCCCGAATTCCTTCAGGAATATCAATCCAGCGCTCCTGGCTAACTTCCTGCTCAATCAGGTTCATCGGGAACACCGGAGCCAGCATCTCAGGGCCCACAGGATTTCCGTCAGGGCCAAGTGGTGGGTTCAACGGCGATGGCAGATCGGGAGCCAGGTTATACCATTGTTTGGGCATTTCCGATTCATCAAGAAAAATCTTCTTTTGTCTAGTCATGATTTGTTATTTTATTGGTTGATAATTCAGTTTATACTAATGAGTATTGAGTACATAGTATTGAGAAATTCAAAGGTAATCTCCTTTTTTCCAACCGAGTCTGTCTCACTACTCATGTCTAATAATCTATTTCTCTAATAACAAAAAAGGGACTTGCCCTACGAATACGACAAATCCCTTTTCAGTTTATAACAGAAAAAATACGCAGCATTCCGTGTTTCCATTTTCACATTACGCCAGTGCCATTCTTTTCCGTATATGTTATTCTTATACATCTCTTTAAATCTACAGTACGTAAAGCTAATTAATATTTTTTTTTGAAAAAATATTTCAGATTCTTTAACGCTTTGGTGTGTGCAAGGAAGTTGGGATTTAATTGGATTTGGATATCTGCAAATAATCACAATTTGGACGTCACCCTGAACTTGTTTCAGGGTCTTCATTTCAAATGGCTTGTAATTAAATGAGAAAGATGCTGAAACGAGTTCAGCATGACGCACTACATACTAACTATGACATTGAAAGGATGTTTTTATTGGATAATTCATTTGTCCAGGCGGACAAAATTTTCAACTTTTACACTCAAATTATTTCACGATGAAAAAGACAAATGCAGCCCGTTTACTCGACAGCAAAAAGATAGCGTATGAGTTGGTTGAATACCATGTTGATGAGGCGGATTTAAGCGCTACTCATGTTGCCGAATCGCTGGGGCAGAATGTTGAGCAGGTTTTTAAAACCCTGGTTTTAAAAGGGAAGAACACGGGGGTGTTTGTAGCTGTTATCCCCGGAGCAGCCGAACTAAATTTGAAAAAGGCGGCAAAAATATCGGGGAATAAAAGCGTGGAAATGGTGCTGATGAAAGAACTGCTGGGACTCACCGGATACATCCGTGGAGCATGTTCGCCAATGGGAATGAAAAAACCATACCCAATCTTTATTCACGAAACCTGTTTGAATTTCGAATACATTTTTGTAAGTGCCGGAAAAAGGGGGATGCAGATAAAAATCAATCCAAAGGACCTGATCGCCTGCACCGGGGCCCAGGTTTCCGACCTGATTGATTAATGTCTTTCGTAAAGACAGATACTCTTTTTTCAACCCCTCATTCGTCAGCCGACGAAAGCTCCCCTCAAGCGGGGAACAAGCAGTGAATATTCTTTCTGCTTTCCGTTAAAGCTTCTTACTTTACCTTGCAGATGTTTCCCCTCGTGAGGGGAAATGGCGACAGTCAAAGGGGTAACGATAACCATATCAGTAAACGCTATAGTGCATTTTTTACTTAATAATGGAGATTTAAAGCCAATACAGCCCCTTCAGTATTAATTTTTTAACCGCAACGAATTTTATTTTTTTACTTTCCCCACTAATCTCTATTTTTGCACTCACTTAAAAATTATATGCTTTGCGCAATGCGCTTAGTAAAAAGACAAATGAAACGAGTCCCGATTGATAGGGACGAGTTCCATCTTATACCTTAGGAAAAAAACAATTTTAATAAGATGAATAAACCGACAGTTGTTAGCGGTATACGACCGACAGGATATTTGCACCTCGGAAACTATTTTGGAGCCGTGCAAAACTTCTTAAAAATGCAGGACGATTTTAACTGCTACTTTTTTATTGCAGATATTCACTCGTTAACCACGCATCCAACGCCTGAGAATTTGCAGTCGGGTGTGCGCCAGGTGCTTGCCGAATATTTGGCTTGTGGTATCGATCCTGAAAAATCAACGATATTCATTCAGAGTGATGTTCCTGAGGTTTCGGAATTGTATGCTTTATTAAATATGAATGCCTATTTGGGCGAACTGGAGCGTACAACGTCGTTCAAAGATAAAGCCCGTCAGAATCCGGATAATGTAAATGCCGGACTGCTGACTTATCCGGTTTTAATGGCTTCGGACATTATTATTCATAAAGCACATTTTGTGCCGGTTGGAAAAGACCAGGAGCAAAACCTGGAGATGGCGCGCAAATTTGCCAAACGTTTTAACCGCATGTACAAAACCGATGTGTTCCCTATTCCTCGTCCGTATACTTTTGGTGGCGGCGACATGATTAAAGTTCCGGGACTGGATGGCAGCGGAAAAATGGGAAAATCGGAAGGTAATGCCATTAACCTTTACGAAGACCCAAAATCGATCCGTAAAAAAGTGATGCGTGCGGTTACCGACTCAGGCCCAACAGAAATGAATCAGGAAAAACCGGAAGCTGTTCAGAACTTATTTACGCTTTTGGATATTGTTTCTACACCTGATACAGTGGCGCATTTCGATGAGTTGTACAACAAATGCGAAATCCGTTACGGCGATCTGAAAAAACAACTGGCCGAAGATATTATTGCTTACACATCGCCAATCCGCGAGCGTATTATTGATATTCTGCAAGATGATGCTTACCTGGCAAAAGTGGCTAAAATGGGTGCCGAAAAAGCTCAGGAGTCAGCTGCAAAAACATTGCAGGAAGTGAAGGATGTAATCGGTTTTAAGAAGTTATTTTAAAACACAAGTAAAGGACGTCATGCTGAACTTGATTCAGCATCTGAACAATGGCAGATCCCGAAACGAGTTCGGGATGACGCATCAGAACAATCAAAATGAGTATAGAAAGAGAATTGCAAAAACGCACTTCGGTTTGTGAATTATGCGGATCGGAAGATAACCTGGGTGTTTTTACCGTACCGCCGGCAACACAGGAAAGCGAAAAAGACAGTATTTATATTTGTGCAACCTGCTCGGGTCAGATCAATGAGCCGGAAACGATGGATGCCAACCACTGGCGCTGTTTGAATGATAGTATGTGGAGCACTGTACCTGCTGTTCAGGTGGTGGCCTGGAGAATGTTAAACCGACTGAAAGCTGAAGGCTGGCCGCAAGACCTGCTCGATATGCTTTACCTCGACGAAGAAACCAAGGAGTGGGCCGAAGCAACCGGCGAAGGAATTGATCCGGATGATGTGGTAAGACACCTCGACAGCAACGGCGCTGTTTTACAGGCCGGCGATACGGTTGTATTGATTAAAGACCTGAACGTTAAAGGTGGAGGATTTACTGCGAAACGCGGAACGGCCGTTCGTAATATTTCGCTGGTACACGATAACCCGGAACATATTGAAGGAAAAGTAAATGGCCAGCAGATTGTTATTCTTACACAGTATGTAAAGAAGAACTAGAAAGAATTTATTCCACTAAGAAAGATGCCATCTTTATTTACGTTATGTAGAAAGATGGCATCTTTGTTTTAGAGGCGTGATAGTCAAAACTGATAATGATGAACGTATTTGTAAATGAAGAAATAGCGGGCGCTTACGATGCCTATTATCAAACTACGGCAGGAAAAGAAATTGATGCGATAGAAGAAAAGCTTATTGTCGATGCGCTGAAAAAAGTGTCAAAAGGGAAAATGCTGGAACTGGGTTGTGGCACCGGTCACTGGACAGAGCTGTTTGTAAAAATGGGGTTTGAAGTTATTGCCACCGATATTTCGGATGCGATGTTGCGTCAGGCTATTGAGAAAAATCTGGATGCCGATATTTTAAAGGCCGATGCCGAAGAACTGCCATTTAAAAACGAAAGTTTTGATGTAGTGGCTTCGGTAACAATGATGGAGTTTG
This sequence comes from uncultured Draconibacterium sp., assembly GCF_963674925.1. Taxonomy (NCBI): domain Bacteria; kingdom Pseudomonadati; phylum Bacteroidota; class Bacteroidia; order Marinilabiliales; family Prolixibacteraceae; genus Draconibacterium; species uncultured Draconibacterium sp. The sequence goes on from NZ_OY771647.1 coordinate 1,549,048, forward strand.
TAAATAGCAAAGAAGTGGTGTTGAACGAAATCTATCGTGTTTTAAAACCGGGAGCATATTTATTACTGGGTTGCCTGAATGGAAACTCGCATCTGGCAAAAAATACGGCTAACGATCCGGTATTCAAAAATGCAGCATTCTACGTTCCTGAAAGTTTAGAGAAAGATTTAATGAAGTTCGGAACGCCGGAGCTTACTAAAGGAGTGCATTTTGCTCCCGATTTCAAAGTGATGGACCGAACTGCTGAGAAAGATAATCACGAACCGGCTTTTATGGTAGCGCTGGTTCAGAAAAACAAATAATCATGCAAGTTGCTGTTGAAATAAGTCTTTACCCGCTGAGTGACGATTTTGAAAAACCAGTCGATACTTTTCTGTCGCTTTTAGCAAACAACCAAACTATTGACGTGGAGCCCGGCAAAATGAGCAGTATAATTACCGGCGAGTTAGCTGAGATTATGAAAGCCTTAACTCAAGCGATGGATCAGGTTTTTGCAGAAAATCCGGCTGTTTTTAACCTGAAGATTTCAAATTGCTGCCCGGTGTAGCTCCGGATATTGAGCAGGTGACTAAAGGTTCACCTGCTCAATAATTAGAAAGCCTAGCGATAGCCTCACTCGAAGTGAGACCATCACTAATTATTTTTTTTGAATCGCTTATTCGCTTAGATCTTTAATCCGGATATTCCGGAACCACAATTCGGAGCCGTGGCCCAGAAATCCGATGTAGCCTTTATCGCGTTGTAAGCCCGGATGATCTTTGCCATCTTTGGTTCCATGCTCGCGGGCATCGGCAATATCACTATCAAGAATCACTTCGCCATTCAATGTGATTTTTATTTTCGTTCCTTTCACCACCACTTCCTGCGTATTCCAATCACCTACCGGATTTAAAAAGCCGCGCTTAGCCGGAATTGTTCCGTAAACCGATCCGTGGTATTGATATTCGTGCAGGTTGGCATAAATAGGTGCCGTGTTATCCAGAATTTGCAATTCCATTCCCACATAAGCCGCATCGCCTTCAAGTGGGGTACGAATTCCCAGTCCGTTGTTAGCACCGGGAGTGAGTTTAAACTCAAAACGGAAGACAAAGTCGCTGTATTCTTTTTCGGTGTACAGGTTGCCATGACCACCTGCTTTCGGATTTACAACCAGCTCGCCATTCTCGGCAAAATAATCGGTTTTGTTTCCCTGCCAGCCATCGAGGTTTTTACCATTAAACAACGAAACAAATCCTTCGTCAATTTCTTCCTGTGTTAAGCCAATTTCATCGGTATTAATTTCACGCACATACACATCTCGGAAAGCCAGTTCGTTACCGTGTGCCTGCAGTTCGATGGTTCCTTCGCTGAAAATCGGAATGCTGCGGTCCCAGTAATTATCCATTTTTACATTGTCAACTACCAGTTCTCCATTCAGGTAAACTGTTACATTCTCGCCCACCATGGTAATACGGAAGGTGTTCCACTCATCAATCGGATTGTCGGCAACCAGCAGAGGATCGCGCACATTGTCAGGATTGTTGTTGTACAAACCTCCGGAACCTACCTGTGCACCTACTTCAACACGCGATGTATCCCAAACCTGTACTTGTGGAGCTCCACGCAGATAGATGCCACTGTCGCCTTTTTTACTTATGCGCCAGTCAACGATCATGTCAAAATCCTTGTATATCTTTTTAGAAACCAGGTTGGCTCCTTTCCCGTTAAAAATGATCATTCCATCTTTAACGCTCCAGTTTTCGCGCATTTTAATGTCGGCCGCTTCCTGTTCTTTCGCACGTTCCGTTTCACTGAGTTTGGCAATTTTTATCGGGTTGCCGTCTAAAAGCATTCCTTGCCATCCGTCGAGGTTTTTGCCGTTGAACAGCGAAACATAACCTTTGTCTTTTGGCATTGCTTTCAGATAATTCTGAATGTTTATTTTGTCGTAGGCGCTGTCTTCGCCCGATAATGCCTGTTCTGCTTTACCCAGAATTCGACGAACAATGTCGCCCGTTAAACCGCCTTCACCATTACTGTCTGGCATGGCAATATTCATAATGGCGCGCGAAGTGGTCGCTGTCAGTGCTTCTTCTTCCAGATATTGCTCCAGGTAAACCAACGAAAGGAATGTTCTTAAACGTCCAATGGCAGCGATCACATTCTTCTGATCGTCGGCTGACGACGCATAATTCATGATCTTTCGGTATTGCAACAATTTCTGATCGTCTGGAAGATTTGCGCTTGCCACCATTCGCACAAAACTGTTAAATGCCGGCTGACTGAATGTTGCATTACCCGATTGACAAATTTCGTACAAAGGTTTCGAGGCAGAATAATCCTGCCAGTTGGTTAAGGCGGTAAACGCAGCTTGCTTCTGCTCTCCACTCGATGAATTAAAATATCCGGTAACGGTTTTCAATGCTGTTTCGCCGCCAATTGTTGGCAGAATAGGGAACAGGCGGGCTTTTTTATTGGTTTGTTCCAAGGTGCTCAACACTTTTCCGTTTGAATCTTGCTCTTCGGCGATACCGTCAACAACAGCCATCAGTGCCAGTTGTGTTTCGGTAATTTCTGAAGGATCAGAAAGCGAAAGCAAGAGCTTTAATAATGCGTCTGTATTTTCGTATGAAGAAACTTGTTTCAGTGCGGAGAAAGCAGCTGTTTTTGCATCAGCATTGGCAGATGAAGTGGCGGCCAGTATTTCATCAAAATATTGCGTTTCCGCTTTGGCTCCGATAAGATCGATAAAAGCGGCTTTCGTTTTTCCTGCTGATTTGTCGAGGTTGTCTGCAATTTGGTATATATGTTCTTTATCAAGCAGGGTGCTCAATACTTCTGTTGTTGCTTCAATATCCTTTCCCTGCGCCAGGTGTGCAATTAAAGCAGAAGTTGCTTCACTTCCCTGAAGTTTTGCCAAAGCGGTTATCGCTTCTGTACGAACAACTTCAGCCGACGATTCAAGGCTGGCCAAAACAAAATCGTTTGCCTGCTCATCACCACGTCTTCCCAGCATATCTATAATTTCAGCTTTAACTTCGGGGTTTGCTGCCTCAGCTTTAGCAATCCATTTTCGTGTATCGGCAACTCCGCCCAGGTTTTCAGCAATATTTAATGCTGAGTAGCGAAACGCTTTATCCGGCGAATCAAGCGCTTCCAATAAAAGCGGGGTGGCTTCGTAACCAAGGTAGTCGGCATAAATACGAAGCGCGGCAGAATAATTATGCAGGTGGTCGCTTGCTGAATTGGCTTTAAAAATAGCCTTGCAAGCTTTTTCCATTAGTTCCAGTTCATTTTGCTCGCCCAAACGTTTGGTGTAAGTCAGAAATGCTTCGGCTGCATTGGTGGCATCGTAATTAAAATTCACATCAGAAGCAGCATTTAGCAAGGTTTTATAGGAATCAGGTGACCCGATATTTGCCAGTGCGGCCAGTGCTGTTTTCTGCATCGACTCATTATCGGCACTTACCAATGGCGTAATCAGCGGTACGGCGCGTTTACATTTTAACCGGCCCAAAGCGCGAACAATAGTCATTTGTGTTTCTCCTTCAACTTTTGGGAAAGCGGCCAGAAATACTTCAGCTGTCTTTGGATCTTCAGTTGACAGAATAGTCTGTGTTGCCGGTTCGGCAAGTTGCACATCAGTTAAGTAACTTTTTACCTGTTCAACTGTCTTTTCGCCGGCAACCAGGTTTAGTTGATTGAGAAGAAAAGTTTTTACCTCAACATCGTTAGCAGAATTGAGCGCTTTTAAAAGATTCTCCTCTGCAAAAGCGCGTTCTTCGTTTTTGCCAAACTGACTGGCATAACGCGAAAAACTGTTCACTGCAAAACGTACAGCTGTGTCGTCGCCGGTGCCCAACGGAACAAGTTCTGCGGCCAGTTTCTGGTATCCTTCGTCGCCCATCAAAAAGATTTCGTTCATCGCTTTGTCGCGGTGTGTGAGGTTCTTTGTTGGCATTTGTGCCAGCACATCGGCAACTTTGGTGTCGAGCGTTCGCTTATCCTGCGCAAAACCGGCTAAACTAAAACACGCCAGCAGCAAGATCGTAGTTATTTGAATTCTATATTTTTTCATTGTATTTGTCCTTAATCCTATGTATTAATCCTTACTAATTCATCCTTCATCCTTTAAATCGTCCACGGTGCACGCATGGGCTGATTGATCAGTCGGTTTGCTCCTTCATCATCAATAAACTCCAGCTTTTCAGGATCGAAATGTAATGTACGTCCCAGGCGAACTGCTGTAATACCGAGGTTTACAAGCGTTGCCGACCGGAATCCGTTAGTTTCGTTCAGTGCAAATTTCTTGCGTGTTTTCACCGATTCGGAAAAAATTCCAATCTGTGGTTCAGGATCAGGTAAGGTTTTAATAAAACTTTGCAGATTAGGAATATCCGAACGGAATCCCTGGTAGATTTTGCCGTTAGGACCTTCAATATAGGCTGCATCTTTGTCGCGGTTCTCACCATCGAGAATGATTTGACATCCATCGGCATAGGTATAAGTTACACGTCGCCAGGTACCCACGGCATCGTAATGTTGTTGTGGTGCGTCAACCTCAATTTTTACCGGGCTGGTATCATCTTTTCCAAGCATGTATTGTACCGGGTCGAGGTAGTGCTGACCCATATCACCCAGTCCGCCGCCATCGTAATCCCAGTAGCCACGGAAATTGGCATGAACACGCGCTTCGTTGTATGGTTTGTACGGAGCGGGGCCTAACCACATATCGTAATTAAGGTTTTTCGGTACCGGTTGAGGAGTTAAGTTGTGTTTGCCCTGCCAGTAGAATTTCCAGTTGTAGCCGGTAATTCCACTAACCGTAACTTTTAGCGGCCATCCTAAAATGCCACTGTCAATAACTTTTTTCAGCGGTTTTACATCGGTTCCCAGTCCGTAAAACTGGTCTTTAAAACGGAACCATGTGTTCAGCCTGAACATACGGCCATGCGCATTAACTGCCTCAACCACTCTTTTACCTTCTCCAATGGTGCGTGTCATTGGTTTTTCGCACCAAATGTCTTTCCCGGCTTTGGCGGCCTCAACAGCCATAATGCCGTGCCAGTGTGGCGGCGTGGCAATGTGCACAATGTCAACTTCGGGCAGCTGACATACTTCTCTAAAATCAGTGAATTGTTTTACGTCGTAATCAATCAGGTTTTTGGCCAGTTTAAGGTGTTCGGTATCCACATCGCAAATGGCAACAACACGTGTGCCTTCGTATGGAATATGACCGCGGCCCATTGAGCCGACACCGATAATAGCTTTTGTTAACTGATCGGATGGTGCGAGATAGCCGTTACCGCCCAAAACGTGACGCGGAACGATAACCAGGCCGGCTCCTGCAGCCAGCGCACCTTTTAGGAAACTTCTTCTCGAAGTTGATTTAGTACTCATGGTTAATTGGTTATAGATTAAAATTTAAAATCATTTAGATGGATAAAAGTATAAAAGTTTTGAAAATAAATTCCTAAGAAATTGGATACTTATTAAAAAAATGCAAAACTAAATGTTTAGCTTATTCCGATCAGGTTTTAACACCTGTTAGCTTATGTTTAGTTTACTTAATATTTGTTATCATTTTTAAATTTATTGTAAGGGTATATTTGACCGAATAAATTTTTAACCCATTTTCAATGAAATCATTTTACCTCTGTTTCGCACTATTATGTAGTGTTCATCTTGTTCTTGCACAGAACGTAACAATTAGTGGATATGTTACAGATTTAACCACCGGCGAATCACTTATTAATGCAAATATTTATGAAACCCTAGAAAAGAAAGGTACCGTCAGTAATGTTTACGGTTTCTATAGTCTTACCCTTCCGGCCGGGCAGCATAGCTTGCAGTTTTCTTTTGTCGGTTATAACAAACAAATCCTCCGTTTAGATTTACAGAAGGATACGGTAATCAATATGAAGCTAAAGCAAATGGCCGATCTTGACGAAATTACTGTACATGCCTCGAAATCGAATGTTGAACGTACCCAAATGAGTTTAATTGAGCTCCCGACTGCACGTATTGAGAAGCTACCGGTTATACTTGGTGAGCCCGATGTTTTAAAAGTTATTCAGCTTTTGCCGGGAGTTCAGGCGGGCACCGAAGGCACCAGTGGAATTTATGTTCGGGGAGGCGGTGCCGATCAGAATTTATTTTTACTCGACGGAGTTCCTGTTTACAACGCCAGTCATTTGTTCGGATTCTTTTCGGTGTTTAATTCCAACGCGGTAAAAACAGTAAATCTTTACAAAGGCGGTTTCCCGGCACGGTTTGGCGGACGCCTGTCGTCGGTGGTTGATATTCGTATGAAAGAGGGAAACGATCAGGAGTACAAAGGCGAGTTTTCTGTCGGCCTTATTTCTTCACGCTTTTCGTTTGAAGGGCCAATAAATAAAGGAAAAACCGCTTTTATCGTTTCCGGACGAAGAACTTACATCGACGTATTGGCACAACCGTTTATTCAATTAGCCAATAAAAAAGCCGATAATGAAGATATAAACGCCGGGTATTATTTCTACGATCTGAATGCAAAAATAAACCACAGGTTTTCGGATCGCGATCGTTTGTTTCTGTCGATGTACAGTGGCAAGGATAAAGCCTATGATAAATCAAAATTTACCTCGGTGGAATCAAACTATTACGATAAGTACAATGATAATCTTGGCTGGGGAAACATTACTTCAGCCTTACGGTGGAACCACGTTTTTAGCCCAAAGTTATTTAGTAATGCTACGCTCACCTACAGTAAATACAGGTTTGATGTTGAGAGTGATTATGAATACACTGAACAAGAACATTACGACAGGGATTATTTTCGTTATATGTCGGGGATAAATGACGTAACTGCGAAAATAGATTTTGATTATTACCCCGCAATAAATCATTCGTTAAAATATGGGGCCTCAAATACCTGGCATACTTTCAGGCCGGGGGTAAACCATGAAAAAACAACCATTGATGAAGATGGGTATCAATTGGATCAGGATACAACTTATGGTAACCAAAATATAGCTGCAACCGAATTTGATGCCTATGTGGAAGATAGCTGGAACATCACTCCGCGTTTAAATGCCAATATCGGATTACACTTTTCGTGGTTTAATGTTCAGAATACCAATTATACTTCGTTTCAACCTCGCCTGGCCTTACGTTACCTGGTTTCTGATAATTTATCGGTAAAAGCTTCTTATGCCAAAATGAGTCAGTACATTCATTTGCTGAGCTCCTCAACAATAAGTCTTCCTACCGATTTGTGGTTACCCACTACCCAAAATGTAAAACCTCAGAATTCGCAGCAATGGGCGGTGGGGGCTGCTTATAATCACAAAAAGGGATATGAATTTTCCGTTGAAGCTTTTTATAAAAAAATGGATAACCTGATTGAGTACAAACCCGGAGCAACATTTTCGGGAGTTGGCGAAGGCTGGGAAAGCAAAATTGAAACGGGTAAAGGCTGGTCGTACGGTGCCGAATTTATGCTGGAAAAGAAAACCGGAAAAACTACCGGATGGCTGGGTTATACCTTGTCGTGGTCAAACCGCAAATTCGACAATCTGAATTTTGGCGAAACATTTCCGGCAAAATACGACCGCAGGCACGATGTTAACCTTGTGCTGAATCACGAAGTCAGTAAAAAATTTGATATCGGTTTAGCCTGGGTTTACGGCACTGGAAATGCTACTACTTTGGGCGCGCAGGATTATTCGGCCATGCTCCCCGGGATGGGTAGGTATCAGTCAGAAGGAGTGATAACTTATTACGGTGGCCGAAACAGTTACCGGATGCCGGCGTATCACCGCCTCGATTTAAGTATGAATTTCCATAAACAAAAAAAGCGCGGCGTTCGCACCTGGACAGTCGGGCTGTATAATGCATACAGTCGTCAGAATCCTTTTTTCGTGTATTGGGACAGCAAAACAATCGTTGTTCCCTCTCCTGAAGGAGATTATTATAAAAGGAAACCGGTACTAAAACAAGTGAGTTTGTTTCCCTTAATTCCTTCTGTTAGTTACACTTTTAAGTTCTAATGTATCCTTAAACTCAAAAAATAATTCGAATACCATGAAATTCAAACAAATAATACCAACACTCTTTTCTGTTCTTTTCTTATTTCTTGTTTCCTGCGAAAAAGAGATCGAGTTTAAAGGCGATGAAATAAAACCGATACTGGTGGTTAACGGCCTTGTTGTATCAGGCGATACGGTTACTGTTAAACTGTCGAAAAGCAGAAGCAAGCTTGAAGATAGTTTCGCCAATGTAGTGGTAGCAAATGCCAAAGTAGATTTATATGTTGATGATGTTTTTGCTGAAACTTTAATGCCCGTAAAGGAGATGGTTTATGGCTCAGATGTCCCTCTTGCGCTGGGCAAATACCAGTCTACTGTTATAGGAGAAGCCGGGAAAAGCTACCGGCTTGAAATTGTAGCTGATGGTTTCAGCCCCGTGCGTTGCGAAACAACTGTGCCGGAAGCTATTGAAATATCGGCCTGGGATACAACAACTGTGAGCAATACAAATGGTTACGGTTATCCGGGGAGAACCGAATTTAGTGTTGAGTTTGATGATAAGGGGCAGCAGCACAACTATTATCGCTTGCAATCTAAATCAATTGAAGGGCAGGAATTGCGTGGATACATGCCTGATGGAACAATCATACATTCGGATACAGTACTTATCAGACCGCAACAATATGAATGGGTTGAGATTCTAAATCCTCAACTTAACGACGCTATAAATGAGGCGGATGAATTAATTACCGGTACGCCCACTAATCAATATGCCATTTTTAACGATGACAGCTTTAACGGGAAAAAAATGAAGTTGAGGTTCGAGCTTGGGTATAGTTCTTATTCGTATGGCTACAGCAGTTATGATAATAGTGCCAGTTTCAAAATCCGGGACATCTGCCTGTATTCGCTTTCTGAAGATTATTACGAGTATTTGAATTCAGCTAATCTGCATTTTTGGTTTGATGAAGATTTCTTTTCCGAACCGGTTCAGGTTTATTCAAACATTATTGGTGGCATTGGCATTTGGGGATCGGCAAGCTATTCTTCATTTTCAGTTTTGGAAGGTGATTATCCGCTGGATGACAAGGTTTATATAGAGGACGATTATGGTTATGGTTACGGGTATTGATTCCGATCACCATGGCATTTTTTTGCCAATATTTATTTTACCGAATACATATTTTCTATCTTTAAATCCTTTCGATCAATCGAAGAGCTTAAACTATTGAAATGAAAAATATTCCGGTGATTTCGGTAACAGGAAGATCGTTGGCCGAAGCTTACGAAACAGCACTAATTTATTTGTATGGGAAAGGAACCCGTTTTAAAACGCAGTACGACCGGCCGGGTGATCCGCTGAGTATTGATTGTACCATGAATTTAACGATTTTGGAGCCGGAGATCGATCCGATGATTCACACTGCGTTTCCCGGAGGTGTTGACGATTTACGGGAATATGTGCTGGAACTGGAAGGTTTGAAAGACCACCTGGTAAAAAACTTGAACGATCGGGAAGATAAACGTCCGGAATATACTTACCACGGGCGTCTGCAAAACTACGGCGTTTGGAACGAACTGGTTGAAGGCGAATCAAAAGAAGTGGGAGCTTTTAAGGTTGATCAGATAAAAAATGTAATCGACAAACTGGCTGAGCAGCCTTTTACTCGGCAGGCACAAATGATTACCTGGATGCCTAACATCGATTTTACCTGCGACGATCCGCCAAGTTTACAATCGTTATGGTACCGGATTTTGGAAGACGAAGACGGAACGTGGTGGCTAAACAGCAATATCCGCTACCGAAGTAACGATGCCTGGAATGCCGGATTTCTGAATATGTTCGGATTTATTCAATTCAGTAAGGATGTGGTTGCTGCCGGTATTGCAGAAAAAACAGGCAAAACAGTTAAGTTGGGGCGTATGAACTGGCAGGCCGATTCGTACCACATTTATGGAAAAGATATTCGCGCCGCTAAAGAACGCCTGTTTGAGCGCATCAACGATATGGCTTTTGAAGAACGCACCATGAATTTTAACGATCCGCTAATTCGTAAAGTGTACGATAATGCGGAAGATGAAATTGTAAAAAGTATAAAGGTATCTAACTAGTACCTACTAGTCACTAGTCACTAGCTACTAGCTACGAGCTACTAGCTACGAGCCATTAGTCATTAGTCATTAGTCACAATTATCCAGTTGAGCGAAGCGCAATCCCGTCCGTCGCTTGCCGGACTGCTCCCTCGTGATGACATCGTATGTTAAACAGAATGCCGCGGACGGCAACTGACTTGTATCTACTTTATACTTCTTGTCCGCGGCTGATACTTATTAAACAAGTCGTCATTGCGATCCCGATTTATCGGGAGAAGCAATCTCACGTTGCTCGGGTAACAAGTTACAGGTTACAGGTTACAAGTATCCAGAATCCAGTATGGTAATATAAAAGATCACTTAGGTCCCGTCCGTCGCTTGCCGGACTGCTCCCTCGTGATGACATCGTATGTTAAACAGAATGCCGCGGACGGCAACTGACTTGTATCTACTTTATACTTCTTGTCCGCGGCTGATACATATTAAACAAGTCGTCATTGCGATCCCGATTTATCGGGAGAAGCAATCTCTCTTTAATCGGGTTGCGAGTTACAAGCTACGAGTTACGAGTATCCAATATCTAGTATCCAGTATCCAATATCCGTACTGCATTATTGCCTATAAAAGGTTTACAAGCGCTTACTCTATTCGTCTAAAAAGTAAAATAGCTGCACACATAGGTTCGTGTCAATAAAACAACAGGCATCCTTATGCATAAAGTCAATTAAATCATTAATTTAAAGCAAATTTTAAAACTTGAAATGTCCGGTAAGGATTGTAACTAAATCTCCTGAATTGACTGGTTGATGCTATTTATGAAGCTATTGCTTTCTTGGAAGTTCGATGAGGGAAATCAATAAAATACAGTAAAACCTAAAGATTATGTTGAAAAGCAAAATACTGAAATTAATCGATTTTGAGAAGGTAAATACCCTTCTTGAGGGTTTTAATAAATCAACAGGTTTTGTTACCGCTATCTTAGACCTCGAGGGCAATGTTCTGTCAAAATCAGGATGGCGGCAGATATGTACCGAATTTCATCGTGTACACCCTGAAACTTCCCAAAATTGCACCATCAGCGACACGGTGTTGGCCGGGCAAATGAACACAGGCGAAAAATATCATTGTTATAAATGTTTAAACGGATTGATTGATGTTGCCGTTCCAATAATTATAAACGGCGAACATATTGCCAATTTGTTTTCCGGTCAGTTCTTTTTTAAATCTCCCGACCCGGCTTTTTTTAAGAAGCAGGCCCAAAAATATGGGTTTAATGAAGAAAAGTACCTGAAGGCCCTTGATGATGTTCCGATTATTGCTGAAGAGAAAGTAAAAACAATAATGGCATTTCTGCTCGACATGACTAATCTGATCAGCGATATGACATTTCAGAAGCAGGAATTAATGGAACTGAACGACGCTTTGCGAACCAGCGAAGAACGTTACCGGCTTGTTTTGGAAAATAGTATGGATGCGATAATCCTTAAAACAGCCGATGGATCAATTCTCTCGGCCAATAAAGCAGCATGCGAAATGTTTCAACGGTCAGAAGAAGAAATTTGCCAAGTAGGTATAAATGGATTAGTGGTGCCGAATGATCCGGGATTTGCAAGCATTCTTGAAGAACAGAAACGAAAAGGAAGAGCTAAAGGTGAACTTTTAATGCGGAGAAAAAACAACGAAGTTTTTCCTGTTGAAATTTCATCATCGGTTTTTGTCGATCAGGAAGGAATTAGCCGGATAAGCGTGATTATCCGCGATAATACCGAAAGAAAGTTAACTGAAGCGAAAGTGCGGCAAAAAGATATTGAGTTTAGAAAACTTTCGGCAAATGTTCCCGACCTGCTGTTTCAATTTACCAGGAAACCCGACGGCAGCTATTGTGTTCCCATTGCATCTGAAGGCATACAGCACATATTTGGTTGTTCTCCAGAAGATGTTGTCGATAATTTTGACCCGATAGCCAGGGTTATTTACCCTGAAGATGCTGCCAGGGTAAATAACGCTATTGAATATTCGGCAGAACATCTGACCTATTTTACCTGTGAGTTTAGGGTACAAATTCCGGGAAGAAAAATTCAATGGATTTATTCGCGATCAACACCTGAAAGATTACCCGACGGAAGCATTACCTGGTATGGCTTTAATATGGACATTACCAAAATTAAAGAAACCGAAAAGGAACTGCAAAAAGCAAAAGAACTTGCCGAGCAAAATGAATTGCTTATAGAAAAACAGCTTGGCGAATTACAAAAATCTGAACTTCAACTGAAACAATCTGAAGAAGAAATTCTGCTTAAAAACAAAATATCGAATTCCATTATTCTGGGTTACGAAGACAAATTCTTTAATTCAATCCTCGATATTATTCTAAACACTTTAAAATGCTCATTTGGATTTTTTGGATACATTACCGACAAAAAAGGGCAAACATTGGTTTGTCCGACCATGACCTACGGTGTTTGGGGTAAATTCCAAATGCCCCATAACACTATCGAATTTCCAAAAGAAGTATGGTCAGGAATATGGGGCGCAAGTCTGGTTAAAAAGAAAAGTATCTTTCGAAATGAAAATCTGAAATTCCCGATGGGGCATGTTCAACTAAAAAACGCCCTGGCAGTTCCAATTCTGATTCATGAAAAATTAATCGGGCAAATTGTTGTCGCAAATAAAGAGGGTGGTTTTAATGAAAGCCACAAACATATGCTCGAAGATATTTGCAATTACATAGCTCCTTTGCTGCGAGCTAAACTCAGCGAAGAAAAATATAAAGCTGAACTTGTTTCTGCTAAAGAGAAAGCCGAAGAAGCCAACCAGTTAAAAACCGAATTTCTGAACAACATGTCGCATGAAATTCGTACTCCAATGAATGGGATCATCGGTTATTCAGAGATGCTTAATAATCCGGACATTTCGTACGAAAAAAGAAAGTATTACGCTAAAATTGTGCAAAACAGCAGCTATCAATTGCTTCGGATTATTGATGATATACTGGAAATTTCAACATTGGAAACACGACAGGAAAAAATTAATGAAACAACATTCTTCCTGAATGATTTCCTAATGGAGCTTTTTTCAATTTTCAGCCTGAAATCAAAAGAGCGCAATATTCCAATCTATTTAAAAAAGGCCTTGCACAATAACGAAAGCGAAATAAGCACCGATAAATCGAAACTGAATAAAATACTGGGTAACCTTCTCGAAAATGCCATTAAGTTTACACACTCCGGATTTATCGAATTTGGATATAAAATTGAAGAAAACCATATCGTTTTCTATGTTAAGGATACCGGAATTGGCATTTCAAGCCATAACAGGGAAATTATTTTTGAACGTTTTTCGCAGGAAGACAAAGAGATTTCCAAAAAACACGGAGGATTGGGATTAGGCTTATCCATATCAAAAGAAAATGCCATATTATTGGGAGGCGACATCACGCTGGAATCAAAAAAAGGTGTGGGCTCTACTTTTTATGTAACCATACCCTATAAACCGGCGAATAATACCAGGCACGAATTACAAGCTGAGTCGTCCGGCAAGGCCTCGGGTACCCCAATTAAAAAATCAACGATTCTTGTTGCCGAAGATGAAGAAGTAAACTTTTTATATATCGAGGCGCTGTTTGAAGTAAAAAATGGGAAGAGTTTTAATATCATCCATGCAAAAAATGGCAAAGAAGCGGTGGATATATGTCTGCAAGGGGAAAAAATTGACATGGTTTTAATGGATATTAAAATGCCCGTAATGAACGGACACGAAGCAACAAAAAAAATAAAATCAGATTTTCCCGACTTGCCAATTATTGCCCAAACAGCATATTCTACCCATTCCGACAAACAACTGGCGTTAAAACACGGATGTGATGACTTTATTTCGAAACCGCTTAAAAAAGAGGAATTATTTAAGCTGATAAACAAATACCTGAAAGATTAATTGCTAATGGTCACCTGTTCCGGCGCCCCCGAAGTTTCGGGGCTTTCGTGTGGTAGAAGCTATAAGCTACAAGTTACAAGTTACAGGTTACAGGTTACAAGCTACGAGCTACGAGTTACGAGTTACGAGTTCCAAGTATCCAGAATCCAGTATCGAGCATCCAGTATGGTAATACAAAAGATCACTTCGGTCTCCGTCCGTCTTTTGCCGGACTGCTCCCTCGTGATGACATCGTATGTTAAACAGAATGCCGCGGACGGCAACTGACTTGTATTTACTTCATACTTCTTGTCCGCGGCTAATGCAACTAAACAAGTCGTCATTGCGATCCCGATTTATCGGGAGAAGCAATCTCGCGTTGCTCGGGTTACAAGTTGCAGGTTACAAGTTTCAAGTATCCAGTATCCAGTATCCAGAATCCAGTTAAGCGAAGCGCAATCCCGACCGCAGCGTCGGGGCATCCAGCCCAAAGCAAAATTCCCAAACCATTTCCATTATTAAATAATTATTGTTAAGTTAGCTATCCCAAAACCGGTGACACCCAGAACGAATAGCAGTGAGAGATTTTTGCCACCCCAGGGATTGAAGTTTAATATGAATATTATTCGTTGGTAAACGACTACAATGGTTTGCGAAATAAGACATGAAACACAACATTATCCTTTTTATTTGCATTTTTTGTTGGTTATTTAATTGTAATGCACAGAATACAGCAAAAGAGTATTTTCATCGGCCGGTTCAATTTGTTTGCGAACATCCATTTAATGATACTACGAAATGGGCCATTACATGCCGTGTTTGGGGCCTCCTGAAGTATTATCACCCAAACGTTACAGCAGGCAAGCTCGATTGGGATAAAGTACTATTAGATGCGATACCTGATATTTCCTCTTCTACTTCTGAAGCACAAGTGAACTCTGAACTCAAAAAGATGCTTGAAATTGCGGGGAGTTACAATAGTACAAACAGAAATACTTTTAGTGATTCACTAAGTATCAACGTCAACTTATGTTGGTTAGAGCATTCATTTCTCGATAATCAAATCAAGGAGGAGCTGAAGACAATAGCCTCATTGAATGTTGATTATCCGTCGTATTATGGAATAGACATTAACAAAACAGATCGTCAATTTTCTCCACAAAATGAAAAAGACTACAACATAAATGTTTACAGTGCTCTTGAATTTCGCTTACTGGCACTTTTTAGATATTGGAATGTAATTTACTTTTACTCTCCGAACAAATATCTGATGGATAAATCATGGGACGAGACATTACTGGAATCAATACCTCTATTTATTGATGCCATTGATAAACAATCGTACCAAATAGCCTTCTTAAAACTTGCCGCAGCTCTAAATGACGGGCATGGTTATATAAGTGGTGTTAATTACTATACTTCGGACTGTCAAGATCTTCTTGAGTATATTGACGGGAAAACTGTCGTAAGAAATGAAAGAGGGGGGACGAGAAAGGGAGATATTATTAAGCGTATAGGAAATCGTGATATTAATAGTATTCGAGACAGTTTATCATTGCTAATTTCAACATCAACGAAAGGCAATAAAGAATATAGAATTAACAGTTATGTTGCACAACTAGCGTTTTTTCAGGAAAACGATTTAACAATTTTCAGAGATAGTAAGGAGATAATTATTCATATTCTACCGGAATCAAGCCAGAAACAGAATTTACCAATGTGTAAACGAATTTCCACTGATATTGGATATATTGACTTATCAAAGTTAACAACTGATAAAATGGATTCTATCCTGAATGCTTATTCAAATACATCAGGAATTATCTTCGACTTGAGGAAAACAGGCTCATACGCATACAATGTACCACAATTAGAATGTTATTTGAGTGAATCAAAGGTTTTAAATATGCCGGAAATGGTTGTTTGGGATCTGGAACATCCGGGATCATTTTTGTGGAAAAGAGATAACTCCTCAATTGTAAACAGCACCAAATGTTCACACCACCTTACGAATGTGGTATTTCTAATAAATGAAAGTACCCAAAGCTTCACGGAAACTCAAGCTTGGATTGCACAGAACAATTTTCACGCGACTTTGATAGGACGCCGAACATCAGGCGCCTGGGGGCATGTTGTTTGGATTCCACTTCCGGGAAAACAAAGAGCTGCCTTTTCTGGTTTTGGATTATTTTCACCAAATGGTAATGCTTTGCAACGAGAGGGTATCATACCGGATGTGGAGGTTCATCCCACCTTAGAATCAATAAAAGCGGGCAAAGATGAAATACTAGAGGCTGCAATAAATTATTTAAGAAATAATGAGTAGATGACACATCTGTACATTTAATCTTTATGTTGTCTCCCGCTCCCGCGCGGACCTTTCGAGTGTTAAAGGAGCAACCCGAAACTTCGGGATGTACCAGCAAGGCAAACAACAAAAGTTGACTATTAATCACTTAATAATAAGCTTATGTATTTATTTTTTGACACAGAAACAACGGGATTACCACGAAACTGGAAAGCTCCTGTAACTGACTTAAATAACTGGCCAAGAATGGTGCAGATTGCATGGATTTTCTGCGATAATACCGGAAAACGTTTGGACACAAAAACATATATTATAAAACCAGAAAACTATACGATTCCACGTGATGCATCCAATGTTCATGGTATTACTACAGAACGGGCTATTGCCGAGGGGCAGGATTTGAGTGCGGTACTTCAGGAGTTTGATGGTTTTGTTGATCAAGCAAATGTCATTGTTGCTCACAATATAAGTTTTGATGAAAAAATTATTGGAGCAGAGTTTCTGAGGAAAAACGTTCGTACTGATTTTGACCGAAAAAGAAAATTATGTACCATGCAAGCTTCAACTAACTATTGTAGAATTCCGGGTTATTATGGTTATAAATGGCCTACATTATCTGAGTTACATATCAAACTTTTCGGAACTGATTTTACCGGAGCCCATGATGCTTTTGCAGATATAGATGCGACGGAGAAATGCTTTTGGGAAATGAAAAAAATAGGAATAATATAGCTCGACTCCGCTACCGCCTGAATTTTCTTTGCGAGGTATAAGATTCAGCGAAAATCAGCAAAATCAATGTCATCAGCGTTCCAATATCAATTCTTCGCTTGCGCCTCCCGAAACTTCGTGACGCACCAACAATAAATAAAAATTTCATGTCATAATAAAAACAGAAAGGATATGAGCTTACTAAAATATTCGAATACAGAAGAAAAGACAATTCATGAAGATTCAGATTTATATATTGATTCTTTCAAGAAAAAGATTCAGGAAACATTAAGAAACTTTGAAGCACAGTCAGAAATTCAAAACGACACGATAACATTCAAACGAATAGTGAGAAATACGACACATTCGGGACAGAATAAATTCGAAGCGATGAAATTAGTAAGAGAAGGAATAATTCGGATTGAAAGAATTGATGCAACTAAAATCAGAATATTTTACGAAGTTAAGTTGGATGCATTATTGTTTTTATCCCTGTCAATCGGACTGCTAATCGGTTTAATTGCCGGATTTGCCAGTTCAATGATATTAATCTCAATGCTTATTGGATTACTATTCTCGACAATTACATATTTTATCGGGTGTTCAATAGTAAAATCAAAAATTGATGAAATTGTAGCCACTAGCCATTAGTCATTAGCCACTAGTCACTAGTCACTAGCCACTAGTCATTAGCCATTAATGGTCATTAGCCACTAGTCACTAGTCACTAGTCATTAGTATCCAGAAACCAGCAACCAGTAACCAGTATCCAGTAAAAAATCCCTTATTCCCTTGAGTGCAGTGCAACCCTGTTTCCTTCCGTGTCGAGGATGACAGCTAAATATCCATATTCGTCGGAAATTTTGTTCTTGCGCTGCAGTATTTTTCCACCGGCATCTACCACCCGTTCCAGTTCTACGTTTACATCATCCGCCGGCGAAGACAGGTAAACAACCACTCCGTTCGACGAAGGTTGGTAAAACTCTTTGTGGAGAACCAGTGCCGCTCCCGATCCATATTTTCCTTCGGAATAGGGGAACCAGGCCATGTCGAATTCCCTGCCACGATTTTTTTCCAATCCAACACTAAAAACTGTTTCGTAAAAGTTTATGGCGCGTGCCATTTGTTTTACCGGAATTTCAACCCAGCTAACGATGTTGTTTCGCATAAATAAGTATTAAGGTTAGTATCAATAATATTGGTCTTCTGTTCCTGGTTCTTTAATTTTTACGGTTTAAAAGTTAATTCATTTTCTCAAAAAAACTACTCCCGCTCAACCTGTTATAAATCATCGTTTTGATTCTGATTGCGAGCAAAACCTCAAATAAGCATTTATTGGAAATTTGTACGGCGCCCGCACAAGATTGGAGAAACTTTTACTCAATAGCTGAAACTGTGTAATTTCGTTTTATTTTTGAGGCCGAAAGATTACAAAAAGAAGCATGAATAATTCAGCAGTTCAAAGTCTGCGTTTGCCCGCCGAGTGGGAACCGCAGTCGTTTTTACAACTTACCTTTCCGCATCCCGACAGCGATTGGGCTTATCTTTTAGAGGAAGCCAGTGTCTGTTTTGTGGATATCATTGAAGCCGCCGCCCGCTTTCAAAAAGTACTGGTGGTTTGCGACAATGTGAAACGTGTTCGTGCTTATTTCCGAAATACTTCGAATGTTTATTTTGCTGAAGCTCCGTCGAACGACACCTGGGCACGCGATCATAGCGGAATTACTGTTATCGGGAATGGAAAAGCCATTGTTCAGGATTATATTTTTAACGGCTGGGGGAAAAAGTTCGAAGCCGGACTCGACAATCAAATCACAAAAAGTTTGTTCGATCACGGAATTCTTGAGCATTGCGAACTAAAAAGCTTCGACTTTGTATTGGAAGGCGGATCCATTGAAAGCGATGGAAAGGGTACGATTCTTACCACCACCGAATGTTTGCTGGAGGAGAACCGCAACCCGCAGTATACGCAAGAAGAAATTGAGGCTATCCTGAAACAGAATTTTGGGGCAAAACGTGTTTTGTGGCTCAACAGCGGTTACCTGGCCGGCGACGACACCGATTCGCATATCGATACAATTGCCCGTTTATGTAACGAAAATACCATTGCCTGGGTGGGGTGTAACAACCCGGAAGACGAGCATTTTGAAGCGCTGCAGAAAATGAAAACGGAACTGGAACAGTTTACAACCGAAGACGGAAGGCCCTACAATCTGGTTGAATTGCCGTTTGCCGATCCGTGTTTTGATGACGAAGGAAACCGCTTGCCGGCAACCTATGCAAATTTCACCATTATCAACGGTGCTGTTCTGCTTCCGGTATACGGCTTAAAACAAGATGCGGAAGCCGTAGCTATTTTGCAGCAAATTTTTCCTGAAAAAGAAATAATTCCAATAAATTGCAGGGTATTGATCGAGCAACACGGGTCGCTGCACTGCGTAACCATGCAGTATCCGGAAGCGGTTGGATTAAACATTGAAAATTAAAGATCATGAGCAAATTAAAAGTAGGTATCATTCAGCAGAAACGTTCGGGGAACAAAGACGAGAACACGCAAAACAGTTTAGAGGCCATTAAAAAATGTGCCGAAATGGGAGCTGAATTGGTGGTGTTGCAGGAACTGCATGCCAGTCTTTATTTTTGTCAGGTTGAGGATGTCGATCTTTTTGATCTGGCCGAACCGATTCCCGGAAAAGATACCGAACTATTTGCTGCGGCAGCTAAAGAGAATGGCGTTGTGTTGGTTACTTCGCTTTTCGAGAAACGTGCTGCCGGACTGTACCACAACACCGCTGTGGTTTTTGAAAAAGACGGATCGATAGCAGGGAAATACCGCAAAATGCACATTCCTGACGATCCCGGGTTTTACGAAAAATTTTACTTCACCCCCGGCGATATGGGCTTTGAACCCATCAACACTTCGGTTGGGCGATTGGGGTTGCTGGTTTGCTGGGATCAGTGGTATCCCGAAGGAGCGCGCTTAATGGCACTGGCCGGAGCAGAAATGCTTATCTATCCTACGGCTATTGGCTGGGATCCTGCCGATACCGACGATGAAAAAGCCCGCCAGCTGGATGCGTGGATCATTTCGCAACGCGGACATGCGGTGGCCAATGGTCTGCCCGTAATCAGCGTTAACCGTACCGGTTTTGAACCCGATACAACAGGAACAGGAAACGGAATCGAGTTTTGGGGAAATTCGTTTGTTGCAGGTCCGCAGGGCGAATTTATTAAACAGCTGTCGGCTCACGACGAGCAAATAGAAGTGGTGGAAATCGACCGCAAACGTACCGAAGATGTTCGCCGCATCTGGCCTTTCCTCCGCGATCGCCGCATCGATGCCTACAACGATCTTTTAAAACGTTACCGCGATTAAGAAGCTTTATCCAAAGGATTCAAAAGTTGGATATTTGTACCAGCCACTAGTCATTAGTCATTAGTCACTAGTCACTAGTTAAGCGAAGCGCAATCCCGATTGCAGCGTCGGGGTAACCAATATCCAATATTGAATGATCAATACTCAATACACAACATTCTTCCTTGTTGGAAATTCATTATTGAATATTGATTATTCTACCCCCGCTACCGCGCGAATCCTTTCGCGTGGAAAAAGAGAAACCTTACTTCAAAGCACCTAACCGAAAAGTAAACAAAACAGTTGTTTGAAACTCCGGCTAATCGTCCCTCCATTCCCGAAGGGAGACCTGCCTGCCGGTAGGTAGGGACAGGAGGGTGGGTAAATCAACCCACAACTACCCAATTTCCAACACATGTTTACAACAAATCCCAACACCAATTTTCATTATAAAATAATTATGATTAAATTGGCGTCCCGTAATCCGGTGACACCCAGAACGATTAGCAGCGAGAGATTTTTTGCCACCCCAGGGATTGAGTAGATTATCTGTTTGTAAACGAATAGGTGTTTGTGAATAGGAATCGTTCAGTGAAATTTAATTTATAAGCTATTAGCGATATAGGTGCCACAGATAACTAAGTTAGTAGCAAGCCTGACAAAACAGACACATAATAATACATACATAACTTCAAATTATAATGTCATGAAAACTTCCAACTTTATTTTACTGATTCTCATTTCAATGATTATCATGTCATGTGAAAAAGAAAACCCAGATGTAACTTCTTTACAATGGACAAAGTATTCAACCAATGATGGACTTTCAAATAACAATATTCACGCTATTGCTGTTGGTTCTTCAGATGATATTTGGATAGGTACTGATTATGGAGCATCAAAATTTGATGGAGATACATGGTCTAATTATTCTGATTTCAATGGTAGTTTAAAAGTCATGGCTATTGCAATTGATAAAAATGGAGTTAAATGGTTTGGAACATATGGAGGAGGTGTTGCGAGTTTAGATGGAACAAACTGGACATATTATAAAAATGATGAAAATTCATCGAATAGTATTGTTAACAATTATATCTATTCAATTGCGATAGATTCAGAAGGCAATAAATGGTTTGGAACAATTAGAGGTGTTTCAAAATTTGATGGAGAGAATTGGACATCTTACAATACGAACAATGGGTTGGCGGAAAATAATGTTTTTTCAATTGCGATAGATTCAGAAGGCAATAAATGGTTTGGAACGAACGGAGGTGTTTCAAAGTTTGATAATAATAACTGGACTACCTATAGTTATAATGCAGATAATCCCGGCGAAGGAATAGCAGGTAACGGTGTAATGTCAATAGTTATAGATAATAATGGAAACAAGTGGTTTGGAACCTGGGGCGGTTTATCGGAGTTTGATGACTCAAATTGGACAAAACATGATACGGAGACAGAATGGTTGGTTGCGGGCTCACCAATTTTTTCGACAAATATTGATGCCGAAGGAAACCTTTGGTTGGGTTCAAACGGATGGGGTATTTCAATTTTTGACGGAACAAACTGGACTACTTATGAAAAGGCTGATGAATTAAAGATTGACCCTGTTAATGCAATTGCTATCGATTCAAAGGGGAATAAGTGGTTTGGAACTAATACTGGTTTGCTTAAATTGACAGGTAATAATTAGTTATACACTGTTGCCGCGCCCCCGAAGTATCGGGGCTTTCGCGTGGTAAAAAATCAACGAAAATCAGCAAAATCAACGTCATCAGCGTTCCAATTCTTCAAACTTCAGCCAACCCAAACTGCCAACTGCGACTGAATACTGTCAACTAAACCCCGCCTTCCAGCCAACTTTTAAAGCTTTTAACCTTCTCGCGTGCCACCAGGAAATCATCGTCATTCGCATGTTGTACCTTTAGTTTTAAACGCGAATTACTGTAGGCAATCACATCGCTGATACTTTTTAAAGCCACCAAATATTTGCGGTTAATACGGAAAAACAGGTTCGGATCAATCATCGCTTCCACCAGTTCAAGACTTTGGTCGAGCAGATAATCTTTACCGTCCGAAAGTTTGGCGTAAGTACCTTTCTCAAAACTGTAGAAATACAGCACATCGGCAGTCTCAATCACCCGAAGATGTGTACCCACTTTTACCAAAAAACGCTCTTTGTAGTTTTTCTTTTTCAGCGAAGCCACCATTTCGTGCAGCACTTCGGGAGTAAAAGAAGATGTTGCCGGTTGTGCCAGCTGCTGAAACTTATCCAGTGCCTTTTTTAGTTCTTCGCGTTCAATGGGTTTTAATAAATAATCCACACTGTTCACTTTAAAAGCACGAATAGCATAATCGTCGTAAGCCGTGGTAAAAATTACAGGCTGGTTAAAGTTGGTCTGCTCAAATATTTCAAAACTCAGTCCGTCGCCCAGCTGAATATCAAAAAATGCCAGCTCAGGCGCTTCGTTGTTTTGCAGCCATTCAACCGTAGCTTTTACCGTATCGCAAACAGCCACAATTTTTGCTTCCGGTTTTAAGGCCGAAATATGAGCAGCCAGCTGTGCCGCTGCCAATGGTTCGTCTTCTACTATCAGTATTTTCATTTTTTTTTCAAGTTACGAGTCACGAGCTTCGAAAAGCGAGTTTTTCAATAAAGCATTTCGGCATTAAAGCATTCATACATTCAAAACTCCGCTCAGGATGACAATCTGTAAACTGAGACTGCGACTGAAAACTTTCAAAATCTGCAATCGTTAATCATCATTCTTCAATCGAAATTCCATTTCCCCACTTCCTCAATCACCCAATAACTCATTCCCTAACAGTTACGAGCCACGAGCTTTGAGTCACTAGTTTATCCTTCATCACCCATTAACTCACCACCTCAATTACTCAATCACTCAATTACTCTTTCCCTAATTTCCTTCCAACCTTCGACTCCCGATGCTTCGATCGGGACAGGTCCGTTCAAGATGACGTTCTGCTAACTGCGACTGAAAACTTTCAAAATCTGCAATCGTTAATCATCATTCTTCAATCGAAATTCAATTCCTTAATCACTCATTCACTCAACTCCTTCCTCAATCCTAATCAGCGGAACGCTCACCCGAAAGTAACCACCGTTCTTCGATACCTCCATTTGCTTTCCGGTAAGGTATTCATAACGTCCGGCCATGTTTTTAAGGCCTGTTTTGCTCGAATCTTCTACCTGTGTTTTTGGCTGAAGATTATTCTCCACCACCAATTCGTAATCATCCGAAATAGCCACCACAATCTTTAAGGGATTTGCCTTCGATATTTCGTTGTGTTTAATTGCATTCTCTACCAGTGCCTGCACCGACAGCGGAATTACCTTCCCCTCCACCTTTTCGTTGGCAATAATATCAACCTGAAGCGCCTCGCCAAACCGAATTTGCTGCAGGTAAATGTATTTGGTCACAAAATCGATCTCTTCTTTTAACGAAATAATGTCGAGGTCTTTAAACTGCAGCACATCGCGGTAAAATTTCGAAAGCTCGCGTGTAAACTCTTTTGCTTTTTCCACATCAATATCGATGAGGCTCCCCAGCACATTCAAACTGTTAAAAAGAAAATGTGGATTGATCTGATCCTGCAGCACTTTATATTTCAAGGCCAGCGATTCACGTTTCACCTCTTCACGTTGTCGCACGGCATATCGCCAGGCTTTAAAAAACGAAACGGCATAAATAATTGATGCTATAATGATAAAAATAATATACTCCGAAATAATGGTGCCCCGGTTGTATTGCAGAAATGAGTCCCACTCACGATCCATAACATAAATAAACCAAAACCAGTTGACGGTCCAGATAACTGCACTCGAATATACAATATGCATCAACAAAGCGCGTACAACACTGGTGCCCGGACGGTTTACCCAATCGATATAACGTTTTTCAAACCATTCAAATAAATATCCGTTGGCAAACAAAGGAAGTCCGAGACTTAACGAATAACCGGCACTCCATATAAATTCCATCGCCGACATGGTTAACGAACCACCCATAATTACCCGTGTAATAAGGCCAACAAGAATGGAAACAATAAAGGCGATTACCCAATTAACAATTACGCGCTTTCGCATATAGATTGTTTTATTCGATTTTTGAGTTTTCAAGATAGTGAATTTAAGAATGAGCTAAAGATAAAACGGAATATTGATAAAATTATACAGTACCCCCTGGCTTTCTCCGGAACTTCTTCGTTGTGAAAAGGATGTCATCTTTTTAAAAGATGACATCCTTTGCTATCCGGCAAAGCGAGGAATCTCTTTTTTTTTACTCCTCACACTGGCTAAGCAACTGCTCGTTATGAACGTTTCCCCAGGTAGGTAGTAACGGATCGGTTACTTTGTTATTTTCAAACATTTTGGCCGCTTTTTGTAAATCAGGTTTGGCTTTTTCGGCACCGCCGCCAAAGAATTTAGGTGTGTGGAAGGTATTGCTTCCGCGCAGGTAATACACACGTGGATTCTCTGGATTTAAACGTTCCGCCTGTTTAATGGCATCGGCAGCTTTCATCGAATATTTGGCGCCTTTGCTCATGTCGGTTATCCTGATTTGATACAACAAAGCCTGCAGAGCATAGATCTCTGATTCATCATCGTTTGTTTTCATCAGCTGGTCCACCAAAGCCTGCGCTTTGTCTAACTGGGCCTGTTTGCTGTCGTTATCCATTTCATCAAAAAAGGTAGAGCGGATAAAACAATACGCTGCGTAATAGTTAGGCAGCCATTTGTCTTGCTCGGCATTGCCAATTCGTTCAAACCGATTGGCTAAAGCCTGCAGCTCGGCCGAGGTGTGCAACTGGTACAATTTGTCGATGTTGGTTTTCATGGTTTCTTCGTATTTCGAAGAAAAAACCGGGATTGAAAGGGCTACGAGTAAGATGGTGATAATTGTTTTCATGACTTTAAGTATTAATGACTATTACTGTTTGATTTATTTGCTGATTCAAATTTCCGCTGAAAAGAGCGCTTTTGAAATTCTTCCTTACCGAACTGTTGATTTTGTGAGATGAATTGTAGATTTCTTTTATTGTCATTTCGAATGCCGGGGCACGAGGTGTGAGAAATCTGTTTCAATTCTGAGATTTAGCTCTGCTTAATAATTAATTTTGTATTCTTTGCGATAGAGTGGAATTCGAGACTCCATTAAAGTTGTCGTTTTTTCAGATTAATACTTTTACCACCCCACCGCTGTAAACGCGGTACCCCCCTCCTGGCAGGAGGGGAAGTTTTCGTGCTGCACACTTGGTTGTTATTATAGATTTTAAATTGGAATACGAAATTTCTCCTCCTTTGAGGAGGAGTACATCCCGACTAGTCGGGATGGGAGGTGGTTAATAAAACCAAATAAGAACTTTCTTTAAAAATTCAGGAAAAGACCAACAAACACAAAGCGTTTCATGTCGCGTTTTACCGGAACAAGCGAGTAGTTGCCCTGGGCATCGGCAATGTTTGTAGGTCGGTAGCTAAGCACATTGTCGTTACCCAAAACATTGTTTACCGAGCAGTACAACACCGAATACTGATTGCCAATGTAAAATACATGGCTCATATTCAAACTCAGATCGGAATACATTTTGGTGCGTTCGCCGTTAAACTCTGAAGAATTCGGATCATTGAAGGGACGTCCGCTGGCCGCCGTAAATGAAGCGCCAAACTGGGTGTTTATTTTATTCACCCAATATTTTCCAACTACCGAAAAATTGTGGTCTGAAATAAAGTAAGGTGTGGCTTTCTCTGGGTAATACTGGTATTTTCGTTTGGTGTCGATGTATGAATAGGTAATCCAGTAGTCGAATCCCTTGATAGTTTGCTGATCGCGCCAAAAGATATCCAAACCAGCGGCATAACCGCTTCCATCGTTCTGCAGGTATTCAGGTAATCCGTTTTCACCAACAGAATAAGTGATTAGCTTATCGTATTTTTTGTAATAAGCTTCTGCACGAAACAAACGTTCCGAGTTATCGCCAAACTGGTAGCTGAGAATATAGTGCATGGCCTGTTCAAAATCCAGATCGGTATTTATTTTCAGGTAGTCGGCTTGTGGTGTTTGAAAATACAATCCCCAGGCTCCGGCCAGTTGTGCTTTTTCTCCGGTTTTTAAAGCCAAAGCAAAGCGTGGTGCTACGTTCCATTTGTTAATCACCGACGAATATTCGGTACGCAATCCCGGGCGGATGCCAAAGTTTTTTGTGAATTTGATCTCCGGCTCGATAAAAGCACCAATTAAGTGGTCGTTAAACGAACCGTTGTAAATAGTGCCTTCATCCTCAATATAATCCTGTGTGTATTTGTTGTAAGTTTCGTTCGCTCCCCATGTTAGTTTCACTCCCTCCGAAAGATCGTGCACAACGGCAAAGCGCGATTCGATATTGAGTTCGCGGGTATTTACATCGTCGGCACCTAATCCAATTCGGTTATCCTGGTAGGTGGAAGAAACACCGATACGATAGCACGATTTTTCTGAAAAACAGTCGCGGTAAGATAGATTGGAATAAACGGTTCCGCCTTCACTGCTGATCTTCATTTTCTCTCCGTCGTTGCCGGCCGGAACAAGGTAAGCCAGATCGCCGTAATCGGCAGTAAAGTAGGCTTTAAACATGCCGGATGAGCTTGTTTTATGACGAAAAACTGTAGTTCCGTTCACCGACTCCACCGGTTTCTCCCAGTCAACATTACTTTTAAAAACCTTATCGTATAAACTCAGATTGGTATAGCCACCCGATACATTTAGCGAAGTATTTTCCCAACGTTCGGTGCGGTTGGCCTCAGCGCCAATGGTCATTAACGAAATGCCGGTGTTATCTCCTTCAGGAAGATCGGTAGATTTTAGTACCAAAACCGAGGACAGCGCCTGTCCGTACTCGGCAGAGTAACCTCCTGTATTAAATTGAACACCGTTAAATAATGATGGCGCAAATCGTCCGCGGGTTGCCACATCGGGAGTTTTAGAATAGTACGGTTTTGATGCAACCAGCCCGTCGATGTAGGTAGAAGTCTCATAGGCATCGCCACCGCGCACCAGTAAGCGTCCGTCGTCGGCAGAGGCTTGCGTGCCGGGCATAGTGCGAATGGCAGCCATTACATCGCCGTTGGCACTTGGAGTAGTGTACACATCCAGCGACTTCATTACCGATGCCCGCGACTCATCATCGGCGGCAAAACTTCCTGCAGTAATGGTAACTGCATCAATGCTGTTTACGCTTTCCTGCATTTCTATCTGTACAGCCACGTTGTTTTGTAAAACAATTGTTTTACTCCAGGTTTTGTAGCCAATAAATGACGCTACCAGAGTTTGTTCTCCGGTTTCGCTTGTTTCGAAACTAAAATTTCCTTCGCCATCCGAACTGGCTCCGTCGTAAGTGTTTTCAAGGTAAATATTAACTCCCGGAATGGGCTCACCATTTTTGCTCAGTACTTTTCCGGAGATGCTTACCTGCGCAAAAGCAAGGGCAGAAAGAAAAATGAAGCTAAATGTTAAAAGTGTTTTCATGACTTGTTGTTTTGTTTTCTGCTTCAAAATTCGGACGAAAACGCCAACTCATAAAATTTGCTTTACCGAACTGTGGAATTTTGGGGATGAATTGTACGGACATGAAAAAGGGCTGTCCGAATTAA
Source organism: uncultured Draconibacterium sp. (assembly GCF_963674925.1). Classification (NCBI taxonomy): domain Bacteria; kingdom Pseudomonadati; phylum Bacteroidota; class Bacteroidia; order Marinilabiliales; family Prolixibacteraceae; genus Draconibacterium; species uncultured Draconibacterium sp. The sequence goes on from NZ_OY771647.1 coordinate 1,577,064, forward strand.
CGGGCAGCCCATACTTGAAAACCACTAAGCTTAACCAAACTGATTGATTACAGTATGGTCCTCACTCTTGCAACCATTTAAGGTTCAGGGGTCAGCATAAAGTCAATCTGGGTTGACTCTCCTTTTAATACATCCACATTCCAAATCGTATCGGTCAGGAAACTATCCTGTTCCGCAATCATATAATACGTTCCTTCCGGTATTCCAATTAGCTGATATGCGCCCATTTCATCGGTAAAGGCAGTAGTAATTAAACTGTCTTCTTCAATGTCGTTAACTTCTGTCCAAAGGTTTACAGCTGTATTAGGTAAAACTACATTTGACGTATCACTAACAGTTCCTACAATTCTTCCGGCGCGGTCGAGCAATACGCAACGAACAACCGGTTTAAAGTTAAAACCATTAATCATTCCGCCTTTCCAGTTTCCCTTGGCTACAAACGATTTGCTTACATCAAAGTCAAGCAATACGTCAGAAGTCTCGCCGCTGTTAATGGTTAACGCCGGCTCTATCTTAATTTTTAAACCACTGCTTGATCCACTTGGTATTTTCAGGTCAAATACTGTTTCATCAGTCAGTATTACTTCGGCATCAACCACATGCAAACGCATCATGTCGTAAGTTCCTGCTTCCAGTTCAACCGATGCCAGTTGTTCAGTAATTCCGTTTGAAAGGCTGAGTAAGTCAATTTCAAAAGGTTCCTCCATAATGGTAATGAACGAAGCCTCTGTTGTGTCGTTTTCCTGTTTTCTAATTTCAACTTTGTCGATTGTTACAATGGTTTGAGACACCAAATCGATAGGGAAAGGAGCATCGGTAAGATATACGTTAACTTTTCCTTTTCCTTCTGCAAAATTGGTGGTTTGGCTGTCGTCGTTACAGGCCACCATAAGTAATATTCCAAATACAATCGTCGTAAGTGCTAATCCAATTTTCTTCATATCTTCTTAATTTGTGTTTCTAAGAACTATTTGTTTTCCTGCTTTTGGTTTTGGGGTGTTTGCGGTTGTTAAAACGAAAGCAGAAGGGAACAACCTCTGTTGCACACGCTTCTGCTTTCAGCAAACCTATATTATTTAATTTCTATTACCGCGTATTTCGAGATCTTCCAGAATTCATCCGGGTTATCAATGTTCAGGTCAGCAATTCCGATTTTCTTCATATCTTCTTTATTTGTGTTTCTTAGAACTATTTGTTTTCCTGCTTTTGGTCTTTAAGTGTTTGCGGTTGTTAAAACGAAAGCAGAAGGGAACAACCTCTGTTGCACACGCTTCTGCTTTCAACAAACCTATATTATTTAATTTCTATTACCGCGTATTTCGAGATCTTCCAGAATTCATCCGGGTTATCAATGTTCAGGTAAGCAATTACACCGTCTTGTTCAACAAATGAGTAAGAGCTATCCGGGTGTTCTGAAATGATCTTTGCTTCGTTCGAAAACAATGGAATACTTTTGGTTTCCTGAATGTCCAGCTCAGTAAAATAATCTTCATCAAGATTTCTTTTAAGCTTCACTTCTTTTCCTAATCCCAGGAAACCACCACCTTTTGTCAAAACGTTATGTTCTTCCAGCTCTTTATAAGTTCCATAAGCAACAAAACCTTTGTTTAGCTGGTAAATCTTTTCGTCTATCAGCTGTTGCTGTTGTGTTAAAGTATCTTGTTTTGCCTGAAGAACGATTTGCATCGTATCAATTGTTTGCGACATATCGGCCAGCATTACATCGCGCTCCTGAATTTGCTCTTGCAGTGCCACAATTTGTGTGTTCTGTTCTTCAATGTTAGCATTTAATGCCGCAATTTTCTTTTTGAATGAACCGATCTGGATACCGGAGTTTTTCAATTTACGTTCCAGTTCTGCAATGTGCTCGCTGCTTTTCTCCAGCATATCATTCATCAGGGCGATGTCTTCAACAATCGCTTGTTTTTTGTCGTAGTTTCCTTCTTTTTGCGATTCAACCGATAAAACCTGACGCTTTTCTTTAATAAATTTCAGGTTTTGCTCAATTTCGTCGAAAGCTCCAACCAGCTCATTCACCATCGAATCGCGTTCCTGCAACTCCTGGTTTATTCCGGCATTCTGAGTTTGTAGTTCATTAATCTCGCTTGTTTTTTGCGTGTAGGTTGAAATACCAACCAAAGCAGCAACAACTATTATTGCCACTAAAACAATGCTGATTGCATTTTGTATTTTTCTATTGTTCTTCATGATTATTGCCTCCTCATTAGTTTTTTTGAGTTATTTGTCCTTTAATAGCCAATTGTTGTGCCATTAAAATCGGAAATGCGTAATGGGCTGAAAATGAATGTGGAGGGAAAATGAGAAAGAATGGGATTCTATCAATATGATAGAGAAATTATCAAAATGATAATATTGAAGAAAGGTTACTGATCTTCTTTTAGCATACGATAAATGGTAGCAACACCAATATCCAGTTTGTCTGCAACCACTTTCGGTTTGTTATCGTATTTGTCGAGCATCCGTTTTACCAGTCGCAGATTATATTCGCGGAGCGTCAATTCTTCGGTTAGCAGACCTTCAATGTTTTCAGCATCTTCAAGTAGTAAATGGTCGGCATTAATTTCCTTTTCATCTGCAAGTGTTGCTGCCAGTTCGATAACCGATTTTAACTCGCGTACATTTCCCGGGAAAGGATAGGCAAGTAATTTTTTACTGGCAGAAGGAGAGAGTTGTTTCTGCTCAAGTTTATTCTCTTTACAAAACTGTTGGATGAAATTTTTTGCCAATACGATAACATCATTTCCCCTGTCGCGCAAGGGGGGAAGATCGATGGGTAGTCCATAAAACCGGTAATAAAGGTCTTGCCTGAAGTTGCCTTTTTTTACTTCTTCCAACAGGTTTTTGTTAGTGGCAATTATTATACGGCAATCAATTTTTACCGCTTTGTTGCTTCCAACCCGTATGATCTCTTTTTCCTGCAAAGCACGCAAAAGTTTGGCCTGTAACGAAATATCCATCTCCGCAATTTCATCCAGAAACAAGGTGCCCGAATGTGCTTCTTCAAATTTTCCTATACGTCGTGCAGCAGCACCGGTAAAAGCGCCTTTCTCGTGGCCAAAAAGTTCACTCTCGATCAATTCATTCGGAATGGCAGCCATGTTTACCGGAACAAAAGGCTGTTTGGCACGCGACGAATTGTAATGAATGGCTTTGGCAACCAGCTCTTTTCCGGTTCCGGTTTCGCCACTTATTGAAACGGTTACATTGGTACGTGTGGCTTTTTCAATCAGGTTATAAATTTTTTGTGTGGCCGGACTGTTGCCCACAATCGTATTTTCGTAGCTGTATTTCTTTTTAACCTCCTGGCGCAACGAGCGAATCTCATCTTTGAGTTTAAACTCCTTACTAATATTATTGACCGTGTTAAGCAGTCGTTCGCGTATGTCTTTCGATTTTACAATGTAATCGTAAGCGCCATGTTTTAGCAGGTCTACAACCACTTCAATGTCGTCTTGTTCCGAAATGAGAATAACCTGAATATCATCGTTAATTGCCTTTATCTGCTTGAGTACCTCAAGACCTTTCATGTCGGGCAGGCGGTAATCCAGCGTAACAACATCGGGAAGTTCGTGAAGATTATTCAAACATTCTTTGCCGGTTCCGAAAGCCTGTATCTCATAATCCGGATTCATGGAAAGATTATGCACCAGCAAACGACGGTACCATTCATCATCTTCAACAACAAATATTTTAATGTTCTTAACCTCCATCTTTCGCTATTGTCTGCTATTCTTTGGATCTATACACAATACGGTGTATTGTACGCTTAAATTATTCTTTACTTCCGCTTGGTTCTTCCAGCCCGTGTCCTTTTGGTCCTTTTTCAGCACGGCGCAACAGAAAACTAAATAACAAACCAACAAAACCAAGAATACTAAATATCCACATTCCGGGAATATAGCCTTCAGGGTTGCTTGCCGATGCGCCCGAAACATCGTTGGTTACACCAATTAGCCAGGCCATTGCTGCTACGCCAATCTGCTGCAATAAAGTCATTAGCGCGTAGGCTGTTCCCAGTTTCTTCTCTTCAACAATATAGGCTACCGAAGGCCACATTACCGCCGGTATAAGCGAAAATGAAATGCCCATTAAAGTTACGGGAATATACAACGACATGTTTCCGTAGGCGAACATCAAATATACCGGGAGTATAATTATCGATCCGATAAACATCATCAGTGCGCGCCGCCCGATTTTGTCGATTAGCAGCCCGATAACCGGAGTGGCAAACATGGTTGCCATAATTAAAACGCTATTGAGTTTGCCCGCCATTTGTTCTGTTACGCCATGTGCATCCTGGTAAAATGTGGGTGCAAATCCGCGGAACGGGAATATGGCAGAATAAAAGGTCAAACAAAGAATAACTACATACCAAAACGAGGGGCTGTATTTGAATAAGCCTTTAAAATCCAGTTTTTCAGTTTCATCAGCTTTGCCAAGCACATAACGTTTTTGTGTCCAGCGCTCGATAAAATAATAGATAACACCGCCTAAAAAGCAAAGTAATCCGATTCCGGCAGCAAGGTATAAAACGGGCTGCCATCCCATGTCGTATATCGAGCTGGCCCAGGTATTTGAGCGGTCGACAAAATAAGATCCGCCCCGGCCAATAAGCAGGTTGATACCAAGTGCAAAACCAAGTTCTTTTCCTTTAAACCATTTTGCCAGCGCAACGGTTAGCGCAACAATTAATGGTTCGCTGCCAAAACCTAATATAAATCTGCCGATAAGTATTATAGTTAAATTGTCGCTAAATGCCGTAACAAAACCTGCCAAACTACAAATGGCGCCAAACAATATCATGGACACGCGCGTGCCGTATTTATCGATAAAAACACCGCTAAAGAACAGAACGATTACAGCCGCAATACTATACATGGTGTACAACTGGCCGATATTTGTCTGGCTGAAGCCCAGTATTTCAATAAAATCTTTGGCTACATAGGCAACACTGTCGTACATGTAGTAACTTCCAAACATGGTAAGGCTAACGGCTACCAGCGCTACCCATCGCAGCCATCCCGGTATTGTAACTTGTTTTTCGTACATAAAAAATTCGGATTTGGTTTTCAGTAAAAAACAAATGTATTGAATCTGCCCGGATTCGGAAAACAATATTTATCAGTTATTCGAACTTTTCTTTGAGAAGTGTTTCCAGTTCTTTGTTCAGCGCTTCAATTTCGTGGTGCAGCTGTGCAGTTTTTTCTTCGATAATTGTTGATTCGGTGCCTTTTTTTGCAAGCTGCTCCAGTTCTTTTATCGTGCTGTAAACCCCGGTTACATTCATATATTTTACCGGCGATGCCAGTTTATGTGCCAGCTCAGCAATAGTATCGTAATTTTGACTTGCCAGATTTTCTTCGATCGATTGCATACTGGCTGTACTGGTTTTTAAAAACAGGTCGATCATTTCTTTCAGGAATTCGGGATCACCGTTTCCCATACGTTTTAGTTCGCTTAGATCGGGGCGATAGATTAAAGTCGCTTCCTGTTTTGTTTTTTCCTGTGATGGCTTTACATCTGCAGTATTGCAAATAATATTGTACAGTGCAGCTTCATCAAAAGGTTTTTTCAGCGAACTGTCAAATGCACTTCTTTCGTTGGGGTTAGCAGAATCAGAATTTGCCGACAACGAAATGATCCTGGCTTTATGCCCGGATTGTTTAATTGTACGTGCAGCTTCTATTCCGTTCATTACCGGCATTCGAATATCCATAAGAATCAGGGCGTAGTTGTTTTGTGCTGCCAGCTCAACTGCTTCCCTTCCGTTTTCGGCTTCATCAAAATCAACCTTCCATTTGGTGAAAATACTTTTTAGTAAGTGGCGGTTAAATGCTTCATCGTCGACAATTAAAACGGCTTTGTCTTTTAATACTTCTGGTGTGTCGAAACTTATAAAAGTTTGCTGAAGTTTTTCGCTGTCACCTTTTTGTAGCGGAACCGAAACAAAAAAGCGGGTTCCCTCATCAACTTCGCTTTCAACCGATATTTTACCGCCAAGCAAGTCCATCAGCTTTTTAACAATGTAAAGTCCCAGTCCGGTACCGCCTGCTTTTTTATTAATGTCGGTATCCAGTTGTACAAAATCATCAAAGATTTTGTCCTGGCTTTCTTTGGGTATGCCAATTCCTGTGTCCGAGATTTCGAAATTAAGTTGTATTTGTTTTTTCTGCTCTTCAGCGGCTATGCTCAATTTAACTTCTCCTTCGTCAGTGAATTTCAGTGCATTAGTGATGAGATTGTTTAGTATCTGTTTTAGCCGGCCTTCGTCGCCAAACAGTACCAAATCCTTTTCTACATTATTCTCAATCTTGAAACTGATGTTTTTGGCTTGCGCACTCGGTTTGTTGTACAACTCGATTTTGTGCAGCAGATCTTTCAATGAAAAATGTACAGGTATCAGCTGGATGTTTTGTTTTTCAAGTCGTGAAAAATCAAAAGTATCATTTACCAGTTCTGCCAAATGTTTGGTAGAGTCGAAAATCACTCTCAGATCTTCCTGAGTTTTATCGTCGTATTGTTTCTGCAGCAACTGTTCACTCAAACCATAAATGGCATTAACAGGCGTTCGCATTTCATGGCTTACGGTGGCTACAAACAGTTCTTTGGTACGTGCCAGATTTTCAGCGTGTGTTTTGGCTTTCTTTAATACTTTTTGGTATGAACGCGATTTTCGGAGGTCGCGGAAAAACAGGATCAATACCAAAATCAGCAAGAGAAATACCGACAATGCAAAGTATAACAGACGTTCGTAGGTTTCGTTCGCCAGCAGTTCCGCTTCCTGCGATTGCCGCAGAAAACTTTCTTCTTCCTGCCGTTCCAGTGCAGTTATAACATCAGCAAGATTTTCACTGATCTCAAAGTTTTTGCGCATATAAACTGCTTCAGCGGAACTCATTCGCTGGTTACGTTGTTTCAGTTCTTTTTCGAGGGTCTCAATTTCTTGTTGCAAACGTTGTTTTTCTACGGTGCGGTCTACAATTATTGGTTCGGGCGGTTCCTGCTTTTTCCCAAAAATACGTTTAAAAAGACCTCTCTTTTCAGGCTCTTCAAAGCGAATGGTATCCTGTACAGTTAATACGGTGTCAAGCGTTTCAGCATATTGGTTAAAAGCTTCGTGTTCGTTTCCGCGCGAGAAATGGAGATTGAGCATCTTCTCCCAAATAACCGTTTTTTGCTGCGCCAGAATCAATACTGAATCAACCAGCATTTGCCGGGTGCTGTCGACGTTATAAATGGATCGTAACTCTTCAAATTTTGTTTCGAGCGACTCGTTTACGTTTCTGTAATTTTCGAGGTAATCGTTGTCGTTACTGAGCGAATAAAGTCTCACCATGTTTTCAGTCTCGTTCAAATCCATCGCCACATCTTTCACCAGGATAAGTGTATTGTCGGGTTTCGATTCGGAAAGCATGGAATTAACGATCTCGGATAAACTTTTGTATACAAAATTCCCCGACAATCCCAGCAATGAGATGATTACGATGGTAAGCAGAATAACCGGTATTTCTATTTTTATTCGTCTCATAAATAGTCTACTTCACAACTAAAACGGATACAGGCTCCGGAAGTTGCATGCCCAATAGAATTAGCAGTGAACAATGTTTCGCAAAGCGTATTGGGCAAAATTAAATTATTAACCTCAATAAATTCCAAAAGATTGTTAAATCAACCTGAACATATCGGCTGTAATTTCCTTAATGATTTAAAAAAGGATATTTTTGTCCGTTCTAAAATTGATATTTAATAAAAACAGAATATAATGGCTGATAATCAGAAGACTTTATTGATGATTCTCGATGGATGGGGAATCGGTGATGGATCGAAAAGTGACATTGTAGCAACGGCTCCAACTCCTTTTATCGATTCGTTGATGGAAAAATACCCGCACTCGCAATTGTTGGCAAGTGGCGAAAATGTTGGTTTGCCAGATGGACAGATGGGGAACTCGGAAGTGGGTCACCTTAACATTGGTGCCGGTCGTGTTTTATACCAGGACATGGTGAAAATTACCAAAGCCATTCGCGACAAATCGTTGTGGGAAAACCCAAAATTGGTTGAGGCCTATACTTACGCCAAAGAAAATAATAAAAAAGTACACCTGATTGGTTTGATTGGCCCTGGTGGAGTTCACGCTTTGAGTTCGCATATGGTAGCACTTTCGCAGATCGCTACCGATATGGGATTGGAAGATGTATTCATTCACGGTTTAACCGATGGTCGCGATACTGATCCGCGTTCGGGTTATGGTTTTCTTGAAAACGACCTGAAAGCGCTGGAAGGAACGAATGCAAAATTTGCTTCGTTAATCGGTCGCTACTACGGAATGGATCGCGACAACAACTTCGATCGTTTAAAATTGGCTTACGATTTATATACACAGGGTAAAGGTGAAAAATCAACCGATATTCTGGCTTCGATGAAAGCATCATACGAGGCCGGTGTAACCGATGAGTTCCTGAAGCCAATCGTAATGGTAGACGAGGCCGGCGAGCCTTTGGCAAAAATCGAGGAAGAAGATGTGGTAATCTGCTTTAACTTCCGTACCGACCGTTTGCGTCAGACAACTATTGCATTTACTCAGAAGGACCTTCCTGAATTTGGAATGCATACTATGAATTTGCAGTGGTATACCATGACAACTTACAAAGCCGATTTTGAAGGTATTAATGTGATCTTCGAGAAAGATAACGTTACCAACACGATGGGTGAGGTAGTTGCCAAGGCTGGTAAAAAACAAATTCGTATTGCTGAGACTGAGAAATATGCGCACGTAACTTTCTTCTTTAGCGGTGGCCGTGAGAATGAGTTTGAAGGTGAAAGCCGTATTCTTGTTGCATCTCCAAAAGTTCCTACTTACGATCATCAGCCCGAAATGTCGGCTCCGGAAGTGACAAAAGCTATTGTCCCGAAACTGGAAAACGGCGAGGCTGACTTTGTTTGTCTGAACTTTGCCAACGGCGATATGGTTGGTCATACCGGTGTTTACGAAGCAGTTTACAAAGCAGTTCAGGCGGTTGATGCCTGTGCAAAAGAAGTGGTTACTGCAGCACAAAAAGGTGGTTACGATATCATGATCATCGCCGACCACGGTAATGCTGACAATGCCGTTAATGCTGACGGATCAGAAAATACAGCTCACTCGTTGAATCCGGTTCCTTGCATTTTCGTAACAGAAAAAGAAGGTATTGAATTGGATAATGGTATTTTGGCGGATGTTGCTCCAACTTTGTTGGCCGACATGGGGCTGGAAGTTCCTGCTGAAATGACAGGAAAGAACCTTATTAAGTAATTTATATTACATAAATATTGTCATCTCGAATGCAGTGAGAGATCTGTAACAGATTCCTCTCTTCGTTCGAGATGACGTTTTTTTAGAAAAAATGATAGAGATTGGTCGTGCCATAGTAAGCCGTGATGTTTTTGAGAAGCATTTCCTTTGTGATATATTAAAATGCAAAGGTGCTTGTTGTATTGAAGGGGATTCAGGGGCTCCGCTTACCGATGAAGAGGCCATTCTTATTGAAGAAGATTATCACACTTTTGAAGACTTGCTCCCCGAAAAGCACAAGCGCGAGGTCGAGAAACAAGGGTACTCGGTTATCGACAGCGATGGCGATCTGGTAACGCCGCTTGTTGACGATCGTCAGTGTGTATACTCCTACTATAATAAACAAGGGATTTTAAAATGTGCCATCGAAAAGGCGCACTTTGAAGGAAAGACCAAATTTCGTAAACCTTTGTCGTGTCATTTGTTCCCTATTCGTATTACCGAATACAAACGTTTTGATGCCGTAAACTACCAGGAACTTGATATTTGCAAGCCCGGTCGTAAATGTGGTGCATCAGAAAAACTTCCACTTTACAAATTCCTAAAAGAGCCACTAATAGTAAAATATGGTGCTGAGTGGTACAAGGAACTCGAAATCGCAGCCGACTATATTCTGTCCGGAAAATAGGCTTGATCATCGTAAAATTCCCATTTATTTTTACTGAGCCTAAGTTGTCCCAGAATGCGTGACTGTCCCAAATAATCAAACAAGGTCCCAAATAGGGACTTATATTCATTTTGGCACAGCACCTAAATAGTTTAAAATCAGCGTTTGGCATGTTTTGGCATTAGTGTTGTTTATTAAAAGGCGTATCCGACCCTAAAGGATACAACAGCTTTTTGAAGAAAAAATTACAAACAAATAAACAACACAACATCATGAAAAAAGTAACATTTTTATTAGTAGCAGTATTAGTTTTCGGAGTAGCAAACATTGCCAAAGCAGCAAAACCAGAAGGTGATAAAAAAAGTGCAGCACACGGATTGAACATCAATATTCCAACGCATGCCATGATCGCTTTGGCAGGACCATCATCAACCGATATTGATTTTGAAGCAGAGGCAGCAGAAGTTGCAGGTGATAAAGTATCATTTGTACAGACGAACGAAACAACTTTGTGGTTGAACTACTCATCTATCGTAAGTAAAGGAAAAAGCAATACTGTTTCAGCAGAGATCTCAGATGTTCCTGATGGATTAACTATTCAGGTAGCTGTAAGTTCTGCAGCGGCATCGGGTAAAAAAGGCGATACAGGAGAAGGTTATACCAAGACCTTAACAACCGGTGGCGTTGAAGTAGTAGATGGTATTGGAACTTGTTACACAGGTTCTGGTGAAAACAAAGGTCACTCATTGGTTTACACTGTATCGGCAAAAGACGATAGTTATGAAGATTTAGTAGCAGACAGTCATAACTTGACCGTGACATACACGATCACTGAAAATTAAGCGAATAAGTAAGATAAAGAATTGGGGCAGAGAGGCAGGCTATTTAGCTTGCCTTTTTTAATTTCAGGTAAGTGTGGGGCTTGCCTGATTTTTTTTTGTTTTGTGGTAAAGCGCGTTATTGAGAAGTGTTTTGTTAATGATTATTTTTTGCGTGATGACTTCAATTGTGTTGTCCGGTGTTTCGCGTGTTGTCTTTTAGAGTTTGGTTGTTTCAGAACCTGGCTATCTTATTCATAGAGATATTGTGTTTTATTGGAATCGAAATTACTCTCTGTTGAAATCTTGAGAAGAGAGAAGTGCAATATTGGTTGATTTGTGTTGTGTAAATCGATTTTGTAGCACATCTCTTCATTGTCCCAAAATACGGACCGTGTCCCAAAAAGTAAAAATATGTCCCATGATGGGCCTGATGGATTTTTTGGCACGAGACTTAAATGGTTGGAAATGAGCGATTAGCATGTTTTGGCATTTCAATTGCTTTATTAAGAGCGTATCCGACCCTAAAGGATACAACAGCTTTTTGAAGAAAAAATTACAAACAAATAAACAACACAACATCATGAAAAAAGTAACATTTTTATTAGCAGCATTATTAGTTTTCGGGGTAGCAAACATTGCCAAAGCAGCAAAACCAGAAGGTGATAAAAAAAGTGCAGCACACGGATTGAACATTAATATCCCAACGCATGCCATGATTGCTTTGGCAGGACCATCATCAACAGATATTGACTTTGAAGCAGAAGCAGCAGAAGTTGCAGGTGATAAAGTAACATTTGCACAGACTAACGAAACAGCACTGTGGTTAAACTATTCTTCTATAGTTCGATCAGGAAAAAGTAATAGTATTTCGGCTGAGATCTCAGACGTACCGGATGGATTGAGTATTAAGGTAGCAGTTAGTTCTGCGGCAGCATCGGGTAAAAAAGGCGAAACAGGTGAAGGTTCTACAAAAGAACTTACAACCGGTGGAGTAGAAGTAGTAGATGGTATTGGAACTTGCTACACCGGTTCAGGTGAAAACAAAGGACACTCTTTGGTTTACACTGTATCGGCAAAAGACGAGAGTTATGAAGATTTAGTAGCAGACAATCATAATTTGACTGTGACTTATACAATCACTGAGAATTAAGCGAATAAAAGGGGAAGATAAAAGATAAGGGTTTACGGGCAAATTTCTGATTTGCCCGTTTTTTTTTGCTGATTTTTCACTCAGCCGTTTCATTTTATCATAATTTGCCGTAGTTTTAAAACATGAAGTTGTTGGACGCAATATCATGTTTAATTTTTTTTATCACTTTTCAGTTTGCCGCCAGTGCCCAGGAGAGTGCCCGGCATGAGTTGAAAATTGATATATCTGAAGTAGCATTGTTGAGCCTTCAGGCAGAAAACGGCGACGCTGTAAATTTCGAAACTGTTCAACCCGAAGTGGCCGGGCAAAGTATTGAGATACAGCAAAACGAACAGTCGGGTATTTGGATCAATTACTCTTCAATAGTGAAAACCGATCAGAGAAGAAAGGTTACGGCATCTGTGGTTGGCGATATTCCGAAGGGGATTGTTTTAAAGGTAAAGGCCTCAGAAAACCAGGGAAGTGGAAAAGGCAGACTGGGAGAACCTTTGTCGTGGGTAACGTTGAAGCAGGGAGCAGTTGATGTTATTTCTAACATTGGAAGTTGTTATACCGGCAGGGGAGTGCAAAATGGTCATCAGATTACTTATAAAGTTGAATTGGATGATGAATCCGATCAATACGCCTATCTGTCGGAAGGCAATACTTCTTTGCAAATATTGTATACATTAACCGACGACAATTAATTTTCTTATTATTTTTAGCAGAAACTTTTATTTAACCACTATGTCAATTAAAAAGTTGATCAGCTTTTTTATTCCTGTTTTCTTTTTCACATGTATGATTGTAGGAAACAGTAATGCCAACATTGTAATCTTAAATGGTTTGACGCATGAAAACAATGCTGAGACCGGCGAAGGCTACCGTGGAGGAATTCAGGTTCAGAATGCAGGAACGGAACCGCGAAGTGTAAGAGTTTATCAACGTGATTACTGGTACTCGTTTACTGGTGAGAGCCGTCATGATGAAGCGGGTACACTCGATAGATCGAACGCGGCATGGATAAATTATAGTCCTCGTTTGCTAACTCTTCAGCCTAACGAAACCGTGGTAGTCGATTTTGAAGTTACAGTTCCTTCAGTTGATACACTAAAAGGTACATACTGGAGCGTAATTATGGTAGAAGGCATTCAGCCACAGGATACTGCTGCATCAACCGGAGTGAAAATTCATACAGCCATACGATATGCGGTACAAATTATTACCAATATTGGAAATACAGGGAAACGCGATCTGCAGTTTTTGGGTCTGGAACTAACTGCAGATGAAAATGAAACGCAGGTTTTAAAGGTTGCCATTGAAAATGTGGGAGAACGAATTTTGAAACCGGAACTGAACCTGGAGTTATTTAATGCCGACGGAGAATCGATTGGTGTTTTTAAAGCAGAACGCAGAAAAACTTATCCAACAACTTCTATTTTGCTATCGTTGCCACTCGAAGGAGTGAAACCCGGAGAGTATGCAGCTGTCTTAGTCGCCGACTGCGATGAAGACAATATTTTTGGAACAAATTTAACACTTGAGTTGTAAGTTATGCGCATGGGCAAAAGGCTTATTTCTCTGTTCTTGTTGATTCTGCCTTTGCAGCTTTTTTCCCAGCAATATTTGCAAACAACTTTCGTAAAAAAGCAAGCGGCAACAGAGCCCGGTAAGGTTTGCAACCTGCCGTTTTTTGTCCAGAATAATTCAACGCAGATCATTCATGTGCTGCCAAAATATGATATTCCTGATGAGTGGAAACTGGTAACAGCCCAGCCAACAATCGATTTAAAACCTTCTGAAAAGAAATTCCAGGTTCTTTCAATACAGGTACCTGCCGTTTTTGCTGTGGGAGAATACCCTGTATTTGTCAACTTTACAGCTGATGACGGGACACTCCTTCATCGTGATTCTGTGTTTGTTAAAGTGTTGGAAGTGGAAAAAGTATCCATTCAAAAGCTGGAAAATCCTGAATATGTATACGCCGGTGAAGAAATCAGGGCAACTTACATTCTGCAAAACCAGGGGAATACCAAAAAGAACTTTTTTATTGAAACCCAGAATTGCCAGGTTGCAGATGGTGAAGAAGTGATGCTTGAAGCCGGCGAATCAAAAATGGTAACCATAGTAAAGCCAACTTCCGAGGATTATATTAATAGTGTGCGAGAGTTTTACACCATCCGTGTTCTTGCGGGTAACCGGGTGTTGGAGAGTGTAAATAACTGGTCGCAGGTTTTTCCTTCAAAGAATCTGAAAAAGGATCTTTACTTCAGGTTTCCGGTAACTTTTTCTGGTTCGTACCTGGCGGTGAACAAAGATGATCAGTTTGAATCCACTTATCAGTTTCAGTTATTCGGGCAAGGAACACTGGATGTGGAAGGGAAACATCAGCTGGAGTTTATGGCGCGCGGCCCAAACAATACCGATTTGAGTTATCTGGGCTTGTACGACCAGTATTATTTATCGTACCAGAATCAGAATGTGATTCTATTTGGAGGACAGAAGAACTTTATGTTTACGCCGCTTACGGAATCTTCGCGTTACGGACTTGGTGTTGAAAGCAAGGTTTTACTGAATAATGGTCTCGCATTGGGATTTTTGTATGTTGAACCGCGTTTCTACGAAGAAATAAAGAACGAAATGGCGGGAGTTTTGGGTTATCATTTTAATTCGGAAAACAAGGCCGAGCTATACTATGTATCGAAGCAATTTGAAGGCTTGAATGAACGTACGCAATTGTTCAGTTTTTTGTCTGAATTTTCGCCTTTTAAAGGAACTGATGTTGATCTGGAATTTTCGAGAGGTTATTTTAACGATGTGGCCGACAATGCTTATCGCATAAATTTAAATTCCCGCTTTTCCATATTTAACCTGTCGGGAAACTATTACAATACCGGCAAAAATTATCCGGGCTATTACAATAACTCAAAATTTTATTCAGGAAATATTTCTGCCCGGTTAACAGAAAAACTGGGTGTGAGTTTTTATGGGCGCCGCGATTTTATGAATGCACAGCTCGATACATTTTTTGTAACTGCTCCGATTACTGAATCTTATCAGGCAAGTGTTGATTATAAAGTTGGGCTGCAAAGTCATTTAAAAGTATTTTTGAGGCAATACGAGCGAAAGGATCGGCTTAGCTATAATAAGTTCCACTATAAAACCAGATCGGCAAACATGCGTTTTAGTCAACGCTGGAAGCGATTTCGTTATAGTCTGACCGGTGAGGCCGGTAAAACGACAAACTTTTTGCTTGATCCCGGTGAGAACGAACAAAACAGTTTCCGGGGCATGGGAGATTTTTCATACAGCATTAATTCAAGGCATTATATCCGGGCTTTCGGAAGCTGGTCGAATATCAACGAATTTGTTTCCGGGAAGCAACAGAATGTTACTGCAGGAATGTCGCTATCCAGTCAGATAACGGATAACTTCAACGCGAATTTTTTTATTCAGAATGCCTACGACATCGACGATTATTATAAAAACCGCAACCTGATGCAGCTGAACCTGAATTACAACTTCCTGAAAAATCACAGCATTTCGTTACGAAGTTTTTATACCATTTTTAAAACCGAGCTGGAAGATGCCGAGTTTACCCTTTCGGCAACCTACGAATATAAATTTGGCGTGCCTTTAAAACAGGTTGTTGAAGCCGGAATTATAAGTGGTAAAATCACCAACCGCGATGGTTTGCCCGTTGAGGGTGTTTGGGTACGACTGCTGAATAAAACTGCCGTGACGGATAAAAACGGCGATTATCAGTTTGATTTGATTCAGCCGGGAACACACCTCATGTCGATTGATGAGAGTAGCTTTGAGCTGGACGAGATAACTAATATTCCAAATCCTGTTGAAGTTAATGTTTTTGAAGATCAGGTGTCGAAGGTGGATGTCAGGATTTTAAAAGGAGCAGAACTTAAAGGAAAGTTTGTTTTGGAAGAAGCAAAATTGAAAGCCGCCGAACAAGAGGATGCCAGCCCTGCAAATATTATTGTTGAAATCAGATCGGAGTTGGAAGAATACAGGATTACAACCGAAAAAGACGGGACTTTTGCATTTCCTCTTTTGAAACCCGGAAAGTTCACCTTTAAAATTTATGCGAATTCAATACCGAAAGCTTATAAGCTGGAACAATCTGAGCATGAGTATACGTTAAATGAAGGAGAAACAATTGAATTAGAAATAGTGTTGCCGACTAAAAAGAACAATATTATTTTTAAGCCAGCCGGAAATTTGAATTTAAAAAGCGGATCAGGGCTGACTCTAACGGCAAAACCGCCAAAGAAAAAAGAGTCGCAACCGAAAACAGGTCCATATTACAGCATCCAGATTGGTGCTTTCAGCAGGATGTTGCCTGAGGGAGATTCGTTTTTTAAGGGCGAGCAGTTTTATTTCGAGAAACAAATTGATAACTTACACAAGTATTACATTGGACGATTTTCTGAATTACAAACGGCAAAAGAGGAATATAAACGGCTACGGTTAAAATTTAATAGGCTGTTTATTGTGGTGTTCGACGACGACAAAGTATACAGTTTGCCGCAATATGAGCAAATAAAAAAGGACGAATGAAGAATTTAGGTATTGTAATAGGAACCGCTTTTCTTCTGATTGTGTTGGTATGCAATTCTGTATATGCCCAACGCGATGAAGAATCAGTGAATGTTCGGTTTAGTCTCCCCGAAGTGGCGCTAATTGATATTGAACATACAGGAAGTGGCACCATTGAATTCGAACTTTTGCCATCGGCCGAAACAGGAAGTTCACCGGTAATTAAACAAACAAATAACCAGGAATTCTGGATTAATTATTCATCAGCTCTGGGGAGATTTAGTCAACACCGTTCCATTGTAGCACAGGTTACAGGAGGAAGTTTGCCATCGGGGCTTGATTTGTATATTCGGGCAAACGATTATACCGGAATTGGCGGTGGGAAAACAGGTGCTTCTGCAGGGAGAGTTATGATTGGAAACGATCCGCGGCCCATTGTTACCGGAATTGGGAGTGGGTTTACAGGAGATGGTATTGGCAACGGGCACCGTTTAAATTTTGAGATCGACATCAGTCAGATGGAAAAGATTACGGCCAACGAATCGCACGATTTTACCATTCTTTATACCTTAACCGATAATTAGAGAAATGAGAAAATATATCGTTTTAATAGTACTTTGTTTCTTTGCCGTGTTTGCACGTGCCCAGGGCTTGCAACTGTCTTCAAGCGGGATGGCCACATTTAACGAGTCTCAACTTGTTGTGAGTGAGGCCGGAGAAGATATTAGCGCAATTTTAGAATCAAATTCTTCAGTATTTATTTCAATATATTCCTTTTATTTTTGGGAAATGCATAATGTAAAATGGCGTGTTTATGTACATAAAACTGATATTGACTGGGGCGAGGCCATTAACCTGGAAGTGAAACGGGATGGGAAAGGAAGAAAGTTCTTGAGTAACGGTACTCCCAATATACACGACGGGAATTCATTTTCTAGATTAACCAACAATCCGACCTATTTTTTTCGGGGGAAAGGTTTGATATTGGATATTCCCTTAGCCTTTAGGTTAAGCAATTTGTCGTTGGCACTGGGGGCCAGTGATTTTGAAACAGATGTGGTTTTTACCATTTATGATGATTAACTTTAATGCTTTAATACGTTCTCGGATATTTAATTGGACGTAGGAAATTCAAAAATACGGATCACATGAGAAAGCTTTTCTATATAGCACTTTTTGTTGTTGCCTTGTTTGCTTGCGAAGATCGCGAGCCGGATCCAATAATTGTGCCCGAATGGCTAAAACCACGCCTCACCGAATTGGAAAACTCGGGAGAATGTTACGGTTGCAGGGTACAGCGCTGGACTTACAACGAGGAGTATTTCTATCATTTGTATTGCGATTACTGGTCGTGCGCTAACTGTGAAGTCTATCACTACGATGGAACGTTGGTTGAATGGGGTGTAACAGTAGATCCTGCCGATTTTGAAGCAAACAAGCACCGCCCGATAATCGTTTGGCAATGTGGCGATGAGCTGTAGCACAGATTAAACAGCGTTAATCCGTTTAATCTGTGCTACGTTTTCGTTACCAGGCAAAGTCAATTTTATAATCGTCAGGGTTTAAACCCCACTTTTCAATTAGCCATTTCGCAGCCCGCATATCGTATTTATTTCTGGTTTTCGAATCGGAATTTGAAATCATGTCAACCACTCCTTCCTGAATATCTTTGCTATTTTCATCAATGCAGTCGATTACGTTTAAGGCATGGCAGCGGGCAAATTCGTTAGGATTCTTCAAAACAGCAAGTAGGGCTTTTTTTGACATTTCTTTTTCGCCTAAATTATAAAGTGCTTCTGCAGTAACAGAAACTACATTTGCCGACTCATCGGTAGTAGCTGCTTTTAAATCCGGAATTGCAGAAACTGCTTTGTCTCCAAGAATCAACAGTCCTGAAGCACCCCAGTATCGAACGGCACTTTGATTGTTTTTTAGGTAACCTTTTAAGAGGTCGATATTCTCCGCTTTTCCTAATGTAGCTATTTCTGCAGCTTCCATAATTTCTTCCAAATTCACTTTCCCCGATCGCATGTAATCGTACATCGGTGTTTCCCCGACGCGGTCAACACGGTCGGCTTCAGGGATAAAACCTGTATCCTTAATCCGGGTAACCCACTCTTTATTAGCAGCACGCATTCTTTCCAGTATATCTTTGTATTCCGGATTGTTGGCCAGGTTGTTAATTTCCCAGGGATCATTTTCGGTATCGTACAATTCTTCAACGGGTTTTGTTTCCCAAAAGGCACTTTGCACTTCGTTGCATTCACCTTTTTCGTAAGCCTCTTTCCACGACCGAATGGAAGGAGCCATAAATAAATAGTCGATACGCTGACCGTAGATTCGGTTCGGCATGTAATTGCGGATGTAACGGAATTGCTGATTGCGCACAGCACGAGACATGTCGTAACGTTCATCCATTCTTCCGCGAAACATATAGGCATATTCAGGATCAGCAGTTTTTTGCTTGCCCAGAAATGCATCGCCTTGCAAATAATCCGGAATTTCAATCCCTATAATACTAAGTAGTGTTGGTACTAAATCAACAAAACTTATTAATCGGTTTACTTTTGCTCCGACTTGTTTTTCAGGGAATAGGTATTTGTATTTTTCAGGAATACGAACGATAAAAGGAACTTGTGTGCCGGTTTCGTACACATAACGTTTACTGCGTGCCAAAACGCCACCATGGTCGCCATAATAAAATACAATTGTATTTTCAGCCAATCCTGCATCGTCCAACTCTTTTAGCCACTTTCCAATTTGGGTGTCCATGTCTTCCACCTTGTCGTAGTATTGTGCCCAATCGTGCTTCATTTCTGGTGTTGCTGGATGATACGGGGGAATCGGTACTTCGTCGGGACTGTGCCGCAACTCATTATTCGGAATGGATTTATGAATACTGCTTTCGTGCGAAATAGTAGTGTTAAATACGGCGAAAAATGGTTTCCCTGCCGGTCTGTTTATCCAGTGTGCAGTTTTGCTGCATTCGTCCCAAATAGCTTGCTCATCAACATTATTCGTGTTGTAATCAGTTTTGCTGTTGTTGGTACAGTAGTAACCGGCCTGTCGCAAATAAACAGGGTAGGGCACCACCGTTTCCGAAAGCGGATAATAACTTCGCATGTGCTGGTTGCCATTTGAACAGGCATAAACACCGGTTAAAATGGTATTTCGGGTAGGTGCACAAACAGGGGCATTTGCATAAGCGTGCGTGTATAAAAATCCTTCCGAGGCTAATTTGTCGAGGTTGGGTGTTGTTGCAAACTCATCGCCGTAACATCCTAAAAAAGGACTGTTGTCTTCGCTGGTTAACCATAAAATATTTGGTAATTCTTCAGGAACTTTTTCTTCGCAACCGGTAAAGGTTATACAAACAATTGCAATACAGAACAAGAAGCAAAACAGGCGTAGGTTTTTTAGTTTCATTATCGTTGATTTAGATTGAAATCTAAAAATACACATTGAAAGGGGAAATGAAAATCAATTGCTTAACTTTTACGCCATCATCTCTACGCGATTTCCATCCGGATCCAAAAAAACACTCTCGTAATAGCCGTCTCCGGTCGATCGTGGTTCGCTAATTATTTTATATCCATCTTTCCGCAGTGTATCTGTCAGTTCATTTACTTTGTCTCTCGATCCAACTTTTATGGCAAAATGAATCAATCCGGTAAACTGTTTTAGCGGATTGTCTTTTGATTTTGGAATCCCCGGCATTTCCATTAGCTCAATGCGGCAATCCCCGTTAAACGATAGAAAATAAGAGCGATATTCGCGGCTGTGGTTGTGGTACACATCGCCCGACGAAGCATCAAAATAATGCATGTAAAAACTGCGCATTCCTTCGAGGTTATAGGTCCAGATAGCAAGATGTTCTACTTTCATAAATAATTGTTTTTAGGCTCTCTAAATTTACAAAAGCAAACGGTTAAAAAACAATAGCTGCGCTTATTTTTTGCAATCCCATTCAGAAAAGAACTGAGTGAGGAAATTTTCCATAAAACGATGGCGTTCTTCAGCAATTTCCTGCGCGGCTTTTGTATTCATACGATCTTTTAGCAACAGTAATTTTTCGTAGAAGTGATTGATGGTTGGAGCCGTTGTTTTTTTGTAATCCTCAAAACTATTATGAAGCTGTGGTTCGATGTCCGGATGATGAAGTAAACGCCCTTTGTTCCCACCGTAGGCAAAGGTTCGCGCAATTCCTATGGCGCCAATGGCATCCAGCCGGTCGGCATCCTGAACGATTTGTGCTTCAAGGTTGTCGGCTTTTGTTTCAACACCGGCTCCCTTAAACGATACTTGTTCAATTATCTGCTCAATTCTTTCAGCATCATTTTTGTCAATTTCAATATTGGTTAGCCAGCTTTTTGTTTTTGAAGTGTTTTCTCCGTTGCCGAGTTTCCAGTCGTCGAGGTCGTGCAACAAAGCCGCCATTTCAATCAGGAAAAAATTACCACCTTCTTTTTCGGACAGATGAACAGCCATATTTCTTACCCGGTGAATGTGCCACCAGTCATGCCCCGAACTATCGCTTGCAAAGTGTTGTTTTATAAAGTGTTCCGTAGCTGAAACGAGCTCTTTTTGTGGAATATTGGACCCCATAATTCGAATTTTAGCTGTTAAAACTACTATTTTAAACCATAAAAAACGTTAATGATTTGATCAGCAGTTTGTAATTGTCTGAAAAAGAGAGGTGTAGGGCGCGGTGTGTTTTTGCTTACGTAAACAAAGTCACATAGCAGGAATTGTTTTTTTGCTATTTTTGCCGCGTTTATGTAAGCATTCAGACTTGCTTTAAGAGGGACAGAAAAAATATGATTGACAAAACAAGATTGACTTTGCCGGCATTGTTTTACAATTCGGTAGAGAAATTTGCAAATAATACCTCGGTAAAATTTGTCGGAGAGGAGGATCTCACCTACAGGCAAATGGGAGAGGATGTGGAACTTTTGGCCGAACTCCTGGTAGAGCTAGGCATTGGAAAAGGAGATAAGGTTGCCATATTGAGCGCCAACATGCCTAATTGGGGGAAAGCCTTTTTTGCTGTTTCGGTAATTGGAGCCGTTGCTGTTCCGATTTTACCCGATTTTCATTCGAACGAGATTGAAACCATTGTAGAACATTCAGAATCGAAATTACTTTTTGTTTCCGAAGGTTTATATAAATCGGTGAGCCCGGGGGTTATAGCAAGTGTTGAACACCTGATTTTGGTGGATAGTTTTGCCGTTATCCCAAAGGAAACTCCGGCCAATCATTTAAAGAAGTTAACTTCTTCGGTGCCACAAACAACCCGGAAATTTTTACCCGTAAATGTGGAGGAAGAAGAACTGGCATCGATAATTTATACATCGGGTACTACTGGAAATTCAAAAGGTGTGATGTTAACGCACAAAAATCTGGCGTGGACAGCACAGCAAAGCCGCACGCTACAGGAAATTAATCCTGATGACCGGTTTATTTCGATTCTGCCGTTGTCGCACACACTCGAAAATACAGTTGGATTTTTATTGCCTATGATGTATGGAGCATCGGTACATTACTTGCGTAAACCGCCGGTAGCTTCGGTATTAATGCCCGCATTGCAGCAGGTAAAACCTACAATAATGTTATTGGTTCCACTGATCATCGAAAAAGTATACAAGGCAAAAATTCAGCCTGCTTTCGAAAAAAACGGAACGATGCGTTTTTTAACTTCGTTTGCGCCAACACGCAAATTATTTCACAAGATTGCAGCAAAAAAATTGCATAAAACTTTTGGTGGCGAATTACGCTTTTTCGGAATTGGAGGAGCAAAACTCGACCCAACAGTTGAGCGCTTTCTGTTTGAAGGAGGATTTCCGTACGCCATTGGTTACGGTTTAACTGAAACGGCGCCACTTTTAGCCGGAGCAGTTGGCAAAAACCGCAAGGTTGGTTCAACCGGCATTGCCATGAAAGGTGTTTCGCTGCGAATTGCCAATCCCGATCCGGCAACCGGCGAGGGCGAAATTCAGGCTAAAGGCGAAAATGTAATGAAAGGTTATTACAAAGCACCTGACATTACAAAAGACGTGTTTACCGAAGATGGCTGGTTCCGAACAGGCGACCGCGGAATGTTTGATAAACACAATTTGCTGCACATTAAAGGCCGCATTAAAACGATGATTGTTGGAGCCAGTGGAGAAAATATTTACCCGGAAGAAATCGAATCAGTGATCAACAAAATGCGTTTCGTTTTGGAATCGCTGGTTGTGGAGAAAAAAGGGAAGCTGGTTGCGATGATTCATTTGAACACCGAGGAAATTGAAGAGCATTTTAAACAATTGAAAGAGGATGCACAGCATTATATTGCTGAACGATCGGACGAGATTCTTGAGGAAATCATGAAAAAGGTGAACCAGGAAGTAAATAAGTTCTCGAGGATCAACAAGGTGGTGTTGCAGCCCAATCCTTTTGAACGTACACCAACAAGAAAAATTAAGCGCTTTTTATACGCTTAGCAAACACGATATTTTAACAAAAGGGAAAGTCTCATGAAGTCTTTCCTTTTTTGTTGGTCTACTTTTGAATAATAACTGACAATCTATTAGAATTTGTTACTTTTGTAGCCACAAAAATCACTTAGTAAATGGTAACGGAATCAAGATATAGTGCGAGGGGTGTTTCGGCCTCGAAAGAAGATGTGCATGAAGCGATTAAGAATGTAGACAAAGGGCTTTTTCCAAAGGCATTCTGTAAAATCGTTCCCGATATTTTAGGGGGAGACGACGAATGGTGCAATATTATGCATGCCGATGGTGCGGGAACAAAGTCGGCCCTGGCTTACATGTATTGGAAAGAAACCGGAGACGTTTCGGTGTGGAAAGGAATTGCACAAGATGCATTGATCATGAATGTTGACGACCTGCTTTGTGTGGGTGCCACCGATAATATTTTGGTGTCGTCGACTATTGGCCGTAACAAAAACAACATTCCGGGCGAGGTAATTGCCGCCATTATTAACGGAACCGAAGAGTTGCTTGCCAATCTTCGCGAAATGGGTGTTAGCATTTATTCAACAGGTGGCGAAACTGCCGATGTTGGCGACCTGGTTCGTACCATCATTGTTGACTCAACGGTTACCTGCCGCATGAAAAAAGCTGATGTGGTGTCGGCCGATAAAATTGCTGCCGGCGATGTAATTGTTGGTTTGTCATCATCGGGCACAGCAACTTACGAAACAGAATACAACGGCGGAATGGGAAGTAACGGATTGACCTCGGCCCGCCACGATGTTTTTGCTAATTATCTGGCCGAGAAATATCCTGAGAGTTTTGACCCTGCAGTGCCTGCAGATTTGGTTTATTCAGGTGGAAAGAAATTGACCGAGGCTGTTGAAGGTTTGGATATTGATGCAGGGAAACTGGTACTTTCTCCAACGCGTACTTACGCACCGGTAATCAAAAAAGTGCTGGATAAGTACCGCTCACAAATTTCAGGAATGATTCATTGTTCGGGTGGAGCGCAAACAAAGGTGCTGCACTTTGTCGACAATGTACACGTGATTAAAGACAATATGTTCTCCGTTCCTCCACTCTTCAAATTAATTCAGGAGCAATCGGGAACCGACTGGAAAGAAATGTACAAGGTGTTCAACATGGGGCACCGTTACGAAATATACTGCAGTGCCGATGTGGCCGACGAGATCATTGAAATCTCGAAATCGTTTAACATTGATGCACAAATTATTGGAAAAGTTGAACCTTTTGACGGCAATAAGCTTACAATTAAGTCGGAGAAAGGCGAGTTTATTTATTAAGAAAAACCATGGCAGAATACGCATTATTAGAAAAATTTGAATCGATAAAGCACCGCTTCGAGGAAGTAGAGCAGCAGATTACCGATCCTGAGGTGATTTCCGATATGAAGCGTTACGTAAAGCTGAACCAGGAATATAAACACCTGCAAAAGTTAGTTGCAAAATTTCAGGAGTATAAGAACATGGTCGATAATATATTGACCGGAAAAGAAATGCTGGCCGAAGAAAGCGATGAAGAAATGCGTGAAATGGCGCGTGAGGAAATCGAGGAGTCGGAAAAGCGCATCCCTGAGATTGAAAAAGAGGTTAAACTTTTGCTGGTTCCTGCTGATCCGGAAGATGCGAAAAATGCAATTCTTGAAATTCGTGCCGGAACCGGTGGCGACGAGGCAAGTATTTTTGCCGGCGATTTGTATCGTATGTACAGCAAGTTTTGCGAGCAAAAAGGTTGGCGCATGGAGGTAACCAATGCCAACGAAGGTACAGCGGGCGGTTTTAAAGAAATTGTAGCTAATATTACCGGCGAAGGTGTTTACGGCGTTATGAAATACGAATCGGGAGTGCATCGTGTGCAGCGTGTACCACAAACCGAAACTCAGGGGCGTGTACATACCTCTGCAGCTACAGTGGCTGTTTTGCCTGAGGCCGATGAGTTTGATGTGGAATTGAAAACCGAGGATATCCGTCGTGATGAATACTGTTCGTCGGGTCCGGGTGGACAGTCGGTGAACACCACATACTCAGCAATTCGTTTAACACACATTCCAACCGGAATTGTGGTGACTTGTCAGGATCAGAAATCGAAGTTGAAAAACCTCGACAAAGCGATGGCAGAATTACGTACGCGTTTGTACAACATGGAGTATCAGAAATATATCGACGAGATTTCATCGAAACGTAAAACAATGGTTTCTACCGGCGACCGTTCGGCAAAAATCCGTACCTACAACTGGCCGCAAGGACGTGTAACCGATCACCGTATTAACCTTACATTGTACAACCTGCAGGCAATTATCAACGGCGAAATCGATGAGATCATCGAAAAACTGATGATTGAAGAAAACGCTGCAAAACTAAAAGAAGCAGAAATTTAAAAACAATAAAATGGGAGTCTTCAGACTTCGGTCTTCCGGCTTCCGACTTTTTATCATGAATCAACAGCAACTATTTGAGCAGATCCAAAAAAAGCGCAGTTTCCTGTGTGTTGGTTTGGATACCGATATTCAAAAAATCCCGCAACACCTGAGAGATACATCAGATCCGATCTTTTCATTCAATAAAGAAATTATTGATGCCACTGCCGAATATTCGGTAGCATATAAACCTAACCTTGCGTTTTACGAAAGTTTGGGATCGAAAGGAATGGAAAGCCTGGAAAAAACAGTGATGTATGTAAAATCGAAATACCCTGAAATTTTTGTGATTGCCGATGCCAAACGTGGTGATATCGGTAACACCTCGAATTTATATGCACGGGCATTTTTCGATCAGCAGGATTTTGATGCGGTAACAGTTGCTCCGTACATGGGTGAAGATTCGGTAAAGCCGTTTATGACTTACCTCGGTAAATGGGTGATTCTTTTAGCGCTGACTTCGAATAAAGGAGCTTACGATTTCCAGTTTATCGAAGACAAAGAAAGTGGCGACAAGTTGTTTGAATCGGTTTTAAAAACATCGCAAAACTGGGGAACTACAGAAAACCTGATGTATGTGGTTGGCGCTACAAAGGCGGAGAAACTGAAAGAAATTCGTGCGATTGTACCTGATCACTTTTTGCTGGTGCCGGGCGTGGGAGCGCAGGGTGGAAGTTTGCAGGAAGTAGCCAAAAACGGAATGAACAGCAAGTGTGGCTTATTGGTGAATTCATCACGTGGAATCATCTACGCTTCGTCGGAAAATGATTTCGCAGCAAAAGCTGGTGCAGCAGCAGAAGAAGTTCAGAAAGAAATGGAAGTATTGCTGCAGGAAGCCGGATTGGTTTAGATAAAGATTCGCGCTTTGAAAAGGAAAAAGGGATGTCGTTTGTATCGGCATCCCTTTTTCTTTGTGCCTTCGCGACTTTGTGTTCGTCTTTCCTCCTAAATCTGCTCCCACCCCCTTCGATAGGTGTGTCTGATCCATTCTTCGGCCATTTTTTGAGCCGGTAAAGTTTCGTATTGTTTATCAAATGTTGGATCGCCATTGATCACTTCAAAATTGTCCTTTTTCAATACGCGGATGGTATCCGATGGGCTGATGTTTGTAAAGCGCATATTTGGCCCGTCCCATTCCAGTTTGCGCTGAAGGCTTTGCAATCGAACGGCCAGTACACCCATAACAACCATTTCGTTCAATGGTCCGGCATAAGAAAAGTTCGATGAGGCTTCAACCCGGGCATCTTTACTTTCTTTACATGCACGTATCCAGTCTTGTTCGTGGCCGCCTTCCATGGCATTGGAAATACGTCGGATGGTTTTTTCAGGTTCCTGAAAATGCGCCATCTCCGAAGTTGGCAATAAGGTTGGATTTGCAGCATAAGTACCACACATTATTTTCCCGCGGGTACCGTAAAAGATACAACCGCCACCATCATCGCCCATTTGTTCACCGTCTTTTAATTCATCGGGGCGGGGCGGCATAAAACCACCATCGTACCAATGAACCGTAACTTCGGGCATGGCTACTTTTGGCAGGTTGTCGCGACGATCGAATTCGTAACGGACAAACTCTGCATTGGGTGCCGAATCGTTGTTAAAAGGCGTTGAACTGCCTTCAACAGTTTTCGGATATTGTAAATTCAGTGCTTTAAAGACAGGATCGAGAATATGGCATCCCATATCGCCGAGTGCTCCGGTTCCAAAATCCCACCAGCCGCGCCAGTTCCATGGGTGGTAAATGGGATTATATTCCGTAAACTTTGCCGGTCCGATAAATAAATCCCAGTCGAGTGTTTTTGGGACGCGTTTGCTTTTTTCGGGGCGTGTTAACCCTTGTGGCCAAATCGGGCGGTTGGTCCAGGTATCAACATGAGTGACTTCGCCAATTGTGCCGGCCCAAATCCATTCGCAAATTTGCCGGATACCGTCAGCCGAATTTCCCTGGTTGCCCATTTGTGTGGCAACACCGTAACGCTGGGCAGTTTCGGTCATTATACGCGATTCGTAAACCGAATGCGTCAATGGCTTTTGCAGAAAAACATGTTTACCTTCGCGCATGGCCATTAATGCCGGCAGGGCGTGGGTATGGTCCGGAGTGGCAATCATCACTGCATCAATATCTTTCTGTTCCTCCAGCATCACCCTGAAATCCTTGTACTGCCTGGCCCGGTACCAGCGCTCAAATGCGTTTCTTCCTGCGTAGTCCCAGTCAACGTCGCATAAAGCAACGATGTTTTCGGTTTCCATAAATTTCAGGTTGGTGAAACCTTTTCCTCCAACACCGATTCCGGCAATGTTGAGTTTGTCGCTGGGCGGTTTATGGCCAAGCCCTGCAATAACGTTAGAGGGAAGAATTGTAGCAGCGGCAACACTTGCTGCCGTTGTTCCTATAAATTTTCTACGTGATAAGTTGCTCATTTTCTTGTTTTCGAAAAAAATCACGGAAAAATAGAAAAAATAAAAGGCTTAACCTATTGATTAAGGTTTTTGAAGAAAGATTAACACTAATTTGGTTTCCTTGCCATTTTAGGAAAGGTAAGAGCAAGTTGAGGAAACGACTGCTTCAGTTCAGGAAACGACCACTTCAACTCAAGAAACGAGTGCTCAGAGTGAAGAAACGACCACTTCAATTCAAGAAACGAGTGTTCAAACTCAAGAAACGACTACTTTAGGTCGGGAAACGATTGCTTCAAGTCAAGAAACGACTACTACAAGTCGGGAAACAACCACTTCAACTCAGGAAACGAGTTTTTTAGGTCAGGAAACGCTCATTTTAATCTTGTAAAAAATGGAAAAGAAGAGAATTCTAATTGACATAAGTTTGCTTTTTCGGATATAAAATATTAACTAGCAGTACAATTCATAATTTCTCAAACAATGAATAAAAATCAAATCAACAAAAAAGAGATGTACGATGCCGTATCGTCGTACCTCGACAGTAAGTCGGCACTTTGGGCATCAATCCCAAAAGTTGGCGAGTTTAAAAATGAGTTTTCAGCAGTACTTGCCCAAATCGATGCGGTGCAATACGAGCAGCAACAGGCACAGGTGTTTTTGGGAAAGACCAAAAAACAAATTAAAAGTGTGGTTGCCGAAAAGGCCGATATCCTGAACGATAGCCTGGAAGCTTTTGCATTGGTAACAGGTAATGAAAAGCTTCGGGTGCAAATGGATGCCACCTACAGCGATTTGTACAAATTGCGCAATGCCGATTTTAGCCCGGCAGTGAAGGCTATAATCGAAGCAGCCGAAGCCAATTTTGAAGTGCTATCGACCGAATACGGTGTTACCCGCGAGCAGGTAGAGGGTTTAAAAACCGATTTGGATGAGTTTTTGGCCATTAACGGCGAACCACGGGCATATCGGGTGGCATCGATAGAAGCTACCAAAAGCCTGGAAATGCTGTTTGACGAAGCCAACCAAATTTTGGATAACAAACTGGACAAAGTAATGAGCTTGTTTAAGCGACGCGATCCGGCGTTTTACAACGGATACCTCGCTGCACGCGTTATTGTGGACAGTTAGTGGTTATATGTTTTAAGGATTACAGATGAATGAGGCCCGGGGTTCCGGGCCTTTTCTTGAAAATCTTTTACAACAAACATTAAGTCTTTTATACAATATTTATGGATAAGGAGGTTGAGAAAAATTATAATTATTGGAGAGATGTACAACGAAAACAGCTGGGTATAAGTGCCAATTTATTTTTACTTTTTGCTACGGCGACATTAGGATATATTATCGATTTACTGATTAAGAAAGAGATTGAAATAAAATGCTCAGAAAAAACTATTTTGATAATAGGAATATCATTTCTAATAATCTCGCTCTTGTTTTATTCTATTTTTACTCTTAATCGATTATTTGATTTTAGAAAAACAGCACAACTCTATCGAAATGGAAATTCAACAAAGGAAGTAAATGAGTTAACTCAAAAGAATGGTCAGTATACTTGGTATTTGTTCTATGGTCAAGTATTATTTGTTGGTTTAGCTTTTATTATGTGTTTAGTTGGTTTAGGTATGATAATTTTTTAAAGTGAATTTTTTTAATTTATCATCATGGTTGAAAAATATAAATTCCGAATTATTTTCAGAAATGAAATAGACGATACTTTAAGAGAGGTTGTTGCTCATCTATTGAAAGAACAAAAAAAGGTTCAGCCACCATACGAGGAAAAGGCTGATAGATGTAAAGTAATTTGTGTCGTTTTTGATGATGAGAGGCCTGTTGCTCTTGGTGCCATTAAGATTAAAACAAAATCAGTATTTGGGAGAGATAAGGCTAATGTGCCCGAATTATCCAATAAATTCGATGATGAATTAGGTTACATATATGTAAAATCGAAATATGAGGGACAAGGAATTGCTTCAAAGGTTGTAAGTTTATTATTGAAAGAATTTAGAAATGTAAATCTAATGGCATCAACAGAGACGACTGCAAATCCAGGAATGGTGAAGATATTAAAGCGATTCGGATTTCGACACTACGGTAGTACATGGCATAGTAGCATGGAACATAAAAATGAGTTAGGTTTATTTTTAAAAATGAATAGAAAAGATTAAAAGATATGGAACCGGATAACTTTATTGAAATTAAGAAGAACGAAATTAGAGATGATATCTTAGCAATTCGAAAAATCAGTTCTCTCTATAAAGACCTAATATTTATTATTACTAATGAAGAATGTGGCGTAAAATCAGGTAGTGATTCTTGGAAAGATTATATACATTATTTTTTGTATTCTCCGTGTGAAAAAGTTGTCAATATCTGTAAACAAGCTCATTCCAAGCACAATCCTGAATATGGTATTTTAAATAAAATTATCGAGATTAATGAATATGGGTTTACATTTTGCAATAGATTAGAGTATACATCACAAACTGCAGAATCGATGCTAGATCAAATTGCAGAAGAAATATTTATACTCATGTTAACCGATTATAAACTGATTGGAAATGAAGCTACAGATTTTTATAAGTTGAAAATTGATTTAGGTGAAGAATTTTATCCAAGTTCAAGTTTAACTCCACAGAATAGATTTAAAGAAATACTAAAGAAAGCGAATTACAATGGAGATCATAACAATATTGCTTATACTTCAAAAGGTTTATACAACAATCTGATTAAAGCAGGTATTAAAAAGGATATAGATAAAACAAAAGTTCACGAGATCGAAGAGTCTGAGCAAGCAATGTGGCTTAAATATCATCTTGAGCTAGATTTTTTAAGTTGAAACTGACAGATTCTTAACTCTAATATGGGAATATTGTCAAACATGGCCTTCTATCAAAATTTCCTCTCTCATTGGGGCAAAGAGTTTAATAAACTAATTGGCTTAAAGGAATTTTTAGATGCCTATTGTTATGTGGGGGAACAACTTGAGGATATCGAATTGCTCAAAACGAATGAGCTGGAAAAATATCAAACGGATTGGCTTTGGTTAATTGAGCATCTGGAGCACTCCGAGGAAAGAGATTTTTTCCAGCAACATTGGGTTCCACTTCAAAAAGATAAGTACGAATATTTTCTGGATCTTTCGGTAAATCCATTTTGCATTTTTAAAGTTAATTTTCATCCAATAGATCCGATGCACTGGTATGCTGAAGAAGTTGTTTCGAACCTGGCAGAGTATATTATGGGATTAGAAGACGGTTCGATAGGTTATAAGTATCCAACAGAAGATGAAGACGGTAATCCGATTGACCAAAATGGGAAGCGTATTTATGAAGATTCATCAAACAAATATATTCCCAAACCTATTAATGAATTTACCGGCTATGATAAACTTTCAATAACCGACCAAGCCACTCAGTTAAGCGGTCATATTCTGGAATCTCCCATTGAGGCAATTCTTGTTCAACGTTTTGGGTATAATCCTGTAAGTGATAATTCGCAGAAACCTTATAGTGCATGGTGGAATATTGAGAATAAAAAGCTACTGTTGCATCTTGCGAATGCGGAATTTGATGGAAAAAAACTTTATACCGGCGATATTGTACCCGAAACACAAAATCTTCCTGATGAAGAATACCTATTTTATTATACTTCATTTAATGGCACATTGTGTTTTGTGGTAGACAAAATAACTGAACCGGGTATTGCTTCTTATCAAATGAAAATTGGGGATAAAATTTATATTTCTGTTAAAGATGGGATGGTAACAAGTTTCGAGAAATTGTAATCCATCGCTGGCGCGATTTTGTAAATCGTGCCTCAGCCTACAAGGCTGAAAAAAGGCTGTACTTTTGGGTTGTAGTAAAAAATCCCGAATACGAATCGGAACCAGCGAGGGTGAAAAGCAAATTTGTAAGTGGAATTAATGAATCAAATATGAACTTAAACATAGAGAAACTAAAAAGAGATGCCGAAAATTTGACTGTTTTCGCAAATGACTCTTATATCGAATCGTATCCTGAGTTTTTAAAATACTTTGAATCTTTAGAACTTATTGAAAAACACCATTTGATTATTTCAAGTCATTTCGTTTATGGTTGGATGCCAACAATAATTCATATCGACACCAAAAACATTGAAAAAGTTTTGTTTTTACTCAATGCTGCAAAATCAGGACACGAGTTAAAAATAGATGAGCTTGAGATTTTAAAATACTGCATAAATAATTCAATGGTTGGGCTTTCCAAACTTTTGCACTTTATGAATCCTCGTGATTATGCCATTTGGGATAGTAGAATCTTTAAATATTTGACAGGCAAAAAATCGCAATACGGAATTGATAAAGTAAAAAATTATTCTGCCTACTTGGAAGAAATAAAAAAGTTAACACAGCATCCAGACTATGCAGACTTGCATTTTAAAATTGAAAGGAATTTTAATTATTCAATAACACCAATGAGAGCGGTTGAAATATTGATGTTTGAAACAAATCGGAAAGAAAAATAGATTTACTTACCCTCAGCTGGCGCGATTTTGTAAATCGTGCCTTAGTCTATAAGGCTGAAAAAAGTAAAGCTGTTCTTTTGGGATGTATAAAAAGAATCCTGATTACTATTCGGAACCAGCGGGGCTTAAACCTTCAAGGTTTCAAAAACCTTGAAGGTCTTACAAAGTAACAAAACCCAAGAGAAGTGATAGCCTCACTTCGAGTGAGACCATCACCAAACAGCGGTTACAAACCGCTGAACCCGAAAATCATTCTGCGTAAATCCGCGTAATCTGCGAGCCATTTTATTTCAGCGTAAATCAGCAAAATCAGTGCTATCGGCGCTCCAAACAACTTTGTTAGTGATAGCCTTACCCGTAGTGAGACCATCACTTAGGTTAGAGGCACAAAAAAACCGAACTGAAAAGTCCGGTTTTACTATATTCTTACTAATTCTTTAGCTTGCTTTCAATCGACGGATACCCGATTTGTCAATCTGACTTTCGGCGTATTCTTTGGTGATGCGCAATTCTGAAATTTCATCTGAAGGAGCATCAAACATGGCATCGTTCATAATGTTTTCGCATATCGAACGCAAACCACGTGCACCGAGTTTAAATTCGATTGCTTTGTCAACGATGTATTCCAGGGCCTCTTCGTCAAATTCCAACTCTATCTCATCCAGTTTAAACAACTTTTTGTACTGCTTGATAACCGAATTCTTTGGCTCAGTTAAAATGCTGCGCAGTGTTTCTTTGTCTAAAGGATTAAGGTAAGTAAGTACCGGCAAACGACCGATGATTTCCGGAATCAGCCCGAATGATTTTAAATCCTGTGGTGAAACATACTGAAGCAGGTTTTCGCGTTCGATGCGGTCGGCATCTTTTGCAGCGCTGTAACCAATAACTTTTGTATTTAACCGGTTGGCAATTTTGCGCTCGATACCATCAAACGCGCCACCACAAACAAACAATATATTTTTAGTATCAACAGGAATCAGCTTTTGTTCCGGGTGTTTACGTCCTCCTTGCGGCGGAACGTTTACAATCGAACCTTCCAGCAGTTTTAACAAACCTTGCTGAACACCTTCGCCTGAAACATCGCGTGTAATCGATGGATTATCGCTTTTACGTGCGATCTTGTCAATTTCGTCAACAAATACAATTCCGCGCTCGGCAGCTTCAACGTTGTAGTCGGCAGCTTGTAACAAGCGTGTTAACAAACTTTCAATGTCTTCGCCAACATAACCGGCTTCTGTAAGTACAGTTGCATCAACAATCGTAAACGGAACATGCAACATTTTGGCAATTGTACGTGCCAGTAAGGTTTTACCGGTACCGGTTTCGCCAACCAGAATAATGTTCGACTTTTCAATCTCTGTTTCATCATCATCAACCTTCTGTGTCAGTCGTTTGTAATGATTGTAAACCGAAACCGAAAGCACACGTTTGGCGCGATCTTGTCCGATAACGTATTGATCAAGAAAATCCTTGATCTCTTTTGGCTTAAGCAGTTTGATGTCATCCAAATCGAAAGAGCTTGATGTTTTCACCTCTTCCTGGATAATCGAATGAGCCTGCTCGGCACAACGGTCGCAAATGTGTCCGTCAATCCCTGCAATCAGAAGATTTACTTCCTTCTTTTCCCGTCCGCAAAACGAACACTTGTCCATCTTTTCTTTATTTGACATTATTTGTTATTTCTAACTAAAATTTCATCGATCATTCCATAGTCTACAGCTTCCTGTGCGGTCATCCAGTAGTCACGGTCTGAGTCTTTTTCGATTTGTTCTAATGTTTGTCCTGAGTGATTGGCAATAATGGTGTACAATTCTTTTTTGATCTTCATGATTTCGCGGGCAGTGATCTCAATATCAGAAGCCTGCCCCTGAGCACCGCCCATTGGTTGGTGGATCATGATTCGGGAATGTGTTAACGCAGAACGTTTTCCTTTTTGTCCGGCAGTCATCAACACAGCTGCCATCGATGCGGCCATACCTGTACAGATGGTAGCTACATCGGCTGAAATATATTGCATGGTGTCGTAAATGCCTAAACCGGCATAAACAGAACCTCCCGGCGAGTTAAAATAGATCTGAATGTCTTTCGACGGATCGGTTGACTCAAGGAACAGCAATTGCGCCTGAATAATGTTAGCTACAGTATCGTCGATTGGTACGCCAAGGAAAATAATACGGTCCATCATCAATCGCGAAAACACATCCATTGATGCGATGTTTAACTGACGCTCTTCGATAATTGTTGGCGAAATATAATTGCTGTATGCCGATGTATACCTGTCCATTGTTAAGCTGCTGATACCGGCATGCTTAGTTGCGTATTTTCTAAATTCGTTGTTGTCCATTTTTTATAAGTGCTTGTAAAAAAATAACTTTGTAAATACGTTTGTCACGATTCACAAAGTTATAAAAAAGATTCATGCTGAAACACTCAGCAAAATATTTTCAGATGATTGCAGCGCCTATTGAGCAGCTTGCATCATTTCGTTGAACTTTTCCTGCGATACTTCTTCTTCCTGAACAGTAACTTTTTCTTTCACTACTTCGATCACTTTGTCTTCCAGCAATTTTTTGTAGATGCGTTCTCTTTCTTCAGGTTTGTCGAGCATCATTTTAGCAAACGATTCCAACTGATCTTCAGGCACATCGTGGATTCCGTACTGCTGGTATTGTGCCAGTGCCATTTTCTTGGCAAAGTCTTCAGCCTCTTCAGCTTCAATCTTCAGTTCGTTTTCTTTTGCGATGGCGTCTTTAATCAATTGCCATTTCAAATCAAGAATAAATGCAGGGAATTCGGTTTCGATCTGCTCCTGTGTTAATTCTTTGTTTACAGCCACTAACCAACGCTTCAAAAATTCCTCCGGCATTTCCAGCTCAGTTTTTTCAACCAGCGTGTCGCGTGTGTCTAATGTAAATTTATGATCAGATGAGAATACCAGGTTTTTAGCCAGGTCTTCTTTGATTTTTGCTTTGAAATCGTCAAGCGTTTTGATTTCAGTTTCTTCGCCGTAAAGTTTTTTGAACAGCTCTTCGTTCAATTCAGCTTTTTGGAACTGAAGAATTTCAGTAACGGTGTATCTGAAATCGCTTTCCAACGTGTCTGCTTCTTCATGCTTAATGTTTAGCATGTGCGAAACTTCGTGGTTATTTTCGAAAGCTTTTATCGGGTTGAAAACGATAATATCGTCCTTTTTACAACCAACAAATGCATTTTTAACTTCTTCGTCTTTGATTTTGTCAACAGCTAAAAGTACACCTTCAGGAGCAATTCCGCCTTCCACTTCGTTGCCTTCCGCATCAAGCTGAACAAAATTACCGCGAACTGTGCTGTCTTCTTTTGCTTCTTCGGCAGGAAGATTCTCTCCCAGTTGAGAAGCTGCCATGTCAACCTGTTGCTGAATCATGTCGTCTGAAACAGCGATATTGTAGTAAGTGTATTTGTTGCGTTTATCAAGCGATACTTTTACTTCAGGAGCTAAAGCTACGTCGAAAACAAATTCAAACGACTCATCTTTTTCCCAGTCGATTGCTTTTTGTTTTTCGTCGTTTGGCATTGGTTCGCCAAGTACCGGAAGTTTTTCATCAATCATGTATTTCGACAGGTTTTGAGAGATCAGTTTATTTATCTCTTCAACCAAAACAGCTGTTCCAAATCTTTTTTTGATAAGGCCAGCCGGAACTTTACCGGGGCGGAATCCTGGAATTGTAGCTTTTTGACGATAGTCTTTTAAAACATCGGCAACTTGTTTTTCATAGTCAGTTTTCTCGATGGTAAGATTGATTACCGCATTAACCTGGTCGATGTTTTCTAAATTAATATTCATGATGATAAATTTATTTATACCCCTAAAATGCAAAAAACGCCAACCCTTTTTTAAAATTAAGGTCGGCGGTTTTTTTGAGTGCGGATGAAGGGACTCGAACCCCCACGCCATAAGGCACTAGATCCTAAGTCTAGCGCGTCTACCAATTCCGCCACATCCGCGAATTGCGGCGCAAAGATATATAAATTATTTATTCTGCAATAAATTCCGAAAGAAAAATTCGGAAGTAAGTTTTATTTAACAATCAATAATTGATTCTGAACCTCCTTTTTTGAAAATCTTGACCTTTCAATTACATCCTCCGGCTTTCAAGAAGAATATTTATATTCTGCTGTACTGGATTAGTGAGAATTCCCCTTCGAAGGAAAAAAGAAGGGGATGAAAAGACATTGGTTCCTTATCAGTATTTTTCCGATGAATGAATTTTACTCTAACGCCATTCCACAATTGTTCCCCGGTTTTCGTCTTGTAACTCTTGCGGAACTGAATCTTTAATTTCGCGCCAAAGCAGGTTGATCAACTTGTGTTTTGCATAGTGCCGCGAGTACACCAGGCTAACTTCACGCAGCGGTTTTATATTGGTGAAATTCTCCACGTTGTAAGCTCTTTTTTGCGACATGGTAGCTTTTGCCAACTCCGGAATAAGTGTTATTCCTCCTTCGCGGTCAACAATGTTCATCAATGTTTCCAACGATCCGGCTTCAAAATGAAATGGCAACTGGCTATCGGTAGTTCCCAGGTACGAACACAGATTGATCACCTGGTCGCGGAAACAGTGTCCGTCGCTCAACAGCCAAATTTCCGGTGTTGCAATGTCTTCAACCGTAATTTCTTTTTGTTTGTGCAATTTATGTCCGCTGTTGGCATAAATAAGCATTTCCTCGTAAAACAAAGGCTTTTCAAGTATCTTCTCTTCATGAAGAGGAGTTACCAAAATACCAACATCGATAAGGTCTTTGTGTAAAAGATTGATAATATTTTCGGTGGTTGCTTCCACTACCTTAATGAAAATATTTGGATATTTCTTTTTGTAATTTCCAACAAAAATAGGAAGTAAGTAGGGTGCCAGCGTTGGAATAATACCAATGCGTAACATTCCTGAAACCAGGTTTTTATGGTCTTTTACGATGTTGTTTATTTCTTCAGACTGTTTTAAAACCACCCGCGCCTGTTCAATAATCCGAACACCAACATCGGTTGGGATAAGAGGTTGTTTACTTCTGTCGAAAATAATAATTTCGAGGTCTTCTTCCAGCTTTTTAATTTGCATGGAAAGTGTTGGCTGAGTTATAAAACAAGACTCGGCAGCTTTGCCAAAATGACGATGAGTGTCAACGGCAACTATATACTCTAATTGGGTTAGGGTAATCATGGCGTAAGTCGATTTTTGATTTAAAGATAGAAAAAATCTATGATTATGAGCATGAAGATAAGGTTATTTCAATTTTGTAAAATGATAACGATTTAACCGGTAATAAGATCGCTGATTTAAACACAGGTTTGCTGGCGATACCACTCGAATGCCGCAACCGATAATGCATTTGAAATATTTAACGATTTGCACCTTCCCGGCATGGGGATATAAACACTTTTGCTGGCCATTTTTATAATGTTTGCAGGGAGGCCGTGCGATTCGCTACCGGCAAGCAGTATGGTTTTTTGTGGCAATATTTCGCGGTAAATATTTGTGGCTCCGTCGCAGGTTTCCACAATGGTGAGCTGATAACCGGCATCCAATAGTTCAATAAAATCGTTTTCTGAAATAAAGCGCCACTTCATCTGGTCGTACGAAAATCCGGCCGTCTTTTTAATTTTCGATTCACGATGATTCTCCGATTCACGAACAAATAAAACTTCCTGAGCTCCCAGATTATGAGCCAGCCGAATTATCTTGCCGATATTTTCGGAATTCGACAAGCGCCAGGCCGCGATAATTATGGCACTGGTTTCAGGGAATTTCTCGTCGTCTTTTGCATTAAAAAACGCTACGGAATTGGTGTTCATGATAATAAACCGGCTTTTCTTCGTTACTATTTAAAATACTACTTTTGTACAAAAGGTGAGTTGCCAAAAATAAACAATTATAACGAATGAAGATTTCTGTTCAATACCTGGTGCTTTTAGTGCTAATAATTTTTGTTGCATGTGGACCTTCAGATGAAGATAAGGCGCGTGTAAAGATCGATCTGGCTAAAAATCTGTTGGCTAAAAATGATACAGCTGAGGCGATTCGCCAGTTAGACAGTATTCCGAAACTGTACCCGGAGGCGATGTATTCGGCTAACGCGGCAAAGAACCTGTTACAGGAAGTTCGTTTTGAGATGATGCAGCGGAAAGAGGCAGAGCTTGATTCGGTTGAAGTGCAGGTTGCCGAGTTGGAAAAATCGTTTGTTAAAGAAAAGACGGAGTTTGACCGTTATACGCAATACACGCACAAGCGCCAAACATTTCAACGGGCGTGGGATCGCTCGTATATACAGGTGCATTTGGATGAACGTGGCGAGCTGTATTTAAGCAGTAATTATCATGGCGAAAACTGGTTGAATCACACGGGACTTCGTGTATACGACGGTGGTGACGATGCAAAAACCGAGGAAATTCCGATTGGTTCGGTTGACAACCATCGAAGTGATTTTATGGAAGCCAAATGGGAAAAAGTATCGTATCGAAACGGCAAAGACAATGGCGTGATTGAGTTTATTGCCAATCATGTGGACCGCAACCTGAAAGCTGTTTTTCTGGGGAAGGAGTACTATTATATCATCCTGGAAACTTACGATAAAGAAGCCGTGCGCGATGCGTTGGCTTTATCGAAAGCCATTAAAAAGCGCAATAAACTGCAACAAGAGATAAAAGCGCTGGGGCAAAAAATTAACATTCAGCAATAATCCGAAAGCGGATAAAGAATTCAATGCGGTAATTGTAACCGGATTTTGGTTGTGTTACAAGCAAAATGCATGCGGAAGTATTCGGAATGCTGATGACACTGATTTTGCAGATATTCGCCGGGTGGCGATTGATCGTAAAACCTCGTTAGTACTTTTGCCGGGCTAGATCTGGATTAAAAAATGAATGATCAGAATGGAGCTCCAAAACCACGATGAAGTAAAAATCTATCAAATAAGTACTGCGGTTACTCAACGGGAAAAAATGTAAGAATAAGATGCAAAATGAAGTGTTGCGAGATTCGCAATTACCCTTTGCGTTTAATTTTTAATTTCTGCCCGATATACAATCCACGGTCGTTTTTCAGCTCATTCAGGCGCATAATTTCATCAGCCGATATTCCTGCATATTTCTGAGCAATGTCCCACAAAGTATCGCCTTTACGCACCGTGTAATATTCGAAATTCGGATCAAGGGGTTTTGTCTTGGCCGTTGTTGTTGGTGTTGATGTTTTTCCGATGGAAGCCTGTTTTTGAGCAAAACTCATGGTCGTAAGCTGCTCGTACTTTTCCTTATCTTTTTCAGGAACGTAAATTGCCAGTTTCTGGCCTACACGAATTATGTCGCGATTTATGTTGTTCCAGTACCGTAAATCGGAAGTCCGCACATGAAACCATGACGAAATAAAACCAACATTATCGCCCGCTTTAACGGTGTAAACAACCTTTGCTTTGCCTTTAATATCAACAGGCGTAAAATAGCTGCTGTTGCTGGTTGTCGGATCCATTAAAGTATTGTTGGGGAAGTATTTGTTGCGTTCGTAAGCAAAAATAGCTGTATCCTGATCTACAAAATCCAGAATTACATCATTCGGTAACACCAGAGGATAGGACTTGCTGGCTTTGGCCGGAATTACATCGCGGCGGTACATCGGGTTAAGGGCACGCAGCTGCTCCTTTTCGATATTTAGTTTTGCACTAACCTGATCGAAGTGCAGGTAGTCGTTTACCATTACCGTATCAACCGAAAGTTCAATCTCCGGGAAACGTGGAACTAAGTTGTGCTCCTTGTAATATTCGAAGGTGTAAGTTGCCGCAATAAATGCCGGTACGTAACCTCTGGTTTCGCGTGGCAAACGATAATAGATTTCCCAGTAATTTCTTTTTCCTCCCGAACGTCGGATAGCACGGTTTACGTTTCCGGGGCCACAGTTGTAGGCGGCAATGGCCAGGTGCCAGTCGCCGTATATGTCGTGAAGTTTTGAAAGATAACGGGCAGCAGCATCCGTTGCTTTTATAGGGTCACGGCGCTCGTCAACAAACGAAGTGATCTCCAGTTTCATGTTGCGGGCAGTGCCGTACATAAATTGCCACAAGCCATTTGCACCAACCCGCGAACGTGCTGTTGGATTTAGTGCCGACTCGATGATAGCCAGGTATTTTATCTCCAGCGGCATATCGTATTTGTCCAGCGTTTCCTCAAAAATTGGGAAGTAGTAGGCTGATAATCCGAGCATCACTTCAACCAGGTCGCGACGCTTTTCGGTATACATTTGCAGGTAGTTTTTTACCACCGAATTGTACGACAGATCAACAACCTGCTCAATTTCTTTTAAACGTTTAATGTATACCGAATCGGGCAGGTTTTTTGGATAGTTCGCTGTTCGTACTTCCGAATTACTGAAGTTAAAACGGTTCTGAATATCCCACGAACTCATCATGCTATCCATCTGATCCGAAAAAATGGGATTCAGCATATCATCAACATCCAATGTGTTAAAACCGGTAGTATCTGCTTCCAGTTTTAAATCATCTAATGTAAGCGCAGTGTCAACTTCCTGTGCCAACACATTCGTGAAAAATAATAACGAAAATATATAAATAATTAGATGTCTCATCTTAAAAAGTAAAAGTGCAACTTACACCATAAACGTAATGAAAATCATGGTATTGCATTGTTGGTTGCCAGTTAAATGTAAGGTCTTCGCTGATATCAAAATCGTACAAATGTGCATCCACACTGGCATCAATAATGTTCAACCCGTAAAATCCAACAATACTTATAATTAGCAAGTCGCGATTACGCCGATAGTAACTTTGTTGTTTGTCGAGCCCGGTTTTAAAATTGTTGTAATGCGTAGGATTATTTAAGTCGTAATACTGCGCGGCTTCCAAATCCATATACGAATTAGTCGGGTCTTCTGCTCCATATGGTCCGGGACCGTCTGTTAAATCAGCATAGGCCTGACGCATAATTTTGTAATTGTCGTTGTTCCAGTGAATAAAATAACCGATGGTTCCGAAACCGGCATAAACCAACGGAATTTTCCAGTATTTTTTGTTGTATGCCTGGCCAAGTCCCGGTAAAAATGTTGAATAGAGGGTAGCTTTTTTAGGCGAATGTTCAACCTTTGTTGGTACTTCATTGGCCTGTGCAATAAAAGCAGAATCCTGCGCAGTTGTTTGCCCCAACATATTAATGCTGAAAAACAATGGCAGGCTAAGAAGTAATATTTTAGAAAAAAAACCGCGTTTAATCACACTAATAATTTTGCGCAAAAATAGAAAATACCCTCAGTAATTGCGTGATTATTAAGGTTTATTTTTGATTTTCAAATATTTTAACAATTCTTTCCAGGTCGGCTTCCGACTTAAAAGGAATGGTAATCTTTCCTTTTCCCCTCTCGTTCATCGAGAAGTCGATTTGTCGGCTGAAAATCTGGTCAAGCTGCGTTTTTATTAGTTTATATTCTTTCGGGAACTTAGGTTTTTTTGTATCGCTTGTTTTTTCTTCCGTAGAGTTTAAATCGCGAACAACTTCCTCCACTTTCCGAACCGAAAGCCCGTGTTTAATAATCTGTTCGAAGATCATAATCTGCGTATCGGCATCATCAATACTAATGATGGCGCGTGCATGACCCATCGATATTTCTTTGTCGATTAATCCTTTCTGAACTATGGCCGGAAGTTTTAACAAACGCAGATAGTTGGCAATGGTAGAGCGTTTTTTCCCTACACGGCCACTCAGTTCTTCCTGCGTGTATTCCAACTCGTCCATCAGGCGTTGGTAGCTTAGTGCAATTTCAATGGAGTCGAGGTCTTCGCGCTGAATGTTTTCCACCAGCGCCATCTCCAACATACCATCGTCTTTGGCTTTGCGCACATAAGCCGGTATTTTATTCAGTCCTGCCAGTTGCGATGCTCTGAAACGACGCTCTCCGGCAATGATCTGGTATTTGTTGTCGCCAACTTTTCGTAAGGTAATGGGCTGTATCAATCCAATTTCTTTGATCGAGGCTGAAAGCTCTGCCAGTGCCTCTTCATCAAATTTTGTGCGGGGTTGAAAAGGATTTGCTTCAATCTTGCTTAATTCTATTTCATCCAGTCCGGCGCCTTGCTGCATTTTTTCAGCATCGTCGATAAGTGCGCCTAATCCTCTTCCAAGTGC
Source organism: uncultured Draconibacterium sp. (assembly GCF_963674925.1). Taxonomy (NCBI): domain Bacteria; kingdom Pseudomonadati; phylum Bacteroidota; class Bacteroidia; order Marinilabiliales; family Prolixibacteraceae; genus Draconibacterium; species uncultured Draconibacterium sp. Next base: position 1,619,502 of record NZ_OY771647.1, read on the forward strand.
ATTCCTTTTTGCCATCATACTTACTTAAGAATGTTTAATTTATAACAACATTGTCTTTCGACATTTTAGTCATAGCATTGCGCTGTAATATTTCGCGCGCCAGGTTCATGTGGTTAATTGCTCCTTTCGAGCTTGCATCGTAAAGTACCACTGGTTTTCCGTAGCTGGGTGCTTCACTTAATTTTACGTTACGCTGAATTACAGTGTCGAATACCATTTCCTGGAAGTGGTGTTTTACTTCTTCCAAAACCTGGTTCGACAGGTTTAAACGACCGTCGTACATGGTGAGCAGGAAACCTTCGATTTCCAGTTCCGGATTCAAACGGTTCTGAATAATCTTAATTGTATTCAGCAGTTTTCCAAGTCCTTCCAATGCAAAATATTCGCACTGAACGGGAATGATAACAGAATCAGACGCGGTAAGGGCATTAACCGTAATTAATCCCAATGATGGTGAGCAGTCGATAAAAATAAAATCGTACTTGTCTTTTATCGTTTCCAATGCCGATTTTAGCACTTTCTCGCGGTTCGGCAGGTTTAGCATTTCAATTTCAGCACCAACCAAATCAATGTGAGAAGGAATTATATCCAGGTTATCGATGCCTGTGTGTAAAACCGCTTTGTCGGCTTCTACTTCATTTACAATACATTCGTAAATACTCGATTGTACATTTCTCAGGTCGAATCCTAAACCCGATGTGGCATTCGCCTGCGGGTCGGCGTCAATAATCAGAACCTTCTGTTCAAGTACTGCCAGACTTGCAGCCAGATTAATTGTTGTGGTTGTTTTACCAACTCCTCCCTTCTGGTTTGCTAACGAAATTATTTTTCCCATTTATAGCGTCTTTTTTATTCTTGAGCGGTTTCAAAGTTAACAATTTACCATTAACCAAAGTGAAATTTTAGGGGCAGGCCGGGGGATAATTTGGTAAGCGCTTGGATTTGAACAGAAAAGCGCTCAAATTTTTTGAGATTTCATTTCTTTTTTCAGCTGTGTTTGATCAACCGGAACAACACCGACTTTCTCGCAAACCAATCCGCCTGCCAGGTTCGACATCAGCGCCATTATTTTTGGAGGAAGCCCTGCTGCCATTGCCAGGCTAGCTACTCCGATTACGGTGTCGCCGGCTCCCGAAACATCAGCAATATCGCGAATTGCAACCGGATAATATTGCTCTTCAGCACCATTCACGATTAATATTCCCAGTTCTGAAAGTGTTATTAATATCAACTTTAATTGTTGTTCGGTTTTAAAGGTTTCGGCTGCTTTTCTCAGACTTTCCAGGTCGCCTTTCTTAAGCGGGAATCTTGTGCCTTCAACAAACTCTTTAAAGTTGGGCTTAAAAAGCGTTACATTTTTATAGTTACTAAAGTTTCGCTTCTTTGGATCAACAGAAGTTGGGATGCCTTTTTCCTGTGCCAGTTCGTTGATGGTATTAAATAAATTTGGAGTTACCACTCCTTTATCGTAATCAACAAAAACGATCACATCAACCGGATGTGTTTCCATCTCTGTTTTTATGGCATTGATCAATTTATTTTCCATTTCTGCTGAAATGTAATCAATTGATTCTTCATCGATCCGAACAACTTGTTTACCCGAACTGATAACCCGGTTTTTTACCGTTGTATTTCGCGACGGATCTATAAAAATCCCCTCAGAAGAAACGTCACGTTTTCCCAAAAGATTTAGAAACTCTTTTCCGTTGTCGTCGTCGCCAACCACGGCAAAAAGTATTGGAGTAGCTCCCAGTTCCTGAATGTTGCGTGATACATTCGCCGCACCGCCAAGACGATTCTCGCGAGTTGTTACCGATACAATTGGTACCGGAGCTTCAGGTGACAAGCGGTCAACTTTTCCCCAAAGATAGGTGTCAACCATAGCGTCGCCAATTACGATGGCGCGTATTTCTGAAAACCGGTTGAATATTTCGTCTACTTCTGCTTTATTCACAAAACGATGTTATGGGCACAAAATTAAGAAAAAACAATGGTAGGAAATGAAAAAACGCAAAACTTATTACGATTTTATGATATTGTTGGGTGCGGGAGTGCTGGATACCCCGACGCTACAGTCGGGATTGCGCTTCGCTTAACTGGATACTAGATACTGGATACTAGATGCTGGATTCTCAAAACTGGATGTTTGATTGTTAGGACGGATCGACATCGATATTAAAAACGCAACTGCTGTTGGATGGAAGATGCCTGACAGCTTTTACCGCAGCGGTGATTTCTTTTTTTACCAGGTCGAGATTGAGCTTTCGATCTATCTTTATCCAGATCTCTTTGTGGTGCCACAGTTGAATACGGCTAATCAATGGATATTCAGGCCCCATAACAATCAGCTGTTTGTGTTTTCGCAGTTGTTGTGCCAATTGGTTGGCAGCCCGGTCGATGCTTTGAACATTTTTGTGTTTTACCACAATTTTCACCAGCCGGAAGAATGGCGGATATTTAAACAGCTGGCGTTCTTCAAACTGCTCTTTTAGTGTGGCCTGGTAGTTTTGTTCGCGAATCATTTCAATTAGCGGATGATCGGGTTGGGAAGTTTGGATAACCACTTTCCCCTGTTTATGTTTTCGTCCGGCACGGCCAGCTACCTGCGAAATAAGCTGGTAAGCACGCTCGTGTGCTCTGAAATCGGGAAAGTTTATCAGGTTGTCGGCATTTAAAATTCCCACAACACTCACATGTTCAAAATCCAGTCCTTTGGTCACCATTTGAGTCCCGATCAGGATATCTGTTTTTCGGTCCTCCAGGTTTTTTACGATTTTGGCAAATGCATTTTTCGACTGTGTGGTATCCAGATCCATACGCGCAATCCGTGCATTTCGGAACAAAGGTTTCAGCTCATCCTCAATTTTCTCGGTTCCGTAACCCCGGGTTTTTAATTCGGGCGAACCACAATTGTCGCATTTGTCGGGCAATTGGTAACTGAACCCACAGTAATGACAACTTAACCTCCGCTTGTATTTATGGTAGGTGAGACTTACGTCGCAATTGCGGCATTTTGGGATGTCACCGCAAGAAAAACATTCAACGTACGGCGAATAACCACGCCGGTTTTGAAAAAGTATGATCTGCTCGTTTTTCTCCAGTGCTGTCTCCATCATCTCGAAAAGCTCCGGCGTTAAAAACGAGCGCATTTGTTTGCGTTTATACGCACGTTTTATGTCAGCAATCAGAATCTCAGGAAGTTCCATCTCCGAGTGGCGCTTCATCAGGTTTACCAGTCCGTATTTGTTTTTTAGTGCGTTGTAATACGATTCGAACGAAGGTGTTGCCGAACCCAACAAAACTTTTGCATCGTTCTGGTAGCCCAAAACTACTGCCATGTCGCGGGCATTGTAGCGAGGCGCGGGATCAAACTGCTTAAACGAGTTTTCGTGCTCTTCGTCAACAATTACAATTCCTAATTTCGAGAAAGGCAAAAACACGGCTGAACGCGCTCCTAAAACCACCTGGTAACCTTGTTTGGGATTATCGTTGAACTGCAATACTTTTTCCCATATCTCAACACGCTCCTGGCTGTTTAGTTTCGAGTGGTAAATGCCCACTTTGTTGCCAAATACGTTTTTTAAGCGTTTGACAATTTGTGTGGTGAGTGCTATTTCCGGAACCAGGTACAAAGCTTGTCTCCCGGTTTTTATCATCTCATCAATAAGATGAATGTAAATCTCCGTTTTGCCGCTGGCCGTAATACCATGAATCAGTGTAACCTGCTGGGTTTCGAAAGTTGTTTTTATTTCCTCGTAAGCTTTCGCCTGGTATTTATTTAGCAGGTTAATGCTAACCTGATCGATTTTTTCCTCTTCCAGACGCGAAACCTGTTTCTGGTGTTCGGCAAGAATTTTCTTTTTTACCAGCTCCTTTACAAGATTAGGAGAAAAAGCCGTACCGGCCAGCAATTCTTTTTTTGGTATTTCATAAATCTGATCATCCGAAAAAGTATTGGTAACCGTGCAAAAATGAAAGAGTAATTCCTGTTGTTTTTTTGCGCGCTTCAACGAGTCGGCCTTTTCCTGAAGCACTTTCTCAGACGAAATGCTGCTGTGCAGTTTTATAAAAGCCTCGGTTTTGGGTTTGTATTTACTGCTGATTTTTTCTTCGGCATAAACCACTTTTTTATCCATCAGCGAGCGCAGTGCCTGGTACGAAAATTCGGTCCCCAGTTTGTGCTCAATGTCCGAAAGTTGTGAAACATCTTCCTGTAATTGCCGGATAATCAATTCTTCTTTTGGACTCAGGTTTACTGGTTCGTCAATGCCGGTTAAGTAAAGTTTCGATTTACTTTCGAGTTTTAACCCGGTTGGCAGCGCTGCACGAAACACGTCGCCCAGTGTACAACAATAATATTGTGCCAGCCATTGCCACAGCTTAAAATTTACCGGAAAAATAATCGGGTGTTCATCAAGGATTTCCAGAACTTCCTTTAACTCCATATCATCCGGCTTTTTATCCGAAAGCGAGATGACCAGAGCCGCGTAAAGTTTCTTTTTGCCAAACTGCACAATAACCCTTTTCCCGGGAGCAATCTCGCTCTCCAGCGATGCAGGTACTTTGTAGGTAAAGCTATCGTGCAACGACAGGGGTAATATAACTTGTGCAAAAAGTTCAGGCATAAAAAATATTTGCCTAAAAGTACGGGATTTTATGGAATGCGCTTAACCTAATTAATTCAAAGAAATGAATTAATTACCCACAGGGCTGACGAAATAATTGAAATACAATTATTTGTCAGGGTTAACCTTGATATTGAAAATCAAGATACAAACTAAATACGAACACGAATCGTGAAGATTTTCAATCGTCAACACTTCGTGTGAAAAATTTTATGAATTTTTCAGGTATAATTCTTAACCGAAGTTGGTGTGGATCCATTTTTCCACATCTTCCATCAGCCAGTTAGGTGTTGAGGTAGCACCACAGATACCCACAGACTTAACACCATCAAACCATTCCTGTTTTATTTCGTCGAGATTTGAAATGAAATACGAATCGTCATTCACCTCCTTACAAATGGTGTACAGGTATTGACCGTTCGAGCTTTTTCGCCCGGCAACAAACAGGATTATATCAAAACGTTCGGCAAATTTTTTCAGATTAGGAACGCGGTTCGACACCTGTCGGCAAATGGTATCTTTTATTTCGACCGGAACTCCCGGCTCGGTAGTTTCTTTTACTTTTTTGGCTATTTCATGAAAGTCTTCTATTCGTTTTGTAGTTTGCGAATACAGTGAAACCGGTCGGCTTTTGTCGATTTTGTCCACATCGGCAATACTTTCGATAACGATTGCATTGTGATTTGTTTGACCGTTAAGGCCCTCAATTTCGGCGTGCCCTTTTTTACCGTAAATAACTACCTGTCCTTCAATTTGCGAATGTTTGGAATACGAGCTTTTAACTTTTTCCTGCAGTGTTAACACCACCGGACAAGTCGCATCAATTAATTCCACATTGTTCGCTTCTGCATATTCGTATGTTTCGGGTGGTTCTCCATGGGCACGGATTAAAACCTTACAATTGCTAAGGGTAAAAAACTCTTCCTTCGAGATCGATTTTAATCCCATTCTCTCCAGGCGTTCCACTTCCATTCCGTTGTGAACGATATCACCCAAACAATACAATTGGTTCGCCTGCTTCAATTCATCCTCCGCTGCTTTGATCGCATTGATCACACCAAAACAGAATCCCGATCTTCTATCTATCTCAACAATCATTTTCCTTCAGTAATTTCTTTTACTTTCTTAACGGCCCAATCCAATTGTTGTTCGCGCGTTAGCTCACTATTATCAAGAATAAGTGCGTCGTCGGCTTGTTTTAAGGGACTTGCGGCACGTGTTGAATCGATTTTATCGCGCCCTTCAACATTAGCCAAAATCTCCTCAAAGTTTACGTTGTCACCTTTTTCAGTGAGTTCGAGGTAACGTCGCTGTGCACGGATTTCGGGCGAGGCGGTCATAAATATTTTCAGTTCTGCATCAGGGAAAACCACGGTGCCAATATCACGCCCATCCATAACAATACCTTTGTTTTTGCCGTTTTCGCGCTGCTGGCTCACCATTTCCTGACGAACTTCAGCAATGGTACTAATAGGGCTTACATTCTCTGAAACTTCCATCTGTCGGATCTCATCTTCCACATTTTCACCATTCAGGAAAGTGGTGTTTTTTCCGGTCTTTTCATCCCATTGAAAAGTAATTTTAATGTCTTTCAACCCATCGATAACTTTTTGTGTGTCGGGAATCTTATTTTCGATCCATCCGTTGCGCATGGCAACCAGGGTTACCACACGATACATGGCTCCGGTGTCGATATAAACGTATCCAAGTCGTTGTGCAAGTGACTTAGCCATGGTGCTTTTGCCGCAAGACGAATGGCCATCGATGGCGATGATAATCTTTTTGTCGTTCATGTTTCTTTAGGAATTTGGAGCAAATATGGGGAAATTTTAATTAAGATTCAATTGTCTGTTTTTAGAAATTGTTGTTTAGGTTAACCGACACCGAAAACAGGTTCGACGAGCCTGCCAGATGAAACCTGGAAATGGCATAATCAAAATGAAAACGTTTGATTTTTAGCCCGAACCCGGCAGAAAGTCCCACCGTTGATGCTTTGTTGTCGAATTTCAGTTCCTGACGCCTTTGATAATTGTAGCCCACTCGCAGGGTAAAATTCTCGGAAGGGAGAATCTCTGCTCCCAGCACCAGGTGACGCATGGTTTGTTTGGCAAAACTCTCCTCGCGCTGGTGAATGGTTTCGCCGTTAAAGTCCTTTTCTTCATCGCTTGATGCCAGATCCCAGTGATTAAGGTGTTGCAAAGTAGCCGAAAAAACAAGCGGGGCGTGTTGTAACCGTTTACTAATTCCTGCCTGAATGTTCAGCGGAATGCATTCGCCATCGGCCCCATCGTAGTACTTAGAAATTTGTGTACCGAAGTTGCGCACCACAAAAGCCACGTTTGTATAACCGTCTTTACTGGCGAAACTTGCTCCCAGATCGGCAGCAATTCCAAACGACTGGTAGGTTTCGAACGACGATAAAATAGGTTTCAGGTTGATCCCGTAATTCAGCCGTTTGTAGCGGTTCGAATAAATAAGGTTAAGTGCATATTCAGCCGCTTTAAACGTGATTCCGGTAAGTTCGCCGGCTTCGGTGGCTTCGTCGAACTGCCCGTAATTGATGTAGTGCATGCCCACCGCAAAATTGCCAATTCCGTCGTAGGTTTTGGCGTACGAGGCATAGCCGTAATTTACATCGGCAAGGTAATTCACGTAATTCACCAAAACGCGGTGATCCATGTCTTCGTGCAATAGTGCCGGATTGGCGTAGGGAAGATTAAGGTCGCTTGAATCGTTAATGGCAATTTGAGTACCTCCCAAAGCAGCAATACGCGCCGAGTTGGTCAGCTCCAGAAACTGGTAGGTATATTCGCCTCCAATTTGGGCCTTTCCCGCCAACATCGAAAAACAAAAAAGTATAAGTAGGTATATTTTTCGCTTCATGCGCGATCGTCATTTTTTCTAAAACGCCAAAGGTATTTAATTATTATTAGAGGGGAAGCACATTGGGAGAATTATCGGTGTTGGAACGCTTACGATGAATTTAGAATGCAGATGACAAAGATTTTGCTGATTTTCGCAGAAAGAGAGCAGCGGTTAATAAGCGCTGCTTTTAAGATCACGTAATATAGGGATCGAAACCGTTTGAAAAGGCATCTATTGTTTGTCTTCGGGACAAAAAATGTTTCCTCAGCCTCAGATTAGTCGTCCTACACTGGATCTATAGTCTCCTACATCAAAAAATGGAGCTCCTACACCGGGTAAAAGACGTCCTACGGTTGAAACAGTGCGTCCTACACCGACATCAATCATTCCTGCACCACATTTGTCTCGTCCTACATATGAAGGACAAGACAATTGAGACGTAGGAAAAGTAAAAACTATCAGATGTTCACTGTTTTTATGCTTTGCAACCCTCTTGCGAATCGTGAGTATTGTTTGGGCCAGGGGTTAATGGCCTCTCGGGTGAGGTTATCAGTAGTTATTTAACCGGAAGCCTATCCGGCCAGATATTAGGCAACTCACCGCTAAACCCAATTTCAGGGAGATTGTCTATCAGATTCATTTCTTCCGGAGTAAGCTCAAAGCCAAATAAATTCAGATTGTCCAGAATCCGTTCGTGGGTAGTTGATTTTGGAATAACCACCACATCGTGCTGCGTAATCCAGCGCAGGCAAACTTTAGCTATCGATTGATTATGGTTTCTGGCAATTTGCTGTAAAGTTTCATTATCGAACACACGTCCGCGGGCCAGTGGCGACCAGGCTTCAAGTGCAATATCGTGTTTTTTGCAAAACGCTGTTAATTCGGGCTGCCAGTAGCCCGGGTGAAACTCAATCTGGTTTACCGCCGGTTTTACATTGGCAGTTTTAAACAAAGCATCAAAATGTTCCTGCCAGAAATTACTCACACCAATCGATTTAATCTTTCCTTCGGCTTGCAGTTCTTCCATGGCGCGCCAGGTGTCGGCATTGGCTTTTTGCCAGTTGTTGTAGTTTTTTGCATTGGCCGGCCAGTGTATCAGGTACAGATCGATGTAATCCAGATCAAGCTTTTTTAGCGATTTTTCGAATTCTTTTTTGGTCGATTCGTATCCTAAACAATCGCGCCATAATTTGGTGGTTACAATAATTTCTTCACGCGGAATACCACTGGCTTTTATGCCTTTGCCAACGGCTTCTTCGTTAAAATAAAAGGCTGCCGTATCAATTAAACGGTAGCCATTTTGCAGGGCAAATTGTACTGCATCAATTCCTTCTTCTTCGTTTGATTTATAGGTTCCGAAACCAATTATCGGTAGTTCGTTTCCGTCGTTTAAAAGTAAATTCTTCATGAAATACGTCTTCTTTTAGGTGGCTGTTGGGGGAAATCAAAATAAATCTAAACGGTCGTTAAAGTATACAAATAAAAGAATGACTATTGCCAGGCCAATAGCAATACTCATCATTATCTTCCGGTTGTTGATTTTTGTTTCTTCTTTCAGTTTTGATCGAAGTTCTTTTTTGTAGCTATCGGAATAAGTCTTGTTTTTTAGGAAAGTAAAATCGCGTTTTTTAATGTGGTAGTAGCTGTTGACTTCCGGACCTACTGAAGGAGCACCGCCGCCTCCATCTGGTTTGCTTCGTCTCCCAAGGTATTTTCTGGGTTTCATTGTTGAAATCCAGCGTTGCATTCCGAGGCCGTTGTATCCCATGATGTTGGTTTTTATGATTTGCCTTAAAGTTAGAAATTTTCTTTTTTCATCTCTTCAAAAACTTCCAAAACCACCGGGCAGGTTTCACAATTTTTATGCGACAGGTCAAGAATCTGGTAAAAACGTTTACGATCGGTGTGCGGGTATTCTCGGCAGGCTTTTGGGCGGCTTTCGTACACCATACAATAATTGTCGGGCAAAAGAAAAGGGCAGGGGTGTGCGTTAAAACAAAGTCGCCGTCTTCATCGGTTTTTATGTAGTGCCCCATAAAATCGGCCACTTTCATTTTCAGGTGTTTCGCCAGTCGTTCAATGTCTTTGTCAAAAAGTCGCGGACCAATTGTTTTACAGCAGTTGGCACAATCAAGGCAGTCGAAATTATCAAACGCTTCGTAATGTAACGCATGCACCACATCATCCAACCGCTTTGGTTTTTTCTTTTTCAGCTTTTTCAGAAAAGCATTGGTTTCCGGTCTGCTTTTGTCGGTAAGCAGTTTTAATTCCTCCGGTGTTTTATAATTGATGTTCATTTGTGCTGCAATTTTAATAAATCTTTCTTTACCCCTCACCCTGTCGGGAGCTCTCCTCACGAGGGGAGCCAGCATTTATCAACTTTAGTGGCTTTGCATCACGGCTGTTTTCCCTTTGCAAGGGAAAATGTCGACAGACAAAAGGGTAGAGGAGTAATAACAAAAAAAGTAAAATTATTTCCGGTGTACCTCAACCGCTTTTAGGCGTCCGTTTGTTTCCTTTTTCTTTATTTGAGAAAGGAATAGTCCGGTTACAACCACGATAATTCCAACAATTTTTTGAAGTCCCAGTTCATCTTTCAGAATAAAAAAGGCCAGGATGGCTACAAACACCGGTATAAGGTTTATAAACGTATTTGTGCGGGTAACTCCAATTTGTCGTACACTTTGGGTAAAAAATACAAAGGCCAGTGTTGACGAGAAAACAGCCAGCAAAACAATTGCTCTGAAGGCCTGCGGATGGAAAGGAGTTTGAATAAAGTCTTTTACATCAACAATAAGCCAGATGGGCAAAAACAATACTACCCCGATAAAATTCTGATAAGCAATAATGGTTAGGGTGTTATATCGCGATGCCAGATTTTTAAGAATAATGGCATAAGCAATTGCTGATAAAACGGCCATAAATTCAAGCCCAACGCCCAATGGCGAAGCATCGAACCTAAAACTGCCGTTGAGCACAACAAGAGCAACACCAACAAAGGAGAAAATGAGCCCTAAAAGGTTCATTGGTCTTACCTTTTCTTTGTGGAAATACCAGGCGGCTACGGGAGTGAGTAATGGAATTGTAGCCACAATTACCGCGGCCACTGTAGACGAAACGTATTGCAGTCCGTAACTTTCTCCTAAAAAGTACAGGAAGGGTTCGAACATCGACATAAAGAAAAACAGTTTGTAGTCTCTTTTTTCAGGTCTTTGTAAACGTTTTAAAAACCAGGCAATTATAGTTATAAGCAGCGCGGCTATGGCCAGCCGTAGTATTACTACCGTTATTGGTTTATAGGCAATAAACGCGATTTTGAACCATACAAACGAGAAACTCCAGAAAAAAGCAGCGCCCAGGGCTGAAAGTATCGCTGTCAGGTCTTTATTTTTCATGCGGTAAATTTGAAGAAGCAAAAGTAGCGATTAAGTGTACTCAATTGTGGGAATAATAGCGTAAAAAAGCCATCTTTGTGATAAAATCACATCTTTGTGAAAATATTTAAATACCTAAAACCAATTTAAAAATGATTTCAAGAAGAATTAGTTTAAAGCTAGTGGCAGTAATTGCTGTTGCTGTGTTGTTTATGCAAGGATTTACAGCTTGTAACTCCGCACCCAAAAAAGCGGAAGAAAAAGGCACTGAAGTTGAAAAAGAACTTTTTATCGGACTACAACTTTGGTCGGTAAGAGAGGCTATGAACGAAGATGTAGCCGCAACCCTGAAGGCTGTTGGCGAAAGTGGTTATAAGTTTGTGGAAACTGCCGGTTACGGCGATGGTAAAATGTATGGTATCGATCCGGTGGAGTTTAAAAATTTGTGTGAAAGCAACGGACTGCAATTTTTGGGAGCACACACCGGACAGTCGGTTCCGACTGAAGAAAACTGGGACGAAACCATGGCCTGGTGGGATACCTGTATTGCCGCACACAAAGCAGCCGGTGTAAAATGGATCGTTCAGCCATCGATGGGTGGTTCGGCCTATGAAAGCCTCGACGGAATAAAAGCATACTGTGAGTATTTTAATGCAGTTGGTGAAAAATGTAATGCCGCCGGTATTCGTTTTGGCTACCATAACCACGATAGAGAATTTACTACAGAATACGAAGGCAAACCGCTTTACGACTGGATGCTGGAACTGACAGATCCTGAAAAAGTGATGTTTCAACTCGATTTATACTGGATTACTGAAGGAGGAAAAAGTGCCGTTGATTATTTCGAAAAATATCCCGGACGTTTTGAGTTGTGGCATATAAAAGACGAAAAAGAATTGGGCGAAAGCGGAAAAATGGATTTTGCCTCCATGTTTGCTGAGCGCGAAAAAGCAGGTGCTAAATACGGTATTGTGGAGGTTGAACGCTACAATTTCGATCCGATTGTTAGCTGCGCGAAAAGTCTGGATTATTTAAAATCGCAGGATTACGTTGATTTTTACGAATAGAAGGAATTACAAACGATAAAAAAGCGGTTGTCCGGAATTGTATCGGGTAACCGCTTTTTGTTTTTAGGGAGTATCCTGTCTATATCCAAAAATGTATGATCATTCCGGAGATCAATTCGGTTACCCCAGCCCTAAAGGGAGCGAATTGATTGTTGCTACTCCCTTTAGGGATGGGGTATTCAGCGACAATCAATTTGCGGATTGGATAATAAACCGGAACTCATTCTGTTATCAGAAAGATTTAAAACTTCCCAAACTTAAATGTCATTCCAACGTTAAAACCTCGCAGAACATCCTGATTGGTATCGTACAGTTTAATGTCGGAAGTGAGTCGGTAACTTCCGTAGGCTGCTAAACGGAAAAAGCGGGTGAAGTTGAATTCCAGCTCTACCCCCGGTTCGAAAACAAAAAACAAGTCCGTGTCGTATTCCTGGTAGTCGTGGTAGTGATCCCAGTCCCAGGCGGTGTGTTCTACCAGCGATATTCCTCCCATTCCCACTACAATTGGAAAAGAAACATGTACAGGTTTTGTCCCTCCAACAATTGGCTCAAAAAATATACCACCGTAACCTCCGGCTAAAAAGAAGCGGTCTTCGGGATTTGCCTGGTAATTGTGGTATTCCAGATCGTTTACAAAACCGTATCCGGCCAATCCAATGGCAAACGAGTGGTCGAAAATAAAAGCTCCGCGTGCTCCGGCTACCATTGCATCGCGTCCGGCAATTTGGGTGTAACCAATTGTAAAGGCTCCGTAACCACCGTTAATTTGTTGGCTCGAAAAGATGGTTTCCACCTCGTTGTTGTGATAGTCGTCTTGCGCAAAGGCAAAACCGGCGATCAGTAAAATGGTCAGTAAAAGTGTTAATTTTTTCATTTTCTGAATATGTTAAAAAGTTGTTTTGGCTTAAAAATGATATTTTATGGTAAAAGCAAAGTCGAATAGTTCAAGGTCGAAAAAGTCGCGCCCCAGCACATCAACATAAGGTTTTACCTCGAATCCGATGGAGAGCGGTACTTCGTAAAACAGGTATTCCACACCAACAACGGCGTCGACACCTGCCAGCAGTGCTGTTCGTTCTTCGTACCAGCTGGTGTTATCCTGCACGTAATATTTGTCCCATTGTTCGTACCCGAAATGGGCACCCAGTCCGTAAAACAGCGATAATTGCTCGGAGAAGGTAAACAGGTCGTATTCGTGAAATTCTTTAAAAGCATGAAATTGAATACCATTGTCGCGGGTGGCTAAAAGGAATTTGTACGAATTGGCATCGTCGGTGTAAAAGCGGTATTCAAAACCGGCAGAGTGTCCTCCTCGAATACCAATTGCTTTATCAAAAGTTTGAGCGGATAAGGCAAGTGGCAGACAAAATAGCAAGATAATGAGGAAACGTTTCATAGTGGTTATTTTTTAGTTTTCGCTGATTACATTGCCAGAGCCCGAAATATGGGTTTCAACGTCCGGATTTCCGGAATAAAATACATTTCCGCTTCCTGAAATATTTGAGCGAAGGTTGCGTGAAACGGTAACATACATATCACCGGATCCCGAAGTGGAAGTGGTGCAATTGTACAAATCGAGCTGGTGGGCATCAATCGTTCCTGATCCGCTGATCACAAAATCAGCATCGTCGGCAAAGCCCGAGAATTCAATCGTTCCCGATCCCGAAAGTAATGCATCAACTTCCTCGGCTTCAAAAGAGGTAATTATACTTCCCGATCCCGAAAGGACAACATCCATTTCGTCGCTCACAAAATAGTCGGTGGTAATAATTCCCGATCCGCTTTGTTTTATGCCTTTCAGGATTGGAGTTGAAACAAATATTTCCATCGGAAGGCGGTTTCTCAAGTCGCGAATTCCTTTTACATCAATGTGCAAGGTTTCGCCCGAAACATAAGTCTCAATGTACTGCAACAGATTTTCCTCGGCACTAATTACCACATCGTGGCTTTGGGCTTCGGTGATGTGAACTTCAAATTCGCCTGATGATTTTACTTTTTCAAAGGAGGTAACAATTCGGCTTTCTGAAGCTTCAATTCCATTCCCTTCAACAGTAAATTCATCGATACAGCTGGTGGCGCTAAAGATTATAGCAAGCCCATAAATGAATAGCTTAATAGTTTTCATAACAGATTGTTTTCTTGCGGGAAAGTTGCTTAATTGTTTTCATGGCTTTGGCAAACAATTCCCGTGTGGTTAATAATTGTTTTCTTTCTGCTTTTAAAAGACAGGCGTTTTTGAGAGAGGTTGCAAAATGCGTGCTAAAAATTCTATTTAATAGGCAGTTCGTAAGTTAATATTGCCCGAGTTCGCCCTGATAGTAAGCTTTTCGGTTGGTTCCGGAGTCTCTCCAAAATTTCCAATAATTTTTATTTCATTCTCTTTTTCATCCAATGTATCTTCCTTTTCAACGTTGAAATCATTGTCGAGACTCAGTTCTGCTTTTGTATGTTGAATGTCGAAACTAAATGCTGATTCGCTGTTAAAATACAGGTTAATGTCGGTTGAACGCGATTCGATATTTATGCCACTAAAATCGGGCACGGCATCTTCAATTTCAATGTCGCCGTATTCCGATTGAATTTTAGCACGATCGGTCAGCCTGGTTACTCTAAACGTGGTAAAACTGCTTTGTACATCGAGTAACTCAATTTGGCGGATTCTGAATTTATCGCGGCGCGACGATGCCGATAGAGTCTCTACTTCCTGGAATTCAAACTCTGTTGATTTGCTTTGCAGGTGAATCGTTCCCATTTCTTTGGTGTACAGTTCGCTGAAATTACAATCGAGGCGCCCTTTTTCTATTTTATTGATGGTGGCATCAGCAAAGTTCAGCGTAAGATTCAGATTGTTGAAATCGTGGGCTTTCAGATTACCGTTTGATAAACTGATATCCGCTTCGCCTTTGTAATCGCCAATATAAATGTCGCCAAATTTATTGTCAACTTTTAAGCGGTTCGAGTCGGGTAACCAAACCGTGTAGTCCACCTGAATATTCCCGTCCGAACTCAATAAGTTCTCCTTAAATTTTTTGATTTCCCTGCCCAGTGTGCTTTGGTTTTTTTCAACTACCGTGCGCACGATCAGGTAGTGTTCGCTATTGGTAATATCAAAATCAATTTCCTCAATCGACTCTTCCAGTTTTGATAGTTTTTTTTCTTCAACCCTGATGTTGATCAGAAATTTCACCGAATCTTTGTCCCAGTTTTTAAAATCGATTTTCCCGTATTTATTGGTAATTTCAATTTGTGTTTCGGGCGTAATGGCATACGATTTTCTTATTTCTTTGGTGTCGGTAAACTGGGCATTTACCAGTAACGGAGCAAGTAAAACCAAAAGCCCGGCAACTATTTTCCATTTTATTTTTATCATTTTTCCTCCTTGTCTAACATTTAATTTGGTTCAGCACATCGTCGCAAAGTTGCAGCCTGTAACGGTTGTTTTCAATCATTGCTTCAATTACGCTTTTATTCGAAATATTTTCTTCCAAATCGTTTTTAAGCAGCTGGTACATCCCTTCCAGTTCGTTCAAATCGGTTTCAACTTCGTGTTTCAGTTCCGGAAAAGTATAGTAACATTTTTGTATTTCTTTCAGTTTCTGATTCACCTGGTGCGAATAAAATGCTTCTGCTTCGATTAGTTCCTTTAGTTCCGGATCTGCATTCTCGGCCAGTCGGGTAGGACTGTTAAGATTGCTTTGCCATAATACCACTCCCGTTGCGATTAGAATAACCGCCACGGCTGCAGCGCGAATAAAATAATGGCGCAGCGGAACAACTTTTGTCGTTTTTGTGGCAGCGTCAATTTTATCCCACACTTCCGGCGATGGTGTTCTGAAATCGAACTCCTCGCGGTTTGTTTTTATAAATTCCTCCAATCTATTCTTCTCCATATGGCTTATATTTTATCCATAGCATCTCCATGGGTTTGTTTTAGTATTTCAACAACACGGCGTTTGGCGCGCATAAACTGGGTTTTCGATGTCGATTCTTTAATATTCAGTATTTGCGCAATTTCGCCATGGTCGTATCCCTCGAGCAGATAAAGCGAAAAAATCATTCGTCCGCCTTCGGGTAATTGTTCCATTGCCTGTGTAACATTTGCTACTGTATATTCCGGCTCGTAATCGTTGTTTTCCGCTTCGCTGTCGTAGTCGTAAATCTCCTCGCAATAGGTGAGATCTACTTTTCGTTTGTTAATGGCATTAATGCAGGTATTTACAACTATACGTTTTAGCCACGATCCGAAGTTCGATTCGTAACGGAACGATTCCAGCTTGGTAAATGCCTGTGTAAATGCTTCCTGCAACATGTCTTCAGCCTCCTCACGGTTATTCATCATTCGGTAGCAAATATTGAACATGGCTTTTGAGTACAGCTCATACAGCTTGTATCGCGCCCGGTTATCTCCGTTTTTACAGGCTTCGATAACTTTTTTATGTATGTGCTCTTTTTGTCTCAACTGTTCATCTTTCAATTTTAAAGACAAGTATATTTTGCGGTGGTTGCAAAATGCAGGATATCTTTTTTGTTTGGAAAACAATCTTAAACAAAAATACCATTCAAAATTTAATTCTTTTTGAGTTGTGGAAAGAATAAAATATTTATATTTGCACCCGCAAACAAAATGGTGGTTGTAGTTCAGTTGGTTAGAACGCCGGATTGTGGTTCCGGAGGTCGTGGGTTCAAATCCCATCATCCACCCGATAAAAGCTTCAGATTTTTCTGGAGCTTTTTTTATTTCCGTACTTTTAGCACATGCAAATTACCACAATAATTCTGGCCGGCGGCTTAAGTAAACGAATGGGCACCGACAAAGCCTTGCTGGAGCTCGATGGAAGAACTTTACTCGAACGGGCAATAGACCTTTGCGAACCTTTTTCTTCGGAGCTACTGATCAGTTCAAATCATCAGTCGCACACAGCCTTTGGTTACCCTGTTATTGAGGACGAGATTAAAAACTGTGGACCGATGGGCGGAATTTATTCCTGCTTAAAGCATTCTTCAAATGACTGGAATTTTTTGATGAGTGTTGACACTCCTTTTATTCAAAATGGTTTTATTGAGTTTCTGAAAAAAGAAATCCACAATTTTGAAGTTGTGGTTCCGGTTCATGAAGGAATGAAAGAACCGTTGATTGCATTTTATCATAAAAGTGCTTTGCCCAAAATTAGAACAATGATAGAGAGCGGTAATTATAAACTCCATTTTCTTTTGCAAAAGCTGAATGCAAACTTTGTGGAGTCGGGGGAGTGGTTGAAGAAATATCCCCAATTATTTCAGAACCTGAATTATCCAGACGACATATAATATTATGTTCCACAGCATGTCTTAGGCTGAACAATTATTATATCTTTATTACCTTCAATTATCAACCTAATAAATATTATCATGAAGTTAAAAACTCTCATTCTTTTTGCACTGATTCTTACTCTTTTTAGTTTTAAAAGTGAAAAAACAAAACTCAACGGTACATGGAAACTTATCAGCCAGGAATTGGTAAGGAACGGGAAAAGCCAGATAGCAATTCTGGATCAGGCAAATGGTGGTCAACTTAAAACATGGTCAGATAAATATTTTATGTTTGTTGGCGCCAGTGTACAAGGGCAACAAAAGATGCATAATTTTGGTGGTGGAACCTACGATTTGTCCGGGCATGTTTATACCGAAGAAGTTCTCTATCACAATGTCCCTTCTTTTCTTGGAAGAAAGGTTCAACAATATCTCGAAATAAAGGGAGATACCCTTTACCAGGTTTACCTGTTTTCACCACTCGATGAAAATGGCAATTATGACAAGGACAATTGCAACATAGAAAAATACGTTCGTGCCGATTAGGTAAGGAGTGTTTGGTTAAATTATAAAGTTTTGTTTTAGTATAGCGAAGCCACCTTTACCCAAAGGTGGCATTTAAAGATTATCCTAAATGCACTTTGAACATTAAGGATTTATCCAAACTCTGAAATACTTTTCAGCCGTTTTTTGTCGGCAATAAGTATGGCCTTTCCAAATATTTTAATGATTTCATCCTTTCGGAATTCAGATAAGGTGCGGATCACATTTTCAGTGGTCATTCCAATATATTCTGCAATTTCCCGTCGTGAAATGGGAAGTTCAAACTCATCCTTTTTATATATGTAGTCGGAAAAATAAAGCAGCACATGCGCAATGCGTCCTTTCAGGTGTTTGCGTTTTATCTCCAGGCTGTCTTGTATTATTTTATCTGTCATCTGACTAATATTCGACATCATATCCATGGCAAACAGAGCATTTGATTCGGCATATTTTCGTACCACATCCAATTGAAGAATACAAACAGTAGTTGGTTCGATGGCTGTTACAGAATATTTGTATTGTGTTGATGAGAATACTGACAAGAGGCTGACAAAGTCGAAAGGTTTCGAGAAACTGATAATTTGATCTTTGCCGTCGATTGAAGCTTTTGAGAGTTTAACCAACCCTTTTTTCATATAAACAAATTCTGTAATCGGATCGCCTTCCTGTATAATCGATTCTCCTTTTGAGTAACTTCTTTCAACTTTTAAATCGCAGATATTGGTGAGTTCATCACTTTTTACATGTGCAAAAAAGATATTTTTTAACTGACAATATTCGCAAGAACAAGATGTGTTTCCCATAGCCCGGTTTACTCGTGTTTCATTAATTTGCAATGTACCAATTTATTATGATATTTATTACTCTCTGATAATTATCATAGCAGGTTTTACAGCATCTTACCGGCACTCAGATAACTTTAAATCGCAGATAAACCAATAGAACGATTTAAAATGAAGAAGATAGTAATTCTTGGAGCCGGAACTGCGGGCACAATGATGGCTAATAAGCTACGTAAGTCACTCGACAGAGAAGAATGGGCAATTACCATTGTCGATCAGTTTAAAACACATTATTACCAACCCGGATTTTTATTTATTCCCTTTGGTATTTACCAGAAGGAAGATGTGATAAAACCAAAGGCTGATTTTATTCCTGCCGGGGTAAATATGATCTATTCTGAAATCGACAAAATTGAAGGCGACGCCAATAAAGTTCATCTTGAAGGTGGGCAGGTGTTGAACTACGATTTTCTGATTGTGGCAACCGGTACCAAAACCAATCCCGATGAAACTCCGGGTTTGAAAGACAAGTTGTGGTACAAGGAGATTTTCGATTTTTATACCATCGATGGAGCTTTGGCGCTGCAAAAGTTCTTTAAGGGCTGGAAAGGCGGAAAACTGGTGATGGCCATTACCGAATTGCCATACAAATGCCCGGTTGCACCACTGGAGTTTGTGTTTCTGGCCGACGCTTATTTTACCGAATTGGGTATGCGCGATAAAGTGGAGATAGCCTATGTTACACCAATGCCGGGAGCTTTTACCAAGCCGGTAGCCACCAAAATGCTTTCGGAGCTCTTGGCCGAAAAAAACATCGAAGTAATTCCTGATTTTTACATCGAACGGGTAGATAACGACGGAAAGAAACTTATTTCTTACGACGAGAAGGAAATTGATTTTGACGTCCTTACGGTAGTGCCTGTGAATATGGGCGACGAAATGATTGAAAGAAGCGGATTGGGCGACGATTTGAATTTTGTTCCAACCGATAAACATACACTACAGTCGGTGGCACACGAAAACATTTTTGTGTTGGGCGACGCTTCCAACATACCAACATCCAAAGCCGGATCGGTGGCTCACTTTGCCGCCGATATTTTGTTCGAGAACCTGATGAGCGCCATTGAAGGGCGGCCGTTACATGCCAAATTCGACGGTCATGCCAACTGCTACATCGAAACAGGTTTTGGAAAAGGTGCACTTATCGATTTTAATTACGATACCGAACCACTTCCCGGAACGTTTCCGCTGCCCGGCATCGGGCCGTTTGGCTTATTGAAAAATACCAAAATCAACCACTACGGTAAAGTTATGTTCCGCTGGATTTACTGGCACATACTGCTAAAAGGTAAAGAACTGCCGGTTGAGCCACTGATGACAATGGCCGGGAAAAAGAAGGTGAATTAATCAAAGGAGCCTGATTATGGAAGAGAAATCATTACAAGTACAAATATCGGAGCTGAACCAAAAAGTTGACCTACTGCTGGAGTACGTAAACCAGCAGCGGCTTAAAACCAACGAAGTGGAAGATTTGATCTCTGACCTGTCGATAGTAGGAAAGGATATGTACGATACGGCGGTAGAAGACCTTGACAACCGTATGGTTCATCTTGATATTGATGACGTGAAAGGACTTATGTTACGTATTCTGCGTAACATCGATAACATGAACCGTTTTCTGGAGCTTTTCGAAAGTATTAACGATTTGATTAAAGATGCTTCGCCGATTCTTAACGAAGTGATCATCGACTTTTCGAAGAAGCTTCACGAGTTGGATCAAAAAGGATACTTCGAATTCTTTGCTGAGGCCGGGCAGATCTTTGATAATATCATCGCTCATTACAAACCGGATGATGTGAAAGAACTGGCAGATAACATTGTAACCATTATGGAGACAGTTCGCTCTGCTACACAACCCGAAATGATGAATGCGATGAACAATGGCCTTAAAATTTACGGAAGTATGGAAATGGAAAATGTTCCAGAGTATTCCATTTTTAAGGTTATGCGCGAAATGAATAAACCGGAGATGAAACGTGCGCTTGGATTCTTTGTAACCTTTATGAAGAATATGGCTGCAGAAACCAATAAAAACAACAATTAAAAATAGAATTATGGCTGAAAAGACTATCGCAGGAAAAACTGTTGAGGTAACGGCAGAAGGTTACCTGGTAAACAAAAGTGACTGGAATAAGGAAGTTGCTGCAGAAATGGCAAAAGAAGATGGTATTGAATTGACTGACAAACACTACGAAGTGTTGGATTATTTACGTGAGCAGGAAGCGGCAGGAGCATCGCTGACCATTCGCAGAGTAGGCAAATCAGGAATTGTTGATATAAAGGGGCTATACCAGCTTTTCCCCGGAGGTCCATTAAAACTATCTTCAAAATACGCGGGTATATCCAAACCGGCAAGCTGCGTTTAAAAACCAAAAACTTAAGAATATGACTGAAGTAAAAGAAACACCATTAAAAAAGGTGATGATCATTGTAGCCAAAGCCAATATTGAAGATGTGTACGCAGGTTTAATAATGGCGAATGGAGCAGTCATGGAAGGTATTGAGGCCAAGTTGTTTTTTACATTCTTTGGACTGGATGCCATTACCAAAAAGCAGATGAATAAGTTGCACACGGCAACAGTTGGTAATCCGGGAATGCGGATGCCGAATGGCTGGGCATTCCCAACTTTGCTAGGAGCAATTCCGGGAGTTGAAGCCGGAGTATCGGCAATGATGAAAAAACAAATGGACGAACTGGATGTGCCACCGGTTGACGAATTTCTGGATATGATAACCGCTGGCGGTGGCGAGATTTATGCCTGCAAGATGGCCGCTGATATGTTCAAGCTTACCATGGATGACCTGTGTGAACATGTAAAAGCGATAATAACAGTTGGAGACTTATACGCTATGTCCGGAGGGGACGGAACCCAGATTATTTTCACATAATCTAGTATAAGAGGAGGTAAAGCGTCATCTGTTTTCAGGTGGCGCTTTTTTATTATTAAACTCAATTGAATGGTTTTATTTCCACTCCGGAAGAATACACAACGCACTACGTTTTCTTAACTGTTCCTCAAAGTCGTCAAGAGTGGCTTGCATAATTTCCGAGTCGTCATCGTGGCAGGTAAGGCAGGCACCAACGGTTAAAATAGCTTGTTGTTGATCAACACTTAGCGGGGATACATTGGAGCGCGTAGCCACTTTCCCGGTTCTTGTTTGCAGAAAATCTATCCATGCATCTGCGGGCAACCCGTCGTTTTTGTCGCGTTGGTAAAGTGCAGTAAAAGTCCACTTACCTTTTCCATTGGCAATTTCATATTTCAATTCTCCCTCGCCGTAACCCAGTGCCAGCGAGCTATTGTGGCAGCTTTTGCAATCTCTTCCTTCTTTGGTGGTTGTGTGCGGTGCAACCGGCGCATACAAACGATGAAAAATAGTTGAATTATCCGTATCGTCGGTATAAGTACTTTTGTCGATGGTTAAAATCATGCCCGGTGCAACGGGAATTACCTCTGATTTTTCGCCCTCATTTCTTACACCCAGCGAAGGAAGTTTGGCTTCATATTCACCAAAAAATTCTACCCAGCCTCCGGTTTGCTCTTTTTGGGCCACCATGTTGTACGATGGCTCGTTCGGATCATATTCATTATGGCAGCCAATACAAGTTGGCACCCACGACGAATGACAGCTTGAGCAGGCCAGATCGGAGTGAGCATTACTTCTTGTACATACTTCCGCCGGGCGGGTTAAGGCCATTTTTATGTTGCTGTTTTTGGTTTGTAAAAAGGCCGTGTCGTTTTCAACAAAAGTATTTACCAATGCATGGTTGTGCTTGCCGGTTACCAAAAATTCTTTCCCTGAAATATTGCCAAGTCGTAAAGCCGCGATAATTGCCGATTCATCGTCAAGGTTTTCGGCTTTTATCGTTTTAGCGTCGCCATCAAAATGACAATCAATACACTGCACATCAGCCTGGTCTTCCTGGTGGGCATAAAGTGTTCCGTCGCCCATCACTTCGTAGGAGTGGTGACAATCGATACATTCCATTCCCAGCTTATGATGTACATCTTGCTGCTTTTTTACAAATACGCGTTCACCCTCTACTAATCGGTAATTATCGTCGTTAGCAGGCAATTGTCGCGCTTCAAGTGTTGTTTCATGCCAGCCTTCGTAGTTGGTCGAAATTCTTCCGGAACGGCTGTGGCACCCAAAACAGTGGTTGTTGCTAATGGCCAGACTCACCGACGGGTGTGCATTTACGATGGTGTCTTTAACCATGGCAAGCGCAGCTTCTGCTTCAGTGCTGTAATTCAGGTGGCAGGCCAGGCAACCTCCGCCACGGCTTCTTTCATCAACAGGGCCATATTCTGTTTTCGGATTTCCAAGATGGCAGCGAACACATAAATTACGCAGATGCTCGTCGGCAGCCGAATTGCCAAGATGGTGCACATTGGCCAATTCATCCGGATTATCCTGCTCGTTAAAAACAAAACGATCAACACTGATCATTCCGCTCAGAGTGGCCATTAAACCGGTGGGTACACGCTCAACAATTTGCGGGTGGCACTGTGTAGTTCCGCACGATTGTGGGGCGGTTGCCAGGTTTCCCGGAATAAGGATCATATTGTTATGCGACTGATTCTTACCGGTTGCAAACGGATTTCCTCCATGACAGGAAACACAGCCAATGGCTTCCGGCGAATGTGAATCAGTAAAACCATGCATTTCGGAGTGGCAGGCCAGGCAGCTTTCTTTTCGTCCCTGAATAACAGGGGAGGCGATTGCTGTTTCCAACGCAAATTCAGGAGTTAGTTTTACAATTGGCGATTTAAAATTATTCAGTACTTCGTAACGGTAATTTTCCTGCCACGGATTTTTCCATTGCCAACGTTCTCCCCTGAAGAATAAACCAATTATCGTTAAAACCAGGTAGAAGGCTGTGAAAACCAATAAGCTTCTTTTACTGAGAAACATAGTTTTCCCTTTCGCCGAATTAACGAGGTAAAGCAAGACAAGTAAGATCAGAAAAATCAGTAACGACCAGGCGGGGTGGCTCAACCAGTGCAATATTTCCTGGAAGCCTACGAAGTACCACGGGCCTTTTACCGCAGGATTCAAATTGTCGTGCAACGGTGCACTGAATAGGTAACTAAATGCTAAAACGCCAATGCCCGAAACAACAAAATCAAGAACAGGCGGCCAGTATTTTCTTCGGCTGTGCTCAATCATTATTACGGCAATAAAAACCGTAAATGTGGCAATATGGTGCACATAAATTAACTGGTAACTTTCAGGATGGCCAAGCAATGAAAAAGCCAGCGATTCGCCAATTAACGGAACACGCTCTGCCAGTGTCTGTAATATTTGTCGGGCCTGCTCGCTGTCGGAATCGCCTTTCAGCAGAAATCCGGTAATCATTGCCAGGAATATGATTAAAACACCAATGCTTAGCCTGAATGCCATCCCTTTTTTAAGGCCGATTGTTTCTTTGGAATGAAAATGATCATAAAGGTGAATAAGACTGAAAATAAGGAAGAGCTGCGAGCTCCAGTAATGGTAGTTGCGGATGAGTGCTGCCCACGGGTTGGTGACGATCATCGTGCTTACACTCAGGTAAGGCGACTCAACATTAAAAGGAACGGCAAGCAAAATCCCGGATAAAATAACAAGCCAGAACAGAGCCACTGCCACTGTTCCAAAAGTCGTTTTATCATTCTTCTTTGCCATTTTATCCTTTAATTGTTATTGATTTTCCGTCGTCGGAAACCGATGAGTCGAGTATTGTAAGGTTCTTGTATGCCGGTCCTTTAATAACCTGTCCCTGCAGATCGTATTCCGAACCGTGACAGGGACAAACCAGTTTCCCGTTTTCCGTTTTATCAATTTTACATCCCAGGTGGCTGCAATGTGATGAAAAAACCCTTGTTTGATTAGCTGAATTTACAATAATGTATTTATCGAAAAACTGCACTTCCCTGTTCCTGTTCAGCGGAACTGACGCTTCTTCTGCACCGGAAGTTGCAATATGTTGGAGCGTTAATTTATTCCAAATGAATGCAAAAAACGAAACAAATCCTACCGCCACTATTTTCAAAAAAACTCTTCGGTTTTTGGTTTTCATCCGTGTTTTCTTTGAGACAAATTTAATAATTTGAAAATACCGGGAGTCTAAAATTTTTTCTGTTTAATAAAACTGAAGAAAGTGCGCTAAGTCACAGAAAACTATTAAATCAAACTTTATATCCAAATGAATCAAAAAAACAACGATTTAGTAGGAGTGCACATATGTTAAAGAACTTATTTGCATTTCAGGTTCAGTTCTAAATTATAATTAATTTTAGTTGCTTGTTTAGCGATTCTCTAATTCTTTATATGTAAGCAATATAGGTTCTGTGGATGGTTGATTTGTACGAAGCGAAAGTGCTTATTTTTAATGGTTTCAAATTAAGTATTTAAGCCACCAAAATATAAAATCATTTCTATATTTGCCCGATATCTAAAAATATAGATATTTATATATGAATAACTGTAAAAAGATGCTAAACTCTTATTCTCCAGCTCTTTTAAAAAAACAGTTTTAGGGAGAAGTAGAAAAGTGACAAGGTCAAAATAATATTAGAAAGATAAATAACCATGTAAGATAGCAAGTTACATGAGTTACCATTAAAATAAACTATTTAGACGAATGAAGACAAGACGGGATTTTATCAAAATTTCAACTGCCGGTGCCGGAGCTGCAGCCATAAGTTTTAAAGCTTTTGGATCAAAAGGTTTCGGGCTCTTCGAATCGAAGACGGAAGGACCGGTAAGTGATGAGGATCTTACTCCGTATCCAACTTATTGCGAAGTATGTTTTTGGAAATGTGCTGCGTGGGCTTATGTCGACAAAAGCGGAACAATACGAAAGGTTGTTGGTAATAAGAACGATCCGCATTGTAACGGTCGTTTGTGTCCGCGAGGTACGGGCGGTGTTGGTATGGTTTACGATGAAGATCGTTTAAAAACACCGCTGATAAGAGATACGCGTAAGGATGGAACTCAGTATTTCAGGGAAGCTACCTGGGACGAGGCGCTGAATAAAGTTGCCGATAAAATGAAGGAAGTGAAAGAGAAATACGGTCCTGAAGCTTTTGGTTTATTTAATCACGGAACTCCCGGAGGTCATTTCCACCACTTGTTGCGCGCGTATGGTTCGGAAAGTAATGCGGAGCCTGCGTTTGCCAATTGTCGTGGACCACGTTCATCGGCGTACTTCTCAACTTTTGGTGCTTATGTAGGTTCGCCGGAATGTACCGATATCAGAGATACCAAGTGTTTGGTGTTAATTGGTTCGCATCTGGGCGAAAATATGCACAATTCGCAGGTGCAGGAAATGTCGGATGCCATTGACAACGGTGCAACTATCATCACTGTTGATCCACGTTTTTCAACGGCAGCAGCGCATTCAAATCACTGGTTGCCGATTAAGCCTTCTACAGATATTGCCCTGTTAATGGCATGGATTCACGTGTTGATTTACGAAGGTTTATACGATAAAGATTACGTTGAACAATATACATTCGGTCTTGATTATTTAAAAGACCATGTAAAAAATATGACTCCGGAGTGGGCTTATGGCATCACTACCATCGAGCCGGAAGAAATTAGAAGAACTGCACGTGCGATGGCTGACGCAGCTCCTGCGGTAATTATTCACCCGGGACGCCACGTGGTTTGGTACGGCGACGATACACAGCGCGGTCGTGCCATGGCAATTCTAACTGCCTTGTTAGGCTCATGGGGAAAACGCGGAGGACTATATTTCCCTGAAGGCGTTTCTGTACCTGCTTACCCACACCCGCATTTCCCTGAACCAAAATGGACATGGAAAGACTGGAATGAAGACAGGTACCCGCTGGCAACAATGGGAATTACTACCGAGGCTTTAAAAGCTTCTATTCCAAGATACAATTATAAACACCAGCTAAAAGCATGGTTGGTGGCCGGTACAAACCTGCCGCTGTCGATGCCGGATAAACCATTGTTTAAAGAAGCTGCTGATTCAGTTGAGTTTATCGCAGTTATGGATACCATGCCAATGGATATTACCGGTTATGCCGATGTGGTTTTCCCGGAAGCAACTTACCTCGAGCGTTACGATGTAATTCGTTCTGCCGCTAACCGCGAGCCAAATATTGCATTGCGTATGCCGGCAATCGAACCAAAATACGATTCGAAACCGGGTTGGTGGATTGCTAAACAAATAGGTGAACGTTTGGGCTTGCACGATTATTTTAACTACGATGATTATTCGGAAGTAATCGACTGGCAGCTAAAACAACTGGGTACTTCGCTGGAAGAAATGAAGAAAATTGGTGTTAAAAAATATCCGCGTAAAAGTGGCCCGCTTTATTTGGGCGATGGCGAAGACTATAATTTTAATACCACAACCGGAAAAATTGAACTGTATTCCGTTGATTTTGCCGACCACGGTTTTGATGCCATTCCAAAGTATACGAAACATCCTGAGCCGCCACAGAATTTCTACCGTTTGATCTATGGTCGTGCGCCAATGCATACGTTCAGCCGTACATCGAACAACCCGAATTTATCCGACCTGATGAGTGAAAACAGCGTTTGGGTAAATCCAAAAGTTGCCGACTTATGGGGACTGAAAACCGGACAGGAAGTATGGTTGAAAAATCAGGACGATGCCATCACATCATTCCCTGTTAAGGTGCGGGTAACCGAACGAATTCGCTGGGATTCGGTGTATATGGTTCACGGATTTGGACATAAAAACAAAAAACTCTCGAGGGCTTTTGGTAAAGGAGCTGCCGATACCGAAATGATAACCAATGTTGCCGTTGACCCGATTATGGGCGGTACCGGAATGAGAGGAAACTTTATAACATTTTTAACAGAAGATCCTGCACTGGAAGAAAAGGAGGTTAAAGCATGAGATATGCAATGGCGATCGACACAAAAAAATGTGTTGGGTGTGGCGACTGTGTAGTGGCCTGTCAAACAGAAAATAATGTACCGCATGGTTACTGTCGCGACTGGATTGTTGAACGCGTTGACGGAACTTACCCAAGTTTAAGTCTTGAATTTCGTTCGGAGCGTTGTAATCACTGCGATAATTCTCCGTGTGTACGGTGTTGTCCAACCGGGGCAAGTCATATCGAAGAAGGTGGAATTGTTACCGTAACTCACCATAAATGTATTGGTTGTGGTGCCTGTATTCAGTCGTGCCCATACGATGCACGTTACTCGCATCCTGATGGTTATGTTGATAAATGTACCTTCTGTTTGCACCGCGTTCAGAAAGGACAAAATCCTGCCTGTGTTGATGTGTGTCCAACCAAGTGTTTGCATTTTGGCGATTTGGACGATCCGAACAGCGATGTTTCGCTGGCCATCAAAGACCGTTCATGGAAAGTACTGGCACCCGAAGCCGGAACAAAACCACAATTGTATTTTCTAACCTAATTCGTGAAAGATGAAAGAAGAATTATTTGTAAGCGGACGAAATATACCGAACATCGATCCATACCTTAATATATGGCACTGGCAAATTCCACTTTATTTGTTTTTAGGTGGTTTGGCTGCCGGTATATTGTTTTTTGCCGGATACTATGTGGTCAGGGGAAAAGAGAAAGAAATGAAGACAACCGTAAAAATTGCGCCAATCATTGCTCCAATTGCACTGATCCTTGGTCTGTTTGCGCTGTTCCTTGATTTGAAACATAAACTTTTCTTTTGGCAATTATATACAACCATCCGACTGGAATCGCCAATGGGTTGGGGAGCCTGGACATTAATGATCATTACTCCAATTTCGTTTATTTGGGTGGCCAGTTATATGAAAGAACTGGTGCCGGGCTGGCACTGGAAATTTGATTTTCTGGAGAAGTTCGAGGCTTTTGTTATTAAAAAGAGAGTAGCTCTTGCGTGGATCATGATGATTTATGCGATTATTCTGGGTGTTTATACCGGAATTTTACTTTCTGCATTTAACGCGCGTCCGTTGTGGAATACATCCATTCTTGGGCCACTATTCCTTGTTTCGGGATTTTCTACCGGACTTGCAACCATTATCTGGATGAGTAAAGATGCCAACGAAAGGAAAATATTAAGCCGGATCGACCTTGTTTTTATTTTCATCGAAATCTTTCTGATCGTTCACCTTTTTATGGGATTTCTGGCCGGTTCGGAAACAGCTATCGAAGCTGCCAATTTATTCCTGGGCGGAGAATTTACCGTAAGTTTCTGGGTATTTGTTGTGGCCATCGGATTGATCTTTCCGGCCTTATTCGAGACTTTAGAAATTTGGGGAATGCATGTACCAAAATGGTTACCTCCGGTAATGATTTTATTTGGTGGTTTTATGTTCCGTTTCATTATGGTTGAAGCCGGACAAATTACACGTTATCTCTATTAAAAATAAACTATACTAATATGAGTTCAGAACAAACAAATATAAACGAACCGAAATACATCAACCCATACCTGGGCGGTGTTTTACTCGGATTACTGGTTCTTGTAACTGTATTTATTACGGGCCGCGGCCTGGGTGCCAGCGGAGCCATTAAAAGTGCAGTTGTAACCACATCAAATTCTATTGCGCCAAAAGCTACTGAGGCAAACCACTACATGGGGCAGTTTCTTAGCGACGATCATTCGCCAATGTATACCTGGTTGGTTTTCGAATCGCTGGGCGTGTTGCTTGGAGGTATCATTTCCGGTATTGTTTTCGGAAGAATGAAGAAATTCAGAATTGACAAAGGCCCTCAGATTTCCAATAAAAAACGACTCATTTTAGCCCTTATTGGCGGAGCTCTTTTTGGATTGGGAAGTCAGTTTGGCCGCGGATGCACCAGTGGAGCAGCATTAAGTGGAACTGCCACTTTTGCCTTAGGTGGTGTAATTGTAATGTTTGCCATTTTTGGTACGGGGTACGCAGTGGCTTACTTTTTTAGAAAATTTTGGATCTAAAAGAAAGTTGACAGTTAACAGTCGCAGTTAGCAGTAATTTTTGAAAACTGAGACTGGGAGCTGAAACTGAATTAATAATAGAATATTAAAAGAAATAAGATATGGGACCTTTAATTCCTAATGGTGTAATTGGCGGCGGCTGGGATCTTGTTATCGCAATTTTACTTGGAGTCGCATTTGGATTTATTCTCGAAGCATCCGGTTTTTCTTCTTCAAGAAACCTCGCCGGCGTATTTTATGGCTATAACTTTGTTGTGCTTCGCGTATTTTTTACTGCATTAATCGTAGCAATGGTTGGTCTGTTGTATTTCGATTATGTTGGCTGGCTTAATCTCTCACAGATATTTATTCTTCCAACGTTTTTAACCCCAATGATTGTTGGTGGCGTTATAATGGGAGTAGGGTTTGTGTTGGGTGGATTTTGCCCGGGAACCAGCTTTACCGGAATTGCCATCGGTAAACTCGATGCCGTGTTCTTTACAATCGGACTTTATTTGGGGATATTCGGATTTTCACTGGCCTATCCGCTGTTTGAAGACTTTTTTACCAGCGGAGACCTTGGAAATGTAACGCTTATGGAAATTACCGGAATTCCGGCACCATACTTTGCCGTTGCATTTACAGTGATGGCACTTGCTGCATTCTGGGGAACAATGTTTGTCGAGAAGCGTGTACGTAAAAACATGAAGCAATATAAATTCTAAACGACTGAAAGAGATGAAACGACCATGAGAAAAACTTTCACACAAACGCGAATGACTATAATCATGGGAGTTCCATCTGTTACCTTAAAGAATAAAAAAATTTAAACAGATGAATAGAAACTATATTTTACTAACCATTTTAATGCTTGTGTTGGCGGTAGGAACCTTGTTTCTGACAAGTGATGATGAGCCAAAACAAATTGCCCCTGAGGAATTACTGCAGGAAATTATTCAACCTACACGATATGTAACAACCGACCAGGTGGCTAAGATGATCATTCAGGGCGATCCGTCGTTGTTAATGGTTGATGTTCGTCCGGCAGATGAGTATGCCGAATATGCATTGCCGGGCTCCTTAAATATTCCGCTCGAAGATCTGCTAAACGATGGAAACCTCTCGTATTTTGGCGTTCCCGGAATGAAAGTGGTATTTATTTCCAACGACGATATCAGGGCCGATCAAACTTGGGTACTTACCAAACGTTTGGGAGTTGATGGTACTTATGTTATGAAAGGTGGTCTGAACTGCTGGATGCAAACCATAATTGATCCTGCGCAACCTAATGCCGATGCACCTTCTGTTGATCATGAACTTTATGCGTTTCGCAAGGGGGCACAAATTTATTTCACCGGTGCCGGGTCGGCAACTCCCGAAGGAGGAGATGTCGAGGTGCAGGTGCGCCGAAGAGAAAAAACAAGTGTTGCAGCCGGTGGTTGCTAATTTCTAACTATTGAAAAAATTAACAGCATGCATATACATGAACTTAATCCGTGGAGAACATTAATCGCAGTGTCAGTGTTTGTGGTTATTCTCGCTATTGGCTTTTTAACCATGCCAAATCCTTTGTTTGAATACCAAAAAAGCATGGACGAAAGTATTGAGGCTTTGCTCGATGGAGAGGACTATTTTTATCCGTGGGAGCTGGTAGATGTGATTGCCAATAAACCCGACAGTATCGTTTTGTTCGACATTCGCGATAATTTTGTGTTCGGGCAAGGGCATATTCCCGGAGCAGAGAATTTGTCGGCAAATACCTTGGCCGATCCCGATAATCTGGAGCGTTTAACAGCACTGCGCGATATGGGCGTAACCATTGTTTTATATGGCGAAAACGAACTGCAGGCCAATGGCCCGTGGATGTTTTTCCGGCAGGTAGGTTTTAACAACATCAAATTGTTGCTGGGTGGTTATGAATACTACAAAGCCAATGAAGCTGACTTGTACAATACTATTAATGATGATGCATATTTTAGCGGATTTCCGCGGTACAACTATGCTGAAATGGCTGCTCCAAAAGACGGTTCAGTAATCAATGCTGATCAGGATAACAAAGCTGTTCAGGTGCGTCGACGCGAAAAAACAAGCGTTGCTGCCGGTGGGTGCTAAAAAACCATATTAGTATATATTTCTAAAAGTCCCGGTGAAATTTTTCATCGGGATTTTTTATTGTTTATGCTGAAATGAAATGGCTCGCAGATTCGCGCTACACTTTGGTGATGGTCTCATTCAAAGTGAGGCTATCACTCGGGAACGACACTGATTCTTATGATTTACGCAGAAAAGAGATTGCTCGCAGATTATGCGGATTTGCGCAGAATGATTTTCGGAAGTGCTGCAATTTAGTGATGGTCTCACTCTAAGTGAGGCTATCACTTCACTTGGATTCTGTTCCTTTGGCAGACCTTCAAGGTTTCTGAAACCTTGAAGGTCTTGTTATAACGAATACCCTGCTGGTTCCGATTTGTAATCGGAACCTTTTACTACAACCAAAAAGTAAAGCTGTACTTTTTTTTAGCCTTGTAGGCTGAGGCACGATTTCCAAAATCGCGCCAGCAGCGGTTGTTACTTAATGATATGGAAGAGATTCCCCGTAGAACTTTGGGTCTCCAAGGGAACTCCATTATAAATGACACTTCTGATTTCCTCTACATCTTCAGTATAACTAACAGTAATCGTATCGACATCATCCTTAAAATGGAATAAACTTTCCATTAACCCATCGTCCGGATTTAGATACATATCTATTACTGTTATTCCTTCCAAAGTATCAACATGTGCAATTTCAGCACTACCTCTCATTGAGGTAATATGAAAATCGGTTAAGTCAAGAGAATCCGTAAACAAATCGTTTCCATGTTCATCAAAGAACATAAAACCAGCCGAGTACTCATAATAAGAACCAACGCCACAAGAAGTGAACAAAAAAATGCTTAAAATTAGTATAACTTTTTTCATCGTATTATGGTTTTATACCGTCAATCATTCTTCTATATTTAATGTAATTATCTCCGTTGCCTGGTTTAGTAACACTTATGCTCAAAAACCAACCGTTGTAATTACCTCTCCACCCCCAATCTAAATAAAATTTCTGAACAAGGTTTTCGTCGCCGGTAATCGAGGCAAAAGCTTCAACACTGTCGTTCAGGATATCGGCTTTTTCGGCCACCACACTTTTAATTTGTGTTTTGGTTTTTCCCAAAAATACCTGCGCTTGCTGCTGCTCGTATTGCACCGTATCAATTTGGGTAATTACGGCTGTAAACGCATTTTTAAACTCGCCAACTTTTGGGATAGAGGCCCAAAGAACCGACTTTCTGTCGAGGTACGACGATACAGCATCGTACATCTCTTTTTTGTTAATTTGATTTTTATTCATCGTTTGAGAATCTAAGAATTATTATGCTAGTTAGCATTTTTTCATTTAAATAGCAAAACGTATTTGGCATAGTTATCAGTACATTATGTGTTGGTTCTTTGCTTTGGTCAATGTTTTTCATACTTTAGGCACTTTCCTGTTATTCAACATAAGCCAATAATTGTTTGCGTTAAAGTGCTTATTGTTTCGCCCAAAACCCTCATTGCTTTAGCCGAAGTTGCAATTGCTTTAGTTAAAGTTCTTATTGCTTCACTTCAAATGGTCATTGCTTTAACCGAAGTCGTTATTGCTTTAGTTGAAGCGCTCGTTGCTTCACTTCAAGTGGTCGTTGCTTTAATCGAAGTTGTTATTGCTTTAGTTAAAATGCTCATTGCTTTACCTGAAATTGCCGTTGCTATTTTAGAACTGGTCACTGAATAAAAACACTTTGGGTTTTTATTGGAATCATTTTTGTAAAGCGTTCTCCTATATTTATTGTTATATTCGAAATTAAAATAGAAACGCATGTCAAAGATCCTGGTTATAGATGATGAGAGAAGTATTCGGAACACCTTAAAAGATATTCTTGAATACGAAAAATATGAAGTAGATCTGGCAGAAGATGGAACAAAAGGAATTGAGAAGATTCGTTCGGCCGAATACGATATTGTACTTTGTGATATAAAAATGCCGGGACTGGATGGCATTGAAGTTTTGGAACGCCTTGTGGTTTTAGCACCCGATACTCCGGTGGTCATGATCTCGGGACACGGAAATATTGATACCGCTGTTGATTCGATAAAAAAAGGCGCCTTCGATTATATCGAAAAACCACTTGATTTAAACCGTTTGCTGATTACCATTCGCAACGCCATGGATAAATCAACCCTGGTTACCGAAACCAAAATTCTGAAAAAGAAAGTCAACAAAAAGTTTGAGATCATTGGCGAGTCAAAAGCCATTACCGAAATAATTGAAATGGCCGACCGCGTGGCACCAACCGATGCAAGAGTTTTAATTACCGGTGCCAACGGATCGGGAAAAGAGCTGGTAGCCCGCCGAATTCATGATCAAAGTAATCGTGCATCAGGACCTTTTGTTGAGGTGAATTGTGCGGCTATTCCGTCGGAATTGATCGAGAGTGAGTTGTTTGGACACGAAAAGGGAGCTTTTACCTCAGCCGTAAAACAGCGTAAAGGGAAATTTGAGCAGGCCAATGGCGGAACACTTTTCCTGGATGAAATTGGCGATATGAGTCTTTCGGCACAAGCTAAAGTTTTACGTGCATTGCAGGAAAGTATTATTAGCCGTGTTGGTGGCGATAAACACATAAAAGTCGACGTGCGCGTTGTTGCTGCTACCAATAAAAACCTGGCCAACGAGATCGATCAGAATAAATTTCGCGAAGACCTGTATCACCGTTTAAGTGTGATTTTAATTCATGTGCCAACGCTTAATGAGCGAGTTGATGATATTCCTTTACTGGCCAGTCATTTTATTAAACAAATTTGTGGTGAGTACGGTATGCAGGAAAAAAATATTACGGAGAATGGCATAAATGAGCTGCAAAAAATAAACTGGACCGGAAATATTCGCGAGTTCAGAAATGTAATTGAACGACTTATTATTTTGTGCGACAAGGAAATTACCGATGCTGATGTATTAAAATTTGCCGCACCTTTAAAATAGAATTCTTTAAATTATTCCTCAATCTAAAAACAACTTTACTGATTTGTTGTTAAGTATGTAACAAAGTAGTTTTTAACGTTCTGTAACGTTTGCTACTAAAGATATTAGCCTCTGGTTTCGGAAGTCAATTTGTCATGGCGTATTATTAATCTTTCCCTCGGGAAAATATTTTCTTCCGTTTTCAGAGGCTTTTCTTTTGAAAAATCTCCCACTGATTGTACATAGAAATTTCACGCAGAGAACGCTAATTTTTCGTAGAGAACGCAAAACAGATTTCAGCGCATTTGCGAATTTTGTGCTTCTTTTTTCCTTTGCGCGAAACGATATTAATATCGCTTCATTGCTGTTGGTGATTCCCGTAAAACATGAATTATTTTTCTAAAATTCTACCTTGAATAAGTAGAAAATCACATTCAGAATAATGTAAAGTAAAATGATAAGCGCCAGGCCATAAACGTTAAAAACGAGGAGTAGTATGGCTGAGAACGCGAGGAAGAGATAACGATACCAGTTATCTTTTAAACGCAGGTTTTTAACTTTCAACGAAAACATTGGCATGTTGATCACCATCATCCCCGACATAAAAATACCCAGGATAACCAGATTTTTTGTGGAATACAGCGATTGAAAAATATCGTGGTATTTTGGGAATTCAAGCATTAAACCGAGCGAAGCCCAAAATATTCCGTTTGAAGGAATAGGTAAACCTCTGAAAAAAGGTTCGTCGCTGGTAAACACATTAAATTTTGCCAGGCGGATAGCACCAAAAACCGGCACTAAAAATGCCGAGAAAAGAATAATCCACTGCCACCATTCGGCAGTTATCTCGTGTATAGGTTGGTTTTCCCCGAATAACGAAAACTCGAGCAAAGTAAAAAGAATAGCTCCCGGAGCCACACCAAACGACACCAAATCGGATAAGGAATCGAGCTGTTTCCCGATTTCGGAATAAGCTTTTAATGCTCGTGCAGCAAGCCCGTCGGCAAAGTCGAAAACCGAGGCGGCGCAAATAAAAATTCCTGCCCAGATCAGGTGTCCGTCGATGGCAAAAATTGTAGCTATTACTCCTGATAAAAGATTGAGGGTGGTAATAAAGTTGGGTATCTGTTTAATAATGTTCTTCATTCGTTTTTACGCTTTACACGTTTCCGGTAAAAATAAGCCAGATAAAAATTGCGGGGATAACAAAAAGCAAACTATCCAGGCGGTCTAAAAATCCACCATGACCGGGTAAAAATGTGCCCGAATCCTTTATATCGATTTCGCGTTTTATCTTCGATTCAAATAAGTCGCCCAATGTTCCGAAAACCACGGTAAGTACTGCAATTGCAATCCAGCTAACCATGCTTACAGCCTGGAATAGTACAGCATTTACTATCCCCATAATTATGGCAAAAACGGCTCCTCCAATTAATCCTTCCCACGATTTTGCCGGCGATATATTCTTACACATTTTGTGTTTGCCAAACTGTGTGCCCACCAGGTAAGCTGCCGAATCGTTTATCCACAGGATAAAAAACACTCCCACCATTATCCACGGGTAAAAAGTATTTTGCCCGTTAATTGATGTGTGCACAACAAAGTTCATCAAACTAAAGGGCAGTGCGATGTAGGCAAAGCCCAGTGTACTTGAACCTGCGTTCTTTAGCGTGTCTTTGTCGCTTCTGAAAATTTCGACAATAAGCAGGATAACAACTATGGCAATAAAACTAAAGCCAAAATGCCGTGGCAGATAATTATTCGATAAGCCAAAACAAATCAGGAAAAAGATAACGCCAAAAATACTTCCGATAATTCGCGAAGGATGATGGCCGGCTTTTTCCACCATGGCATAAAATTCGTATTGGGTGATAAATAAAAGTGTTGCAAATACCACCGCAAAAATGATCGGATGCAGCAGCGTTCCGCCCAGCATTACGGCTATATAAATAACTCCTGTCAGAGAGCGTTTAAGTAAATTACTCACCTTTTAATTCTTTGATTAGGTTTATAGCTTCGTTACGGTTTTCTTCAGCAACATAAATATTGTACTCGCCAAAATTCTGGTATGCCGAATCGTGTTGGTTAAGAACAACAATTTTTATCCCGGCACTTTCAAGCAGGTCTTTGGCCATTTCCGCTTTGTATTCGTGTGCTGTCATAAAAATCATTTCCCAACCTTTCTCCATGCTGCAAAGTTAACAAAATCTGGTTTCCGAGAAGTTAAATAGTGTGAAGCTAGTAGATAAACACATGCAATTCGCGTGGTCCGTGAGCGCCCAGAACCAGCGTTTTTTCAATATCAGCAGTTCGGCTCGGGCCTGTAACTAAAGTAATCTGCGAAGGCAGCTGATCGGGATACTTCTCGCGGATTTTAGCGTAAGCGGAATGCAGATAGTCAACCAGCTGATCTTTACGTGCAATAACAAGGTGTTGCGGCGGGTACACCGATAGTTGTCGTCCTCCCTGTAATGCCGAACTTACCATTACCGATCCGGTGTGAGCGATTAAAAACTCGCAGGATGTTATTCCTGCTTCTATAGTTTGTTGCCTTTCCTGGTAATCTTGATGTCCAATCCCGTTTTTTGTCAGTAGTTCCCGAAGATCGTCTTCAGCACAAACCAACTCTGTTTTTGGAACATCCTGCAACACCGCTTTTAGCTTCTCAACAAACTCTTCTTCCGATTTACATAAATAAACACTCCCGTTTACCGCCTCCAGATTTTCTTTAAATGCCTGACCTAAAGATTTTTCAATAGCGTGATAAACGGGAGCGTCAAAATCAGGCATCTCCGGC
The DNA here is from genome assembly GCF_963674925.1 of uncultured Draconibacterium sp. Taxonomy (NCBI): domain Bacteria; kingdom Pseudomonadati; phylum Bacteroidota; class Bacteroidia; order Marinilabiliales; family Prolixibacteraceae; genus Draconibacterium; species uncultured Draconibacterium sp. The sequence continues at coordinate 1,656,832 of NZ_OY771647.1, forward strand.
TCGGGGTGAATAGCTTTTTTAAGCTTGTTCAGTATTTCTTCTCGAGCCGATGCCATTTATTCTGTTGTTGTTTCCTCTTCGTTATTTGCTTCGGTTTTTGTTTCTTTTGTCTCTTTCAGCTCGGCGTTTGCTGGTTTATCACCGTTTCCATTTTCCGAGATTGCGTGTTTTTTGTCCCACGGGCGTTTGCCAAATATCTCTTCCAGGTCTTCGCTGAAAATTACTTCCCGCTCAAGAAGCAGTTTCGCTAACTTGGCGTGCCCTTCTTTATTCTCTAGTAATACCTGTTTGGCACGTATGTATTGGCTGTCAATCAGGACTTTTACTTCCTCGTCAATCAGTTCTGCCGTTTTTTCGCTGTACGGTTTGGTAAATGTAAAGTCTGACTGACCGGTTGAATCGTAAAAGCTGATGTTCCCAACTTTTTCACTCATTCCGAAAATACTAACCATTGCATAAGCCTGTTTGGTCACTTTTTCCAGGTCGTTTTGTGCTCCCGACGAAATTTTACCAAAGGTAATTTCTTCTGCTGCACGTCCGCCCAATGCCGACGCCATTTCATCCAACAACTGTTCTTTGGTGGTAATCGATCTTTCTTCGGGTAAGTACCAGGCTGCTCCAAGTGCTTTTCCTCGCGGAACAATAGTTACCTTAACCAGCGGATGGGCATATTCCAGCAACCAGCTAATGGTGGCGTGACCTGCTTCGTGAAAGGCAATTGTTTTCTTTTCTTGCTGCGAAATGATTTTATTTTTCTTTTCCAAACCACCTATAATACGGTCAACGGCATCAAGGAAATCCTGTTTTGTTACCGAGTCCCTGTTTCTACGGGCTGCAATTAAGGCAGCTTCGTTACAAACATTGGCAATATCGGCACCCGAGAATCCCGGCGTTTGTTTAGCCAGAAAATCAACTTTTACCTCTTCGCTTAATTTTAAGGGACGTAAATGAACATTGAAAATCTCACCACGCTCATTCAGATCGGGCAGCTCAACATGAATCTGACGGTCGAAACGTCCGGCACGCATTAATGCACGGTCCAGAATATCGGCACGGTTGGTAGCTGCCAGAATGATTACCCCGCTGTTGGTATCAAAACCATCCATTTCGGTAAGCAGCTGGTTCAGCGTATTTTCGCGTTCGTCGTTCGATCCCATATTTGGGTTCTTCCCACGAGCACGTCCGATGGCGTCGATCTCATCGATAAATACAATACACGGTGCTTTTTCTTTGGCTTGTTTAAACAAATCGCGAACACGCGATGCTCCAACTCCCACAAACATTTCCACAAAATCGGAACCCGACATACTGAAAAACGGAACGTTTGCTTCGCCGGCAACTGCTTTTGCAAGCAGGGTTTTTCCCGTTCCCGGAGGGCCAACCAAAAGTGCACCTTTCGGAATTTTACCACCGAGTTTGGTATATTTTGCCGGGCTTTTCAGGAATTCTACAATTTCTTCCACCTCCTGTTTGGCTTCTGCCAGTCCGGCGACATCTTTAAAGTTTGTCGATACCCTCTGGTCTTTATCAAAAACTTTGGCCTGCGATTTTCCGACATTAAAAATACCACCGGCGCCACCTCCTCCAGCACCTCCACGGCTCATTCTACGGAAAATCCACCACCACAGCAATATTATCAGCACAAACGGGCCAATCGACCAAATAATGTCGCGCGCCCAATTCTGCTCATCTTCATACACCGGAAAGACTTTGTCTTCCATATTTTCCTGCGCAACCTTGAGATCTTCGGCAAAATTTTCAATCGGTCCGGTATTTAGTTTAAAATGCGGGCCAATATCTGATGGTTTCGAGAAGTTTCCTTCAAACTGCGATTCGTAATTTTTTATCCGGTCTTCTTTTAAATAAATCCGGGCAATTTTTTCATTTATTACTACAATACGCTTTACATCGCCGTTTTGCAACATTTGTTTTACCTCGGGCCACGATGTGTCAACAGGGCCTTTACTGGTGCTGATGTAGTATTGTACAATAAGAAAAACAACAGCAATAATCCCGTAAATCCAATAGGCATTAAATTTTGGCGGCTTACCGTTGTTTTTGGGATTTAGTTTCCCAAAAGGGTTGTTCAGATTGTTCTGATCTTTTTTGTTATTTTGTTTATCTGTCATGGTCTTTTAATCTTCTTCTTCAATTTGTGTAATTTTTGCATCAGCCCAAAGTCCTTCAAGGTTATAAAACCGGCGTGCTTCTTCCTGGAAAACATGTACCATTACATCTCCGTAATCCAATAATATCCAAAGTGCATTTCGGTAGCCGTCGCGATGCCAAACATCTTCGCCGGTAATTTCTTTCACTGTTTGTTCTACCGTGTGTGCAATTGAATCAACATGAGTTGAGGAGGTTCCGTGGCATATAATAAAATGTCCACATTCAGTGTGACCGATACTTTCCAGATCTACGTGTTTTATCTCTTTCCCTTTTATCCGATGAATACCTTCAAGAATTGCTTCTAATAAAACCTTTGATTCTTCTGCTTTATTCATAAAAATTTATTGTACCCTACAAAGATAATCTTTTTGTCCATTAACCATTTTTTAAGAGAATGGTTTACTTTTGAATTTATATGTTTTTAACTGACAAAAATATCATTGTATTTAATGAGCTCGATAGTACCAACAACTATGCCAAGCAACTGGTAAAAGAAAAGGTGGCTCAGGGCACTGTCGTTTTGGCACATTATCAGGAATGTGGGCGAGGGCAGGTTGGTAATTTTTGGGAAAGCGAACGCGACAAAAATTTGCTTTTCAGTGTGATTTTGTATCCCGGGTTTTTAGAAGCCGGCAAGCAGTTTTACATTTCAAAAGTGGTAAGCCTGGCTTTGGCCAACGTTTTAAAACAGCATTTAAATGATGTAAAAATTAAGTGGCCCAACGATATTTATGTGGGCGAAAAGAAAATTGCCGGTATTTTAATTGAAAACACGGTGAAGGGGATTACGCTTGATTCATCGATAGTTGGCGTTGGTATGAATGTAAACCAGGAGCAATTTCTTTCGGACGCACCCAACCCGGTGTCGATGAAACAACTCTTGAAAAAGGAATTTGATATTCAAGCTATTTTGAAAGCGTTTTTGCAGAGGTTGGAGGATTATGTTGAGGTTTTACGAGAAGGGAGACTGGAAAAAGTTGATGAGGAATATTTTCAGTCTTTGTTCAGAAATGAGGGTTTGCATCAATACCGGAAAGCCGGCAAAGAGTTTAGCGCCAGAATTGCAGGAATTGGCAGTTTTGGGCAACTTCAGTTGGAAGAACCCGACGGTAATGTGACGGAATATATGTTTAAAGAGGTGGAGTTTGTTGTTTAAAAAAAGAAATACCTGAATGATTTAATGCGGGAATGTTTTAATACCGGGAAATTGAATTTGCTTGTTAAATGGTAGAATTGTTAAATTGAAAAACTGTTAAATTGTATAAAACACTTTTATCTCTCAATTTTGCATTTTTCTGAACCACATGAGACACATAGAGCTCATTAGATTTTGCCAATTGCCTACTCCTTCGAGAATCTGTAATCGTTAATCATCCCCGATGCTCCGGTCGGGACTCGTTCCACTTTCCATTTTTAGTTCTCCGCCTAAGTACGGCTCTTAAAAATTGAGTGTCACTGAGCATTAAAAATACATTCTTCCCCTTCTATGTTGAAAATTGAGAGCTGAAAACTGCGACTGTAAACTACTACTGATACGGCAATTTCGAAAGTGTGTCGGCCAATTGGTTAATGCCTTCCTCCAGTTTACTTCCGGCCATCATTTTAATCATCATGCTCATTTCGGCATGCAGCGTTAGGCGCATTTTTGTTTTGTATTCATTCACCGGCATTAACTGAATCCAGAAAGTAAAACTCAGCGGTAAACCACCCGAACTTTCAACTTTTATCGTTTTAAATGGCTCGCGGTTAACAATCTTAATTTCGGCAAGCCCCAGTCCGGTGATGTTGAATTTACACGAATCGCGGTCCGACTCAAAATCCGTAATTTTAATTTGCGGAACCTTTTCCGTTATTTTCTCTATCAACCCTGAATTAAGGTACGCAGACAGGTTTTCGAAATTCGACAGGTAATTAAAAACCACCTGCTGGTTGTGCTCGATAACTTTTACTTCGCTAACGTATTTGTTGAGTGCCATAGTAGTTATAAAAAATCCCGCCCCCAATAGCCATCAGGAGCGGGAAATATGTAATGTCTTTTTACTTTCAGATTATTTTCCCCAGTTTGCAGGGTCTTCGCGCCACTCCATCAGCGACTCAACCTGGTCTTTTGTAATGTCGCCTTGTGCCAGCGACAGGTCAATAAGGATCTGGTAACGGCTTAATGAAGTCAGTTCGATACCCGCTTTCTCGAAGTTTTCTTTTGCCAATGGGAAATTGTAGGTAAAAATTGATACCATTCCCACAACATCGCCACCAAAGTTGTTAACGGCTTCGGCAGCTTTCAAACTGCTGATTCCTGTAGATACCAGATCTTCAACCACAACAACTTTTTTGAATGGTTTCAGGTCGCCCTCGATCAGATTTTCCAGTCCGTGACCTTTTGGTTTCGAACGAACATAGATGAAGGGAAGTCCCAATTTATCGGCTACCAATGCACCAATGGCAATGGCTCCGGTAGCTACCCCGGCAATCACTTCTGCTTCCGGGTATTTCTCCTGGATCAACTTTACAAACGCATCGCAGATGAAAGAGCGGGTTTCAGGATAAGAAAGCGTTTTTCTGTTGTCGCAATAAATTGGAGATTTCCAACCTGAAGCCCATGTAAATGGATTATCTGGTTGTATCTTTATAGTGTTTATTTCAAGTAATTTTTTAGTTACTTCTATTTGTATGGCTTCCATAATAATATGCAATTTTAATTCAATGCAAAAGTATAAAGTTTTTTTGAATGAAAAGAAGATCGGTTTTGTGCCGGACGTGAATATAACATTGAGTAAACTATGCCGAATTTTGACTGAAAACAGCGGCATTGAAGATATAATGGACTGGTTACCGGATTTTGAAAACGACGATATACAGGAAACTGTTGTAGAACATCCTGAAGTTGAGCTTTTGTTTCAGAATTTCAGATCAGCATTTTTGCAGATTGATGCTGCCGGTGGAGTTGTAAAACGTGACGGCAAATTGCTCTTTATTTTCCGAAACGGGAAATGGGATCTGCCAAAAGGAAAAATTGATAAAGATGAAAGTATAAAAACTGCAGCTTTGCGAGAAGTGGAAGAAGAATGTGGCATTACAAATCATTTCATAGTAAAAGTGCTGCCATCAACCTATCACATTTACAAATCGCCGTATAAAAAAACACTGGGTCAGTGGATTTTTAAAGAAACCTATTGGTTTGAAATGGAATACAATGGCACGGAAACACCAATCCCTCAGCAGGAAGAAGGCATTACCGAAGTACGTTGGTTTTTTCCGAATGAACTGGACGTTGTGCTCGAAAATACCTACGAAAACCTAAAAGCGCTGATCGAACTTTACCGGGTTTGATTGCGCTGACGCATAAAAAGTTCGTTGCGCAGCCAGGTGCCAAATTGTTGCTCGAAACCGTTTAGCGGTGCTTTGGCATCATCAAAAACCACCTGGTGTTTTTCATTTAGTAAAAAACATTGCGGAAATGACCGGACTTTATATTCTGAAATGGCTTTATTTTCACTGTCGATTAATACGGTTGCCGGCACCTTGTTTTCTTTTAAAAAGCTATCGATTCCTGCTCTGTCGGTGTTTCGCAGCACCACAAAAATATCGAGGTTTTTATTAAATAGTTCGTTCAGGCGGCTCAGGTATTTTAAGTGTTCCTGGCAAATTACGGTTTCAACATCAGCAAAAACAATGTATTTAAATTTCTCCTGGTTGTCGTTTGTGCAAAGCTTTTTACCGTTAAGGTCGTTTAAACAAATGGCCGGTGCTTCGCTTCCTTTTTCCAGAAATGTAATTTTAGCGGACACATTTTTGGCTGCCTCACGGATTTTTGTTTCGCGGTTTCCTGTAAAATGTTTGCTGGCAATCATATTTTTTATGGCTTTCTCAGGAAATTCTTTGGAGTAAAAACCATCGTGCAGCATTTTTAATAATACCAGATCGGCCATTGTTCCGGAGAGTTTATATTTCTCCGCAATAAAATCGAGCAAGGCGTTTATGTTTTCACCGGCAACTGCAGCCGATACTTTTGCTCCGCCAATGGCTTTTGCCGAAAAGCTAAGTTGTTTGTCGAAGGTTTTGTCGAATAAGGTTTTAAACGATTGGTGTTCCCAGAATTTCGGCGAAATCGACTGGAAAACAGAGGAATAATCTTCAGGACTCCTTCTAAAAATATCAGCTTCCATAAGTTTTAATCGCAAAGTTTTACGCAGCTCAAAACTCTCTGATCCTTTTTCAGGGAAGGCTTCGTTGATGCCGGCTTTTAGTCGGTTAAAGGCCGCTTCGGATTGCTGAAAATATAAGGCGTTAAAATCTTTATCTGTCAATTCGTTTAGTTTCTGCTCAAAGCGGCTGATTTTGTCGTTGAGCATCTCGCCGTTGTTGGTATAAATCCAAAACGCAATTGGCTGAAAGTAAGGATTCTTCTGGTCGGCAAACGATTTCTTTTTAAGTGGCGGAAGTTTTAAATCGATATTTTTTCCCGGCTCCAGCAACAACATTCCACGGTAAATGCCAAATTCGGAAAAAGTAAAAAGCGGTTCATCAATTTGTATGGAAGCCTCGCTTGTTCCTTCGCTGTTGAATTTTAAAATAAAAGCCACTTTATTGTTGTTCGAAATCGGGTCGGCAAAGGCATAAAAAGTAAGCTGTTCGTTGGCGTATTCGGGATTGGAACAACGAATAATGGTTGCCATTCCATTTAACGAAAAGCTCAACGCTGCGATGAGGATTATCAGAAAACGTATGTTATGGTTCATAAGTGTTATTCAATTTTAAACTCGCTCATATCCAGTCCCTTTGGAAGGAACATGCTTGCATCGCCGCCATGCGAAACAATATCGCGAATTATACTTGCATTAACCGGTGTATGTTCCGGCAAGGTGAGTAGAAATACCGATTCAATCTCAGGGTGCATTTTTTTATTTATCTGGGCTATAGAACGTTCGTATTCAAAATCGGAAGAGGTACGTATTCCGCGTAAGATGTATTTTGCTCCTACCTCTTTACAGAAATCTACGGTTAGTCCTTCGTGTAAACGAACCTCAACAGTAGGTTCATTTTCAAAAACCTGGTTGATCCATTTCATCCTTTTTTCAATGGGAAAGAACGGTTTTTTGTTGGCGTTAAAACCAATCATGATATAGATCTTATCGAACATTGAAATGGCACGTCGCACAATCGACTCGTGTCCTACTGTAAAAGGATCAAAAGATCCGGGGAATATGGCTATTCTTTCCATTTTGAATCGTTTAAAGTGCCTCAAAATTAGCTAAAAATGCTAAGTGTAAAAAACGAAGGTGGCAGCTAGTTTATTGCTTTTGCCCGGTTTGAGCTCACAAACAGGATGTTACCCAGGTCGTTGTAACCTTCGCTGAATTCTTCAATATTTTTCAATGCATCGGTGGTAAAACCAATGATTGTAAGGTCGGCATCGGCCGAGTATTTCATGATTTTGCTTTTTCGGTCGCCCGACTCAAACGTCACCATCGATATATTCGACGGGCTGATTGGTAAACGTCCGGCTTTTATCAATTCCAAAAGTTGATTGCGTTTTTCCTCAACATCCTGCTCGGGATAAAGTGCAAATATTTTAATCTTGCCTTTTTTCCACTCGGGGTGGCCTAAAATGATGTAGCCCAGCAATATCATTAAATTGGCGTTTACGTAGTCTTCAGGGCTTATCCAGATATGAATTTCTTTCTTATAGCCAAAACTTTTGTACGATGTATTCAGAATACAAATGTCGAAACCGGCCGATTCAACAATCTGGTAATTGCCGGTAATTTCTTTCAGATTCCCCGGATCGGTTCTCGAGAATTCAAATAGAATAAGGTTGTTTCCTTTGCCTGATATCCCTGAAAGTTGCACCACCTGCGCAATTGCAGAAGTATATGATGGCGAAATTATCGTGTCGAGATAAACACGGTTGTTGCTTCCGGCTGAAAGTTGAATCAGACGATCCAGAACTTGTTTTGATTCTTCTGTATTTTTCTCGTTCAGCAACCCTTTTATAAAATGGATGTAGGTTCCAAAGCCGTATTTGTATGAGATCCAGCGCATAATATCGAATGCCGAGCGGCGTTTAAACGTATCGTGCGAAATACACACTCCAAATGGTCGCCAGCTTTTATCTTTTTCGCTGTCGGCACGTTGCAGCATAATTTGCAATTGGCGGCTAAGCTGGAAAATCACACCACGGAAAAGTTTGTTCAGTCCCTGGTTCTCCTCATTGTTAAGCATGATAATGTAATAGATCATTGCCATTATTACCACCGAAACAGCTGCATAAGTAGCATTCATTTGAAACATTAGCCACAGCGACGAAAGTGTTCCGAGAAGCGATAAATGCCAGCTTGAACGGAAGGTTGGGCGGTAGGCCGGATCGGCGGCAAAGTGCTCCAGTAAGGAGATGAGGCAGATGGCACTGTAGGTTACCATAAAGAACATGGAGATGATTTGGGCCACAAAGTCGACATCGCCAACTACTACAAAAACAAATGCAATAACAATGGTTATCAGCGAGCCGTTGATGGGTTCGTTATCGGTTTGTCTTCCTTTGGCAAACCAGCGGTTGATGTGGTTCTGCGGGAAAATATCGTCGTAGCCAATGGCTTGTAAGGTTCGTGGTGCAACCATTATCGATCCTAATGCCGAACTTAACGAGGCCGCTGCCAGCCCGATCGGGATTATTGGCCCCCAAATGGCGATTTTGGTCATAATCAATTGGTCGGCCACCAAATCTTCGGGTGTTGCCGATACGGCAAATTTGTAGGCAACGGCAATATATACCAGCATGCCAACTACAGTGGCCCATAAGGTTCCCCGTGGAATGGATTTTTTAGGATCTTTTAAATCGCCCGAGAGTCCCAATCCTGCTGCAAGCCCGGTAAATGCCGGGAAGATAATGGTGAAAACAAAGAAGAAATTCAGGTTATTCGGAATTTTGCTGTGAAAATTAACCACTTCAGGTTTTATCGATGAATCGCCTAAAAAGAACATAGCGATGGAGGTCAATAAAATGGCAACTACCACGTACAGCGCTTTCATGCCAACATTTGCACCTTTTGTAAGGATTAATATGGAAAGTAATACCATTGTTGGAATGGAAATCCACCTTCGGTCGGGGATGAAAAAGTTATAAGTTTCACCAATCCATTTTATCACCGGCTCAAACGCTTCGCCAAAAGCGATCACATAAAAAGCTACACTAATAGCCTGCGAGAGGTATAGAGCAATGCCAATGGCTCCGCCAATATTCAATCCAAAGGACCGGCTGATGATGTAATAGGCACCACCACCTTGCACGCGCTGGTTGGTAGCAATTTCGGCAACGGCAAAAGCTGTAGGAATAGTTACAATATGACCTAAAACGATTATACCGATAACACCAATAAAACCAACCTGCCCAACAGCCCATCCAAAACGCAGAAATAAAATTGCTCCGAGTATGGTAGAAAGTGCCGTTAGAAAAACCGGCATGGTTCCAAATTTTGCATTTGTATTTACCAGCGATTTTGCCATAGTAACTCTGTTTGTGGTTTTAAAGGTGAAATATAATTCTGAAATTTCAAATCTTTTTTAGAAAATTTAGTGGGTATGTTGAAAGACGCAAAATATTTTTATAGCGGGTAGTTATTGAAAAAATTCTGACTTGATGTTTTTACCAGAACCTTTGCATTTTCAGGCATTACCAAAAGGTTGTCAAGCGAAACATATTCATCGTTAATTACCAGTTGGAGGGTATCTTCGTGGCGTAGTTCTACTATTTCCGAAATACGAATCCATCCTTGATACGTGTCGTGCACGTGTCGGGTGTTCATTTGTTTGTAAAACTTCTGCTTACCTTCTGCATTAAACACTTTTACCTCTGCTTTGGGCATGTCGTATTTTCTACTGTCCACAAAAAGCCAGAATGACAATTCGTATTTCCCCTCTTGGAATTGAGGTCCGATTTTCTTATCGAGTAAAACTTGTTGCCCTTTTCTACTGTAAAAAGAGGTATTCCCACTAAAAATGGTTTTCGCAGAACCGTTTTCAAAACCATTAAATAGAATTGAGTTTATAGCTGTGTCAGTTGCAATTTCTCCAAACGATTGTAAGTTCGGAATCTCCGATTCGACGCTATCGTGCCACTCTTTGTAACTGTGATGAAATACGGATAACGGCAGACGGGACAGCGTGATATATTTGTCTTCCCAAAAAACTTCAGCTTTATTTTGCAGCCATTTTTCACGATCGTTCAACTTTTCTTTTGTGCAAACAAGCAAAATAGGTTTGTCGTTCATATCGTCGAGCCTGGTTTTTCGAATGGCCGGAGCTGCCAGCATTTGAATACTGCTGAGTGCCTGCGAAAAAGAAAGCCTTGGCGAAAAGCTTTGAATAAGTGGTATTCCGGTGTGATAGGAACATTTCATCGCCTCGGAAAAACCGTTCAGGCTGTGTTCAAAAATTAGTTTATCGCCACAGGTGCTGGCAAAAGGCAAAAAGAAAATCGCCTGAAATTCATCGGGATTTACTTTCGCTTGCTGAAAACGTGCCAGGAATTCGCTGTCGTTCGATTCAAGTTTGTCGTTTGTATTTAATAATCCGCGTGTGCTACGTTTTATATTTACTCCGGCGTCAATAGCCCAGTAACCGATTGCAAACACCAGCAAAACAGTGGCAACAACCGGAAGCTTTTTTATTTTTAGCAAGCGGAATAAACGATAAATAAACCATGCGGTGTAAACTGTAAAAACATAGAAAAAAATCCATGTGAAACGCCCCAGTGCTCTAAACTGCTTTATCGGAGGGAGTATGTCCAATAACCAACCAAAACCGTATTTAAACGGAATACACATTGAAAATAATAGAATGAGAATGGAAGCGTAGAAAAATACTTCGATCTTTTTTGTGGGTTTAAAAATCTTCAAACTGCTTTTCTTTTTACTGATGAGATTGAGTAATGCGGTTATGAAAATTGAAACAGCGAGTAAAGTGGCCGGTAGCCCAACATAAGCTCGTCCTTCCCATTGAAAATCCATGTTGATATAATTTCCCAGAATACTTTTCAGTTGCGAGCCGGGAGGCAGGAAGATGCTAAAAAAGTTGGCATGGTAAACGTAAAACCCATAAGGGGTATCTGGCCGATCGGAAACCCAGTCGGTTGCAGAAACCAGTCCTTTTATAATAATCAAAGGTATTACTGCGATTGCAAATAAATACAAGCCGGTTTTCCAATATCCTGACAGCTTTTTTCGATAGGACCAGCACTCAACGATCAAAACACCGAACAGTAGAATGGTATAAAAAGCCACAAAATAAGCACTCGTAAAACCTCCGATTATTGCGGCAAGAACCAGGAGTATGGACCAAAGCATTCGTTTTTTGCCCTGCCGCCAGCGGATAAGGAAGTACCAAAACATGGGTAGAAAAACGGCATAAACCATTTCGAAATGGCCATGTATCCGATCGAATTGAGGACTCAGAAACAATATAATGAGCGATATTATTCCGGAGTACCAACGCGGTAGCGAATAGTGCCGGAGAATCAGAAAAATAAAGGGTAGCGCCAGAAGAAAAAGCGCCAGCATTGTTAGGTTTAGTATGGCAACTCCGTGGTTGGCAACCTGGTAAATATTGTTGTCGATAAACTTTACAAACTGCACAAAAAGCGGGTGGGAATTGATGTATTGCAAATGATCGCCGTAAGGATAATTAATCCCATCATGCCGAATCCCATCGTCGTATTTTAAGTAGTAAGAAAAATTGAAATAGCTTTTTAAAGCATCGCCACCTTTCGAATATAAAATAGAGTTGGGGTGTTGAAATACGGGCTTAAGATTTAAAAGAAGTATTAGAGTTGCTATTAGAGTAATGGAAAGTATTATTAGCCAATTTTTTTTCATGAATAGATATTTTGGAACCAATTTTCAAGTATGGCTTAAATTATAGTTTAAAAATACTTACGTTTTTATATTCGCCAATTTTATTTTGAAGATAGGGTTTGAAATCCTGGTGTTTTATTTTATCGATGTCGTTAACAATTAGATATTTAGCTCCGATTGATTTGAACTCCTCTATTCGTTCTTTCGGCTTTCCCTTAGTAGGAACATAACCATAATCGGTAAATCCTTTTTGATCCATAAGTACCAATGAGATGTTAATACTGTTATCCGGAATACTTATTACGAGATCTTCCCTGTTTATTCCTAGCGATCGCAAATACGGAGTTATTGATTCTAATGCTTCTGTTGTATTACGGTAGTTGTATTGTTTATAAGCATATAATTCCTTATCGGCTTTTGATAAGGCAATATCAAATTTTAGCATTGGATCATTCACATCATATTTCAGTCTGTTCATCATACTTGTTAGGTAGATTAATGTCACTACTCCCACAAGTGCAATTAATTTTAAGATTTTGCTCTTAAAAACGACTGTTAATCTGTTTTTTAATTCGCTTAGGAATCCGAGTAAAATAAGAGGGATTAGAATAAGTAAGTTGATAAGATAATAGTCGTGAACATCGAAAGCTTTGAACCATAATAAGATGTAGAGTACTGCTCCAATAAAAGATATAAAGATGATTAGCAGGTATTTGCTTCCTTTTTTTATCCAAAAAACAACATTAGTCAATAATAGAATACCAATAACAGCCAATGCTTTTTTATTAAAAAATGATGGAAGCAATGTAAAATATAAGCTCTTCCATATTTCATTTCTTTCTTCCTTATTTAAATCCCAAATGGGAAATAAATCTTGCAGAAAGATTCGATTGTTGGTTGAATTATAGTGGTCGGTATATTTTACCCAAACAAAAATAACAGTACCAATTAGAAGGTATGGGATGAATTTACCTAGCTGCTTGGTTATTTGAAAACCGTATTTTCGAAAATCAGTTATGGTTTGCAGTAATTGAAATGATAAAAATGCAACCACGATGATTAAAGAAGTTATTTTTAATAACCCGGCAATTGTGAAACATAAAACTGCTATCCAAATCCATTTCTTTTTACCTGTATCGTTAAATAACAAGTAGCACCATGCTCCGATTAACGAAAGCCCAAAAGCCGGAGCGTTGGGCAGGAAGTTGTTGGTGTAAAATACCAATGCCGGTGATGAAAAAAGAAAAATGGGAATAAATATGGCCCAAAAGTTATCTTTTAGTATTCTATAAGATATTTTATAGAGCGAAAATAATCCGCTAAAAACAAGTAGGATATTTAACCCTCTGTATATAAAATATTGTTTGCCAAATAATATCCAAAGTTTAGCTACTGTATAATATATAATCGGGAATTCAGATATGGTTTTCCCATTTCCATTGGGGCCGGTCCAGTGAACTTCAGGTTCGAAAAAGTTTAAGCCCTCTTTGTAATAATTAACTGCAATCGACAAACAGTCGGTAGCCCTCCACATATGCGGAAACCATGGTCCTTTTAGTATAATCTCGTGGTAATTATAGAGTAAACTAACCAATAATAAAATGAAAAGAAATAGTACACTCTTATTTTTAATTTCTACTTTCATCTTTTTTCGTTTGAGTTGGTAGATTGTTATACCTTACTTCTCTTTTATATAAAGTTTAAGCTTACGCTCTGTAGGCAAATCTACTTTTCTATACCCGTTTTTTTGTGCAAACTCAACAAATTTTATCTCCAAATCTGTAGGATAATAACCTGTTAAAATAGCTTCGGGTTGATCGGTTTGCATAAAATTATCCACCTCTTTTTTCGAAATAATATTAAAATCTTTTCTTGTATCATCAGGAATCGAATGCGAGGTGCGCCAAATAAACGGGCTGCTTACAAATTCTTTATATATACTAATAGAATCACTTTCCAGAATCTCAGCAGGCGATAGCGTTAGTACTTTTGCTTCTCCATTTATGGCTTCATCAACCAAAGTGCTTATTCTGTGTCGACTTAGCGCATACCATGATTCCGTTGTTTTGATGTTATACGTTTTTTTATAATTCACTTCCAAAGGCGGGATTATCGATAACACAAAAAAGAGGATGGCTACATAGTTGAAGTATTTTTTTTGCGAACCAAGGGTGTAAAAGATCACGACAATCAGAAAAACCGATAAAGGATACACGTATTGAATAATAAGCATTTTCCCAACGGAGAGGTATACAAGAAATGGTAAAGTAAGGAGCAGAACATTAATCTTGAAATTTAACCTGTCGTCTTTTATAAGGTTGAAAGTTTTGAGTATCAGTACCCAAATAAGCCCTGCAATAAGAACTGATGATTGCCATTTTTCCAGCACCTTATCGAAAAGTTCCGATAATTTTTCAACCAATGAAAGTGCTGCTCCGGGTTGCGCCTTCATATCGATTTTAAAATGAAACTGGTAGATGTCGAAAAGAAAGCCTTTGGGGGCCATTGAGATAAGAATGAACACAGGAATCAGTCCCGCAAAAACACCAAGCGAAAAGTAAAGGAACTGTTTCATCTTAACTGTTATTGACTCTTTTTGAAACAATAAAATACCCAGAGCAAACGGGATGATGAAAAAAATGAAGTGCATTCTAAATCCAACTGCAACTCCCAACAACAATCCACTAATTGCTGTTTTTAGTGGAAGTCTTGTGCTTGTTTCGGTTGATGTAAGTACTAAAAATGAGAGTATTGAAAGCAATAATGGGAAGTCGTAGGTAAATCGTGCAAAAGCATATTGTACAAAAGGATTGTACATTATAAACAATAGGGCAGAGGCTCCAACAATAAATCTGAATAATTGGTTTTTATGATATAGTGAATTTTGTATAGAATAAAAGATTAGTACGAGCATAGTAAAAAACGATGCAAGACTAATAATTCTTGCACTTAATGTAAGAGACGGTGTTAACTCAAGAATTAAGGCGTATGTAAAAACATAGTAAGGCATGTGTATTAACCGGTAATCTTTGTATGGTAGTAGTCCTTCGTCAGCTGTTACTTTGGCTCCTGCATTATAAGGATTGTCATCATGATCGGTATAGTTCTGCATATTTCTTAAAAATGCAGCCTGAAGGATAAAAGCAAACAAAACCACAATCAATACCTTGTATAAAGCTGCTATAAGTCTACTTTCTGATGGACTATCAAGAAACTCAAGATCAAAGATTTTCATTTTCGCTTGCTAGTTATGATTAAAAATTTTGTTCTTAAGCAACCCCCACTTTTGTAAACGATATTGGCAGGCGGTTTTTAAAACACCAATGGCATAAATAGTACTGTTTTTAATACTGATTGATGAAGCATCAGCGAAATATTTCGTAGGGCAGGTGATTTCGGCAATTTCGTAACCGGCATACCAGGCCTGGGCCAGCATTTGGTTATCAAACACAAAATTATCGGAATTGGCATTGTAGTTTATCGTTTCCAGTATTTCGCGCGAAAATGCCCGGTAGCCGGTGTGATATTCTGAAAGTTTTGCATTAAGAAGAATATTCTCAATAAAAGTAAGTAAGCGGTTGGCAATGTATTTGATCAAAGGCATGCCGCCTTTTAGGGCTCCCGTTCCTAAAATCCTTGACCCCAAAACTACATGGTATAATTCATTCCCAATCAAATTAGCCATTGCCGGAATTAACTTTGGGGTGTATTGGTAATCCGGGTGAAGCATAATAACAATATCGGCACCCAGTTGCAGTGCTTTGTTGTAGCACGATTTTTGATTCCCGCCATATCCTTTGTTTTGCTCGTGAACCACAATGTGTTGAATGCCGAGTTTTTTACCAACTTCAACGGTGTTGTCGTTACTCACGTCATCTACCAGAATTACGTCGTCTACAATATCGAAATCAATTTCGTTATAAGTAATTTCAAGCGTTTTGGCAGCATTGTATGCCGGAAGCACGACAACCACTTTTTTGTTGTGAATCATTCGGTTTAAAGTTTTGCACCATAAAAATAAGAAGAGTTGGCAAAGTTTATTGTTAATGGCAAAGTTTTGTTTAGCTCTTTATTTATCAGTGCTACTTCTGAACCGTTATGACAAAATTCTACGTAATTTAATTCTACCGGCCAACCGTGTTGCAAAGGTGGCAAATGCAACTACCGACACCGATGAAATTGGCATTAGAATAGCAGCTACCACCGGCGAAAGGTTTCCGCTGAGGGCAAAAGCAATTCCGACAATATTGTAACAGAAGGAAATAAAGAAGCTGAGTTTTACAATGTTCAGTGATGTTTTGGTGAAGCGGATAAAATTAGCCAGCTGATTAAACTGGTCGGCTTCCAAAACAGCATCGCTGGCAGGCGAGAAATGGTAAACTTTATCGGCAATGGTTAAGGCCACATCGCTTTGCATTAGTGCGCCGGCATCGTTTAATCCATCGCCGGTCATCAACACGGTTTTACCTTCGTCCTGTTGAGATTTTATAAAAGCTGCTTTATCTCCGGGTTTCTGATTGAAAAGCATATGCTCTCTGTCAAAAAATGATGAGAGGTTTTCAGCTTCCGCATCATTATCGCCTGAAATAAGAAATAGGTTAAAACCTTCTTTCAACGCACTTAATACGTTTTTAAAACCCGCACGGTACTGGTTGCTAATAATAAAATGTCCTTTCAGTTCATCTTCGACAGCCACATAAACAACCGATGTTTTTTTCTTTTTCGGGGAAGGTGTATTCGTCACATATTCTTCCGATCCAATTCGAAGATTGAGGTTGTTTACTTTCCCAAAAATTCCACGTCCGGCCACTTCAACAAAGTGCTCCGGGTTGTGGTATGCTGATCCGTTGAACGTTTGCGAAAGTGCTGTACTCAGCGGATGAGTCGATTGACGCGTAAGCGAAAAAACAGCTTCTTTTTCCGCTGCCGAAAGTTCGGTTCCCGTATACACCACTTTGTTTTGGTTGGGTTGCGTTAAAGTGCCGGTTTTATCAAAAACAATGCTGTTGATGTGCGAAAGCTTTTCAATTACATCGGTGTTTTTAATGTACAGCCCCCGCTTGCCAAAAATACGCATGGTGTTGCCAAAGGTAAATGGAATGGAAAGCGCCAACGCACACGGACAAGCAACAATTAGTACTGCCGTGAAAACAAAAATTGCGGTGTGATATTCTCCCCGAAGCGCCCAAAAAGTGAAGCCAAAAATGGCGATGGCAATTACAATTAGTGTAAAGTATTGGCTAATCCGGTCGGAGAGGGTTTTTAACGAATCGCTGGGTTTTTCGTACGATTTATCCTGGTTCCAAAGTTTGGTGAGGTGGCTTTGGTTGACCTCCTTTTTTACTTTTATGCGTATAATTCCACCCATTTGACGACCGCCTGCATAAATAAAATCGCCGGTTTTTTTGACAATCGGTGTCGATTCGCCGGTTACGAAACTGTAGTCGATTCTTCCTTCACCCTCAACCAGTTCGGCATCGGCAGGAACAAGCTCTTTGTTGCGGATGATCAGTTCATCATCAACCTCTATTTTTTCAATCAGAATACTTTCTTCAATTTGTTTATTGATTTTGGTAACCGCAATCGGAAAATACGATTTGTAATTTCGGTCGAACGAAAGTGCTTCGTAGGTTTTGCTTTGGTACCATTTGCCTACCAGCAGAAAAAAGATGAGGCCCGATAAACTATCGCTGTAACCCGGACCACCGGTAAAAATTACCTCGTAGCTGGTTACCAGAAAGAGCACAATAATTCCCAGTGCAATGGGCAAATCGATACTGATGTTCTTTTTCATCAGGTTTTTAAATGCCGAAATGTAATAATCGCTGCCGCTGTAAAATGCCACCGGAATAACCAAAATGTAGCTGAGAATACTAAACAGCGATTGTAATTTATCGCTCAACGGTTCGCCGTTAAAATAAGCCGGCAAACTGTAGGTCATTACATTGATAAACACAAAGCCTGCAACGCCAATTTTATACAGAAGTTTTTTGTAGGATTTGTCTTCTTTTTTGTCGCTTAAACTTTGCGACAGATCAGGAATGTAATGAATGGATGCCAGCAACTCAACCACTTGTCGCAACGAAATTTCCTTTTCATCAAAAGTGATGTCAACCTCTTTGCGGGTAAAATTTACAAAGGAATGGCGAATGCCCTTGTGTAGTTTAAAAAGATGCTCAAGCAACCAAATGCACGAAGCGCAATGGATAACCGGCACATAAAATTTTACTTTCGATATGCTGCCTTCGGAAAACGAGATCAGCTTTTCCTTTACCTCATCGTTGTCGAGGAAAGCATATTTATTACCAAATTCGGTGGTGGTCTCTACCTTTATCCCCGGTGTTTCTTCCAGGTTGTAGTAATTGTAAAGTTTGTTTTCGTTCAGCAGCTGATAAACCGTTTTACAACCGTTACAACAAAAATTCAGCTCGTTCCACACCACAGGCGTACTACCGCAATCGGCGCCACAATGTACACAGTTATTCTCCTCCTTTTTCCCCATTTCACAAGGTCCGTTTTCTGCTAATCCACTTTACAGCAATCTCCTTTTGACTCAGTATGCATTTGCGCACTTTCTTTTTCCAGGCTTTTTTCAAATTTCTGCTCAATTTTTTGTTTTGGCGGACTTAAATAGGGGATGCCTAAACTTAATCCCCGCAATACAAACAAAATTCCAACAACTACAACCAGTATCGGAATTAGCTTGTTAATCTTCTTTCGTATCGCTAAACTCAGTACGTTGCCAGCCAGCGAAATAGCCAGTAACATCGGAATTGTTCCCAGACCAAAAAGAATCATGTACAGTGAACCTTCGGCAACGTCGCCTGTGCCAATGGCTCCGGCAATAGCCATATAAACCAATCCACAAGGAAGCAGTCCGTTTAGCATGCCAATAAAAAACAGACTTTGAAACGAGCGGATGGAGAACATTTCACCAATTTTCTTTTTCAATTTTCCCACTGCCGAAAACCAGCTTTTATCCATTTTGTACTGGTTTTTAAATAATGTCGGAAATAGCACTGAGATGATCATTAGCGCTCCCATAATTACGGATACCTTTTGCTGAAATCCGATGAGTTGAAGTCCCTGCCCGAGAAGTCCGAAAATAGCTCCCATAATTCCATAGGTTAAGGTGCGGCCAAGGTTATAGAGTGTTCCTCCAAATATTTTTTGCGGAACGGTGTTGCCATGAAGTGGCAAAGCAATGGCAATTGGTCCACACATACCGGCGCAGTGAAAACTGCCCATCAATCCTAAAATAAGTGCTGAAATAAAAATGGTCATGGCGTTAGTGTTTCGAACAAAAGATTGTTATTGACTTGTAAAGGTAGTGAATTTACTGAATATTTACCGGGCGATCAACTTCGTAGCGTAAACCGTTTGTATACCACGTAAATTTTAAAATGTATCGGCCTGCTATCAATTCGGTTTTTGGGAATTGAATCGAACTGTTTCCCGCAATAATTTTGTGTTTAATATCTTTGGTATAGTCCGATGGGCGATATAATTGCATATTGCCGGAATCGATTTTTGTTGCCAGATCATTTTCAATATTGACTACCAATGACTCGTCGTTTATATTCACATCAAACGACCGGGCAAATGGTTTCGACCGGGCATTAACATTCATCTGTTCGGTATAATCAACACCTTTTTCGTAATAATTTTTATGCACCAGATTTACCGGCTGACGCACTGCAAATACAATAAAAACAGCCGATCCGGCTAAAAACAACGCCAGAAAAAGAAATATCCCTGTTCCCCAATTAAACTTCATTTGTTTGTCCTGTTTATTATTCCTGTTCCTTTTTATGTCATTTCGAACGGAGTGAGCAATCTGTTGCCAATTAGCACTTATGATACAGATTTCTCCTCATTCTTCGTCGAAATGACAAGGTCTTTAATTTGTCACTTTATTGAAAACTGAGACTGTTAACTGTCAGCTTTCTCATGGCCCAACAAAACTGGCTTTATAGGTTTCAATTAATTCATTATTGCTGAAAACACCAAATTCAACTTCTGTTTTGTCACTCGTAACCTCGCTTTTTGGCAAGAAAAGAATAAATGTCGATTCGTACATATCCTGATCCTTCAAAATTATCGTATTTCCGGCCATTTGAATTTTGCCATCATGAGAGATAACACGCAATTCAAGCGGAAGTTCGTTGTGTGTTTTATTAACTATTTTAATGTTGTAAACGTTCGATAATGTTGTGTCCTGCTCCTGGTAAAGCAAGCCCGGTGAGCGTAAAATAGTTGTTTCCAGTACCGGCCTCGTAAACAGTGTATAAACAAAAAACGAGAAGATAAATAGCAGCACAACCGAATAAGCCCGGTTACGTGTATTCCATATTGAATTTTGCTGACCCTTAATTTGGGCTTCAGAAGCATAACGGATTAAACCCGGAGGTTTGCCGGTAACATGCATAATTTTGTTACACTGGTCGATACATGCTGTGCAGTTGATACATTCCAGCTGCGAGCCGTTGCGGATATCAATTCCGGTTGGGCACACTGAAATACACTGTTTACAATCGGTACAATCTCCATCGCCGTGCCCGCCGCGTGGTTCGCCCCGCACATAATCATAAGTAACGGCAATCGATTTCGAGTCGAGTAAAACGCCCTGCATACGTCCGTATGGGCAAAGCATTATACAAATTTGTTCGCGTAAAAAGGAATACACCCAATAGAAAAATGCCGAAACAAGCAGCATTATCAAAAAACCTGAAATGTTTTGACTGATCGGTTCCTGTATCATTTTAATCCAGCTGTCGCTGCCAATAAACCACATCAGAAAAACATTGGTCATGGCAACCGAAATAAGAATGAAAATACCGTGTTTCAGCGTTTTCTTAAAGATTTTTTTTATGGTCCACGGACTGTTATCCAGTTTATGACGCTCGCGGTAATCGCCTTCAATCAGGTATTCAATTTTGCGAAATACCATCTCCAGAAATATAGTTTGTGGACAAGTCCATCCGCACCACAGTCGGCCAAAAGTTACCGTAAACAATACCACAAAAAGAACAAACGATAGCATTAAAAGTGCCAGGATGAAAGTATCCTGCGCCCAAAATATGGCCCCGAAAATGATAAATTTCCGGTGTGCAATATCGAGTAATATCAGTGGATTGCCATTCACCCGAATAAATGGTACACCAACCCAAAACAACAATAGAAAGTAGCTAACAATGGTTCGCCTGTTAAACCATTTCCCCGAAGGTTTTTTGGCATATATCCATTTTCGTCCTCCCCGCTCGTTCCAGTTAATGGGGTAGTCTCTGAAGTCGAGTTTTTGATTTGCCATATGTTCAATTTGCAGTTAAAAAAGAAGGGAAACAACGTTTCCCAACTCTTTTAAAGGTATTTATTTTTTACTCACATTTTTCTCCTTGCGGATCTTTGGCATTGGCCGGATTTGTTCCTCTGAGTGACATGATATAACTGGCCACTTTTTGGATTTTCTCGTCGCTCATTTGTGTTTTATAAGCGGTCATCCCTTTTGCCGGCACCCCATTTTTAATGGTATTAAAAGCACTTTCGAAATCGCACCCGTGCAGCGTGTAATTATCAGTCAGGTTAGGACCAATCGCATTTCCTTCGCCGTTCATGCCATGGCAGGCCATACATGCCAAATCGGTGTAAATTTGCTTTCCTTCAGCAAGCGATTCTTCATCGGTAAAAGCTACAAGGTCGTCAGCCGAAAGCGATGCGATCTGGTATTTATCGTCGTGCTGCGCCGATTTTTGTACATATTCTTCATCCTGCAGATTACCTTCTTTTAACCAGAAATAATAAGCGGCGTAAATAATCGACCAGCCAATGGTGATATAAAATAACATCATAATCCATCGTGGTGGCGGATTATCCAATTCCAAAATACCATCGTAATCGTGGTCCATCAGGTGCTCATCCTGCTCCAGTATTTGTTTGTTTTTATCTGACATAGCTGTATTTTTTAAGTATTGATAGAATTAGAATCGCCATCGATTAGAATAGAATTCTTAATATCTTCCATTTCCTGGTTTGGAATGCGCATGGTGCGGATAAAGATCACGATAAAAAGAAGCACAAAAATGAGTAATCCGATGATGTAAAAAATCTGGATTCCTTCGATACTTGTTAATAGATTACTTACGATCTTCATTTTCCTTGTTTTGTAGTGTTGTTAATACGTAGCTTGTCAACTGCAGAATTTGTTTTTCAGAAAACTGCATTTTATATGGAATCATACCTTTAGCTACATTGCCTTCAGAAATATCTTTGAAAACCTGTTCCGGCGAATTTCCGTGTAGCCACTCGTCGTCAACCAGATTGGGGAATGTGCCAACTCCTGTTCCGTCTTTTCCATGGCAAACCACACAGGTTGATTGAAACATCTTTTCTCCGGCAGCCAGGTCTTCAGCACTTGTTAAAAGCTTAACCTCTTTTTGAGCGGCGGCCTCGGTAAATGATTCCGAATGGAGTTCAACTTGGGCAACTTCCGGCTGGTCAGAAATGTCTTTTCCCAGTTTATGCATGTAGGCAATCATTGCCACGATTTGCTTTTTGGCATCGGTTTCAATACCCGATTCTTTCAAGTCAGCAACAATTCCTTCAGCCTGGGCCAGGTAGTCATCAACGGCTTTTTCGTCGTATCCTTCAGGGTAAGGAACGCCCAGTGTTTGCATCGCCCTGATCTTTTTCGGTGTTTGTGAAAGGTCGGTATTCTTAATCGCCAGCCATGCATAATTCGGCATTATCGATTGTTCGTTCATTTTCTGCGGATCCATAAAATGGTTGTAGTGCCATGCTGCATTTTTATACATTGGTCCGCCAACTACTCCGGCGCGCGCTAAATCGGGACCGGTACGTTTCGATCCCCATTGGAACGGATAGTCGTAAACAAACTCGCCAATTTTTGAGTACTCGCCATAACGGTCGGTTTCCCAGCGGAACGGGCGAACCATTTGCGAGTGACACACATAACAACCTTCTTTTACATACAGGTCGCGGCCCTCCAGCTCAAGCGGTGTATAAGGTTTCACCGAATCGATAGTTGGTACGTTCGATTTAATAAATATCATCGGAATAATCTCAACAGCTCCACCAATAGCCAGTGCAAAAAATACCAGGATCGAAAAACGAACGCCTTTTCTTTCCATCCAGCGGTGTATGGTTTCTTTCATCGGGTTGCGGGCTCCGGCCAATACAAGGGCAGGTGCTTCGGCAGCTTCATCGTTAACAAAACTTCCGGCAGCCATTGTTTTTGCCAGGTTGAATACCATGATAAGGAATCCAACAAGGAACAGAATTCCGGCAAAAATACGAGCGATGTACATCGGAATCAGCTGTGTTACTGTTTCAAGGAAGTTCGGATACTGAAGGAAACCTTCGTCGGTGAAGTTTCTCCACATCAACCATTGAGTAACAGCTGCCCAGTAAAGCGGGATGGCATAAATTAAAATTGCCAGAGTAGACAACCAAAAGTGTGTATTGGCTAATTTCTCAGAGAATAGTTTTGTTTTAAACAACTTTGGCACCAGCCAGTAAAGCATACCAAATACAAGACCGCCGTTCCAGCCCATACCACCAATGTGTACGTGAGCGATAGTCCAGTCGGTAAAGTGGGTAATCTGGTTTACTGATTTTAACGACATCATCGGACCTTCGAAAGTAGACATACCGTAAGCCGTTACTGCCACCACCATAAACTTCAGTGCGGCGCTGTCGCGAACACGGTCCCAGGCACCACGCAGAGTAAGCAAACCGTTTATCATACCCCCCCAACTTGGGGCAATCAGCATTATCGAGAAAGTTACACCTAAAGCTTGTGCCCAATCGGGTAAAGCCTGGTATAACAAGTGGTGTGGCCCTGCCCACATGTATAAAAATATAAGCGACCAAAAGTGAATGATCGACAGTTTGTACGAATAAATCGGACGATTAGCCGCTTTTGGCAGATAATAGTACATTAGCCCAAGAAACGGAGTTGTAAGGAAAAATGCCACGGCATTGTGTCCGTACCACCACTGAACAACTGCGTCTTGCGCACCTGCATAAATAGAGTAACTTTTAAACAACGAAACCGGGAGTTCGAATGAGTTTACCACGTGCAACATGGCCACGCCAAGGAAAGTTGCCAGGTACCACCAGATGGCTGCATAAATATGCTGCACACGGCGAACAACAATTGTTCCGATCATGTTCCATCCAAAAACCACCCAAATAATGGTAATCAAAATATCAATAGGCCATTCCAGTTCGGCATATTCTTTCGAGGTGGTAAATCCTGCCAGCAGCGTAACGGCTGCCAGAACAATAATAAGTTGCCAGCCCCAAAAGTGGATTTTGCTTAAGGTGTCGCTAAACATTCTGGTTTTAAGCAATTTCTGCATGGAGTAATAAACGCCGGCAAAAATGGCATTTCCTACAAATGCAAAAATAATGGCATTGGTATGTAGCGGCCTCACCCTTCCGAAAGTGGTAAATTCGAGACCAAAGTTGAATACAGGGAAGGCCAGCTGTGCCGCAGCAAGAATACCTACCAGTACGCCAACAACACCCCAAAGCAGTGTAGCCAGAATAAACAACTTAACTATTTTGTTGTCGTAATTAAATTTTTGATTTTCCATGAGTTGGATAATTATTTTTTATTATTCTTTTTTTCTTCATTGGTGTCCGATTCCGATTCCACATCGTCGTCATCAAAAAGCATCCGCATCGATGGAGTTTCGTTATCATCGTATTGCCCCGACCGAACCGACCAGATAAATGCGCCCAAAAAAATGAGTGCTACCAGTAAACTTACTCCTATAAGCAGATAAAAAATGTTCATTTATTGTTTTTTGCCGGCTCTGCTAATCTTAAAAATCTGAAAAACAACATAGCCAATTGTTCCCCAGGCACCCAAAACAGCTGCCAGGTAAGATAACAACAGCCAAACCTGTACATTTTCGTTAGTCGACCAAAGCACGTCTTTTTTTATCAACTTTGGAGTTGGTTTTGGCTGTCCTACTTTTGCAGCATCAAGTACAACATCTTCAGTAATAAATCCCTCGCCCAGGTCAATAACCAGCGTTACCATTCCCTGTTCGTCGCCAATCAGGCTTTCAGGAATATGATATTCTGCACGTCCTTCTTTATTGGTCAGAACCTGTCCGATGGGAAGTGTACCAAAAGCTTTTTTTGCGCCAATTGAAATTGGCGTTTCAGCCAATACCACATAATTACTGTCTTTATCCTGGTACTCGGCAAATACTTCTACCTGTCGTTGTTCTTCATTTACCGAAGCCAAAATCTTAGCCTTTTTTGGTGGTTCTTCTATCAATACCGGTTCGTTCTCCGGATTGAAGTTGCGAATGTAGTTCACCAAACGCCAGCGGTCGTCTTCCGAAATAGTGGTTTCGAACTGTGGCATACCGCCGCGGCCGTGTGTGATTTTATAGAATAACTCGCCATCGGTGTTGGCTTGCATTATGTCGCTGGCAAAATCGGGTGGGTGAGGCACCAATGGTAATCCATTATTTTTGCCCGGATCTCCGTGACACGATTTACAGTCGCGCAAGTATATTTCTTTTCCTTTTTTTACGTTGTCGAGATTATATTCCGATGGATTCTGAACACTTTTCTGATCTTCAGGAACCAACCATTCCTGAGCCATTCCCTGCTGTGCAAGAAAAAATAATGCTACAAATAATAATTTGATCTTCATGTTCGTCTATTTTTTTGGTTCAGAGAGGATTTCTTTTTCTACACCTTTTTCTTCAGCATATTCCCAAATGGTAATTACCGGGAACATTTTTGCCAGAACAGTAATAATAAGCAGCGCAGCTGCAAACGAGAAAATGGTAATCATTATCTCGATACTTGTTGGTGAGTAATGTTTAAAATAATCAGGAACATTTTGTACCGGCAAAAACGGGTGCTCCATTGTAGGAATTACAATAATGTAACGTTTTAACCACGATGCAATGAGTACGAAAACTGATATAATTGTTAATGGTAACGGTTTTCTGAAGAATTTAAAAAGCATTAGGAATATCGGTAAAATCAAACCTGTCATTTGTGTCCACCAAAACATGGGAGCAAAACTTCCCACAAAAAGGTTGCGCAGGTGAATTCCTTCAGCGGTTTTCATTTTATAAGCAGGTACCCAAAATTCGTTGATGTTAAAATAAAGGTAAACCAGGCAAACAAAAACCAGCAGTTTCCCCATGTAATCGAAATGCAGATCTTCAAAATATTCGCCTAAACGGTAACGAACGCGATAGGCGTACATTAATATTACTACTGCTGCGGCACCGGCAACAAATGCACCAGCCACAAAGTAAGGCCCAAAAATGGTGGTATCCCAACCCGAACGCAAGGTGGCTGCAAACAACCACGATGTTACGGTGTGGATGGATAAACCTACCGGAATGATGAGAATCATAAGAATACGCATGGCATGGTATACCAGCTTGTATTGTTCGGCATTTCCGTTCCAGCCAAGCGCCATTATTTTATATATCTTCATTTTCCAGGCGG
Organism: uncultured Draconibacterium sp.; assembly: GCF_963674925.1. Lineage (NCBI taxonomy): Bacteria > Pseudomonadati > Bacteroidota > Bacteroidia > Marinilabiliales > Prolixibacteraceae > Draconibacterium > uncultured Draconibacterium sp. Next base: position 1,683,360 of record NZ_OY771647.1, read on the forward strand.
GAATATCATCACCACCCCTGTCGCGAATTAATGCCAGGTCGGGGATGAGCGGAATATAATAAAGCAATACCGAAATGGTAAGGTAGGTAGTAACTACAGTTACGTCCCAGATAATTGGCGAGGCAAAACGTCCGTGTAAAAATACATTAAGAAAACGGTCGGGGCGCCCCATGTCGTTTACAATAATAATACCTGCTAAAGCTACTCCGGCAATTGCCACCTGCTCCGCAACACGCGAAATGGGGTGCGACCACTTTATTTTTAACAAGTGTAATGAAGAGCTTATTAAAAACCCGATTAGGCTAATGGCCACAAAAAATACAAAGTTGGCAATGTACATTCCCCACGAAACATAATCGCGCATTCCGGTAACACCCAGTCCGTCGCGAATTTGTATTCCCCAGCCCCACAGTCCAACGCCGGCAAACATGATGAGTATGAAATACCAAAAATTCGTGAGCTCGTCGCGTTTTACAATCGAGCGGGTGAGGTCGAAAGTTATTTTATCCAATAATTTCCGGGCTTCTTCCGGCGATTTTGTTTTTTCCATCGTTTAAAGTTTAGTCGGTTTATGAGTGGTGATCTTCAATTTCGCCCTGAAACGGGAAAGCCCTGTCTTTTGGAGGCAGGTAATAAACACGAGGTTTGGTACCCAGCTCAGGCATTAAAGTATAAGCTGCATTGTCTCTTACTAACTTGCTAAAGCTAACCGTTTCGTGTGTAGTTCCGTTTGTAACCGCATCTTCGTTTTGGTCGCCAAACCAGTAAACTCCGTTGGGGCACGACGAAACACAAGTTGGTAGTTTCCCGTCGCGTAAACGGTCGGCACTAAATAAACATTTTGAGATAGTACCTTTTTTCTGCGGAACGTTGGCTTCTATATTATAAGTAACACCTTCGTATTTTTCCGCATCGCGTGGCTCGAACCAGTTGAAAACCCTTGCCGAATACGGACATGCAGCAATACAGAAACGACAGCCGATACAGCGCTCATTATCAATAAGAACAATGCCGTCTTCGCGTTTAAACGTTGCGTTAACCGGACATACTTTTGTACATGGCGGGTTATCGCAATGCTGACACGGTTTTGGCATGTAATACGGAGCGGTGTCTTCAGCATCCTGCATTTGTAATACATTAATATGGTGTTGCTCCGGACGCAACTGGTGGTGTTTCTGACAGCCTTTCATACACTCGCGTGCATTCCGGCATTTCGATAAATCGATAACCATCACAAATTTGCGGCCTGGTAAGCCCTTTCTTCCCCGCTTTTGCTGCTCTGTGAGGTTCGGCATATCAGCAGGTTTAAGCTGTGCTTTGTTCACTTCAACAAGTTCTCCGCTCGATGTAAGCAGCTTAATTGTATCTCCCGAGGCGGTCTCTACCTGGTTGCATGAACTTAAAAGACTGGAGCCTCCAACCAGGCCGGCTGCACCAACCGACACACCCAACTTTTTCACGAAACTTCTGCGTGATTTATTTTCCATAAACTGACATTTTTTTTAGAACTATAGTGCTGAAATCAATGCTTATTTCAGCTAAATTTAGTTTCACAACCTTACGAATTTATAAAATAAGCACAAAGCTACAAACTATTTGTGGGCTGTGTTAAATAAAAGACAAAAATGACTTTAAATGTTAGAAGTGAGTAAGTTACAGTGTTTTTATCTGTTTGTGAAATTTTATTTTTGCTTTAATAACTTGATCTCTGATGAGATAGGTTTTTGAGCCCAAAAAAATATTTTTTTCAGGTGAACAAATACATTTTCATGTTGTTTATAAAGGATTTTTTGAAGGACTGAACCTGATAGAAATGTAACTAAAATCACATATAAATGTGTTGTAAAACATATTTATAAATAAGCCTTCGCTGCTTGACAAGTGGCATAAAATTACAGGATTCCCTGAAAATTCAAGCCTTTAAATGTAATTATCTTCAGCTAAAAAATTACCCTAAAAAAGGCAATTGATAAAAAAATAAAAGAAACTGATTCTTTACATAAACATTATCAGGCTTTTGTGGTTTTAAGATATTAAAAAGGTAAAAAGGTATTATTGTGTTTCGCTGTAAACAGGGGTTTGTAAAACTTAAAAACGATAATAACGTACTACTCATTTAAAAACTAAATAAACCTTGCCGTGTATTGATCTGGCTTCTATGAAAAAGACTGTAAACTATATTACAACGTTTCTTGCAGGTATCTTTCTGCTACTTGCTCATGTATCAAATGCTCAAAGCGTAATCAATCCTGCCGCTACCGACGATGATGTTGAAATTGGGGTGGTAGAACATCTCGACGATTATTTACCCGATAGTATCTCACTTATTAATGAAGTCGGCGAACAGGTTTGGTTAGCCGATCTTATTGATAAGCCTACCATTCTGAATTTTGTGTATTATCGCTGTCCCGGAATTTGCAGCCCGCTAATGGAAGCTGTTGCCGGTGTGATGGACAAATCAGATCTTGTTCCAGGAGAAGATTACCAGGTGCTTACCATAAGTTTCGACCCAAGCGAAACAATTGATCTGGGAATACGGAAAAAGAAGAATTACCTGCAATTAATGAATAATCCTGAAAAAGTGGAGGAAGCAAAAACAGGTTGGTTGTTTTTTGTTTCCGATAGTTTGAGTATTGCCAGGGCTACCAATGCTACAGGTTTTAAATACAAAAGAACGGGGAACAATTTTCTGCATGCAGCATCGTTAACGGTTGTGAGCCCCGATGAAAAAATTACCCGTTATTTAAATGGACTGTACTTTTTGCCGTTCGAATGGAAAATGGCCATTGTAGAAGCCTCGAAAGGCCAGTCGGGACCGACCCTGAACAAAGTATTGCGTTTTTGTTATTCCTACGATCCGCAAGGACAAACATATGTATTAAATGTAACTAAAGTAAGCGGAGTCATAATAATATTTTTCGGACTGGTATTACTGCTGTTCCTGGTATTAAAACCAAAGAAAAAAGTAAATTAAACTAAACTTTATGCATACAACAAATGCTGTTAATGGAGCAAATTACTTAACCTATCAGGGGAAATACAAGGGTTTGCTTGGATGGATTTTATCTACTGACCATAAACGTATTGGTCTTCTTTATTTGTATTCGATAGCTGCGATGTTTACAACAGGTGTTTTGTTGGGACTGGCCATGAAATTTGAATTGCTGGCGCCCGGTAAAACTATTATGGATGCACAAACTTATAACGCTACGTTTACAGTTCATGGTGTTATAATGATTTTTATGGTGGTGGTACCCGGTTTACCCGCGGTTTTCGGAAACCTCATGATGCCGATAATGATTGGTGCTAAAGATGTGGCTTTTCCAAAGCTGAACCTGCTCTCGTGGTGGTTGTACGTTACCGGAGTAATTTTAGTGCTCTGTGCTTTGTTATTTGGCTCGGGTTCGCCCGACACCGGCTGGACCTTTTATGCACCCTACAGTTTTAAAACCGGAACCAATTTGCTGCCCGCCGTATTCGGGGCCTTTGTTTTAGGCTTCTCTTCCATCTTAACCGGGTTAAACTTTTTGGTCACGATCCACCGCTTGCGTTGCCCCGGATTGAAATGGACAAAACTTCCGTTATTCGTATGGACTTTATACGGAACAGCCTGGATTCAATTGCTGGCAACACCGGTGGTTGGAATCACCCTGGTGTTAGTCGCACTGGAAAGAGTGTTCGGAGTAGGCGTTTTTGATCCGGCTTTGGGTGGCGATCCTGTTCTGTATCAACACCTGTTTTGGATTTACTCGCACCCGGCAGTTTATATTATGATTTTGCCGGCTATGGGAGCTATTTCGGAGATCATTCCAACATTTTCGCAAAAACATATTTTTGGATATAAAGCAATTATCGCGTCAACACTGGCTATTGCATTTGTGGGTTACCTGGTTTGGGGACATCACATGTTTACTGCCGGAATGAGCGGAACTGCACAATATTATTTTTCACTCCTCACATTTATTGTTGCCATACCAAGTGCAATAAAAGTATTTAACTGGATATCGACGATGTATAAGGGGTCGATCAATATCCAAACGCCCTTTTACTGGGCAGTGTCATTCATTTTTGTGTTTATGGTTGGTGGTTTAAGCGGCCTTGTTCTGGGTTCGCTGGCTACCGATATTTATGTGCACGACACTGCCTTTGTTGTTGCCCATTTCCACTACATTGTTTTTGGCGGAACAGGCTTTGCCTTTTTTGCGGCCATGCACTACTGGTTCCCCAAAATATTTGGAAGAATGTATGATAAGGCCTGGGCCAATGTTGGCTGGCTGATTTTCACCATTGGTTTTCTGGCGTTGTATTCGCCCATGTTCTATCTTGGAATGATGGGAATGCCAAGGCGTTATTACGACTACCTCGAAGAGTTCCATGGAGGAAATATCCTGAGCACTATTGGCTCGTGGGTATTGGTAACCGGTTTTATCATTATTGTTGTTAACCTGGTTCGCTCGGCCCGAAAAGGAGAACCGGCCGAAATGAATCCGTGGCACAGTAAAACACTGGAATGGACAGTTACTTCGCCGCCACCGGTATTAAATTTTGAGAAAGAACCTGTTTTGGGAGAAAAAGACGGACCTTATAACTATGACTAATATGGCTGAACATCAACATGCTCATGTGGAGCACCCCGACATGTACGATCCCGAATCGTCGAAAATCGGAATGTGGCTGTTTATTTTTACCGAACTACTATTGTTTGGCGGCCTGTTTATCGTTTACTCGGTTTATCGTTATCTGAATTCTGATGCATTTCACCTGGCGGCCGAAGAACTAAATACCTTTATTGGTGCGTTTAATACCGTAATTCTGTTGGTAAGTAGTATGACGATTGCCATGTCGACCACTGCTTTGCAAAAAGGACATAAGAAAGTAGCCATAGCACTGGTTGTTATTACTTTTCTTATTGGTATTGGCTTTTTAGTGAATAAGTATTTTGAGTGGGGCGTAAAATTCTCGCACGGAATCTGGCCCGGATCAGAACAAATGCTGAATGAAATGAGCCAGGGGGAAATTCTATTCTTTGGTTTGTATTTTGTAATGACCGGACTTCATGCTCTGCATATTATTGTGGGGCTGATAATTATGGGCTTTGCAATCAGGGGGGTGGCCAATGGAAAAGTAAATGCCAAACGCCCGTCGTTACTCGAAAATTGTGGTCTGTACTGGCACCTTGTCGACCTGATTTGGATTTTCCTGTTCCCGCTATTTTATCTCATCCATTAAAACGAATACTATGTCAGAAGATAAACATCATGATATCGTTCCGTATCGATTATACGTCATTGTTTTGGTGGCGCTGTTGGCACTAACTTTTGGTTCGATAGGAATTACCTCGATAGAATTGGGTGAATTTACTGTTGCCGCAGCCTTGCTGTTTGCCGTAGTAAAATCGGCACTGGTGTTAACTTACTTTATGCACCTTAAATACGACAAACCATACATTAAACTGATGGTGGCCTTTGTGTTTGCCATTTTTGTGGTTGTAATTGTGATAACCTTTTTAGATTACCTCTATAGAGTATAACTATGTATAGCTCAGAAATAACCAAAGCCTCAAATTTTGTTCAGGGTGTCGATACTGCATTTCTTGTCATTATGGGTATATCGTTTTTGTTCCTTATCGGGCTAACGGTAGTAATGCTGGTGTTTATTTTTAAATACAACAAGAAAAGGAACCCAAAAGCAACACAGATTGAAGGAAGTACCAAACTCGAGATCATTTGGACAGTTATTCCTTTTCTAATTACCATGCTGATGTTTTACTACGGTTGGGCAGGTTGGAAACCCATGCAACGCGCACCAAAAGACGCGATGGAAATTACCGCCTACGGACGGATGTGGAACTTTAGTTTTGAATATGAAAATGGCCGACGTACCGATACGCTTTTTCTGCCAAAAGACCAGCCGGTAAAATTAAACCTGGTGGCCATGGATGTGTTGCACAGTCTGTATATTCCGGCTTTTCGTGTAAAGCAGGATATGGTGCCAGGTAAAAAAGATAATTTCATGTGGTTTGAGCCACAAAAAGTAGGAACCTACGAACTGTTTTGTGCCGAGTATTGTGGCTTGCAGCACTCCTACATGTACACTTATGTGGAGGTAATGGAAGATTCTGCGTTCCAATCGTGGATAACAGATACAACAAGTGTTGCTGCCTCGGTTGCCGAAATTGAATCGCCGGCTGCAACGGGTAAACGTATTATGCAAAATATCGGTTGTTTTGCCTGTCACACACTGGATGGGACCAAACTGGTTGGACCAAGTTTTAAAGGTATTTGGGGCGAAGAACAAACGGTAAAAACCGGTGGCCAAACACGGCAGGTTATGGTTGACGAGGAATATATCCGAAAATCAATTTACGATCCGAATGCCGATGTTGTGGATGGATACAATAAAGGATTAATGGTATCCTACGAAGGGCAACTTTCGGATGAGGACATCGACAATATAATTGAATACCTGAAAACCGTGAAGTAAGAACAAGGCAAAAGTTGAGGACAGCTATGCTGGACGAAATCCCGATCGTTGCATCGGGAGCAAAAGGAAGGATTAAGGATTGATTTGTAATTGAGTGAATGAGTAGGCAAAAAACAGTAGGCAAAATGTATTGTGGCTTAATTGATCTATGTGGTTTAAATAAATAATGAAACAACAGCTAAAAATAATATACGAATTGGGCAAGGTGCGAATATCGCTGCCCATTGCTTTGTCGGCATTAACGGGTTATGTGCTTTTTACGCACGATGTTGATGCGCAAGGGTGGTTGTTGTTGTTGGGTGTATTTTTTATGGCATGCAGTTCAAGTGTTCTTAATCACTGGCAGGAGCGCGATGTTGATGCACAAATGCCACGTACAAAAGACCGTCCGCTACCATCAGGTAGAATTAGCCCAAAAAATGCATTTTTGGTAGCTATTGGTTTTGCAGTTCTTGGCTCAGTCATTCTTATTTTTAGTAATCCGCCAATGGCTTTGCTTTTAAGCTGGTTAACGCTTTTCTTTTACAACGGCGTTTACACACCGCTAAAAAAAGTATCGGCGTTTGCCGTAATTCCCGGATCGATGGTAGGCGCAATTCCACCTATGATCGGTTGGGCCGGAGCAGGTGGAAGTCTCACATCAGAAGTTATTCTAATGGTAGCCGCCTTCTTTTTTATCGGGCAAATACCGCATTTCTGGTTGCTTCTGTTGATGTTTGGTGAGCAATACAAACTGGCAAAAATGCCCAGTCTGAACCAGCTTTTTTCTGAACTACAAATAAAACGGGTAACCTACACCTGGATTCTCACAACAATTGCATCCGCATTTCTGGTTATCTTTTTTGTTATCGGCAACAAACTCATCATGTTTCTGCTGATGTTTTACATCTTTTATCTGCTGTCGTCGCTCACCATGGCGGTATTCGTACAGGACGAATTTAAAGTGCGTCCATCATTCTACAAACTCAACTTCCTTTACCTTTTTATGATGATCTTTTTAATTGTTGACAGTTTGGTTCACACATAAAGTTGTGTTACCCCACTGTGCCGTTTATTTTAACTACATTTGTAAGCACATATTAAAAGTATTGAATGACGTTTGAAGAACTTGGCATTAATTACGATTTATTGGATGCCATAGAATACATGGGATTTAAAAATGCTACTCCGATTCAGGAGCAGGCAATTCCCATCATCCTGGAAGGTAGCGACCTTATTGCCTGTGCCCAAACCGGTACAGGAAAAACCGCAGCTTTTTTACTCCCTATTCTTGATTTAATTGCCGATTTACCCGGTGGAGAAACCTCAACGCTGATTATTGTACCAACACGCGAGCTGGCCATGCAAATCGATCAGCAGGTACAGGGAATTGGCTATACCATGGGGATTCATTCCATTGCCTTGTACGGCGGTGGCGATGGCGACGAATGGGGCCAACAAAAAAGAGCACTTACCAAAGGAGCCGACATTATTATCGCTACCCCCGGAAAACTGATCTCGCACCTGAACCTGGGATACGTAAAATTTGATAAGATCGAATTTCTGATTCTCGATGAGGCCGACCGAATGCTCGACATCGGTTTTTACGAAGACATCACCAAGATTATTTCATATCTGCCAAAAGAGCGCCAAACGCTGATGTTTAGTGCAACAATGGCACCAAAGATCAGGAAACTGGCATCGGAGATTCTCAATAAACCAAAAGAGATAAACATTGCCATGTCGAAACCGGCAGAAGGCGTGTTGCAGGCCGCGTACCTTATTTACGATAAACAAAAGGGCGATTTGGTGGCGCACCTTATTTCGGAAAACCCGGATTACAGCAGTGTTATCATTTTCTGCTCAACCAAGCGGGTAACCAACGAATTAGCAAAAAGGCTTAAAAAGAAAGGTTTTGATGCCGAAGCTATTTCTTCGGATCTGGAACAGAAAGACCGCGAAAGTGTGCTGAATGGATTTCGCTCAAGACGAATTCGTATTTTGGTGGCTACAGACGTAATGAGCCGCGGTATCGATATTAAAGACATTAACCTGGTGATCAACTACGATGTGCCGGGCGATGCCGAAGATTATGTGCACCGCGTTGGACGTACTGCGCGTGCCGACTCAACAGGTGTGGCACTTACCCTGGTGAACGAAGACGACATGTACAAGTTTCATCGTATTGAGGAGCTGATCGAGCGCGAAGTATTTAAGATTCCGCTACCCGAACAGTTTGGAGAAGGCCCGGAATGGCGAACTCCTTCGAAAGGGAAAAAGCACGGACACGGGAAATTTCATAAATACAAAAAAGGAACCAGCCAGCACAAACACCGCAAGTCGTACCAGCAAAAGAAAAAGCAATAAAAGTTTTGAACGCAGATAACACTGATTTAGGTGATTATCGCTGAAAGGAAAAGTTAAAACATAAAGCCTCGCAGACACAATTTTTTTGTACCACATAGGCACATAGGGAACGAATAGAATTTTGCCGACTGTTTTTTGCCTACTGCCTACTCGTTCTGAAATCAAAAATAGTTAATCATCATTCGAAATTGTTTTTCGATGTGGGTTTTCCTGAAAAGGAGATGGCTTGTTTTGGTACGAATCGCTTAAAAAAGAAGTAGAAGTTTAAACACAAAGACCCGAAGGCACAATTTTTTTTGTACCACATAGGCACATAGGGAACGAATAGAATTTTGCCGACTGTTTTTTGCTTACTGCCTACTCATTCTGAAATCAAAAATCGTTAATCATCATTCGAAATTCTTTTTCGATGTAGGTTTCCCTGAACGTGAGATGGCTTGCTTCGGCACTAACCGTTTAAAAAAGAAATAAAAAAATCCACCGGTTTTCACCGGCGGATTCTTTACTCACATTTTCCCTCGTTTATTTACTTTTTCTGATTGTAACCTTAATAATTTTATCTACGTCAGGATACATGAAGCCGTCGTCAAGCAAACGAACTACGCCGCCTTCATCTTCATCCATCGATTTTGTTCCCGGGTATTCATTTACTTCCGTACCGGCATCCCACAACATCACTTCTTCGGTAATGTCCTGGGCATCGTTTCCAAAGTTCAACTTAATACCACTGTCGCCAAAGGCAAAGAAGATATCGTTGGAGTTGCCCAACATACTGGCAATACTTAAATACTGGTTGGGTTTTGCATCAATGCTAAAGGTGTATTTATCGCCGGGGAAAAGTGGGCCTGCACTGTTTTTTCCGTCAGGTACAGCATAAGCACCTGCGTGATATCCCATACCAATCAGACTGGCAGCCAAATCGCCCGGATTTCCGGTTTCGGCCAATAGCTCCAATCCTTCGCCACGGTCGGCTGTGTTGTTGGTAAAGATGGGCATTTCGTCTTTTGAATGCACTGCCCAAAGCACGGGAGCCACAGGCGATACATAACCGCTATGCATTTCCAGGTATTCACCCAGCGGACCTGCATTTCCTGTTTCAGCTAATGCTTCCAAGCCCATTCCGTAGTCCAGCTCGCCATCCATAAAAATCGGGTGTTGATCCATTGAGTGAACCACCCATGCTACCGGAGATAGCGGTGTTGCTGATCCCGGAAGTACATTGATCGTTAGTGTAAACATACTTTCACCATTGTAATCAAGAATTACCTCAATGTTTTCTTCTGTTGTGGAAACCATGCCAATAGGATTACTTTCCTCTTCGTCTGTTGTCGATCCGTCAACCTCTGTTCCGGCATCCCACAAATAAACCATGTTGGTAATATCGCCTTCCAGCGCCGATCCTCCGGGGAATAGTTCAATCCCGTCATCAGCGGGGGCATAAAACCAGTCGTTTGATGCGCCGTACATCGATGCAAATGATAATTTGTGACTTGGTCCGGCATGAAAATGAACCGTTATGGTTTCGCCGGGATGTGCCGGAGGAGTAGCATCGCCGCCGGTAACGCCAAACTCGGCACCTGCCTCAAAATAGTGGTAGGGCACCGAAACGTTTTCAACCGTTATCGTGTACATTTCTGCCGGAACATCAATCATTTCGTCTTTTTCGCAACGTGTAAAAAGGATTACAGCCAACACTGCTGCCATTGTAAATCGTAATGCTTTCATTTTTTTTGATTTTAATGTTAACTCACAACAAAATTCCGAATAAAGTATCACGACAATATCACAAGGATTTCAAGCTTTTATAAACTTTTTTAATGGTTCTGTGATTGGTAGGGGTTTGGTTTTTAGGAGGTTGTGAATTAAGACAATTAGAGGATCAACTCTTGTCTGCAATTTAAAAATGTTTTAGCTCATTTTCGTCCGGAAGAACCAAGAGTTTCGATCATCTCTCTTCGCCGGACGATTCAAGACACATTATTCTGACCCGGGGCGACGTAATTCGTTGAATTACTCTGCCCCGGGCTATAATAAAACGCACTTTCAGCGCTTTTTATTCAAAGAACTACAACCAGTAGAATATTACAGGGCTGAAAGTCCGTAATATTTCAGCCCAGGGTAAAACGAAACGCCGGACGGCGGAGAGTGTCGCCCGGGGAGAATAAGATTAATTGAAAATAGGTGCAATCGCTAATTCTATTGAAAATGTGGCCTGCTATGCGCCGCATATTGATCGGCCCTTCGATATCTTGTCCTTTATAATTTTTGTGAATTAAAAAGGATGTTGACTGATAGACCGGTGTCTCAACTGATTAGTGGTGAATGTTTCAAATATATTTTTACGCCGTAAATGCTTTGGGCAGATCGAAGATAAATTTAGCCCCTTTCCCGTACTGGCTTTGCACCCGGATGTTCGAATGATGCAAATCGATGATCTTTTTAACAATGGCCAGTCCCAGTCCGGTACTGTTCTCGTCGTTACGGCCTTTAAAGTAACGCTGGAAAACGTTCGGCAGATCTTCCTGTTTAATACCCGGTCCGGAATCCACCACACGGATTTCCACTTTTTCGGGTTCCTTGGTATCAATTTCTATTTTTATACTGTCGCCTTCGCGGCAAAATTTCATGGCATTATCGATCAGGTTTTGCAGCACCCGGTTAATCAGCGAAATATCGGCTTCTACCACAGGAACATTTTTCGCCATCACCGTATCAATATTAATACCCTTTTTTTGTGAAAGGATACGGTATTTATTCACAATATCGTAAACCAGTTCCGAAATGGAAAAGGGTTCGGTGTGCAATTCTATCTGGTTGGTTTCCAGTTTCGATAATTCGAACAGTTCTTCCACCAGGCGCTGTAACCGGCCACAACTTTTAAAAATGATCTGATGGTATTTTTTCCGTTCTTCATCCGAGATATTATCCTCTTTCAGTATCAATGTTTCTGCATAACCCTGGATAGAAGCCACGGGCGTACGCAAATCGTGCGACACATTGCTGATCAACTCGCGCCGAAGGTTGTCAACGCCTTCCAGTTCGCGAATGTTTTGCTCGATGGTGTCGGCCATCTGGTTAAAAACCAGCGCAATACGGTCGAGTTCGCCTTCGCTTTTTACCGCAATACGCGATGCCAGGTTTCCTGTTTTAAATTCCTGAATTCCGTCGATGATCGGGTTTAATTTTTTGGTGATCAGCCAAATGGCCAGCAAACCCACCAGCGCCGAAATGATAAGAATAATGATAACCGAGCGGATGGACAGCCCCAGAATATAACTACCTAGTACGGTTTGCGCGGCCGAAACATATTCCTGGCTGGCCAAAACAATATAAATGTATCCTTTTAAAACTCCGTCTTCGGTAATGGTGGCGGCCGAGAAGGTTTTAAACTCACCCGGATTCCGCGGATCGTCGCCGTAAATAATACTGTGATCCGGATCGGCAATAAATTCCCGGATCGGCTCCAGGTTTACGTGCTCGAGTTTTACCACTTTATCAGGAGCTACATAATTCAGGATCTTTCCATTGGGATCGAGTAAATAGACTTCAACTATCGGGTTGATCACCATCATCGAGTGCATGATATCGGCAATGGCTTCGTCGCTGGCGATTTCGTCTTTCATCGCCGGCTTAATAACATCCACCATGCTGGTGGCCAGGTTGCGGTTCAGGCGCTGGTTAACCTCTACCGAATATTTGGCCGACGATTGTACCGAAATATATAGCGCAATGGCCGTAAACATAAATAGCACCAGCAAGAATATGGCTGACACTTGTAGGTATAATCGGTTAAATATCTTTGTCCTCATAATGTTTTGCTTTTAATTTTCTCTGAATTTGTATCCAACTCCCCAGGTGGTAAGTATATATTGCGGCTCGTTCATATTCGTCTCTATCTTCGAACGCAAACGGTTAATGTGCGAGTTAACGGTATGTTCAAATCCATCAAACTCGTAGCCCCAAATCTGGTTAAGCAACTGCATGCGCGTATACGTTCGTCCGGGGTGCGATGCCAGGTGAATCAGCAGATCGAATTCTTTTGGCGAAAGCTCAATCCGGTTCCCGTTTAATTCAACAATACGCATGCCTACATTAATGTACAGATCATCGAAACGAAGTTCTTTTTCTTCCGTGTCATTTGGATTCTGAACCGAATCGTAACGCCGGAGCACCGCTTTTATACGCGCCAGCAATTCGCGAATACCAAAGGGTTTTGAGATGTAATCGTCGGCACCCATTTCAAGCCCGAGTACTTTGTCGATCTCTTCCGATTTCGATGTCAGCATTAAAATCGGGGTGTTTACCTTTTCCATTCGCAGGCGTTTACAAATCTCAAAACCGTCGAGCAGTGGAAGCCGGAGATCGAGCAAAATAAAACGGTATTGGTTGTTCAGCGCTTTCATTAATCCGTCTTTTCCGTCGAAAGCTTTGTCAACTTCCAAATCCATATCGGCCAGGTGAATAGCTACCAATTCGGAAATATCCTTGTCGTCTTCAATGATCAATGCTTTTTCCATGATAAAGTTTTCTAAGTTGAACAGCCGAAAGGTAGTTTGGTTTTATCACAGAAGTATCACAAAAGGGTAATTGTTGTGTTTCAGGGTCTTGTTTTTCAGGGTAATGGGTGAGTACTGCTTGTTTTCCTGAGAGCCGGAGTTGATGATCAGATTCCATAATTCTTCTTGACATAAGTCAAATAATGTCATAACTTACATATGGATTTTTTCTGCCCCGGCATTAAAATCCAGAACAAGGTAAGCGGAAACCCATTAAAATTAACCGGACATGGGGTGTTGGATGGGTACACCCTAAAGCACGTTCTTATTTTCTGAAAAGAAGACAAGTATAATGACCGACAAATCTTCTTTACAATTAAGCGAACAGGAGTAAAACGAAGTTAGTATCGCTATTCAGACTTTGGTATCGATGCTCGAATCAAAGTGATAACCTTTACGCCTGAAGAGCGTATAAGGTTGCCTAAATTGGGTGATAAAACAGTGGCTTTTGTTGAAACGGCGATTGAATATACGTCCTGAAATATAACTTTAAAAAGGAACCGACCTTCGGTATTTGAAGGAATTACCTGGTCATGGTTCGACAAAAACCACAGAGATTTTATGCACGTAAGCAAAAGTTCTCTGCACAAAATAACAAGCCCGTTAGACCGGAATTTAGAGGATAAAACAAATAATAACAATAGTTCCGCAAGTAGCAGCCAAAATAGGAATATAAGCACCTTACACATATACATACGTTATGCTCAAATTAAAGTGAAAAACAAATGGACATAAATGTGGAACAAGGAATAAGCGCCCGAATTGGTAAACAATTACATACAAATCGACTAGTTAAAGTAGGTGAAATCTTATTGGTATTTATTTCTGCCTTTATCCTTATTCGATTAATGAATCCTGTCGTTGGAGACGATCTTATTTTAAAACAAGCCGTAGTTTGGATAGCAAATATTCTGATGCTAATTATTGTATGGACCGGTCTTAAACTTCGTGGTGAAAGTTGGAATAATTTTGGGTTAACCTTTAAATCCATTTCCTGGAGAGAAGGCACAAAAATGTTTCTGCTTTCCCTTTTTGTTTTTGTTTTGGCAGTGGCTGGTTTCTTTATAGGATCTATTATAATGGCCAGCATAACAGGCATTCCAGACAGTGCAGACATGAGTGGGTATGATTTTTTGAAAGACAATATTGGAATGCTCCTTGTAACATTAGGAGGTGTGTATATTGTTTCTTCTTTTGGCGAGGAGGTGATTTACAGAGCTTTCTTAATCAACAGAATCTCAGAACTTGGATTAGATACAAAAAAGGGAAGAATCATAGTGATTATTCTTAGTTCAATTATTTTTGGATTAGTTCATTATGAGTGGGGCTCAATGGGAATTGTGCAAACTGGTTTTATGGGATTAGCTCTTGGTATATGTTATATCAAATTCAAAAAAAGGCTTTGGATACTGATTTTAGCACATGCATATATGGATACTATCCTTCTGGTACAAATGTATATTGCGAGCAATTAAACAAAATCGCAAGGTTGATTGCTTGGGGTGCAAAATACCATTGATATTCTCCGGACAATTTGATTTACATGAAGGAGCAGGACTTGGAGTGCCAGCTAATATTTTTGAACTTTTCGTCAATAAGGAAAATTTTGATATATATGTGCCCCAAATGTGGGGAAGTGGAATTTTTTGCCCCATAAAATGCTGCTGAAATAAAATTAAGAATAGGACAAAAATCTTTATCGAATAGTGGTGACTCGAAAGCATAAAAATAAGTGGCGTGCGCAACTGTTTGATAATTAAAACAAAATGACGGTTAGAATGAAGAATAAAAGAAATCTCATAATAGGAGCTATCTTACTGTTTGCCCAATCTGTAATGGGACAAAATCAATCTATTGACAAATATTGGGAAATAAGCTCTTCTCAAAGCATTGTTTGGAAACTGGATAAGGATCTTAGTTATCCGCATGAAGACAACATTGAGATGTCGGGCAAAAAAGTATCTGCCATTATTTATTATAAGATAAATGGAAATAAAGAAGTTGAAATAAACCGGGATATTATATATCCACAGTTAAGAACAATTGAAGAGGGTTGGAGAAAATACCGCGCATATCATCGGCTTAACTACGCTGATGAAATTGAACCTGCAATAACAATGGAAAGTTTCAATTTGATATTTAAACAAATTGATTCAGTAAAAATTGATGGTAAGCTGACTTTTTACCATACTCCCGTTGAAGGTATAATGCTTAAGCGTACATTATTCCCGTCGATGAACGAACGTTTGTTTGTTGAAAATTGGGAATTGACAAATACCGGGGATAATGCAAAAGAGCTTAAAATTGGCGAAACAAATAGTAGTGCAGAAATAACCGGGTATAAGGGAAAATATACGACTCAAGTGTATAATGATGCTTTGAAGCAGGTAAGCCTTAAACCTAAAACACCTTATAACTTCACGCTCTATTTTTCTGCCGCCATAGATAATGAACCTACAAATGGGTTCCGTTTTCAACAAATTGAAGCTGAAAGAGATGCTTTTCTTAACGAGATTAAAGAAAACCTTGTTCTCGAAACTTCCAATCCTGTAATTGATCAACTTTTTTATTTTTCAAAAATCAGGGCATCTGAAAGTATTTTCGAATCGAAGATGGGATTGGTACATTCACCCGGCGGAGGAAATTATTATATTGGCATTTGGGCAAATGATCAGGTAGAATATAGCGGACCTTTTTTCCCGTTTTTAGGGTACGATACGGGTATTGAAGCTGCAAAAAATGCCTACTTGATGTTTTTAAAAAACATCCCTGAAGATTTCGCGCCTATATGCTATGCATTTGAAATAGACGGAGAGCTGCCAAACTGTGGAAAAGATAGAGGCGATGCTGCCATGATTGCTTATGGAGCATCGCAATTCGCATTACGATACGCCGATAAAGATTTTGCCCGAAAGATATGGCCATTGACTGAATGGAGCATTAATTACTGCCACAAAAAGATAAATGCAGAAGGAGTGGTGTTATCAGAAACTGACGAAATGGAAGGAAGAATTTCAACAGGTGAAGCCAACCTTTCCACCAGTTCTCTTTATTACGGAGGACTAATAAATGCTTCTTATCTGGCAAAAGAACTCGGGCACGATAGCTTGTCGGCACTTTATTATGACCGTAGCATAGCGTTAGCTAAGAATATTGAAAATTATTTTGGTTCTGAGCTTGAAGGACTAAATACCTATCGGTATTTTAAGGGAAATACGCACCTTCGACACTGGATTTGTTTACCACTGGTAATGGGTATCGAAAACAGAGCCGAGGCTACTGCAACAGCACTGCTTGACAAACTATGGACTTCAAACGGGGTTTTAGTTGAACTTAATTCGAACACAAATGAACCAAAAGTTTTTTGGGACAGAGGAACTTTATACGCCTTAAGAGGTACGTTTAAAGCAGGTTTTTTTGATCAATCACTCGAGAAACTGGAAGAATATTCCAATAAAAGATTATTGGGAGATCATGTGCCATATGCCGTTGAAGCATATCCCGAAAATAATATGAAGCATCTTTCAGCAGAAAGTGCATTGTATTGCAGGTTAATTATTGAAGGAATATTGTCGTTTGAACAGACCGGATTCAATTCATTTAGCATTGCTCCGCAACTTTCAGATAAATTACCCCGGTTAAGTATAAAAAATTTGCATCTCGGAGATAATATTATTTCAATTAATCTGGAACGAATAGATAACAATATTAAATCAAGTATTTATCTCAATGGAATAAAAATTGTAGATAAAAAGATTAGAAGCGGCGAAAAAATAGAAGTAAGTATTTAATACAATGAATCTTAAACTTTGACTTTTTATTTCAACCATAACAACGCATTGAACAGACAATTTTAGATAAACTTTCAACGGTTTTATCGAAAACTTCGGTGAAGCCCGCCTGAAAATTTGCGGTCAACCGTTAAAAGCAATACTAAGTAAACAAGAACATGAAACCATTATTAATTATATTGACTGTTTTTCTATTAATAACAAGTTGTTGTGATATTATTTGTGAAAGACAAAGACACGCAGAACTTATTATTGAAAAGGTTGAAGAATTCAGACAAGAGAATAGTCGACTTCCCGAAAATGTAACGGAGATTGGCATAGACGATAGCCAAATGCATCTCTCATATTATACAAAAAAAGATTCTGTTGTCTATGAGGTTTGGTATGGGCTGGATTTAGGGGTATCAAAGATTTATAATTCAAAGACTAAAAAATGGAGAGAGGAAGGATAAATGAAATTCGAAACAAAAATATTAGTAATATCAATTTTAGCTGTTCTCAATAGTTGTCAGACCTTTGAGAGTGTCAAAAATGAACCTATGGCGGAATCTTAAAATTCCAAACAAAATTTGAAAGCAATACGAATTCCTGAAAAATTAGAAATATGCAAAAAAAGAAGCCTGCCAGTGTAGAAGAATACATTGAAGAATTGCCTGAAATTGCTCAATCGAGAATAAAAGAACTGCGCTCGATTTTAAAAAGTGTTGCTCCCGAAGCAAAAGAGGGATTAAAGTGGGGAAAACCGGCGTTTGAATCAGTAACAATACTTTTCGCATATTCTGCGCATAAATCTCATTTGAGTTTCACCCCAACAGGACCAGCAATGAAGCCATTTGAAAAAGAGCTTAGTGAATATACAACTAAACAGGATTCTGTTCAATTTCAGTATGACAAGCCACTCCCTGAAAATCTTATCCGAAAAATTGCAGAATACAGAAAAGAAGATGCAGAAGAAAAAGGTGCAAAATGGAAATATTAAAAAGCTAGTCGCGTAACAATCTGGAATAGAACAGGCGGTGGTAAGAGCTGGGCTGACCCTCCCGATTGCTTCGGGATCGGCAGGCAACTTGCAAGTGAACGTTTCCCAAATCATTAATCATCAATCTTTTTTCACCTCCTCATTCACTCAATAGCTCATTTACTCTTTCGTAAATTTCCATCCTTCTACTTCCCTCAGGATGATACTTTTGCCTGTTGAATCTCGCCAATAAGTCCCTCAACTGCTCATTTACCAATTCGCTCAATTACCATTTCATACTTAATCGCTAATCCTTCTTTTGCCTTTCCACTTTTTCCTTGTATTTTTGCCGCCCTAAAAATGTATAAATGAGCAGGGTAGTAGTAGGACTTTCAGGTGGTGTTGATTCGAGTGTAGCAGCCTGGTTGTTAAAGGAGCAGGGGCACGAGGTGATCGGGTTGTTTATGATTAACTACCGCGAACGCGAAGGTGTGTTGACCAGTTCGTGTACGTGGGAAGAAGACTCACTGATTGCCAAAATGGTAGCCAAAAAACTCGATATCCCGTTTCATATTGTCGATTTAAGCAAAGACTATAAACAACGTGTTATCGATTATATGTTTGCTGAATACCAGGCCGGTCGTACACCAAATCCCGATGTGCTGTGTAACCGCGAGATTAAATTCGACACTTTTATGGAAGAAGCCCTGAAGTTTGACGCCGATTTTGTGGCAACAGGGCATTATTGCAGAAAGTCGGAAGTCGAGGTGAATGGAAAAACCATTCATCAGCTTTTGGCCGGAAAAGATCCGAATAAAGACCAGAGTTATTTCCTGTGTCAGCTGAACCAAAAGCAGCTGTCGAAAGCAATGTTCCCGATAGGAGAGTTGTTAAAACCTGAAGTGCGTGAAATTGCGCGTCAGCAAAACCTGCCAACTGCCGAGCGGAAAGATTCGCAGGGTATTTGTTTCGTTGGGAAAGTTGATCTTCCAACCTTTTTGCAGCAGCAACTGGAGCCTAAAGTGGGTAATGTGATTGAGATTCCTGCAAAATTTATGGAAAAGAAAAAACAGCTTGAAGTTTCGGAAGAAAATTATAAAAAGTTGTGTTTTCAGTTTCCGTATAAACCGTGGAATGGCGAAGTGATCGGCGAACATCAGGGGGCACATTTTTATACTGTTGGGCAACGTAAAGGGCTGAATATTGGTGGCCGTAAAGAGCCGCTTTTTGTAATTGGCACCGATGTAAAACGCAACATTATTTATGTGGGCGAAGGTTTTGAGCATCCCGGTTTGTACCGCAAAGGATTGTTTGTAGCCACAGAGAATATGCACTGGATACGACCCGACCTGAAAATGCAGGTTGGCGAGAAACGCGAATTTGATATTCGTATTCGTTACCGTCAGCCACTGGAAAAAGGAACAATACATATGAAAGAAGACGGTGCCTGGTTTTTGTTCGAAAACGAACAACGGGGAATCACTTCGGGGCAATTTGCAGCCTGGTATTTGGATGATGAACTGATCGGTTCCGGAGCGATTTTATGAGATTGAGGGATTAAGGGACTGAAGGGAAGGAATGCTAAAATGCGATAATGCTTTAATAATTATCCGGCATCCAGAATCAAATATCCAGAATCCAGCATCGAGTATCCAGAATCAAACTATCAATCACCCGTTTCGCTGTTTTTACAGACTTTATACTAAATTTGAATAAAAATATTTTCACATGATAAAATCAATGACCGGCTTTGGTAAAGCCGAATTCGAGGTAAACAACAAAAAGATTACCATTGAAATTAAATCGCTAAACAGTAAACAAATCGATATCAATACCCGGACTCCCGCCTTGTATCGCGAAAAAGATATTATTATTCGTAAAGCGATTGCCGAAAAACTGGTGCGCGGGAAAGTTGATTTTAACATATACGTGGAAAACCTGGGCGACGAAACCAATTCGAAAATTAACGAACCCATTCTGAAAGGTTATTACAATCAACTGAATGAGATCAGCAAAGAACTGGGATTGGCTGTTGACCAAAGTACTTTGCAGGCGGCTATGCGTTTGCCCGATGTGGTGAAAACCGAATACGAGACACTCGACGAATCAGAGTGGGGAACCATATACTCGAATATTCTGGCAGCGCTTGAGGACATAAATTCTTTTCGTGAAAAAGAAGGGAATGCACTTGAGTCTGATATTCTTGGCAATGTAGAGAATATCAGTAGTTTGTTAAAACAGGTTGAGCCGTTCGAGAAGCAGCGTATTGAAGCATTAAAAGTGCGATTAACGGATAATCTGGAAGCGCTGAAGATGAATGGCAACGTAGATGAAAACCGTTTTGAGCAGGAACTGATTTTCTACCTCGAAAAACTGGACATTAACGAAGAGAAAGTTCGCCTGGCCAATCATTGCGAGTATTTCTTCGAAACCGCAAAACAAAACGGTGCATCGGGTAAAAAGCTGGGTTTTATTTCGCAGGAAATCGGTCGCGAAATCAACACCATCGGATCAAAAGCCAACGAAACCAATATTCAGCGTATCGTTGTGCAGATGAAAGATCATCTGGAGCGAGTAAAAGAACAATTGTTGAATGTTTTGTAACAAGGCAAAAGTTAAAAAATCTCGTAGCTAGCAGCTCGAGGCTCGAAGCTAAATAATAATGAAGGGAAAATTAATCATATTCTCAGCTCCGTCGGGAGCCGGGAAAACCACCATCGTAAAACATTTATTACAGCAAGGTTTCGATCTTGAATTTTCAATTTCGGCCACCTGCAGAGAACCGCGCCACACCGAAACACACGGTAAAGATTATTACTTTTTATCAGGTGAAGAGTTTTTGGCAAAAGTGGAAAACGACGAGTTTCTGGAGTGGGAAGAAGTGTACAAAGGAACCAGTTACGGTACACTGAAAAGTGAAGTTGAACGTATTCGCGAGCAAGGCAAAAATGTGGTTTTTGATGTGGATGTTGTTGGTGGTCTGAACATTAAAAAATACTACGGCGATGAGGCTCTGGCTGTTTTTGTGCAGCCGCCTTCGGTAGAAGAGTTGCGTAACCGCCTGGTTGGCCGGTCAACCGACAGCGAAGAGAAAATTGCCATGCGTGTTGCCAAAGCCGAGCACGAACTAAGTTTTGCCACGCAGTTTGATGTGGTGATTATAAACGACAAATTGGAGGAGGCTTTTGATGAGGCCGAAAAAGTTATTGCTGAATTTCTGAAAAAATAGTTCTACAGCTGTCATTTCGAACGTAGTGAGAATTGAAAATCAGCGGAGCTAAATCTGCAACCTTTGAGCTAATCCGAAACAGATCTCTCACGCTGTTCGAGATGACATATTATTCGTAATTTGGTACCTGAAAGAGGAATTAGAATGAGTGATCTCGTTACCGACATACTCGCACCGAAAACCAATCTGCAGTTAACGATTGGGCTTTACTTTGGTAGCTACAATCCAATTCACATCGGTCATTTGGCTATTGCTAATTATATGGTGGAATACACCAATATCGATCAGCTGTGGTTTGTGGTGTCGCCGCATAATCCACTCAAAAAGAAAAATAATTTATTGGATGATTACCAGCGTTTGGAGCTGGTGCACCGTGCAGTTGACGGTGACGACCGGTTTCGGGCTTCAAATATTGAGTTCAGCTTGCCAAAACCCAGTTATACGGTTGATACACTGGCCTATTTAAAAGATCAATATCCGAACTATCATTTTAAAATTTTGATGGGATCGGATAACCTGGAGAACTTTCATAAGTGGAAAAATTACGAAACCATACTTGAAGATTACGGAATAATCGTTTATCCGCGCCCCGGTTTTGATCCGGATAACGTACAGGTGCAGAAAAACATCACAATAGCCAAAGATGCCCCCTTAATGGAAATTTCATCTTCGTTTATCCGTAAAGCCATAAAAGAGGGAAAAGATGTTCGTCATTTTCTTCCGCAAAAAAGCTGGGAGTATCTGGAGGAAATGAATTTTTACCGCTAACTAAATTACTCCTTCGCGAACGCAACGTGCAATCAATTCGGTGGTGTTGTTACAATCGGTTTTTTTCAGGATATTTTTTTTGTGGGTGTTAATGGTGTGTGGCGAAATATTTAGAATTTCTGCTATTTCTCCAAATGTTTTTCCTTTGGCAATGTTGCCCAGAATTTCTTTTTCACGCGAGGTGAAAAGCTTGTGATAATCGAGCTCTACCGGATAAAAATCGTCATCGGTTGACAGCGAATAGTACGATGGAAGCCCATCTCCGATAAACGATATTTTATGGTCAATCTCCATATTCAGGTGAGTAACATCGGTGTGAATACCTAATACCTGTTGTACTTTGCCGTCCTCTGAAAGTGTGAGAGCTTTTGACTGCTGTAATATGGTTTTGTAATTTCCATTCGCGTGACGCAGGCGTAAAAGATAAACCACTTTATATTTTAATATTTCATCTTTCGAAATTCGGTTAAGCGTAAATTCTACTGCTTTTTCTTCCTTGCGGTACATTTGCTCCTGATCCTCGGGATGCACCAGTTCAAACAATCGTTCAAGGCTCCAGTCTTTGGTGTTTACTCCTAAAACTGTTTCTATCCGCGAATCAACGTAATCCATTTCCAGGGTTTCGAAGTTCATGATGTAGTAATAGAAGCGTCCGGGAGTAAAAATATTTACTACTTGTTCAATGATGTTTAGGTACAATTCAGATTTAACCGGGTGTATAGCTTTGTTAGCCTCCCATGCTTGTTTTATTCTGTTTAAACTTGTATTGTCCATGTTGTTCTGTGACTTTCAAAAAATCTAAAGCCTTCTCAAGGTACGGAAAAATACCCAATATTGGGTATTTACTTTTTGGCTTTACTACTATAACTTGCAAAAGCTTAAAAAAAAAGCAAAAAACAAGAATTAAGACGTTCTCCGGTCACACGAAATTTATAAAAGCAGGATTCCAGGCTCCTGCTTTTTTTTTCTGAAAGTCCTCATCATTTTATGTGTATTGCCGTTTGAGTTTCGTCCGTGAGAACCATCTGGCTTCGATCTGCTTTCTTCGCCGGACGATTTCCCTTTGGTCATTTCATCCCGGCGCTACGCACCGGGTTATTCACATTAAACGCTTCCAGCGTCATCAAAACTTGCAATTGCGACATTGCAGGTCAATAAACTCGTCTTAACTTAGTATTTCAGTTCAATATCCCGAAGGGATAAAATGTGACTAACCCCGGGTGAAACCCGGGGTTGATGTGCGGTAATTTAAAGGCGCAATCAGTAAGCTATTCAACGCACAATCGTTATGTGCGCCTTGTAATCCGGCCATTTTTATGAAATGCTGTTAACAGACTTTACTTTCATTCCTGTTGGTGATACCAGGGAATCATGAATGTTTTATTTAACGTGTTCTCGTCATATCTTCATCCACACAAATGGTAAAATCAGCCAGACCGGTATTTTCCGATTTTAATTCCGAAACATTTTTTTGCATCACACTGTGGATCGTAACAATATTCAACCCAGGATTTTCATATTTCAGGTACCAGTAAATACTTTCAAAATTTTCTGAGTGATAAGCTCCGTGGTAATGCAAAAGTACTTTCCCGGGCTCCCAGTTTTTCAGGATAAAGTGTGCCATCGTAGCATCTTTTATGGCTTGTGCTTTCGGGAAATTTGCCGTAACATGGCTTCCCATTCCTTCCATATTCATCATGCTGGCATAGCAATTCAGGGTCGAATCGTAAACCGGTGGTAGTGGAGGTAAAAATGCTTTGGCTTCATCGGATAATTCTTCCAGCCCTTCAAATCCTTTTGAGTTGACCAGCGATGCATAACGGCGCGGAACATTGGTGGCCACAAAATAAAGGCCGCTGTCTTTGGCAAACTCCACAAGGGGTTTGTAATCGGTTTTATAATTGGGCCACAGTCGTATTTCTTCTTCAAAACTCCTGTTCGCTATTTTACCCGACAAGTATTCATCCATAATCACCTGGTTATCGCTTTCAAACATTTCGGCGCCCAAAACCAGGTTTTTACCGTTTTGCATGTACAGGTCTTTGGTGAGTTCCAACTGTAACCAGTGCGAAATTGGATTATCGTGCAATTCGCCAAACAAAACAATGTCAGCGTCTTCCATTTCTTTCAGCATTTTTTCATATTTCACCGGCTTTCCATCTTTATTATAAAGCACGTAAGCAGGCTTGTCGGATTTAAACGAGGAGAATAAAAGCAAAGAGATGATACTTAGAATCAGAAAGTTCTTCATTATTTTTAATTTTAAACATTGATACCAACAAAAAAATCATAGAGTTTATGAAGTAAAGCAATTGCGTGAAATGTACAAAATTCTGCTTTCAATAATACTTATTTTTCTTGCTGAACTTTCGTTTTCGCAACGATGGACGGAAACGATGTATGTTGAAGTTGATGGGCTGGAGCGGAACTACGAACTGTTTGTACCCGAAAATTATTCGGAAGGAAAGGATTATCCCGTAGTATTTATTTTACACGGTGGAGGCGGAAGAGCCGGCCGTATGCCCCGATTTACAAATTACAGATTTAATGAGCTGGCTGAGCGCGATGGTTTTATTGCTGTTTATCCGAATGGGTATAAAAAAGGGTGGAACGATGGCGACCGCGACACGCTGGCTGTTGCGCGCCGATTGAATATTGATGACGTGGGCTTTTTTGATGTAATGATCGACGATCTCGATAAAAAACTTTCAATTGATAGGGAACGTGTTTTTGCCTGTGGAATTTCAAACGGTGGATTTATGGTGCAACGACTGGCGCTTGAGCGCTCCGAAGTTTTTAAAGCGATAGCTGTTGTGGCGGCAAATATGAGCGAAGACCAGCAACAGATAATTCCTGCCAATCCTGTATCTGTGCTTTTTATTTGTGGCACTGGCGATCCGCTGGTGCCGTATAATGGAGGACCGGTGATGGTATTAAAACAAAAACGGGGAGAGGTTGTAAGCGTTGACAAAAGCGTAAGTTTTTGGAAAGAACAAAATGGTTGTTCCGAATTGGCAGAAGAATCTGAATTTCCCAATATAAATAAAGCGGATGATTGTAAGGTTCACAAAACGGTTTGGAAAAATCCGGATGATCCGAACATCCGTGTGGTTAATCTCCGGGTTGAAAACGGCGGGCATTCCTGGCCCGGAACCCGGCAATATTTGCCCAAAAAGTTGATCGGTAACGTGAACCATGATATAGATGGCTGCGACGTGATATGGGAATTTTTTAAATCAGTAACGACAAATTAAATGTTGGAAACCGGCTTTGTTTACAGTACAATTATCGATCCGCTGCTCGGGAATCTGCGCAAACGGCTTGCTCTTGAAATTAACAAAGGCGATACTGTAATTGACATCGCTTGCGGAACCGGCGCGCAGTTGTTTGAACTTGCAGCCAAAGCAAAATCCGTAACCGGCGTTGATCTTTCCGAATCAATGGTGCGTTATTCCACTAACAACGCCAAAAAGCAAAAGGTTAGCAACGCTACGTTTGTTGTTGGCGATGCTACCGATCTACGAATTTTTTATCAGCAGAAATTTGATGTGGCTATACTTTCAATGGCTTTGCACCAGTTTGATCCGGACTTACATAAAATCATTCTGGGTGAGATAAAAAAGGTGGCTGAGAAAATTGTTGTGCTGGATTACGCTGTTCCACTACCAAAAAATTATGTAGGTGTTGGCAGTAAAGTCGCCGAGTTTTTGGCGGGGATTGAGCACAACCGCAATTTTAAAAGCTATTCACAAGCCGGTGGTTTGGCTACCATTTTGCCGGCAAACGGATTTGCGATTAAACGATCGAAATTCATCGGAAAAGGAGCGTTTCAATTGGTTGTTGCAGAAAATCACTCCGTTTAATTTCTTCTTCATCAACTTTTTACCTGAATTAACACTTTTAACATTCCTAAAAATTGTTTAACAATAATTTGCCTTAGTTAAATCGTCTTAACAGAATAATGCTCTATTTTTGAAATGTTGTTAAGTAATTAAAGCTATAAGAATACAGAAAAAGTATTCAGAAAACGTCAGAAACTATGGGTTGTCTTTTAACAAAAGGCAGCCCTTTTTTTCTGAATGAAGCATGATGATTAACGAATTGTAATTGCTGAAGTAGTCATAGCACAGAAGCTAATCCCGGGTTTCAATAAAAAACAAAGGAAACAACCCAAAGCCGCTATGGCTCGGAAATGACTTCCATGAGCTTTGTTACTGGTTCAAATCAAAAATAAAGGTTCTACTGATTCATTTGCTCTTTTAACCACTTTGGGCGATTGGTTGTTATTCCGCTTACGCCAATATTGGTAAGGCGTTGGGCTTCTTCCGGATCATCGATGGTCCACGAAAGTACTTCCAGGTTAAGATCGCTGGCATGTGACATAATTTCTTCGTCGATAATCGAATATTTTAAGTTGACGCCGGTGAGTCCTTCAGTTGCGGCCTCTTCCATTTTTTTATTTAAGCCCTGTTTAACAGAGCTTAGCCAGTAACATTTGTTATCGGGAAATTCTTGATGTGTTGCAACAATGGTTTTCCATCCAAAACTGATAAAAACAATCTGTTCTTTCTTTCCGCTGTTGTCAACAATACGGCTAAGCGCCGGAATAATTTCATCGCCGCCTGCTTTAATCTCAACAACGAGTGTTTTGCCTTCAGGAACGGTTTCAATAATTTCCGCCAGAAACGGCAATTTTTCCCCTTTAAATTCTTCCCCTTTCCAAACGCCGGCATCCAGGTCGCGCAACAAAATCGATGGTGTTTTGGCAATGGTAAGGTTTGTTTTTCCGTAGCAGGTACGTTTGGTGTCTTTGTCGTGAATAACGATTACGCGGTTGTCTTTCGTCAGGTGCACATCCACTTCAACAGCATCGGCCCCAAGTTCCCAGGCCAGCTTTGCCGAAGCGACTGTATTTTCAGGTGCCAGGTACGAAGCTCCGCGGTGAGCAATAAATGTATTTTGAGCCATTGTAGTAATTCCTGTTAAAAGGAAAATCAGAGCAAGTGTTGTTTTCATCTGTTTAAAATTTTTTGATTTCTGAATGTTCAAAAAATTTAAAGACATTCAGGAACTCACATAAATTTTAATCATTCATCCCGGTGAATTTAGAATGAAGAAAATTCATGTTCGTTTCATATTTACTGTTTTCATCAACCGAATATAGAGATATTTTTAGCGAATGTAAGCATACCAATTCTATTTTAAAATCAGTCTTAAATTGTTTTGAATATTTTAAGCTTCGACAAGGCAAAAAATTGAGGCATAGCCAGGTTCTGTCGATATTTTTAAACGAAGTATAAGCTTAAAAGAACGAAATAATAAGGCTTATTTTAAGGTAGTATTGGTATAAAAGTGTAGTTTTGAATCTGCTTTTTAAGCTATTTTAACAGGGCTTGCAATACAGGCAATGAGTAAAAAGAAAATACAAAATCCAAAATCATCAGGACTTTTCAGGGATTCAGGGAAATGGGCTGTAATTCTATTGCTAAAAGCAATTGCAAGGCTTCCTTTCGGGTGTTTGTATTTTCTGTCGGATGTGTTGTACCTGATAATAAAAGACCTTGTAAAGTACCGCAGTGAAGTAATCACCGATAATTTAATACACGCATTTCCGGAGAAAAGTGCCAGTGAGATTCTTCAACTTCGGAATAAATTTTACCGCTATTTTTGCGATGTATCGTTAGAGAGTATTAAGCTTTACCGTTTGTCGGAAAAGGAGTTGAAAAAGCGCGTAACTTTTGTTGGAACTGAAACACTGAACCAGCTTGCCGAAAAGCGAAATGGCGCCATTCTGCTGGCTTTCCATTACAATAACTGGGAATGGTCGGGGGCCTTGCAGCAACAATTAAATTGTAAGTTGCTGATGGTGTACAACAAAATGCGCGACAACGAACCCATGGACGATTTTCTGCAGAAAGCGCGTGAGAAGTGGGGGGGCGAAGCCGTTAAGATGGGGCGTGCTGCAAAAGTAACGTTCCGCTATTTTGAGCAGCAAAAGCCGGTAGTGCTTGGCCTTATTGCCGACCAGAGTGCACTGGCAAGTTCGCCACTGTGGGCGGTGTTTATGAACCGCGAAGCCGCCTTCTTCCCCGGTCCTGTAAAAATTGCGCAAAAAACCAATCAACCTGTATTTTTTCAGCACGCCAAACGCCTGGGGCGGGGCAAGTACGAATACAGCTACTCGTTATTGGTAGAAGAACCTGCGCAAACTGATGAGCGGGAAATTTTGTTGCGCTACATTGAAAAAATGGAGGAAGTGATAAAATCGAATCCGGAGTATTATCTTTGGAGCCACAAACGATGGAAGCACAAACGCCCGCAGGGCACAGCTTTAATTCAATAGATTTTTAGTATGGTTGACGAGAGCTTACGCAAAAAGGATAAACGCTATTACGAAGGTTTTTTTAAACGCCTGTTAAACGGTGGGGTAGTACTGCTGTTGAAATTTATTTCGGTGCTGCCATTTTGGATGATCTACGGCATTGCCGATTTTTTCTACCTGGTGGTTCGGTATGTTGTCGGCTATCGCAAAAAGGTGATTCTGGATAATCTTCGTCATTCGTTTCCTGAAAAAAGTGAGGAGGAGATTCGAAAAATAATGCACCGCTATTACCGCCATTTCTGCGACTTTTCGCTTGAAACTATCAAGCTGCACAGCATGAGCGAGAAGCAGATGGATAAGCGTTTGAAAGTTACAGGTCTGGAATTGGCACAACAATATGCCCGGGAAGGACGAAGTATAATGCTGCTCGGATTTCATTACAATAACTGGGAGTGGTGCAGCTCAATTCAAACCAAATCGGCGCATAAACTGCTGATGATTGTAAACCCGATTCGGGGGAATATGGCTTTTGAAAAATATATCGAACACTCGCGAAGCAAATGGGGTGGCGAGTCGGTGCCGGTACACAAATCGGCACGCGCAGCAATTGAGCATGTCCGACGTGGCGAACCGGCCGTTTTATGGTTGGCAGCCGATCAAACACCAGCAGCCAATTCACCATTCTGGACCCTGTTTTTAAACCGCGAAGCACCATTTTTTACCGGCCCCGAAAAGATTGCCATTAAAACCAATCAGCCCATATTTTTTCTTCACTTAAAAAAGCTAAAACGCGGCCATTACGAAGCTCATTTTACACAACTTATCGATGACCCGTCGAAGGTTGAATCGAAAGATATTTTGCTTACTTATATCCGGAAAATGGAAGAAGTAATACGCGAAACACCCGAATATTATTTATGGTCGCACCGCCGGTGGAAACATACACGACCCGAAGGAATTGAACTGACCCTATAGTTTGCCCGTTTAATTTGAAATGAAAAAAATGAGGCAAATGAAACCGGTACATATATTCTGTTTTATTGTTTTTGTTTTTTGTGTGGCCTGTAATTCTGAGGTAAAGAATTACGAACCGGATATGACGGATAAACCGGCCAGCGCTTTGGTTTTCGACAAAACAAAGTGGCAAATCAAAGAAGGGAGGAAATACCCTTTTCGCGATAAAATGGTGAATGACGTGGTGTACAACGATACCATCCGATCGCTTCAGAAACCACAAATT
Organism: uncultured Draconibacterium sp.; assembly: GCF_963674925.1. Lineage (NCBI taxonomy): Bacteria > Pseudomonadati > Bacteroidota > Bacteroidia > Marinilabiliales > Prolixibacteraceae > Draconibacterium > uncultured Draconibacterium sp. The sequence goes on from NZ_OY771647.1 coordinate 1,713,053, forward strand.
CTTGATATGCTTGGCGAGCCCGACCGCAGCAACGAAAACTACATTTATTACCTTATAAAACAGGAACGGCTGCTCTTCTGGCCACTGCACAGCAAATTTATGGTGGTAAAATTCCATGACGACTCCTCGGTTGAGTGGATTCGTATTCATCAATAAAAGGGCTAATAAAAGAATCCGGTGGATTCATATGTTTATAGAATATCATTCTACGGAATTTAGTACGACTCCGGCGGAGTCGAATTATTTTCATAAGCAATTTGCTATAAATATTGGATGCCTCCGGCATCATAAAAAAATAGAAAATTAGAATAAAGATTATAGGTGCGACTCCGGCTGGATTCGTATCTCTCTTGTCTGTAACAGGCTATACACATGCGATGATTCCGGCATAATAATATAGTCCTGGTCTTTCAGCTGAGGTTTTCCAAACTACCTGAAACATAATGTTTCCTTGGATTTAATCGTGAAAACTGGAGGACAAGCCCAAGAATTATCTATTTTCTTAAATGCCGAATCTAAATTTAAACAGCTGTTCGCTGAATATCAGGTAATATTGAAAACGGAAATATGGTTTTTTTAGGAACCTGAATTCGACATTAAAAATAGTAAAACATAATAAATCGGTAAACCAACTTAGCTTTATGAAAAAACTTTCATTTTTATCATTCATTTTGCTGTTACTGGCGGCATGTAGTCCTGAACCAAACCAGGATCTGGTACTCAACGATCTGGAGTATTTCGAAACACAAGGCGTAAATGTACTGGTGTACAGTAACCTTTTTACCGGGGGCTTCAACGACGAGAAGAATGCCGGTATAGAATTGATCCATCACGGTGTAAGAACTGCGCAAGGAGGTGCCGTTCGGCTTTCGAACACCCCGGAGCAGTGGGATCTTGTTCCTGAAATACCAACCCGAACAGTTGACAGTGTAAGCAACAGCATTGAGGCTACACTAAGATATGACGATTACGATTTCGAATCGCGTGTGGTGGTTACGCCTAAGGGCAAAGGAGTTGAGATATCCGTTTTCCTCGACGAACCTCTTCCTGAGGCGGTTGAAGGGAGCGCCGGATTTAACCTCGAGTTTTTGCCCTCGAAATATTGGGGTAAAACCTATTTAATGGATGGGCGTATCAACCGGTTTTCGCGTTATGTGGCAAGCAATACCATTACCAGGCCCAACACCGAAAAACCCAAACAATTTAAGGGCTATGTAACTTCCGACGACAGGGGAACCGGCAAATTTATCGATCCGCTACCGCTCGAAACCGGACGAACAATGCTTCTTGCTCCCGATGACCCCGAACGTATGGTGAAAATCACTTCTGCCGATGCCGACATTATGCTTTTCGATGGCCGTGTGCTGGCACAAAACGGGTGGTATGTAGTTCGCAGTTTGCTTCCTGCCGGGAAAACCGGCAAAGTTTTAAGCTGGACAGTTGAACCCAACGCTATTCCAGGCTGGGTACGAGAACCCAATATTGGTTTCTCGCAGGTGGGCTACCTGCCTTCGCAACAAAAGGTTTCGGTTATTGAACTCGACAAAAAGGACAAACCGCTTGCAAAAGCATCTATTTATAAAGTAGGTGAAGATGGTACTGCCACCGAAGTATTCAGCGGCAAAATCGAATCGTGGGGCGACTATTACAAATATCACTATGTAAAATTCGATTTCTCTTCTGTTGAAACACCCGGTATTTACTACATTCAGTATGGCGATTGTAAAACCAATAACTTTATAATTGAAGATAACGTTTACGATTGGATTACCGATGCCACCAGCGATGTTTGGGTTCCGATTCATATGAACCACATGTATGTGAACGAAGCGTACCGGGTATGGCACGGCGAGCCTTTTAAAGAAGGTTACCTGCAGGCTCCGCCAAACACCGATCATTTCGATTTGCATAGCCAGGGCCCAACAACCGATACCAAATACAAAGCGCTGGAAACCATCCCGGGATTAAACGTAGGCGGCTTTTTTGATGCCGGTGATTTTGATATAGAAACCGGATCGAATATTTCCGTTGTGCAAAACTTTGTTCAAACCTGGGAGTATTTCAAACCCTTGCGCGATCAGACTTTTGTTGATGAGGAGCAGCGGTATGTCGATCTTCATCGTCCGGACGGAACACCCGATATTTTACAGTATATCGAGCACGGAACAATGAACCTTGTCGCCCAGGCAGAAATTATCGGTCATATGGCGCAAACACTTTCCAACTCTGTTCTCGATAATTACCATCATCTTGGCGATGCCGCTTCAATAACCGACGGCCTTCCGTATAATCCGAATCTTGGGCCATATGAAGTAGCCCCCGACGGAAAATCAAGCGGTGTAAAAGATGATATGTGGGCGTTTACAAGCCGCAATCCCAGCCTCGATCTGAGGGCTGCTGCTATGTTTGCCGCCACAAGCCGCGCTCTGAAGGGCTATAACGACGATCTGTCGGAAAGGGCGCTGATACAGTCGAAAAGATTGCTGAAAGAATCTACTGAACTACTTGCCAATATGCCGGAAGACCGCCGTGGAAGACGTTTTGGGGGAGATATGGGCACCAATCTTCAACTGTACATTTCAACCGGCGAGCAACAATATAAAGATAAGTTTCAGGAATCGCTGTGGCCGGCACTCGACCGTTTTGTAAGTTTCAGCATTCTTACGGCATTACATGCCATTCCGCACATGGATGAATCGTACAAAGAAAAGCTCCGTCCCTATGTGGTAAAATACAAGGAATATATTGAAGAGCTTGAACAGGATAATCCGTACGGAGTGCCGATCGGCCTTCGGAACTGGGCCGGCAATGGCGGTGTTGTTAGCTTTGGAACCACCATTTGTTTTGCCAGCAAATATTACCCGGATATTATTGACGCAAGCCATGCATTTAAGGCCACCAACTGGCTGTTTGGATGTCATCCGTATCACAATTATTCGTTTGTGGCAGCGGTAGGTGCCGCTCGTCCAAAAGCAGTGTTTTATGGTAACAACAGGGCCGATTTCTCTTTTATTCCGGGAAATGTTGCTCCCGGCGTGTTGTTCAGACAACCCGATCATTTTGAAAACTACGACGACTGGCCATTTTTTTGGGGACAAAACGAAGGTACCATTGGAGGAAATACCAGTTACCTGATTTTTGGATCAGCATTTAAGAATCTGGTAAAATAATTATAACAGGTGTCGGTTATTAATCGGCACCTTTTTTTTGTTTTATCTTCAGGAATATAGCTTTTAAAACTACTTTTAAACCAAAGAAACCAGGTCGGCGGAATTGCAATAAAGATAAACTGTTGTAAAACTGCATTCAAAAAGGAATGGGTATAAAAACCGAATAAAATGAAACTAAAAAACTTCGCCTTATTAGCTTTAAGCTTTGTGCTAACACAAGCATGCACAACAAACGAACCCGAAACCAAAGATTTAAAACCACGAATTGTAGTGCTAACCGATATTGCGCCCAAAAACATTGAGCCTGACGATATGGAGTCGATGATTCGTTTACTGGTACATGCCGACCAGTTTGAGATTGAAGCGTTAATTGCCACTACGGGTTGGAGTAATAATGGAGGAAACGAACGTATCGATTTAATTCACGATGCCTTAAATGCCTATGAAAAGGATTTACCAAATCTAAAAAAGCGATCAAATCAGGATACATTTGCCGAAGATGAATTGACGCAGGAAATTGGCTACTGGCCGTCTGTCGGTTATTTGCGAAAGCGAACTGTGATGGGAAGTACAAAGATGGGGATGAAATTTATTGGTGATGACAACGATTCGGAAGGAAGTAATCTTATAATCAATTTGGCTGATGAAAAGGACGACCGCCCGATATGGATTACTGTCTGGGGCGGTGGCAATACATTTGCCCAGGCCATTTGGCGCATACAACAGGAGCGGACACCTGAAGAACTAAAAGCCTTTCTGCATAAATTTCGTATTTATACGATTACCGACCAGGACAGGCCATGGTCGAGCGGAGATACCATTCGTTATGACATTAGTTCTCATCAGTGGATGCGGGGTTTTGAAAATGACCTGCTATTTTTTTGGGATGAATGTGCCTGGAAACATCAAAACGGTACGGGCGTTAATAACTGGAATGAATACGCACGTCATATCCAAAATCATGGTAATCTTGGCGCTTTATATCCAAAATACAAATGGGGAGTTGAAGGCGATACGCCGGCCTTTATGCATGTTATGCCCAATGGATTATCAAACCCGGATGTTCCAACGCAGGTGAGCTGGAGTGGTTATTTTGAATTTGGCCTGGGGCGCGATAGCCTCACAAATGCTTACACAAATTATACCGGCGAACCCTATAACATTGGCACAAAATATTTTGCCTATTTCTATCCGGCAATATTTAACAATTTTGCCGCCCGTATGGATTGGGCCAAAGAAGGAAAGGGAAACCGCAATCCGGTTGTAATTGTTAACGGCGATAAAGGCATTAAACCAATTGAGAAAGTTTGCAAAGCAGGGGAAGAATTACAACTCAACGCATCAAAATCGTTCGACCCCGATGGCGACCGGTTAAACTTTAAATGGTGGGCAATACCCGAAGCCGGGAATTACGCCGGAGAAATAAAAATAGCAAGCAGTGAATCAGCTATTGCTACCGTTCATATTCCGTCTGATGCCGTGGGAAAAAACTTTCATATAATCTGTGAAGTAAGCGATGAGGGTACACACAACTTAACCAGCTACCGCAGGATAATCGTAAAAGCAGAATAAAAGTTTGCAAGAAAAAGGGAGAACCGGGGCTACCCTTCTTTTATAACGAAGGTGTATACACATCTTTAAAAGTTCCATTTTCAAATGATGCTGTTATGTAACGGGACTTTGTCTCTGTGATGTGTAAGGGCCGAAGGTCCGAAAGATTATAGGGTGGTCCGTATGGGCTGCCAATTGTTAGTTTCAACCGAAGGGGAGTAGAGGAGTTAATTTTACGTTCTTCATGCAGCCGTGCGACAAGTTCGCCAACAATTTTTTTTGCTTTTTGCAGCTAATATACCAGCCAACCAATTTTTTTGCCTGCCGTAGCGCTGCACCATGCCAGTCAACAAGTTTGCTGGCCAATTACACGGCTGCAGGAACCATATAACCAGCAAGTTACAGGAATTGCGGAAGTGTATATTTATCGGGAACCCGCCTACGGCAAGCCTTTAGGACTAAAGCCCGGTTCTGTGGGGCAGTAGTGAATAGTATTCTTCCATCGCTTTTATCAATGTCAAAAAAATTATGCTTAGCTTTAATGCACTAAAGATTATATATGCCCGATACATTGAAAAAATATCTTGCAAATACAAAACTAAAATATAGACTGATATTTACAGACAATGCATGTATTATCAGTGTGTTGTGGCGATGCGCGCTAATAAGAGATATGTTGCATTGCAACATACATATACGTTAGCTTTAAGTGTAAAAGAAACGTACTATTAATAAAGACAATGACAACGCAACCAAACTTATAATCATCACATCTTCTGAATATTAATCAAACACTTGTGATATGAAAAATTTCGATACAATTCTACTTGTGACAGTTTTAACAATTTCTTTAGCCTCATGCGATAAAGAAAGTGAAGACCATGTTAATTTTTATGACTCAGAATATAGAGTAGGTTTATGGATTAGCCCTGACAAAAGAGATACTTTAGAATTTATCGACAATTCTAATTTAATACGCAAAGGAGAATTTTACGTTTATGAAGAATATTTGTACAGAATTGAAAAGGATACTCTTTTTATTAAACTTCCTAACGCAACATATGAAACTCAACATCTCATCATGACGTCTGACAAAAACAGTGTTGTACTTGGAAATATGTATTTAACGACAGGATTTGCAGATAATTCTGGAATGTTTCTTAAAGACAATGAAAATTAAACACCTAAAGCTAACAAATTGCAAATTGCATTGCGGGGTTCGTGGTGTGTCGTTCGCTGGATTCTCGCATCGCAGTTCCATGTCCTTCGGACAGGAACGCGCTCCGAAATCCGCCCCGACAACATGTACCAACCGTTAGCAACCATTTTGAACTGAAATGCATCTTACATGAAACAATAAAACTGATTATAATGAAAACACCTGCCACAAATCTTACTTTCTTAATTCTCCTTATTACATCAATTCTTTTTGTGTCCTGTGAGAAAGACGAGTTCTACGAATTGGAAATAAATGACAAGAATCCAGTTATCGAAAAGTCTATTAACGGAATTGATTTTAAATTTTGTTTACTGAATGAAAATGGAGAACCAGCTACTATATTCAATGAATACGAGAATATCACATTCAAGTTCTCGATTACAAATAAAACTGGCAACGATATTTACTTTGATGAAAGTGTAATTAATTCAGATGGGTTTTATGAAATTAAGGATAAAACAATAAGTTACGGTACTCCATTTACAAAACCCGTATCCTTTTATGAAAGAATGCCAACACCAATCGGTAACGCAGTAAAGACTGGGATTAATATCAAGTGGATTCCAGAAGAACAGGAATGGAATATAGGTCTTGCAAATTTTTTTAAAGCAGAGACGAATCCACTTCAAAAAGGAATTTATTATACTGAATTTAGCCATGAGTTTGATTTTGAATCCGTAAAAACGGAAAAATTAAAGTTCAGAATCAATTTTGAAATTAAATGAAAAAACGGTTTTAAAAAGATATTTAATAAAAAGCCGGCTTGGCTCCGTGCGGGTTTGACAAGTAATTGTATTAAAGTTCCGCACTCCACTTGCATGTAACCGTTAGCAACCATTTTGAACTGAAATACATCTATAACTAAAACAAAACCAATGAAATCTAAAACATTAACATTCCTATTATCAATTGCAATGCTGCTACTTTGTAGTTGCGATGATGAACCATTTGATGCCGATTCTGGAACTTTTGTCGATAGCCGTGATAACCACGAATACCAATGGGTTAAAATTGGCGAACAAATTTGGATGGCTGAGAACCTTGCATACATACCCGATGATGTGTGTGAACTTGACTCGCAATGTGGTACGTGGATTTATGATTACAGTGGCGAAGGTTCTTATGGGGTAAATTACCAAATCTATGGATGTCTGTATGATTGGGAAACCGCCCAACAGGTGTGTCCCGAAGGTTGGCATTTACCCAGTGATGAGGAATGGATGGAACTGGAAAGATTTTTAGGAATGCCAGAAGACCAACTTGACCGTGGTACAATAAGGGGGCAAGAAGCAAATGTAGGTGGAAAACTGAAAGAAATAGGCTATTCTCATTGGGCTCAACCAAATGAAGGAGCTACAGATGAAAGTGGTTTTTCAGCCTTACCTGCAGGGGTAAAATTAGAGAATAGATTTAGTTCAATTAATCAATCTTCTTATTATTGGACATCAAATTCACATAGCGAGATCTATGCTTATCATAGAATGCTTAGAACGGTCGGGCAAGATGTAGAGAGAGATATAAAAAATAAAACTAATGGACTATCAATACGTTGCATAAAAGATTAGCCACAAGATTTAGTGATAAAGAAAAATAAAAAGCGGTTGCTAATAATTGTACTATGGCAGGTTACCACCCGCCACATTCAAGTAACCACCACAAAAAAAGGGCAACCCTCTCGGGACGCCCCATTATCTAAATGGATATCAATATTAACCCCAAATGAGCCTTAAATTTCTATTCTTTTGAATTTGTACTTCAGTAAAAAATTTCATCAGAACATATGCTATGACTCAATTTATTTACCTCGTCTAAATCCAAAATCTCTAAAAATTTTTAAAACTCATTTGAAATTAAAATTGATATAAATTTTGCAAGAAAAAAGGAGAACCGGCGTTTCACATTCTGGTCAAGGGAAAGTGATTTCGTTTCGGATAATAAATTTCCTCCTCCGGCCGGATCTCCTGAAAAAACTGCACTATAAAAAAGCATAGTCCACTACGACATATGCTAAAATTCAAATTTAATGTGAGCAACTTTCGTCGCTCGTGTCACAGAACTTTTGCCTTATGGCAAAACAGTGTCGCCCATTAAGTAGGTATCTACTTCGCGGGCAGCAGCGCGACCTTCGTTAATAGCCCAAACCACCAGCGATTGTCCACGGCGTGAATCACCGGCAGCAAAAACCTTTTTAATGCTGGTTTTAAATTTGCCGTATTCAGCTTTGTAATTCGAACGTGGATCACGTTCCATATCCATCTCTTCGGCAATTTTATCTTCCGGTCCTAAAAATCCCATCGCCAACAGAACCAGGTCTGCCTTAATGTAACGTTCGGTTCCCGGAACCGCCTGTGGCATCCGTCCGCCATTATCGGTTTTTACCCACTCCACCTGAACGGTGTGCAAAGCTTTTACTTTACCATTTTCACCTTCAATTTTTGTGGTCATTATTGAGTATTTCCGCGGGTCTTTTCCTTTTGCCAAAATAGCTTCATGCTGGCCGTAATCGGTTTTTTCGTTACCGGGCCATTCGGGCCATGGATTAACGTCGCCGTTACGTTCTTTTGGCGGCTGAGGCATAATCTCCAACTGGGTTATGCTTTTGCAACCATGACGCAGCGATGTAGCTACACAGTCGGTACCGGTATCGCCACCACCAATTACAATTACGTGTTTATCTTTTGCCGAAATGTAATTTCCGTCTTCCAGTTTACTGTCGAGCAAACTTTTTGTGTTGGCTGATAAAAATTCCATGGCGAAGTGTACGCCATCCAACTCGCGGCCTTCCACATTCAGGTCGCGTGGTTTTGTTGCTCCGGTGGTTAAAACAACCGCGTCAAAGTCGTCAAGTAACTTTTTGCTGCGAATATCTTTTCCAACTTCGGTATTGGTTTTGAAAATAATACCTTCAGCTTCCAGGATATCAACGCGGCGTTGTACTACGCCTTTATCCAGCTTCATATTTGGAATTCCGTACATCAGCAATCCGCCGATACGGTCGTCGCGTTCGAAAACAGTAACGGTATGACCCGCTTTATTCAGCTGTGCAGCACATGCCAGTCCTGCCGGACCGGATCCTACTACAGCAACTGTTTTTCCTGTGCGCGATTCAGGTGGCTCAGGAACTACCCATCCCTGCTCGAAACCATTGTCGATAATGGTACGTTCGTTGTCGTGAATCGTAACAGCCGGTTCGTTAATTCCCAACACACAACCTGCTTCGCATGGTGCAGGGCAAACTCTTCCTGTAAATTCAGGAAAGTTATTGGTGTGGTGAAGTCGTTCCAGTGCATCTTTCCAGCGGCCTTTGTAAATCAGGTCGTTCCACTCCGGAATCAGGTTATAAACCGGACATCCCGAAGCGCCGTTGTGCAATAGTTCGCCGCGATGGCAGAAAGGAACACCACAATCCATGCAGCGCGCACCCTGCGTTTCGCAGGTTTCTTTATCGCGTAATATGTATACCTCGTTCCAATCTTTAAGGCGTTCCTCAATTTTTCGTGTTGGATTGGAAACTCTTTTATATTCTAAAAATCCTGTTGGCTTTCCCATGTCTTAGCGTCTATAAAAATTACAAATTGGCCAGATGCATATCAAATGCAGCGTCAATTACATCCGACTCTTTTTCGTATTTACCCGTCTTACGGGCTTCTTCAATGTACGTCAGCATTCGTTTGTAGTCGGTAGGAATTACTTTTACAAACTTGCCTATTGTCTCCTCCCAGTCAGATAGAACATATTCAGCAACAGTTGATTCTGTTTTATCCATATGTTTCTGAATCATTGCTTTCAGTTCTTCCTGTTCTTCTTTACCCGTAACTCTTTCCAGTTGAATCATTCCCTTGTTGCAAAGACCTGGGAACGTTCCGTCGATGTCGAGCACATAAGCAACGCCACCCGACATACCGGCACCAAAGTTCCGTCCTGTTTTTCCAAGAATAACTGCTTTTCCTCCTGTCATGTATTCGCAACCGTGGTCGCCAATACCTTCAACAACAACCTGTGCACCTGAGTTACGAACACAGAAACGCTCGCCGGCAATACCACGAATGTAGGCCTCTCCACCGGTAGCTCCGTAGAAACAAACGTTACCTACAATAATGTTCTGTTCAGGAATGAACTGTACGTTTTTAGCCGGGTAGATGGATAAATGACCACCGGATAATCCTTTTCCGAAATAATCGTTTGCATCTCCTTCAACTTCCAGCTCTATACCTTTGCAAACAAATGCACCGAACGATTGTCCTGCAGAACCTGTCATTTTGAAATGAATAGTTCCATCGGGTAATCCTTCTCCTTTATGTACTTTGGTTACTTCGTGCGACAGAACGGTACCAACACTTCGGTTGATATTTTTGATCTCGAATTCTGCGGCTACTTTTTCACCGTCGTTTATCGCTTTTTGTGCGGCTTCAACAAGTTTCCAGTCAAGGATTTCTTCCAACTGGTGATCTTGTTTTTTGCTGCAGTAAAGACCTTCTTCCGACCCCATTTCTTCTTTGTACAGAATCGGGCTCAGGTCAAGACCTTTATATTTCCAGTGATCGATGTCGTCTTTAAATTTCAGGCACTGCGACTGACCCACCATTTCGTTAATGGAGCGGAAGCCCAGTTCGGCCATAATCTCGCGAAGACCTTCAACAAGGAATGTAAAGAAGTTTACAACATGATCTGGATTTCCTTTGAATAAACCACGCAGACGCTCGTTTTGAGTCGCTACTCCTACCGGACAAGTATTGCTGTGGCATTTACGCATCATAATGCAGCCTTCAACAACAAGTGCCATGGTGGCAACTCCCCATTCTTCGGCACCAAGCAAAGTTGCAATAGCCAAGTCGCGCGATGTTTTCATCTGTCCGTCAGACTGTACAACAATACGGTTACGCAAACGGTTGCGAACCAGAGTCTGGTGCGTTTCCGACAATCCAAGTTCCCAGGGCAATCCTGCGTGTTTGATCGAACTAACCGGCGATGCTCCTGTTCCTCCGTCGTATCCTGAAATCAGTACTGCATCGGCTTTTGCTTTACAAACACCGGCAGCAACAGTTCCAACACCTGTTTCAGAAACCAGTTTCACGTTGATACGTGCATCGCGGTTACTGTTTTTCAGGTCGAAGATCAGCTGTGCCAAATCCTCAATTGAATAAATATCGTGGTGCGGTGGAGGAGAAATCAGTCCTACACCCGGAGTTGAGTTACGTGTACGTCCGATCCAGCCATTTACTTTATGGCCCGGAAGGTGACCACCTTCACCCGGTTTTGCTCCCTGCGCCATTTTAATCTGAAGCTCTTTCGCCATGCTCAGGTAATAGCTGTTTACTCCGAAACGTCCTGATGCGATCTGCTTGGTAGCCGAGCACATGTCGTCGCCATTTGGCAATTTGGTGTAACGAATCGGGTCTTCACCACCTTCTCCCGAGTTTGATTTTGAACCAATCCGGTTCATGGCAATGGCCAGTGTAGTGTGTGCTTCCCACGAGATAGAACCAAACGACATTGCTCCCGTAGCAAAACGGGTAAGAATGCTTTCTGCCGGTTCAACTTCGTCGAGCGGAATCGACTGGCGGTCAGAAGTAAAGTCCATCAATCCTCGCAAGGTGAATGCGGCTTTGGCCTGATCGTCGACTACACTACAGTATTTTTTATATTTCTCGAAATCGTTCTTTCTTGTTGCTTCCTGAATCAGTTGAATTGCTTCAGGGCTCAGCAAGTGACGTTCGCCATCTTTACGCCAGTGGTATTCGCCACCCGGCTCCAGAACTTTTGCTCCGCCCAGGCGGGTTGGGAATCCTTGACGATGACGCATCATTGCTTCTTTGGCAATATCGTCAAGACTAAGACCTTCAACACGGCTTACGGTTCCGGTAAAGTACTTGTCAATTACTTCCTGCTTGATTCCGACAGCTTCAAAAATCTGTGCTCCCTGGTACGACGCCAAGGTTGAAATACCCATTTTCGAGAATACTTTCAACAGACCGCCGCCAATGGCTTTCACGTAGTTTTGTATTGCCTGGTCTTTGGTAATATCTCCCAATGCACCTTCGTCAACCAGATTTTTGATGGTATCAATTGCCATGTATGGATTAATGGCAGAAACACCATAGCCTAACAAGGTGGCAAAATGATGTACTTCGCGCACATCTCCGGCTTCCATAATAATGTCGGCTTTTCCACGCTTTCCAACACGGATAAGGTGGTGGTGAACTGCCGAGGCAGCCAGTAACGAAGGAATCGGCGCATGGTCGGTGCTAACCGCAAAGTCGGACAATAAAATGATTGAATAAGCTTCATCAATCGCATCTTCAACGTATTGACACAAACGTTCCAGTTTAGTTTCCAGCGTTCCTTCTTTTCCATCGGCGTGGAAAACAATGCTGATTTTTTTTGTTTGGAAATGTGTGTGATCCACGTAGGCCAGTTTAATCAATTGCTCGTTGGTTAATACCGGCTGATGAACTGCAATTCTACGACAATGTTCAGGCGATTCTGTCAGAATATTTTTAAAACCACCCAAATAGGTTCTCAAATCCATTACAATACGCTCCCTGATTGGGTCGATTGGCGGATTGGTTACCTGGGCGAATAATTGTTTAAAGTAGTGCGACAAATGCACCGGGCGATCAGAAAGTACGGCCAGCGGATTGTCGGCTCCCATCGAGCCAAGGGCTTCGCTTCCGTTCATTGCCATCGGTTTCAGGATCACCTCAATATCTTCGTGGGTGAATCCAAAAGCCTTTTGTCGTTTAAATACAGTTTTCTTATCCGGCTCTTTTAATTCCAGGTCGGGAATAAAAGGAAGTTCGTCCAGATAAGTCATATTTTCTTTTACCCATTCGCCGTAAGGTTGGCTTGAGCAAATTTCAGATTTAACTTCTTCGTCAGAAATAATGCGTCCTTGTTCCAAATCGGCAACAAACATTTTTCCGGGTTGCAAACGGCCTCTGATCTTCACCTGATCGTGAGGAACATCAATTGCTCCGGTTTCCGATGACATTATTAATGTGTCGTCTTCAGTCAAACAATAACGCGACGGACGCAAACCGTTACGGTCGAGTGTTGCTCCAACAAGCACTCCATCAGTAAAACATACCGATGCCGGGCCGTCCCATGGTTCCATCATTGCAGAATAGAATTCGTAGAACTCTTTCTTTTTCGGATCCATATCCGGATTATTTTGCCATGCTTCAGGAATAAGCATCATCATTACATGTGGTAACGATCGTCCGCTTAACACAAGCATTTCAATGGCCATATCGAGGTTGGCACTATCCGAATCTCTTAAATCGCAGATCGGGAAGATCATCTCCAACTCTTCTTTTGTAAATTTCGAGCACTCCAGAAGCACTTCGCGGGCACGCATCCAGTTAATGTTACCCTTGTTGGTGTTGATCTCGCCGTTGTGCGCTATATAGCGGAATGGTTGCGACAATTTCCACGATGGGAAAGTGTTGGTTGAAAAGCGTGAGTGTACCAACGAAATGGCACTTACTGCCAACGGATTGGTAAGGTCTTTAAAATATAACGAAACCTGCTCGGTTGTTAACTGACCTTTATAAATAATGGTTTTATAGGAGCACGAAATGATATTCATTCCGTTGTAACCAATTCCGGCAACCGACTCACGAACCAGTTTTTCAGTGTATTTTCTGAAAACAAAAAGTTTGCGATCGAACTCTTCCACCGACATACCATCGGGTTTCCCAATGAACAATTGTTGTACATATGGTTCTGAAGCCAAAGAATCGCGTCCCAGGTCAGAATTGTCAACCGGAACTTTGCGATAGCCCAAATAGGGTAACCCAAACTTCTTTAGATTTCGTCCGATAATATCTTTACACTCTGAACGTTTTCGGTCCTCTTTCGGGAAGAAAATCATGGCCACGCCATATTCGCCAAACTGAGGTAATTTAATGTCCTGTTTCGGACACTCTTCCATAAAAAGTTCATGTGGAATTTGTAATAATATCCCTGCACCGTCACCGCTTTTTATATCAAACCCGGTACCCCCGCGATGTTCCATACGAGCCAGCATCGATAAAGCATCAGAAATCACACTGTGTTTCTTTCTGCCCTTTAGGTTTGCTACAAACCCGATACCACAACTCCCATGTTCAAATTCAGGGCGGTACAATCCCTTTGCTACAGGTTCTTTTGTCTGCATCATATTTTCCTTTCTCTTTAAAATTCGCACTAGCGCAACAACAGGCGCTGTCAATACCACATTGTTGCAAAACTGTAAGTTAAAATCACGTTTTTACTTACGAAGTGAAACCAAAAATAATCAAAGAGGTGTGTATTCGCAATCTTAATAGGTGTAAATTGTGTTTAATAACATACAATTAACCTTGAGAAAAATCATAAAAAACTTAATCCTTTGTCAGTATTTTATATGATTCTGACATTTGTTAGGTTTCAAATAGGTTGAAATCTTATTGAAGCAGGTTCTTTTTTGCTTCCTCTATTTTGTTAAATAGAAATTTTTTAATGATTTCCTCTTTCTTATTTGAAATACTATCCAGACATAAATTTCCGATACTCCCTTCGTGGCTATGGTTTACGCATTTTTCGGGTGTAAAGTTTCCGTCTTCAATTTGAGCGCCAACTTGTTTGTAGGCTTCGCGGAATGGAATTCCCTGCAGTACAAGTTTATTAACTTCTTCAACGCTAAAGAGGTAATCGTATTTGCTGTCGTTAAGAATTTCGGTGTTTACCGACATCTTATCGATGGCCAGACTAACAATATTAAGGCAATCGTTCATTTCTTTAAACGAAGGCAGAAATACTTCTTTTACCATTTGCAAATCGCGGAAATAGCCGCTGGGTAAATTGTTGATGATTAAGCTGATTTGTGCCGGAACACCTTGCAATTTGTTGCAACGGGCACGGGTGAGCTCAAAAACATCGGGATTTTTTTTGTGGGGCATAATGCTCGAGCCTGTAGTAAATTCGGTAGGCAGGCTTACAAAACTGAAATTCTGGCTCATAAACAAACAAACATCGTAAGCCAGTTTTGATAATGTTCCGGCAATGTTTGCCAGGGCAAACGAAACAATTTTTTCAACTTTACCTCTTCCCATTTGTGCATAAACCACGTTGTAGTTCATGGTTGCAAAGCCAAGCAGGTCGGTTGTCATTTGGCGGTTAAGCGGGAACGACGAACCATAACCGGCTGCCGACCCCAATGGATTTTGATTGGTAATATTAAAAGCCGACAAAAGCAACTCCAGATCATCGGATAAACTTTCGGCATAGGCGCTAAACCACAGCCCAAACGACGAAGGCATAGCTACCTGCAAGTGGGTGTATCCCGGCATTAAAATGTCTTTTGTTTCATCGGCACGTTTTAACAGAATATCGATAAGTCCCGAAGTTGTTTCAGCGATTTCTTTAATGGCATCGCGGGTAAACAGTTTCAGGTCGAGTAAAACCTGGTCGTTGCGCGAACGTCCGCTGTGTATTTTTTTACCGAGGTCGCCCAATTTTTCGGTAAGCATAAATTCAACCTGAGAGTGTACATCTTCAACTCCTTCTTCAATCGAGAATTCGCCTTTTTCGGCAATAGCATAAAGGCGCTTCAATTCTGTCAGAAGCGTTGGAAGCTCGTTTTTTTCGATTAGCCCAACCGACTCGAGCATAGTTACGTGTGCCATCGAGCCCAAAATGTCGTGTGTTGCCAAAAACAGATCCAATTCGCGGTCTTTACCAACAGTAAATTCTTCAATTGCTTTGTTAACAGGTGTACCTTTATCCCAGAGTTTCATATTAAAATAGTTAGAAGACGGCAGGCAATTGCAGAAAAAATACCGGAATACAACCCTGGCGCCTCTATTATTAATAACTGCAAAGATAAAATTTCAAATGAAAGCTTCTTTCAATTTACGGGAACTAAAACCTATTAATAACATGAATACTGAGATATAAAACCCGGCAGAGAGAATTGGCATCAGATAAGCTAATTTGAAAGTGATTTTTCTGACTTAATATTATTAGATTTGCACTTCGTTACTGGCATCTCTGATGACGCTGCTATTGGGGTGTTGCCGGAAAATTTTAAACAATGAAGAAAGTATTATTGATTATATCCTACCTGATTATTGCTGTAGCTTTATACTCTGCAGCAAGTTTTTATTTTAATTATGATTTTTGCCACATAATGGTAGCTGAAGATGGCCCGCTTGAGAATCTGACTGCTTTGGTTTTGCTGCTGATTTCGGTATTGTTTGCTATTCGTTTATTCAAACAGTATAAGGATCGGAACAGGCTTTGGGTTGCTTTAAGCCTGATAATTATTATCGGTACATTTTTTGGGTTTGGCGAAGAAATTTCATGGGGGCAAAGGATATTCTCGGTGAAGACTACAGGTTTTTTTGCCGAGCATAATTTTCAGGGCGAGACCAACCTGCATAACCTGGAGATAGGAGGAGTGAATCTGAATAAACTGATTTTCTCGACCGGGCTGGTAGTGGTTTTCGGAACTTATTTTGTTTTAACACTTCTGCTGTATAAAAAGTGGCCTTTTTTTACGCGAACAATTGATTTGTGGGGTATTCCTGTTCCAAAGATCGGATACTCAGTGCTTATATTCGTGTGTACCGGTATCGTTTTGGTCATTCCCGAAAGACGAATATGGGAGCTGTGGGAGGCTATATTTGTTACCGTTTTACTTTTAGTATTTATCGATCCTTACAACCCGAAGGAGAAACTTCTTTCTTAAAATAACCTTTTCAGAAAATTAAAGCTTCCGGCGAGATTTAATGTTAAGTGGTTAAACTAATATCTCGAATTTTTTTTGCCGGATTAATCAGAATTAAAAAAAGGATTCCGGATAACGCGAGTTCGTGTAGTTCGCTTTCTTTAATCAAATTTATAGCCAGCGGAATAAAGGTGTTAACGGCCAGTAGCACTATAATATGATGCAGGCGTGGAATCGGAACTCCATAATCAACTACAAGTTTGCGAATGGCTTTTACTTTCCAGGTGAGTATTGGTAGTATAATAAAGTAACTGATTAGCGCAACAAACATCAGATTTGAAAATATGAGGATGTTTAAATCTACTCCACCAATTTCAAGGTTATGCAGGTTGGTTTCGCCCTGGTAATTGTTTTGCATAAAATATTCGCCGGATTCGATCGAGAATATACGCTGTCCCCAGGAAATTTCTTCGCCAAAGCCAAAAACAAAAACGAATGAAGCAAGAGCGTTAAAGAATATTTTTTTCCGGCTTTTCTCTTTTCCTGCTCTAACCGCCTTTGTGGCAAAAAGGATGGCTCCCAAAAGCAGAAAAAGCGCTGTTAGGTATTCTACCCAGCCATCTTCGCGAATAACTTTGTTAAAAGCTTCCTGTCCAAAATTGCTTTGGCTTTTTCCATATGCCACAAAACCAATAATCACGGTATAAACTATAATGTCGAGAATTGTAATCCACGAAATATTTTTCTTCATTTGTATTCAAATTAAAATGTGGGGGTAAAATTAGTATTTTTTGTTTTCGCACTTGTTAAAATTCATCATAATGAATGATCGACGTATATACTTTGCAGTTCCTGTTCTTCTTCTTTTATTTATTATACCTGCTTTGCCTGTTTTGCTGGTTGGGAATGCTGCAAAATATGCAGAGGTCGGCCGTGAGATGCTGATGAATCACGATTGGATTAACCTAACGATTGGAGGCGATGCCTATGATCAGAAACCGCCTCTGCTGTTTTGGATTGCGGCGGTTACTTTCAAGTTGTTTGGGTTATCGATACCGGCATACAAATTGGCAGTTCTTTTGTTTTCGTTCATCGGAATTTATTCGACATACCGGCTGGGAAAACTTTTTTACGGAAAAGAAACCGGTTTGCTGGCGGCCTTTTTTTGGATATCGTCTTTGGGATTTCAGCATTTTAACAACGATATACATACTGATACTTTATTGGCCGACTTTGTGGTTTTCTCGGTATGGCAGTTTTCGGCGTATTTAAAAAGCCATAAATGGAGCAACTTTCTGCTTGGTGCGGTTGGTGTAGGGTTGTCGATGTTGGCAAAAGGCCCGGTGGGAGTTGTAATTCCCGCTGCCGCAATTGGCGGAACTTTGTTAGTTCATAAACAGTGGAAAGAAATTTTTAACTACCGTTGGCTGATTGCCCTGGTAATTGTAGGTATTATGATATTGCCAGCAATGGTGGGCTTGCTAAACCAGTTTGGGCTTGGGGGAATCAAATTCTACTTCTGGACCAATAACGTTGGGCGTGTTACCGGATCGTATCACGGAAGCGGTGCTGATTATTCTTTTTATCTGCATACGTCATTATACGTATTGCTGCCCTGGACCATATTTATGGTTTATGGTTTTATTCAAGAAGCCAGAAGCCTGAAGGGCTTGCGTAAAAATAAAACAAAAGATTTTGAGGTTGTAAACATTTTTGCGGTTGTGGTCTATCTGGGAATACTGTCGGTGGCCAAACAACAAAATCCACACTATATGCTTTCGGCAGTTCCTTTTATGTATATAATAACTGCAAAATGGACCGTGCGTTTGTTTTCGTCAGAAAATAAAGTGAAAGTTCGAAATATAATTACAGTAATAAATAAAGTAATAGCAATTGTTGGCCCTATAGTACTATTGTTATTACCTGTTGTAGTGTTCCCTGAAAAACGCATGTGGTTTTGGGCTATTTACGCGTTCCTTTTTGCAGGTATAGTGATGATGGTTTTAAAAAGGAATAATTTGCAGAGGCAGATTGTTTTGCTAACCTTCACCATTGCAATAATGCTGTTTACAGTTAATGTAAACATGCTGCCAAATATGTTGAAGTTCCATACCTCAATTGAAGCTGCTGAAATTTTTAATGAAAAGGCCCCTGAAAACTCAACACTAAGTATGTATACCGAGAAGGCCAGACTTTGGAATTTGTTTCTGTATTCAAAATCTCCGGGCAAATATCTTGTCGAAAAAGAAGATCTGGAAGCATTTTTGCCAAATGCGGGGGCGTGGATATATACCTCGGAAGCGGGCTATAATGATATGCTTGAAATGGGTTTGGATATGAATGTTGTTAAGAAATTTACCGAGCACAAACCGTTGACCGGTCAATCAGCCCGGTTTTTAAATCCAAAAACCAGGGCAAGCAGATTTAATACCATGTATCTTGTTGAGCTAAGATAGATTAATCAAAAACCAAATATTCCCCCCGGTATCAAAAGAAAAACTGAAAGATCAGTTTTAATCTTTGGCATACTGGAAATAAAATATCGCCAGGGAATCATTTTTTAGAGTAAAAATGATTCCCTGGTGTTGGTTTTATATCTCTATGTTTAATAAATATTGAACTTCCATACTTCAATGTAATGACAATCTGCGTTTTCACTAGGGCAGTATTCATTGTCCTTTAATTAACTCATGATCTTAAAACAATAAAAGGCATTAACTATTTGGTGTTTTGTTCCCCGAATACGACGTTTTGGTGTAAAAACGGCATCAAAAAGTATGTATATCTATCAAAAAGGTAAAATAAAGCATCAAATATTAATAATTTGTTAAGCGAATTAACATATGGGATAAAAACAGGGGGGAGAATAAAAAAAAGTGCATTTATTTGAATCAAGAAATAAAAAACACAGGGTGTAGGTGCAAAAAGAATAGAAAAAATAAAAAACACCCCTATTTATTTCAGGGCAGACAAGATTTAAAATTAAAATAGCAGTTTAACTTTTAAAAATTTACGATTATGAAAAAGACACTACTGATTACAGTAAGTATGTTATTACTTTTTGTTGTATCAACAACGAATGTTAAAGCTCAGGAAGTGAGCACAGGTTTAGACATTTACAGTAGTTATTTATGGCGTGGTGCCAAATTTGGAACAGGGGCAGCTTTTCAGCCCGGAGTTGAGTTTAGTGCAGGTGGTTTTGCCATTGGTGCATGGGGATCATACAGCACCGGTTCTGAAGAAGCAGCTGAGGCCGACCTTTACTTAGGTTATGGTTTCGATTTAGGTGAAAATGCTTCGTTGAGCTTCACTTTAACTGACTACTACTTCCCGGGATCAGACTGGACAGAAGGAGAATCGCATTCTTTTGAGCCAATGGTTAGCTTAGGTGTAGGTGCTTTTACTTTCACTGCAGCTTACATGGAAGGACTTGGTGATGAAGAGATCAATGGAATTAGCGACTTGTATCTTGAAGCAGCAGTTTCTGCGGGGCCGGTTGACATTACTCTTGGTGGTGGCGACGGTCAGTACACTGATGATGGCGATTTCAACATCTGTAACATCATGGTTGGAACTTCAAAAGAAGTACAGATTACCGAAAGCTTTACTCTGCCGGTTTCAGGAGCAGTTATGCTGAATCCATCAACCGGAGGATTCCATATTGCAGTTGGTATTTCACTGTAACAGAGAAGATATTTTGATATGAAACGAGTCTGAATAACTCGGACTCGTTACATCTTATACATTTAAAATCAAACAATATTAAATAAGATGAAAAAGATTGAAGCAGTAATACGCAAATCAAAATTTGATGAGGTAAAAGACGCGCTGTATGAAGCAGGCATCGAATTCTTCTCTTTCTGGGATGTAAGAGGAGTTGGCCAGGCTCGCGAAGGTCGTTCTTACCGTGGTATTGTATATGATACCAGCACAATCGAGAGAATAAAATTATCCATAATCGTTCGCGATAAAAATGTTGATAAAACAGTTCAGGCCATTTTAGGATCGGCCAGAACAGGTGAGATAGGTGACGGTAAAGTATTCATTCAGGCTATTGAAGAATCATACCGAATAAGAACCGGAGAGCATGGCGATGAATCACTATTTATTAAAGGTAAAGAAGAGTAGTAACTGAAAAAAGATTAAATTATCATGGAAGAAACTTTGCAAGGCCTACAAATAGGTATAGATAATATGTGGTTATTGGTTGCTGCATTTCTGGTAATGTTCATGCAACCTGGATTTGCCCTGGTGGAGGCAGGTTTTACACGATCGAAAAACACCGCAAACATTTTGATGAAAAACCTGATGGACTTTTCTATCGGTTCGATATTATATTGGGCTATCGGTTTTACCATTATGTATGGAGACTCAATCGGAGGATTCATCGGAACACCTGACCTGTTCTTTATGAGCGATGGTTTTGGTAGCAATTATTCGGATTATGCCGACCTGTTTTTCCAAACTGTATTTGCTGCTACTGCTGCAACTATTGTTTCGGGAGCAATGGCTGAAAGAACTGAATTTAAAGCATACTTGATTTTTAGTATTGTAATTACCGTAGTTATTTACCCAATTTCAGGTCACTGGACATGGGGTGGTGGTTGGTTGAGCCAACTTGGATTCCACGATTTTGCCGGTTCATCTATTGTACACTCTGTTGGTGCATGGGTTGGTTTAGCTGGTGCGGCTATTATTGGACCTCGTATCGGAAAATACAAAAAAGACGGAACTCCGACTGCAATTCCTGGTCACAACCTGGCTTACGGTGCACTTGGTGTATTCATCCTGTGGTTCGGATGGTTCGGATTTAACCCCGGATCTCAATTAGCAGCTGCCGGTACTGATAACGCTGTTGCAATTGGTCACATCGCTGTAACTACTAACCTGGCTGCTGCAGCTGGTGCTGTTACTGCAATGATGGTTGCATGGTTCCGTTACAAACGTCCATCACTTTCAATCTCACTGAACGGTGCATTGGCCGGTTTGGTTGCTATTACTGCTGGTTGTGATGCTGTTGATCCGATGGGAGCATTATTCATCGGTATTCTTGCCGGTTTCATTCTTCCATTCGCAGTTGAATTTATTGATAAAGTATTAAAAGTAGACGACCCTGTAGGTGCTATCTCAGTACACGGTGTTGGTGGTGCTTTTGGTACACTGGCTGTTGGTTTGTTCTCAACTTCTGAAGGTCTGTTTTATGGCCACGGAGCAAAATTACTGGGTATCCAGGCTGTAGGTGTGGCAGCATTCTTCGCTTGGGCATTCGGTTTAGGTTTGGTATTATTCTTCGTCCTGAAGAAAGCAAATATACTGCGCGTTTCTAAGCGCATTGAAGAAGAAGGCCTCGATGTTTACGAACATGGTGAGAGTGCCTATAACTAATAATCTTCTTCAGCTTTTAAGTCTGTAGCTGTCTGTTTGTGGCCCCGTCGTTGGGCGGGGCCATTTTTCTTTTCAACTACACGACTCGAAACAATTTGAACATTAACTGCATAATATATTTCGTTTTACGTTAAATTAAGGTCAAGGGTAGTTATTAGTTAGTTTAGTTAGATTAAAAGAATCGGAGACCGACTGCAATTTGTAGTCGGTTTTTTGTTGATAAAAATGCAAGCTTTTAAGTGAAAGTATTTGAGGCTTATGTATTTTTGTCACTTCTAAAAAATTGTAGAAATTATGATGCAGACTTGGTTCGAGAGTAAAGTAAAATATATGAAAGTTTCCGAGAGCGGAAGCGAATCTATGGTAACCGAAAACTTTTTGTTGGATGCCGTATCGTACACTGATGCTGAAACCCGGATTATTCGGCAGATGCAGCAGATGGTTAGAGGCGGAGAGTTTACCATT
Source organism: uncultured Draconibacterium sp. (assembly GCF_963674925.1). Taxonomy (NCBI): domain Bacteria; kingdom Pseudomonadati; phylum Bacteroidota; class Bacteroidia; order Marinilabiliales; family Prolixibacteraceae; genus Draconibacterium; species uncultured Draconibacterium sp. The sequence goes on from NZ_OY771647.1 coordinate 1,735,533, forward strand.
GTTGATATTAAGAAATCGCGGATTGCAGAAGTTTTTCCTTACGAAAACGGGGAGTGGTGGTTTAAAGCTACCATTAACCTGGTAACGATCGATGAAGAGGCCGGCAAAGAGAAAAAGATCCGTGCGTATTACCTGATAATGGCCGACGACATTAAAGAAGCACTTAACCGGTTGGATGAAAGTCTGGAATACCTGGTAATTCCGTTTGTGGTTACCTCGTTGGCGGTAAGTCCTATTGTTGACGTATTCCCATACGAGCCATCAGAGTCGGCAGAAAAAGTACCTGAAGGGTTTGTGCCGGTAGCAGAGGTCGAGAAAAAGAATCCGATATTTACTGACGGTGTGAATCCTTACACCGAAGAAGAGCAGGAAGTTGCTTCATATGAAGAGGAGACTGAAGATACAGACGCTCCGGAAGAGACAGAAGATTCGACTGAAGAAAAGCCGGAAGAATAGATAAAAAAATTGCAGTCCGCCTGTAAGAATGTGCAGGCAGACTGCATTTTAGTTAATTATTAAGTAGTTGACGAAAAAAAGTCTCTATAAGTTCACCATTACTTTGTAGTAGTTGAATTTACAACGCATTTTCGGATCGAATTGGTAGTAAGCAATTGCCATCCGGCAAATGTCTTGTATTGTTTCGTAAATCTCTGCTACTTCTTTCTTTCCGTAATTATCCAATTCAGTATCTCCCTCTAAAGCAATAAAGAAATCTTCAAATTGACTGACCCGATTAGCACAAACAAGAATCTTGTCGAATAAGGTGTCAGGAGTTCCTTTTTCACTGATCTTTTGCCTTACGGCTTCGTTTAAATTAGCGGCAAATGTTTTTAGAAATTTAAAGAGGCTAATGTGGTCGCCGTTTTTGGCATCGCTGAAATAATCGGTGTAACCTGTGGTTTGGAAAAATTCTTTTAAAAAGGATTTGTCGTTTTTGAAGTCGACTTTTAAAGAAGCTCGCAGAACTTTTAGGTGTTGAAGGCCTTCAACCATAATTTCGTGCCATTCGCGATAACGTTCTTCTTCCAAAACATCCAGATTTTCAGTGTAGTGTTTGTCGATGGTGTCATCGATCCACACCATTAGGGATGTTGCGAATTCCGGATCCCATTCATTTCGCAGAATCGATAACTCGTAGATGTTTTCTTTAAAGGTTTTTGCAATTTGTTGACAAGCTAAAATGGTGGCCGTACTGGTAGGACAAATGGTTAATGTTTCCATACAAGCGGTTTTTTGTAGTTAGAAGATATAACAAAGCTACGGAGTACCGCTTAAATATGCCCAATTGTAAAGTGGTTATTTTCAATGTTTTATAGTTATGTTATGGAACTATGTTTCATAACTGTGTTCTATAATATGTTTATATGATCCAGCAGGATATGGAATTGCTAAACCTGAAAGGGTTAAAGAAAATATTAATTGTTATAATGCTTTGGAATACAATGTGTTACTTGTGTCTTTTCTTGAGTTCACGAACCACGTCTTCAATTCGGTAACCTTTATGAGTAAGCAACACAATTAAGTGATAAAGCAAATCGCCGGCTTCGTACATGAAGTTCTCATCATCGTTTGCCATAGCTCCAATAATAGTTTCAACAGCTTCTTCACCAACTTTTTGCGTAATTTTTCGTGTTCCTCTTTGAAATAAAGAAGTTGTGTACGAACCTTCCGGCATTTCGGCTTTGCGTTTGTCGATAAAATCCTGCAGGTAGCTAAGAAATTGAATGTCGTTGCCTGCGTTTGATTCTTCAAAGCAAGTATCGTCGCCTTTGTGGCAAACCGGTCCAACCGGATTTACTTTAATAAGCAGTGTGTCGTTGTCGCAATCAATGGCCATCGAAACAACATCCAGAAAATTTCCCGATTCCTCGCCTTTGGTCCACAAGCGGTTTTTGGTGCGGCTAAAAAAGGTAACTTTGCCTAGCTCCTGTGTTTTGGCCAATGCATCTTCGTTCATAAAACCAAGCATCAAAACATTTTGCGTTTCTGCATCCTGAATGATTGCCGGAATTAACCCGTCCATTTTATTGAAATCGATTTTTGAAATATCTGTTAGCTGTCTCATATCTGTTTGTTTAGTCGGAAGTCCGAAGCACGGAGCCCGAAGTTTAAAAACGCTGCGAAGTTAATCTTTTGATTGGCTATCGAACTACAATGCCTTTGTCTTTTAAGTATTTCTTAAGAACCGGAATTGGAATTTCGTTGTAATGAAATATACTGGCTGCCAGTCCGGCGTCGGCTTTGCCTTTTGTAAAAACATCAACAAAATGCTCTTCGGTACCCGCGCCGCCCGATGCAATGATCGGAATCTTCAGCATATCGGCCATCTTCGAAAGCTCTTTATTGGCGAATCCATTTTTTGTTCCGTCGTGGTTCATCGAAGTAAAAAGTATCTCTCCGGCACCACGGTCTTCGGCTTCTTTTGCCCACGAAAACAGTTCTTTGTCGGTAGGAATGCGACCGCCGTTTACGGTAACTGTCCAGTGCTCGTTCTCATCGCCGCGTGCATCGATGGCAACCACTACAAACTGGCTTCCAAAATTCAGCGCCAGGTCGTCGATTAGTTTAGGATTACGAACCGCCGATGAGTTGATGGAGATTTTATCGGCGCCTGCAGCCAAAAGTTTTTCAGCATCGCTTAATTCGCTGATTCCACCTCCAACAGTAAACGGAATGTTGATATGGGCTGCAATTCGTTTTACCAGCTCAACAAAAGTTTTTCTGCCTTCGTGGGTTGCTGTAATATCCAGGAAACACAGTTCGTCGGCACCGTCGGCAGCATATTTTGCGCCCAGCTCCACAGGGTCGCCTACTTCTTTAATGTCGACAAAATTGATTCCCTTAACGGTTTGTCCGTTACGGATATCGAGGCATGGTATTATTCGTTTTGCAAGCATTTTCTTATCAGTTTTGTCATTTCGACGAGTAGGCGAGGAGAAATCTGTTGATATGAGGTAGATTTCTCAGCTTCGTTCCTCAGGATTCGAAATGACAGTATCATTGTTATGAAATGAACTTCTCTATTTCTTTCAAAGTTATGCGATTTTCATAAATGGCTTTTCCGGTAATTACTCCCGGAACGCCCATTTCATCTAATTTTAATATGTCGTCCATGGTGGCAATTCCGCCACTGGCAATAATTTCCACTTTCGGCAGTGTTTTCATAATGTCAGCGTATAATTCAAAAGAAGGGCCGCTTAACATTCCGTCGCGGCTGATATCTGTTGAAATTACTTTGCTGATTCCCTGTTTGTGGAATTCTGAAATAAAATCGATAACACCTAATTCGGTGGTTTCCAGCCAGCCGCTTACTGCAATATTGCCGTCTTTTGCATCGGCACCCAGAATGATTTTTTCGCAACCGAATTTTTCCAGCCAGCTCAGAAAAGTATCTTTCTCTTTTACTGCGATACTACCGCCGGTAACCATTGCTGCACCTGAGTTGAACGCAATTTCCAAATCTTCATCCGATTTTAATCCGCCGCCAAAGTCAATCACCAAATTTGTTTTTCCGGCAATGGTTTCCAGTACCTTGTAATTTACGATGTGCTTGGCTTTTGCTCCATCCAGGTCAACAAGGTGTAAACGTGTGATTCCTGCATTCTCGAACATTTTGGCCACCTCCAACGGGTTCTCGTTGTATACCGTTTTTTGGTTGTAATCGCCCTGAGAAAGTCGCACACATTTAGCGTCAATGAGGTCGATGGCAGGTATTATTTCTATTTTTTTAGTCATGTTTTTAAATTCTCTCAATCCGCAAGGCCGCAAAGGTAGCAGAATTAAGCATTTTCAAGAATCATTTTCAATACTGCCTGTGCCGTAACTTCGCGGTTGTATGCTTGTTCAACCACAATTGAATTCGGGCTGTCGATGACGCCATCGCTTACCACCATGTTCCGACGTACCGGAAGACAATGCATAAATTTGGCATCGTTGGTTAACGCCATTTTTGCTTCATCAACCGTCCAGCTCATATCTTTCGATAGGATTTGGCCATAATCGGTGTATGAAGCCCAGTTTTTAGCGTAGATAAAATCAGCACCTTCAAAAGCTTTTTTCTGATCGTACTCTACTTTAGCATCTCCCATAAATTCCGGAGCCAGTTCGTATCCTTTCGGGTGAGTAACCACCAGTTCGTAATTGGTTTCGCGCATCCACTCCACAAACGAGTTGGCAACGGCTTGTGGTAACGCACGCGGGTGTGGTGCCCATGTAAGAACTACTTTGGGTTTTTCCACCTTTTTGTGTTCTTCAATGGTTACCAGGTCGGCAAAACTTTGTAAGGGGTGACGGGTTGCGGCTTCCATGCTTACCACGGGAACACCTGCGTATTCAACAAACTGGCTTAATATTTTTTCAGCGTAATCATCTTCACGTTTTTCGAATTTAGCAAACGCACGAACGCCAATTACATCGCAATATTTTCCGATTACCGGGATGGCTTCGCGCAGGTGTTCGGCATTTTTGCCGTCCATAACCACGCCCATTTCCGATTCCAGTTGCCAGCTGTCTTCGTTTACGTTCATCACCATCGTGTTCATGCCCATGTTCATGGCAGCTTTTTGGGTACTGAGACGCGTACGCAGACTTGAGTTGAAAAATACCAAAACCATGGTTTTGTTTTTTCCAAGGTGCTGAAATCCAAATTTGTTATTTTTTACTTCGAATGCAGTTGCCAGCGCTTTTTCAATGCTGGGAATATCTTTTACTGATGTGAATTTTTTCATAATTTAAGTTTGAAAATGGAAGCATGAAGACCGAAGTTTCAGCTTCCGGAGTTTATATTTTTGTCTTTTATATTTTTACTTTTGCTCCCGACGCTAACGGTCGGGATTTCGTCCATCAGAGCTGTCCTCAACTTTTTACTTTAGCCTTTTACTTTGGACGTACTTGTCCGTTTCCTTCGATTATCCATTTGTAGCTGGTCAATTCTTCCAGTGCCATTGGCCCGCGGGCGTGTAATTTTTGTGTGCTGATGCCAATCTCAGCTCCAAGTCCGAATTGTGCTCCGTCGGTAAAAGCAGTTGAGGCGTTGGAATAAACGGATGATGCATCTACCATTTTCCGGAATTTCTCAATTCGCTCCTGGTTCTCAGTAATGATCGCCTCGCTGTGTTTTGAAGTATATGTATTAATATGTTCCAAAGCTTCGTTGAAAGAAGCAACTGTTTTTATCGACATTTTCATCGATAAAAATTCTGTTCCGAATGATTCTTCAGTGGCCTCAAATAACAGCTCTTTTGGGTAAATCGGTTCTATTTGTTTGTAAGCTTTTTCATCGGCATAAATTACCACCTGTTCTTCCGAAAGTTTTTTGGCAAAATCGTTTAGTTCATTCAATCGGTTTTCGTGAATTACCAAACAATCCAGTGCATTACAAACTGAGCAACGGCGGGTTTTGGCGTTGAAAATAATTTCGAGGCCTTTTTCGGCATCGCCAAATTCATCGAAATAAGTGTGGCATATACCTGCACCGGTTTCAATTACCGGAATGGTGGCATTTTCGCGTACAAAGTTTATCAGTCCCTGACTACCGCGTGGAATAATCAAATCGATATATCCGCGAGCGCGCAACATTTCGTTGGTTTCCTCGCGCCCGGCAGGAAGTAATGTTACTGTATTTTCGTCGAAATCGAATTTTTTTAGCACATCGCGTATGATAGAAACAATGGCCTGATTGGAGTATATGGCATCGCTGCCACCTTTTAAAACACAGGCGTTACCCGATTTCAGGCACAAGGCAAAAACATCGAAGGTTACGTTTGGGCGGGCTTCATAAATTATCCCAATTACACCAAACGGAACGGTGACTTTTTTGATTTTCAGCCCATTTTCACGAACCGTTTCCTTTAAGGTTTTTCCAACCGGACTATCAAGGCGGGCAACGTTTTCCATGTCGGAAGCAATGCCTTTTATTCTTTCTTCCGATAATTTCAGTCGGTCGTATTTTGGATCTTGCGGATCCATACGATCCAGGTCTTTTTGATTCTCAGTAAGAATAAACTCTGTTTTTGCCCTCGCTTCGTTTGCCAGCTCCAGCAATATTTTTTTCACCTGGTCGTCATTCACCAGATTTAATTTGCGCGATGCATCAAGCGTTTTTTTTAGCTGTTGTTCTATTTTCATAATAATGGTCTTTCAACGAAAAACCCTCTCCCGGGGGAGGGAGAGGGAGCTCAGAATATGTTCAAATTAAGGCATCAAAAAAAGGGAGTAAGGGTAGTTTGCCGTGGGCGACAAACTTCGTTAAAGGTTACTCTGAGCTATTTTTATATTCTATATCAATGTTTCGTTCGTTTTATATTCTACATATAAATAATCGTAATGGATGACCGGTTTTTGTTTGTCGGATTGTTTCTCCTTTTCAATTTTCTCGGAGCCGTACGAGGCTTTCCCCATACCGACAAACTCACCGTTTATGCCAGTTATTTTAATTAAATCTCCTTTTTTGAATTCGCTTTCAATTTTCTCAATCCCCACCGGAAGCAAGCTAACGGCCTTATCGGAAAGCAGTGCTTTTCTTGCTCCTTCGTTAATTTGTACCTGTCCCTTTGCAAAACCATCAGAATAGCCGATCCATTTTTTTACGCCGCTTGATGGTTTCTCGTTAGGTACGAAAAAAGTGTGTTTTAGGTTTTTCGATTTGTCAAGCAGATCGATAAGAATATTGGTGCGCGTTCCGTTTGCTACGTGAACACCAATTCCATCGCCGGCCACTTTTTTGGCAATGCGGAATTTGGTAAGCATTCCGCCGCGGCCAAAATCTGATCGTTCTGCCGAGATGGCATCCTGCGGGCCTTTGTCTGTTACCTGAATACGCTCAATCAGTTCGGCTCCCTCGCTGTCGGGATGTGCGGTGTAAACTCCGTCGATATTGCTGAGAATGATCAGTGCTTCGGAATTTACCATCGAAGCAATCAGTCCGGAAAGTTCGTCGTTATCAGTAAACATTAATTCGGTTACCGAAATGGTATCATTTTCATTTACAATCGGAATCACCTTGTTCTCAAGCAAAGTGGTGATGCAGTTTTTCATGTTCAGGTAATGCGCGCGGCTCGAGAAATTTTCCTTGGTAGTGAGTACCTGCGCACAGGTAAGCCCCTCTTCGTGGAAAAAATCAGAATAACGCGAAATTAACTTTACCTGACCCAGTGCAGCCCATAACTGTCGTTGCGATACGGCGTCCGACTTTTTTGTTTCTTTCATTACAGCGCGGCCTGCAGCAACTGCCCCCGAAGAGACCAAAACCACCTCAACGCCATTTTTTTGCAAATGAGCAATTTGGTCTACCAGGTGGGCAATGCGCGCCACGTTTAGTGTTCCGTCGGCTTTGGCCAGCACATTACTACCTACTTTTACTGTTATTTTTTTATAGCGGGTCTGCACAATTTTTTAGTTGTCTTTTATTTTTTTATACGAGGCCAGCACTCCCTGAATTAATGAGGAACTAAAGCCTTTGTGTTCCATTTCGTTCAATCCGGTAATCGTAACGCCCATCGGAGTGGTTACTTTGTCGATTTCTCTTTCGGGGTGATGTCCCGATTGTAACAACAATTCGGTTGCACCTTTTACTGTTTGTGCGGTGATTAGCTGTGCCATTTCGGCGCTAAAGCCGATCTCGATGCCGCCTTGCATGGCTGCACGGATATAACGCAGCGCATAAGCAATACCACACGACGAAAGTACCGTTGCAGCTGCCATCAGTTCTTCCGGAATCTCGATGGTTTTTCCCAGTTTGTCGAACAGTTCAACTACATACTCGCGGTATGGTTCGGTGTTGCCATTTGCCGAAATACAGGTTAGCGATTCCTGTAACGCAATCGCAGTGTTTGGCATTACTCTAAAAATGGGGATGTCGGTTCCTGCCATTTTCCCCAGGTCATCGATGCCAACTCCCGCAACAATGGAAATGAAAATCTTCTCCGGCGACAAAATGGGTTTCAGGTTGTTAATTACTCCCTCAATATGATAGGGTTTTACGGCTACAATAATCACGTCAGCATCTTTTGCTGCATCGATGTTGTTTTCGTAAGCATCAATTCCAAGCTCGCTCATTTTTTTGAGCGTTGCTTCTTTTCTGTCGGAAACAGAGATGTTACCAGCTTCAACTGAACCCGATTTTAAAAGGCCAAGTGCAATGGCACCTCCCATGTTTCCTACACCGATTATTGCTATTTTTTTATTTTCCATTTTGTCGAATTTAGAAAATGTCGTGTTCAAATCATTTTTTATTCAGCAAACGAACCAAGTACTTCTGCAAATGCAGCTAAAAAGGTGTCGGCTTGTTCGGTTGTAAGGCTGAGCGGTGGCAACAGCCTGATAATATTTTGCCCCGATACACCGGTAAAAATACCGTAATCGAAAAGCAATTTCTTGCGAATTTCGGCAATTGGCTTCTTAAATTCCAACCCGATCATCAATCCTTCTCCTCTGATCTCAAACTCTGCATCAATTGCTGCCAATTTATCCATCAGGTAATTTCCAACTTTTTCGGCATTCTCAACCAGGTTTTCGTCTTTCATTACGTCGAGAACTGCAATGGCAGCAGCACAAGCCAGGTGGTTACCTCCAAATGTGGTTCCGAGCATGCCAAACCACGGCTCAATTTCCGGTTGAATCAGTACGCCTCCAATCGGGAATCCGTTACCCATTCCTTTTGCCATGGTAACAATGTCGGGTTTTATATCGGTGTGCTGGTAGGCGAAAAATTTTCCGCTTCGTCCGTAACCTGATTGTATTTCATCCAGAATTAGAACGGCCACATATTTTTCGGTCAGTTGTTTTAGTTTGGTCAGGAATTCGGTATCGGGAACATAAATTCCACCAATTCCCTGAATCCCTTCAACAATTACAGCCGCCACATCGCCTTGTTTTAAAACTTCTTCTGTTGCGTTAATATCGTTAAACGGCAGGATAACCGCATTGTCGGTTTCGTTAACAGGAGCAATAATTTTTGGATTATCGGTAATGGCAACCGCAGCAGAGGTGCGTCCGTGGAAGCCTTTTTTATAAGAGATAATTTTCTTTTTACCGGTTATAAAAGAGGCCAGTTTCAGTGCATTCTCATTGGCTTCGGCACCCGAGTTACAAAGAAATAACTGATAATCTTCGCAGCCCGATTGTTTACCTAATTTTTCAGCCAGTTCCTTTTGTAAAGGATTCTGAACAGAGTTGGAATAAAATCCGATTTGCTGAAGTTGATTGCTTATTTTTTCAACATAAGTCGGGTGGCTGTGCCCGATTGAAATTACCGCGTGCCCGCCGTAAAGATCGAGGTACTTCTTTCCGTTCTCATCCCAAACATAACAGCCTTCTGCCTTAACGGGAGTGATGTCGAAAAGTGGATATACGTTAAATAGTTCCATTCGTTTGTGATTGGAACGCTGATGACGCTGATTTCGAAGATGTGCACTGATTTCTTTCAGTGAGAATCTGCAAAATCTGTGTTATCTGCGTTCAGTTTTAAAATGCTACCGGTTTTAAACTTAGTCCGGTTTTCTCATCCAGGCCAAACATCAGGTTCATATTCTGAACTGCCTGTCCGGATGCGCCTTTTATTAAATTATCGGTTAAGCTGATTATTACCAGTTTGTTACCGTGTTTTTCCAAATAAATTACGCCTTTGTTCGTATTTACAACCTGTTTTACTCCCGGGTTTTTGTCGGTAACAAAAACGAAGGGGTGATCGGCGTAGTAATCCTTGTATATTTCGTTGGCTTCTTCAAGCGAGCCATCAAATTTTGTATAACAGGCAACAAAAATACCGCGTGTGTGGTTTCCGCGAATCGGTACAAAGTTGAAATCCTTTTCAAATCCCGGCTGTAATTGCATAAGACTTTGAATGATCTCACCTTCGTGCTGGTGCTCGAAAATTTTATAAGCCGAAACATTGCTGCTACGCCAGCTAAAGTGCGACGTTGCCGTTGGTTTTTGCCCCGCACCGGTTGATCCGGTTATTGCCTGAACATGGATTTCATCCTGCAACAAATCGTTAGCAGCAAGTGGCAGTAGCGCCAGTTGAATTCCGGTAGCAAAACAGCCCGGGTTGGCAATTCGTTCTGACGATTCAATTTCTTCGCGGTTTAATTCAGGTAAACCGTAAACAAAGTCGTTGCCTTCTCTTTTAAGTCTGTAGTCGTGGCTTAAGTCGATAATTTTCAAATATTGTGGGAAAGTATTTTTCTCCATGAATTCGATCGACTTGCCGTGACCCATACAAAGAAAAATAACATCCACTTCGTCAAAAGGCATTTGGTCGGTGAATTTGATTTCGGTTTCGCCCAGCAAATCAATGTGTACATCCGAAATCAGGTTGCCCGCATTACTGGTGCTTTGCACAAAACCAATTTCTGCTTGCGGATGATTTAATAAAATTCTCAACAGCTCTCCGGCGGTATATCCGGCTCCTCCTATAATTCCAACTTTAATCATTTGATTAACGATTGTAGATTAACGATTTTTGATTTCTTATTTTTCCTTCTAAAATCAGTATTCGTTAATCATCATTCAACATTCTTATAAACTTCCGTTTACCTTATTATATATTTTCAACGAATTCGATAAGATTTTGGTAAATCCTTTTACATCGTCAGCTGTCCATGCTTCAACGGTTTCGCCGTACTGGCCAAATCCTGAATTCATTAAATCGTGTTCCGATTCAATACCAACTAACTCGAAGTGGTAAGGTTTCAGTTTTACGATCACTTTGCCGGTTACGTTTTCCTGAGTCGATTCGAGGAAATCTTCGATGTTACGCATAACCGGCTCCTGGTACATGGCTTCGTGCAGGAACATGCCGTACCAGTTGCCCAACTGTTCTTTCCAGTACGACTGCCATTTGGTAAGCGTATGTTTTTCCAGCAGGTGGTGCGCTTTAATGGTAATTAGCGGAGCAGCTGCCTCAAACCCAACGCGGCCTTTGATACCAATAATGGTGTCGCCAACGTGCGTGTCGCGGCCAATAGCATATTTCGATGCAACTTCTTCCAGCGCACGGATCACATCAGGGCCGTTTTCATAAAATTCACCGTCAAGCGAAACCAGTTCACCTTTTTCAAAACCCAATTCAATGGTTTTTGTTTCGGTGGCTTCCAGTTGACTTGGATAAGCCTCTTCCGGCAGATTTTTATCGGTGGTCAATGTCTCTTTTCCGCCAACGCTGGTTCCCCAAAGTCCCTGGTTAATGGAGTATTCCATTTTTGTGAAATCGGCCTCGAAACCGTATTTCTTCAGGTAATCAATTTCGTACTGACGCGTGAGTAACATATCGCGGGTTGGCGTAATGATTTCAATTTCAGGAGCCAAAACCTGGAAAGTAAGGTCGAAACGAATCTGGTCGTTTCCGGCACCGGTACTACCATGAGCGATGTATTGGGCACCTATTTCTTTGGCATACTCAATAATGGCGATGGCCTGGAATGCTCTTTCGGAGCTTACCGAAATTGGGTAGGTGTTATTACGTAGTACATTACCAAAAACCATGTAACGAATACATTTTTCGTAATACTCGTTAGTTACGTCGAGTGTTATGTGCTCAACTGCGCCCAGGGCCAGTGCACGTTCTTCAATGGCTTTTAACTCCTCGTCGGAGAATCCGCCTGTGTTGGCAATTGCTGTATAAACATCATAACCTTTTTCTTCTTTCAGGTATTTTACACAAAACGATGTGTCTAAACCTCCGCTAAATGCCAGTACCAATTTTTTACTCATGTCTCAATATCTTTAAAAGAGTGACGGCGTTTGTTATTCAACTTAAGTCTGTAGCTGTCTGTCGAATAGCGAGCCGCCACTCTACTTATTTTTATCTGTTATTTTATTTTTCTTTTTTGCAACGCCTACAAATCGTTTTGGCAGAAGATCGAGCAGGCTGCGTTTCCGAATCCCGTTTCCGTTGGCGTAGGTTGGTTTTTCCCATGCCGGGTCGTACAACATTCCGGTGCACAGGCATTTTGTTCGCCCGGTACGCTCTAGAATATCGTGGTTAACACATCCCTGGCAACCTTTCCAAAACTGGTCGTCTAAGGTTAACTCCGAAAATGTAACCGGACGGTAACCCAGTTCGTGGTTGATTTTCATTACCGCCAAACCGGTAGTTAAACCAAATATTTTCGAGTTCGGATATTTCTTGCGCGAAAGTTCGAAGGCCTTTTTCTTAATCGCTTTTGCAAGGCCTATTCCACGGTATTCTTCACCAACAATTAAACCCGAGTTAGCCACAAAGCCTTTTTCCTGCCAGGTTTCTATGTAGCAAAAACCGGCAAAGGTGTCTCCTTCAAGAGCAATAATTGCTTTTCCCTCTTTCATTTTCGAAGAGAGGTATTCAAATGTACGACGTGCAATACCGGTGCCGCGTTGTTTCGATGCACTGTCGATAGCGTCGTTTATGTCGTCGATAAATTTCAGGTGATTTTCGTCGGCAATTAAAACTTTAATATTTTCTAAACTCTTCATCCTTCGATCTACAATTTGTCGTTAAGCTTTGGCAGAATTTTAATTAATGCCTCAGTCAAATCATTTTTCGATATTCCTTCCCTTTGTATTATTAATATAGTATCGTCTCCGGCAACGGTTCCTAAAATTTCCCACGAACTAGCCGAATCGATTACAGCTGCAATGCTGCTGGCGTATCCGGGCAGCGTTCGTAAAACGGCCAGGTTTCCCGAAAACTGTATGTCTTTAAAGCCGTCGGCCAGGTAATTTATACGGTTAATATGTTCTGAATTTTGTCGTTCAGCTTGTCCGTTTTCAGGAATCGTATAAAGGTATCCTTTAGCCGGATGTGGCACTTTTGCTACCTGCAGCACTTTTAAATCGCGCGATAATGTAGCTTGTGTCAGTTCGAATCCGCGGCGTTTTAGTTCAACCAATAATTCGTCCTGGCTGTGTACACTGCCTCTTTGGATTATTTTTCGGATTTCTCGTTGTCTTTGTACTTTATTCTTCATTGAATAAATATTCATTTGTAATGCAAAAATATACATTTTCATAAAAGAACAGGTAAGAATTTCAGAATATTTTCTATTTTTGCATCGGAAAATGATTTTAATATCATGTTCTTAACATTATGGCTGATAAAGTGTATTTGAAAATAAGTATAAAGAATAACTGAAATGCGTTTGAACTATTTTAGGGCAAGCGCATTTTTTTTAATTATTAAATCGGAATATGTACAAAGTAAAACAGGCAAAATTAACGCTTGAAGACGGGACGGTTTTTATGGGAAAATCCTTCGGAAGCGAAAAGTCGGTGGCCGGAGAGGTCGTTTTTTATACAGCAATGACGGGGTATCCGGAAAGTTTGACTGATCCATCATACACTGGGCAAATCCTGGTGTCGACCTACCCAATGATTGGGAATTATGGCGTTCCTTTTAACAGGAAAGAGAACGGAATACACAAATATTATGAATCGCACAAATTGCACATTTCCGGTCTGATAATCTCTGATTACTCGTTTGAATTTAGCCACTGGAATGCTGAAAAAAGTTTGAGTGATTGGCTAAAAGAATACGAAGTGCCGGGTTTATTCGACATCGACACGAGAGCCTTAACGAAAATTTTACGTGAGAAAGGTTCTATGTTGGGTAAGATCGAATTTGAAGATGAAATTGACTTTTACGATCCGAACAAAGAAAACCTGGTAGCCGTTGCGAGTTGCAAGGAGCGCGAGGTTTACGGAGATGGAGAACACAAAGTGGTACTGGTTGACTGCGGCGTAAAAAACAATATTATTCGTTGTTTACTTAAGCGCGGAGCAACTGTTATTCGTGTACCATGGGATTACGATTATACAAAAGAAGACTTTGATGGGTTGTTTATTTCTAACGGACCGGGCGATCCGGCAAATTGCGATGCAACCGTTGAATACATTAAAAATGTAATTGGGGTTGAAAAGCCAATTATGGGAATTTGCCTGGGGAACCAACTACTGGCACGCGCCGCCGGTGCCGAAACCTATAAATTGAAATTTGGGCACCGTAGTCACAACCAACCGGTGTTGTTAGAAGGAACAAACAAATGTTACATCACTTCGCAAAACCATGGATTTGCGGTAGCAACAGAAACATTATCTGAAGACTGGGAACCATTGTTTACCAATGTAAATGATGGAACCAACGAAGGAATCAGGCATAAAACAAAGCCCTTTTTCTCAACTCAGTTTCACCCGGAAGCATCAAGTGGTCCGGTGGATACGGAGTTTTTATTTGATGAATTCATTAAAAATATCGTAGAGAGCAAGAAATAGGATTGAACCGCAGAATTACGATTAACGATTTATGATTGCAGATATGAATAAGTTTGATTTGGAAGATAGATTAATTCGATTCGCAGCCAATATTATCAGGCTTGCAGAATTGCTTCCAAATACTCCAATCGGCAATCATATGAAAGGTCAAATCGTTAGATCAGGTACTTCACCTGCACTTAATTATGGAGAAGCACAAGGTGCTGAAAGTAAAAACGACTTTATCCATAAAATGAGTGTTTGTTTAAAAGAATTAAGAGAAACTTTTGTTGCTATCAAAATTATAAAACAATCAGGTCTTGTTAAAAATCTGAATATGCTTGAAGATTGTTATGTTGAGAATAACGAACTGATATCGATCTTCGTGAAAAGTATTGAAACGGCCAAAAAGAATAATAAAAAGTAACAATGAAATGGTAAATCTAAAATCTTAATTCGTTAATCATTATTCGAAATTCAAAAAAATATCATGATAGAAACACATATTAAAAAAGCAATTGTTCTTGGTTCGGGAGCACTAAAAATTGGAGAAGCCGGTGAGTTCGATTATTCCGGTTCGCAGGCGCTAAAAGCGTTGAAAGAAGAAGGTGTTGAAACGGTTCTTATCAATCCGAATATTGCAACCATTCAGACATCTGAAGACATTGCAGACAAAATTTACTTTTTGCCTGTTACACCTCATTTTGTTGAAGAGGTAATCAAAAAAGAAAAACCACAGGGAATACTTCTGGCGTTCGGAGGGCAAACTGCGCTGAACTGCGGGGTTGCACTTTACGAATCGGGAGTTCTCGAAAAATACAATGTTGAAGTAGTTGGTACGCCGGTTCAGTCGATTATTGATACAGAAGACCGCGATATTTTTGCCAATATGCTGGCCGAAATTGGTGTGAAAACACCAAAAAGTATTGCCGCTGCAAATATGGCCGAAGCAAAAGCTGCGGCTAAAGAGGTTGGTTTCCCAATAATCATCCGCGCAGCATACACGCTCGGAGGTTTAGGATCCGGTTTCTGCGAAAACGAAGAGGAGCTGGAGAAACTGGCCGGAAGTGCATTTGCGTATTCGCCACAAATCCTTGTTGAAGAATCGATTAAAGGATGGAAAGAAGTAGAGTACGAAGTAGTTCGTGATAAATACGACAACTGTATTACGGTTTGTAACATGGAGAACTTCGACCCGCTGGGAATTCATACCGGCGAAAGTATCGTTGTAGCTCCATCGCAAACAATGTCGAACTCAGAATATCACAAACTGCGCGAGATATCAATTAAGATCATTCGTCGTGTTGGAGTAATCGGAGAATGTAACGTACAGTTCGCTCTCGATCCTTACTCAGAAGATTATCGTGTAATTGAGGTGAACGCCCGATTATCACGATCATCGGCACTGGCATCGAAAGCTACCGGATATCCGCTGGCCTTTGTTGCTGCAAAATTAGGTTTGGGTTACGGTTTACACCAACTTAAAAACTCGGTTACCAAAGTAACAACTGCTTGTTTCGAGCCTGCACTCGACTACTGTGTGGTAAAAATTCCGCGCTGGGATTTGAGCAAATTTGTTGGCGTTTCGAAAAATATCGGAAGCTCGATGAAATCGGTTGGCGAGATTATGGCCATCGGACGAACTTTTGAAGAAGCCATTCAGAAAGGTATCAGAATGGTTGGTTTGGGAATGCACGGTTTTGTGGGCAACAGAGAGGAGATTACCATTGAGGGAATCGAGGAGGAGTTGGCAAATCCAACTGACCGCCGAATATTTGCCATTGCCGAAGCGTTCAACAACGGATATTCAATCGATCAGATTCATGAGAAAACAAAAATCGATCGCTGGTTCCTGCAGAAACTGAATAATATTTACAAAATAAAACTGGAGCTGAAGAAGTTTAACGAATTGGAGAAATTGCCAATTCCACTGTTAAAAGCTTCAAAACAGGCCGGTTATTCCGATTTCCAGATAGCACGTCTGGTACTGAGAAGTAAGAATGTCAATATGAATGAAGATATTCTGAAAGTAAGGGCTTTCCGAAAAGCCAACGGAATTGTACCGGTAGTAAAACAAATTGATACACTGGCAGGTGAGTATCCTGCGCAAACCAACTACCTGTACCTGACGCATAACGGTACCGAAAATGACGTTACTTATTTAGGCGATCATAAATCGGTTATGGTGCTCGGATCGGGTGCTTACCGAATTGGAAGTTCGGTGGAGTTCGACTGGTGTAGTGTAAATACCATCAACACGATTAAAAAAGAGGGATATCGTTCAGTAATGATCAACTACAATCCGGAGACGGTGAGTACGGATTACGATACCTGCGACAGACTATATTTTGATGAGCTGACTTTTGAGCGAGTAATGGATGTTTACGACCTGGAGAATCCGCACGGAGTTGTGCTTTCAATGGGAGGACAAATTCCGAATAACCTGGCCATGAAACTCGACAGCCAAAATGTACCGATCCTTGGTACATCGGCCAAAAAGATCGACAATGCCGAGGACCGCGAGAAATTCTCATCATTACTTGATGAGCTGGGTGTTGATCAACCACGCTGGGCACGCTTATCAACAATCGAGGAAATTCACAAGTTTGTGGATGAGGTGGGTTATCCGGTGTTGATTCGCCCATCATACGTACTTTCAGGTGCAGCCATGAATGTGGTGTCCAATCCGGATCAGCTGGAGCATTTCCTTGAAATGGCTGCCAATGTATCGAAAGAACATCCGGTGGTTGTTACCGAGTTTATCGAGCAGGCCAAAGAAATTGAGATTGATGCAGTAGCCAATAAAGGCGAGATGGTTGCTTATGCCATTTCGGAGCACGTAGAGTTTGCCGGAGTTCACTCGGGTGATGCTACTATTGTTTTCCCGCCGCAAAAACTATATGTTGAGACTATTCGCAGGGTGAAGAAAATCGCTCGTCAGATTGCAAAAGGACTGGAAATTACCGGACCTTTCAACATGCAGTTCCTGGCAAAAGATAACGACATAAAAGTTATCGAGTGTAACCTGCGTGCATCGCGAAGCTTCCCGTTTGTTTCGAAGGTAATGAAATTGAACCTGATTGAAATTGCCACGAAAGTAATGTTGGGAATTGATGTGCCAAAACCGGATAAATCGTTGTTCGAACTCGATTATGTGGGGGTTAAAGCACCGCAGTTCTCGTTTGCACGATTGCTGAAAGCCGACCCTGTTTTAGGTGTAGATATGTCGTCGACCGGAGAGGTTGGATGTATCGGCGATACCTACTACGAGGCGATTCTAAAAGCGATGTTGTCGGTAGGGTACAATTTCCCGAAAAAGAACATCTTGATTTCGTCAGGACCATCGAGAGGCAAACTGGAGTTGCTGAACAGTACAAGAATGCTGGTTGAAAAAGGCTACAATATTTTCGCTACTGAAGGAACGCACAAGTTCTTCCGCGATAACGGTATTGAAAATACATTGGTACACTGGCCCGACGAGGAAGATCAGTCGCCAAATACCATTGAGATGATCAAGAATAAAAAGATCGACCTGGTGGTTAATATTCCGAAAAACCATACCAACCGCGAGTTGAAAAATGGTTATACGATTCGCCGTAGTGCAATCGATTATAACATTCCGCTAATTACCAATGCCCGTGTTGCAAGTGCATTCCTTTACGGAATTTGCAAATACAGCCTCGAGGACATTAAAGTAGTGAGTTGGGACGAATACAAAGAGTAGAAGCTTTATTCCGATATTGAAAAGCTCCGGCCATTGGTCGGAGCTTTTTGTTTTTATAGGTGGCCATTAATCTGACCGGCTTTTTTTGTATGATTTTTTATTGAATTATGGGATATAAATTAAATTTGTCGATACAATTTTTTTGGAAGATTCTCTGTTCCAAATAGTATTGATGTATGTTTAAGTATATTTGAATTTAATTGGCTCGAACTAAAATTTTACATAAAAAAATGACTAAAAGTTTAATCAGAATTGTTGTGCTTCTGGCACTTTTTAACCTAATTGTTATAGCTGGCATTGGACAGAATTCTTTTACTCATTTGTGTGATTCTGCTGAGGCAGAAATTAACAATGGCAAATTGGAAAGCGCACTGCTAATTTATGAAAAAGCTTTCGAACAGGGCAGTACTGATTCTGCAAAAGTTATATGGGCTGCATCTATTTGCAGTATGTGTGCCGACGAACTTAAGGATGAAAAGGCGGTAATAAAATACAATAATATTGCGATTGAGCATGGAGCTACAGACCGGCAGATGATAGATCAACAATTGGATCTTGCAAAGAAACACAAGGATTTGGAAACCATAGAAACGGTTTTACTTCGTTTAAAAAGTAATCCTGAAATTACCCAAAAATATACCTCGAAACTCATGTATTTTTATTATAACAACAAAAGATACGCTGAAACTCTGAGAACTGCAGACGAGATGTTAGGCTTTAATCCTAATAATGTTAATGCGCGTTATTTTAAAGGTGTTGCACTATTAAATACAGATCATGAAGAATCGGGAATTGAAGTATTGGAGGGGATTTTGAATGATCACCCGGATAATGAAAAGGCAAACTACCAATTGGGAGTGGTTTATTACAATAAAGCTTCGGCTGTTTTTGATAATGCTAACAAAAAATATAAAAGTATAGAAACACCAACCCGAGTTGATTTTCATAATTACACCGAAGAAATACAAAAGGCAAAAAAGGATTATCAAAAGGCACTGCCATATTTAGAGAAAAGTAATTCAATCGCTCAGAAAGAATACTTAGATCAGGCAATATCGCTTGCAAAAAACAGGTTAAAACAGTTGGCACAAGATTGAATGATAGGTGATTTTTCTTGTTGTTGATTGTCGCTTTGTAAATTAGTTGTGAAAAGCTGTTGTGCTTTGTATTGTATGACAGACAAATAGTTAGGCAATAGTTCTGTTTTGTATAGTATTAATGTAAATCGCATAAAATTCATGTGATCCAAAAAACATACTTATTGTTACTGAATTGAAGAATGGTAATGCCATAAAAAAAGCCCGCAGTAAAACTGCAGGCTTTCGTGGTTGACCCGCCAGGGCTCGAACCTGGACTCTTCTGAACCAAAATCAGACGTGTTGCCAATTACACCACGGGTCAGTCCTTGTTGTGTCTTTTCGTTAAAGACGGTGCAAAAGTATAAAAAAATTTTATTCTGCAATATCTGGGCAAAAAAAAAATCCCTCTTTCGAAAAAAAGGTGAAATTCTTTTTGATAATTATGTTCCAAACTTTGTTGTTTAAAAGCTTATATTTGCCTTTGTTCAAAAATAAAATGCAAATCATGCAACACACAAAATTAATCAATAACATTCTTGGTTGGCTTGTTTTTATCGTCGCTTGTATAACTTATTTTGCTACTCTTGAACCCACAGTTAGCTGGTGGGATTGTGGAGAGTTTATAACAAGTGCTTTTAAACTTGAAGTGGGGCACCCGCCGGGCGCGCCTACCTTTATGATTTTGGGACGCATATTTACACTGTTTGCTCCCGATGCCACCAAGGCCGCTGTTATGGTTAATTCGTTATCAGCCATTGCAAGTGCCGCAACCATTATGTTTTTATACTGGACGATCGTACATCTTGCCCGGAAACTTTTTTCGGAGGATAAATTAAACACCGCCGAACAAATTGCCGTGTGGGGAAGTGGTTTGGTTGGAGCACTGGCTTTTACTTTTACCGATTCGTTTTGGTTTTCGGCAGTGGAAGGCGAGGTTTATGCACTTTCATCGTTGTTTACGGCCATGGTATTTTGGGCCATTTTGAAATGGGAAAATGTGGCGCACGAAAAATATGCCAACCGCTGGTTGGTGCTTATTGCCTATTTAATGGGCTTGTCAATTGGCGTTCACTTGCTGAACCTGCTGGCTATTCCGGCCATCGGGATGGTTTATTATTTCAAAAAATACGAGTTCTCGTGGAAAGGTGTGTTTTATGCACTGGCAGCCTCGATGGGTATTTTGCTGGGTATTCAGTATGGAATTATTCCGGGAGTACCGCACGTTGCTTTTATCTTCGACCGTATTTTTGTTAATGCATTCGGATTGCCGTTTAACTCTGGAATATTGTTTATGGGTGCCCTGTTGGTAGCCGGATCGGTGTGGGGAATCACATACACCCGAAAAAGAAATAAGGTAGTGTTGAATACTGCACTTACAATGTTTGTTGTAATTCTGATCGGGTATTCATCGTTTGCACTCATCGTTATTCGTGCGTCGGCTAATCCGCCAATGAATCAGAGTAGCCCTGATAATGCTTTTGCTTTGGTTCGATACCTGAACCGCGAACAGTACGGCGACCGACCATTGGCAAAAGGACCTTATTACAATGCCCCGCGAATTGCATCGAAAGATCCAAAAGAACAATACAATAGAGTAGACGGGAAATATAAAATTACCGGAACGATGCCGGGAGGTTCGGTGTACGAGCCAAAAATGGAAACCATTTTCCCGCGGATGTACAGCGATAAGGCCAACCATATTCAGGCTTATAAAGACTGGGGGAAAGTAAAAGGAACCCCGGTGCGGGTGCGCGATCGTGGCGAAGTAAAAACCTTGCAAAAGCCAACTTTTGGCGAAAACCTGCGCTTCTTTTTAAGTTACCAGGTTGGACATATGTACATGCGCTACTTTATGTGGAACTTTGTGGGCCGGCAAAACGATGTACAAGGGCATGGAGGTTTCCAATATGGAAATTGGGTAAGCGGAATTTCGTTTATCGATGAGGCCAAAACAGGGCCACGCGATAACATGCCCGAGTGGATGAAAAATGATCCGAGCAGAAACGTGTACTACTTTTTGCCACTGCTGCTGGGGCTTCTGGGTTTGTTCTTTCAATATAACCAGGGCAAAAAAGGCAAAGAAACATTTGCCGTAACCATGCTGCTGTTTATCCTTACCGGTCTTGCCATTGTGGTTTACCTCAATCAGTATCCGTATCAGCCACGCGAACGCGATTATGCTTATGCAGGCTCGTTTTATGCCTTTGCCATTTGGATTGGTTTGGGTGTGCTGGCCGTTTATACCGGAATCAAGAAAGTACTAAAAGGAGCGCCGGGAGCAGTGCTGGCCACTGTAATTTCGGTGGTGGCCGTGCCGGGTGTGCTGGCTTCTCAAAACTGGGACGACCACGACCGCTCGGGCAAATACATGACACGCGATTATGCCATCGACTATCTGGAATCGTGTGCGCCAAATGCAATTCTGTTTACTTATGGCGATAACGATACTTTTCCGCTATGGTATGTACAGGAAGTGGAAGGTGTGCGCCCCGATATTAAAATTATAAATACCAGTTACCTGGGAATGGACTGGTACATCAGTCAGCAGCAGTTTAAAACCAACGACGCTGATCCGGTGCCATTCTCTTTCACAAAGGATAAATACTACATGGGCCGTATGGATGCGGTGCTTTTCCAGGATCGGATAAAAGGATCGGTGGAGCTGAGCGAAGCTATGGAGTTTTTGGGTAGCGACGATGTGCGTACCAAAGTTAAGGTTACCAGTGGAGAGCTATACGATTACCTGCCGTCGCGCGATTTCCATATTACGGTTGATAAGCAAAAGGTTCTGGATTCGGGAACTGTAAAACAAAAAGATGCCGGACTTATTGCCGACAGAGTAAGCTTTAAGATTTCGGATAACCTGATCTCGAAAAGCGAAATGGCCGTGCTGAATATGATTGCTGCCAACAACTGGGAACGCCCGATATATATCGATCACAGTTTGGTATTCACAGGAAATATTCATTTTCTCGACTGGTTGCAGTTTGAAGGGCTTGCCTACAGGTTTGTGCCGATCCGTACACCAAAACAAGGTGTTACTGCCGGACGAATCGATACGGATATTCTTTACGATAATGTGATGAATAAATTTGTTTGGGGAAATGTAAACGACCCGGATATTCACATGGACGAATACAACCGCAAACAAATAAACATTATGCAGGCGCAATATATGTTTACGCGTTTGTCGCAAGCTTTACTCGCCGAGGGAGAAAAGGAAAAAGCCATTGAGGTAGCCGATAAAATGTTTGAGCTTTTCCCGAATGAGAAAATTCCGCTCGACTATAGTTCATTCCAAATGGCAGCGCAGTATTACGGTGCCGGAGCCACAGAAAAAGGAAATGAAAAAGTGCGCATAATGGCGGATAACTGTTTTGCTTTACTTGATTATTTTGCCTCGTTGCCCGACAACTTTACGGCAGCAGTACAAAGCGAACAAAATCGTCAGATCTCACATTTGCAAAACCTGATAATTCTTACACGAAACTACAAACAAGATGAGTTGAATACTGAGCTGGATGCTAAATTGCAGGAATTGATTGTTAAGTTTCAGAATAAAGCCGGTTCTTAAACGCTGTTTTGTTGAATTTGCCGGAATAATTTAGTGGCCAGTTTTTTGCCCCGCGACCGGATGCCGGCAGTAGGATGGAATTCCATTTCCTGCTCGATGATTTGCAGTACCTCCGGTTTTAGGTCGGGTTCCAGTTCCGAAATGTTGTATAGAATTTGCATGGCATGCACCCGAACCGCCACGGCCTCGCTGCCCGAGGTAAATATATCAATGCAATAATCAAAAAGAAATCCGGTGTGTTCTTCCGGCAGGGCATTCATGCTGATAAGCTTTAACCAGTGACGGCGTTTGCTGGCATTCTTTTCAGCGCTCAGTTGTCCGATCAGCGCCGGAAGATAAGGCTGCAAGAGCTCCGGTTTTTTGTCATGAATTTTATCGACCAGATAAGCTGCACGCCAGCTTTTTTGCCGGGTGTCGTTTAACGCAAGCTGAATGAGTGTATTAAACTGTGCCGGATCGTTAAGCATTGATGCGGCAACAATTTCAATGTTTTCCCATGCGTCGAGATGTTCGAAAAGTTCTTGTTCAGTCATCGGTGGTTGATTTCATATCGAGCAGAAAAGATAGAAAATAATCTGCAAGTTTCTATTTTTACCGAATGATTCAAGTTACCTGCGCCATAATTATTGATAAGGGAAAGATTCTCGTTGCTCAAAACAACAAAAGCTCCGATCATCCTTTACAGTGGGAATTCCCCGGAGGGAAAGTAAAATCGGGTGAAACAGAAAAAGAGTGTATTGTTCGCGAAATTGAGGAAGAATTAAATCTGACAGTGGAAGTTGAGGAAGCACTAATTCCGGTTGAATACGATTATAAAATTAAAGCCATTCGTTTGATTCCTTTTGTTTGTTCATTGGCTTCAGGTGAAGTAAAACTGAACGATCATAACGCTGTAAAATGGGTGACGATTGACGAATTGGATGAGCTTGATTTGGCCGAAGCCGATAAGGTATTGATTCAAATGAACGAAAACCGCGATCGTTTAAAGAAATACGCCAGGGAAAAGATGCACTAATCCTGACAAAACGCCCGCCCATCCTATTATCGATAAAATCATATACAAAACGGTATGCCGTCGTTGGGCGTAATATTTGTTGGCCAGAAAAGCGCCGATAGGAATGGTTAAAAGGACAGGCGTAGCAATTATGACTCCCCAAAATCCATAGTTCGATTTCATACGGGAGATGAAACGATTTCGGCGGGTAAAAATGCGTTTCTTCTTTTTCTTTGTTCTGTTCATACACCAGGTATGATAACGTCCTTTTAGCGAATTCGGAATAGCTTTGCACAGGCATGGCCACATAAGTAGTATTCCGCGGTTTAAGGGTTTGCTGATGTAGTAGAAAAACAGAAATCCGCCTATTCCTCCGGTAAGTACAGCCAATAGTGCGTACTTGTAATCGAGACCGATAATCATGGCATAGGGAAGAGTAACAATATACTTAACCGATGCCAGCAATACAATATGTAGTATTTTTAGCAACACAATTTACCCTTTCGTGTATTGATAAAACGCGCGAGGGATTTAAAAGGTTGCGAGGCTTTGCCGACCTTTATATATTCTTAACTATTAAAACATGTTAGCCAACCACATTAATCGGATTGCCATCAAGAAATGCCTTTAAATTATCCGTAGCAATGTGCATTAACCGTTGGCGGGCTTCAAGAGTTGCCCAGGCAATGTGTGGCGTTATATAGCAGTTTTTTGCTTTCGGCAGTGGATTTTCGGGCAGTGCCGGTTCCACCGACAATACATCGAGGCCGGCGCCGGCTATCTCGTTGTTGTTTAGCGCATCAGCCAGATCCTGTTCATTTATCAATGGTCCACGGCCGGTGTTTATCAGAAAAGCCGTTGGTTTCATTTTGCTGATGGTTGTCTTGTTGATGAAACCCTGGTTCTCGTTGGTGAGCGGACAGTTAATGCTGATAAAATCGCTGGTCTCCAGTAAAGTGTCCAGATCTACCTGGTGGGCATCAAGTGTTGTGGATTTTTTGCTGCGGTTGTTAAAGATAACCTTCATGCCAAAAGCCAGTGCTATTTGGGCAACGGCTTGTCCTATCTGTCCAAAACCAATAATCCCCAGTGTTTTTCCGGCCAACTCGGTTTGTGGCGACAGCCAGTAGGCAAAGTCTGTGCTGTTGGCCCAGTCGCCATGGCTTACCGATTTGGCATGCAAGCCCACGTTATTGGTAAAATGCAAAATGTGGGCAAAAACCAACTGTGCTACCGATGGTGTGCTATATGCCGGAATATTACATACCTTAATTCCTGCCTCGCGGGCAGCATCAATATCAACAACATTATAACCCGTTGCCAGAACGCCAATGAATTTTAACTGAGGCAACTGTTCAATAATTTCGCGGTTAAGAATGACTTTATTGGTGTAAACGATCTCAGCATTTGCAGCCCGTTCCAGCGTTTGCTCCGGAGTTGTGCGGTCGTAAACAGTTAATTCTCCCAATGCTTCCAGATCATCCCAGTTGAGGTCTCCGGGATTTAGTGCATAGCCATCCAAAACAACGATCTTCATGATTCTGATTTTTTTTAATGTGTTGTCAAAAATAAACAAAATGAGCAACAAGGTTATTTCCGGAATCGAAATGAAAATTATATATTTAATGTGTTATACAAAAAAAAGAAAAATTAAGGACGATTTTAATGTGGACTATTTGCCATACACAGCAGTATCTTTGCTGAGGTTTGAGTAAGAAGACCCAAAGTTGATAACCCTATGGAAACAAATAACCCGGGCAGTGCACCTGTCGTTAAAAAACTAAGAATTCTACTGGCTGAAGATGATCAGATTAATCAGAAGTTGTTTTCGTACATGTTGAATGATATTGTCGAAGAACTGCTAATCGCTTCAACGGGAATAGAAGCCATAAAACTGCATAAAGAGCATTCTGATATCGATTTAATATTAATGGATTTAAAAATGCCTGAGATGGATGGCTACGAGGCCGTGAAAAATATCAGGGAATCGGATAAGGAGGTAAAAATATTTGCCTTATCAGCTTTTGCCCCCGAAACGCAGAAGGCAGCAGCAAATGGAAGTGATTTTAACGATTACGTGGGCAAACCCATTCGTAAAGCTGATCTGTTAAAAATTATCGGGAAACATTTTTAAAAGTACGTTTTGTATTCGCATAATAGTTTGTCTCAAGTTCAGCTCTGTCTTTTTATTTCTTTTTACCGGTTTATCGTCTCTGGTGGGTCTGTTTTTATCCATAAATAAGTGGTATGAGTTTTAATCCCGGAGGGATGAATTATCAGTAGCCCCGCCTTTTAAGGCGGGGTTGTGAATACCGTGAATAAAGCGGTGCAACCAAAAAGTTGTTCTGGCTTGTTCGTTGCTTGCACCGCAAGAGAACTGAAAAAAGCTTCAAGATGCAAGTAGCGGACAGTATCATGATTAATTCCGGCACGAGTAACAGTTGTCCGCTGCCTGCCACCTTGTAACAGAACACTTCCTAATGCGTATATAATACCGCCTACTGCATTGTGCGATGATTATTTATTCTAAAAGTTATAACATTAAATCAATAGCCATGAATCCAACAAGTATTAGTAAAACAAGTGAAAAAAGAGTCCGTATTCCGATTCCGGGAAATCTAAAACCGATGGCTCATGCAAACCATACCCAGGCTCTGATTGATAATATAAACAAGGAGCTGAACAGTAAATTGAAAATAGGCTATAAAGCCTGGAAAGAGGATGGTAGCCGGATCGAAAAAGACGATGAATTTAATTTAGATATTATCATTTCGGTGGATGATAGCCACTATAAAAATTTAGCCTTCGAGAATATAAGAGTAACCTTCGCCTCGGATAATAAATTTGCTACGCTGCTAAATCCAACACGGACAAAATTTTTTCGGTGTATCGAAAAGGAATTTAATCGAATCACCGGATCATCACCGGCAAGGGTACAAGCCCGGCTTTTAGCCACTGCAGCCATTTATCCGGAAAATGTCAGCGATATAGTAGAGAATATGGGAATGTTGGTGGTTGAAGCCGATCCCATCATTCAATCACTATTTCATATTCATCGGGTAATGAGCGATATTCCTGTTGATATACAACCTGCTCATTAAAAAAAATACAACTTTTACCGCTAGTGCCTCCCGAAGCTTCGGGGTGTAATTGGTGCGCAATTCGTAAGAAATGAAATGACAGATTCATTCATTAATAGAAGTGTGAATTCTGAACAATTAGTATAGATAAACATTCAGACATACAGGGAGTTTTGTCTAATGGCTTTATGGCGGTAACGGAACCTGCTTTTTTTAATAAACAAGCAAAAGTTTAAGTTGGCATAGGTGCATTCAACCAAAAGTGCATTTGTGTGTTTATAGTTCAAAAAAAGACTAATTTTTTGTGCCTGGGTAAAACATTAAATTTTCGATCTCACCGGAAATTTCTTTGCAAGAAACCTTTATTGCACATGAGAACTAACTTGTACCACTATGACCAAACTTAAAAACTTCCTCAAATCAATGGCCTATCTGGGCACTGCCGAAACGTATTTAATTGTTGAAAAGAGCGCCATTGCGCTGGTAAACATGATCAGCATTTTTTCGATTGGCGTGTTGCTAACGGCTTCTGTTATCAATTTTATTTATTCGCCGGGCGAATTTTACTTTAGTATTTTGTATCTGTTTTTGTTTTTACTGCCGCTGTTTCTGAATTATAAAAAGCGTCACGATTTGGCCAAAATAGTGACGCTGGGCATTTTTTTATCGGGCATTTACATCGGTACTTTTGTGATGAAATTTGGTGGTTACTTCCAGTTTACCATTATTCTGCCTGTATCGCTGTATTTTTTGCTTTTTGTTGAAATACGAGGTTGGAGGTTTTATTCAATGCTGTCGATGGCGGGGCTTTATATTGCCTTTAATGTTGCCGAATTCTTTTTGAGTGATTCGGTGTTCACCATAAACACAGTTATCGATTTTTTAGTGTATCTCGGCTCGCTGTTAGTGTTTATTTTGGCGCTTATTTTCTTTATTAAAAAGATTAATTTATCAGAAGATCTGTTGAAAGCCAAGTTGCGGTTTGAAAATGCCATTGCCGAATTTTCGCAGGCGATTTTAACCCATGGCAGTAACGGCATAAAACGAGGATTGGGTATTGTGCTTAATGCGTCGAAAGTGTCGCGCATTTATATTTTCGAACTTTCAAACGACGGAGGATTTATAAGTCAAACCTACGAGGCTTGTGCACAAGGTGTGAAGCCCGAAATCGATAACCCTGAATTGCAGCAAATTCCGGTTAGCGAACCTATAATATCCCGCTGGGTCGAAAATTTCAAACAGAAACAGATCATTAAAGGCCCGGTCGAAGATTTCCCTCCACTCGAAAAAGAGGTTCTAATGAACCAGGGCATTTTATCGATACTGGTAATTCCCATTTATTCGGGCAACGAATGGGTTGGGTTTATCGGATTCGATGATGTGTATGAAAAACGAACCTGGGATCGCGCATTTATTGGTTTGCTGTATACCATTGCCGATATTATTGGCCTGCACATGTGGAATGTAAAAAACCAGGAGCAAATAATGCGGCAAAACGAAGAGCTGCAAATACTGAATGCCACAAAGGATAAGTTCTTTTCAATAGTTGCCCACGACCTGAAAAGTCCTTTCAATTCGTTGATTGGCTTTAGCGATTTACTCGAGCAGGAAGTAAAAAAGAGCGATAACAGGATGATTAAACAATTTTCGCACTATATAAATAAAGGACTGTTGCAGTCGTACGATTATTTATCGAACCTACTCGAATGGTCGCGTATTCAATCCAAACGAATCGAATACCGGCCTACCGAGTTTCGTCTCGATCATTTGGTGCAGGAAGCTACCGATATGCTTTTTATTCAGGCTCAAAGTAAAGACATTAAACTAAGGGTTTCCGTTCCGCCTGAATTAAAAATTGTTGCCGACCTTAACATGATAAGAACGGTGATTGTAAACATGGTTTCGAACGCCATAAAATACAGCGAAAAAGGCGAGGAGGTAAAAATCATCAGCGAGTGCCGGCCAGAACATGTATCCATTCAGATAGTGGATAACGGTGTGGGCATTAGTTCCGAGATGTGTGAAAAACTTTTTAGCATCGAGGGGTCGAGCAGTACACCCGGCACGAACAACGAAACCGGAACCGGGCTGGGGCTGATAATTTGTAAGGAACTGATAGGTATGCACCGGGGAGCTATTCGTGTTGACAGCGAAAAAAACAAAGGAAGCGTGTTCCAGATTTTACTGCCTGTTGGATTAAATTAAATTCCGCGGGCAAAGGAAAGCAACCATAAAAAAATCTGAGCGTAACATTAAAGTCTCCGACCCAACTTTGCAGCTGTTTTCCCTCATGAGGGAAAATGTCGACAGACAAAAGGGTAAAGCTTTATAACAGGACGGCATCCCCTTCTAAAAAGGATGCTGGCGGCATCAAATGTTTATAGCTAATATGGTTAGAGGTTTATTCG
The DNA here is from genome assembly GCF_963674925.1 of uncultured Draconibacterium sp. NCBI lineage: Bacteria > Pseudomonadati > Bacteroidota > Bacteroidia > Marinilabiliales > Prolixibacteraceae > Draconibacterium > uncultured Draconibacterium sp. Next base: position 1,764,615 of record NZ_OY771647.1, read on the forward strand.
ACTCCGGCGGGAGTCGTATCTCCTGTTATAATTTTTGGCTAAAGACATACAAATCCTTCGGATTTTATAAGGTAATAAGGTTACCCGCGTTAGGATATGGATTTCTACTAAGGTTTGTTTTTGAAATAAGGTTCGCTGGAATACAAAGTGCATATAAAAACAAAAGGGAAAAACATCGTTTTTCCCTTTTGTGGTGCCACCTGGAATCGAACCAGGGACACACGGATTTTCAGTCCGTTGCTCTACCAACTGAGCTATGGCACCTTTCTAAAGTTGGGCTTTAAGTAGCACCCCCTTTATTTTGGTGTTGCAAAAGTATACATTTTTTTAAAATCACAAAGTTCAACACAAAAAAAAGTAAAAAAAAATCAATTTTTTCAGCCAACGGAATTAATCGTATTTGTATAGAATTGGGCTTTATTTATGTGTTTTTATTTGAAATAGAATTACTTGACCCCCAAAATACACCAACGGAGGCCGGTTCCACCCCTTTGGCGGAAGGTTAGGCGGGGTGAATATAAATTCCATCTGAGTAGTTTCGGAAATTTCACAATCATCGAAGTTTTCGATTTTACATAGAAACCTTTCATGCGTTTTGTATACGGTATGAGCTTGCAATCCAATACTTTTTATACTTTTGCACGATTAGTTTAAAAGACAATGGTTGATACTGATTATCTGATACATACATTACATAACGGCATTCGAATAATTCATCAGGAAACCGATTCGCCGGTGGGGCATCTGGGGGTTTTAATAAATACCGGATCGCGCGACGAAAAGGAGGATGAACATGGCCTGGCACATTTTATCGAACACTCGGTTTTTAAGGGTACAAAAAAGCGTAAGTCATTTCATGTGCTTAGCCGTATCGAGGGTGTTGGTGGCGAGCTGAATGCCTATACTACAAAAGAAGAAACCGTGCTGTATGCTACTTTTTTAAGTGAGCATTACGATCGCACAGCCGAATTGCTAAGTGATATTCTTTTTAACAGCACCTACCCCGAGAAAGAGCTGAAACTCGAAAAAGAGGTGGTGGTAGAAGAAATAAATTCGTATTACGACACGCCTTCGGAATTGATTTTCGATGAATTTGAGGAGCAGGTTTTTGATGGTCATCCCATTGCCCGCAACATTTTAGGCACAAAAGAAAAGCTGCGTTCTTTTAACCGCGATATGATTTTTAATTTTATTGCCAATAACTACCATACCGATCAAATGGTGATCAGTTCGGTGGGGAATATCGATTTTACGACTTTGCTAAAAATGCTGGAGAAGTATTTTGGCGAGGTGGAGCAAAGTTTGCGGCAGTTGAAGAGAGAGCAGTTTGTGAATTACCAACCACAATCAAAAACGGTAATAAAAGATACTTTTCAGGCGCACTGCGTAATGGGGAATGTGGCTTTCGATTTTAAAAATCCAAAGCGTATTGCCATGGTTTTGCTGAACAATGTGCTGGGCGGCCAGGCGCTAAACTCGCGTTTAAATCTGGCTATGCGCGAACGTCGCGGAATGGCTTACAACGTGGAATCGGCCTACACGGCGTATTCCGATACCGGTTTGTTTAACGTGTATTTCGGTACCGATAAAGAGAACCTGAATAAAGCGGTGGCGCTGGTGCATAAGGAGTTTGACTTGCTGCGCGACAAAAAAATGGGAGCCGTTCAGTTAAGTCGTGCAAAAAAGCAGTTGATTGGCCAGATTGCCATTTCAACCGAAAGTCGCGAAGATATGATGCTCACCATCGGGAAAAGTTTTATGCTGTTTGATAAAGTGGATCCGCTTCGTGTGATCTTCAAAAAAATTGAAGCGATTAGCGCCGAGGATATTCAGGAAGTAGCCAACATGGTATTGGACAAAAACCAGATGAGTACGTTGATTTATAAATAGAAGGAATGGACAGGCAGAAGTTATTGCACCAATATATTTTGGATCATATCGATGAGGAAGATCCGGTGTTAGCCGAACTGGATCGCGAAACCAACCTGAAAGTGTTGGGTGCCCGCATGATTTCGGGGCATTTGCAGGGACAGGTACTCACGATGCTGGCGAAAATGATCCGCCCCAAAACCATTCTTGAGCTGGGAACTTTTACCGGTTATTCGGCGATTTGCCTGGCAAAAGGATTGCCTGAAGATGGCAAGCTGATTACCATCGAGGTTGATGATGAGCTGGAGACACTAGCTGCTAAATATTTCGAAAAAGCCGGTGTGGCGCATTTAATCGAACAAAAAATCGGGGCTGCTACAGAGCTGATCCCTTCGCTCGATCAATCGTTCGACCTGGTTTTTATCGACGCCGATAAACGCGAGTATGTGCAGTACTATCAGTTGCTGATCGATAAAATGCAGCCGGGAACGTATATTATTGCCGACAACACACTGTGGAGCGGTAAAGTGCTGGATAAACCCCGTTTTGATGATACGCAGACTATTGGTATTCTTGAATTCAACAAGCTGGTTAAAAACGACGATCGCGTAGAAAAAGTCATCCTGCCACTGCGCGATGGTATGACCGTTATCCGTAGAAAGTAGTTTGTCGTTGTCTTTCCAGACGGGAAATACTTTTTCCTGTAGCTGAAAAAGTATTCAAAAAAGCCACCGCTGACGATAAAAAGCTAAAAATAAATTCCTTTCACTAAAATCAAGAAACTTCCCGATGCTATCGATCGGGACAGGCTCTCCTTTTAGCCTTTCGTACCTCAGGCTAACGAGAGTCAACCAGACTTGATTTTTTAACCTGCCTACCGGCAGGCAGGCGTTCAATCCATTGATTTTCTTAACGCTTTTTCTCGAAGGCGGACTTCAATGCGCATCTATCTAGTGTGCGCTCGTCAAAAATCCCTTTTAATTGGAACTATTATTCCCCGAAACTGCTGGACCCTTTTTAGCTTTAAATTCTGGTTTCCGCCTTCTGTTAGGATTGTTATTCCTACGCTTGTTGGGTTTTTTGCTATCGTCATTACCGCCCGCAGCGTTTTGTTTGTTTTGCGGAGTATTGCTCTTATTTTCGATATTCCGGACTGTCTTTTTGTTGCGTCGGTTTTTGTTGCGCGCAGGCTTTTTGTTGTCGAAACGATCCAGGCTTTCGTCAAGCGTAACTTCCATACTGTTTTGCTCTTTTGGCTGAGCGCTGAAGGTCTGGACTTCGGGTTTTATACCCCGCTTGTTTTTCTGGATAATATCGCGCACCTGTTTTAGCGACAGGTTAAAAGTAGTTCCCATGCTTCCTGCCAATCCGTACCAAATCTCTTTCTTCAGGTAATCGGTTTTAAACGGTTTAGCAACTCCCGATGCCAGTTCAAGGTCGAGTAGTTCGCGCGGAAATTCGTTTCCTGCCTCAATGTAAGCATCAAGTTCGTATAGCAAACAGCATTTTAGTTTTCCGCAGGCACCGGCCATTTTTTGTGCCGATGGCGACAAGCCTTGTTTTAGTGCCGCATCCGACGAGATGCTTGAAAAATCGGTTCGCCAGCTCGAGCAACACAACTCGCGTCCGCATGAGCCAATTCCACCAATCAAACCGGCTTCCTGGCGGGCACCAATTTGTTTCATTTCCACTTTAATGCGAAACTCGCGGGCATAAACTTTTATCAGCTCTCTGAAATCTACACGTCCTTCGGCCAGGTAATAGAAAATCGCTTTTTTATTGTCGCCTCTGAATTCAACATCGCCAATTTTCATGTCGAGTCCCAGCTCGGTTGCTGCCTGGCGTGCCCGAATCATGGTGGCTTTTTCGCGGCTGCGTGCTTCATTCAGTTTCTGAATATCGGCATCGGAAGCTTTGCGGTAAACCACATTCAGGTTATACCGCGACGGGTTTTTAATCCGCAGCTTAAATTGTTTTTCGGCCAGGTAACCGGTCAGGGTTACTTCGCCAACATCGTGCCCCGGCGAGGAGGCAACAACTATGCGGTCTCCACGTTTTAGCGGAAGATTTTCAACATTTTTATAGTATTCTTTGCGGGTTGACTTAAACTTAACTTCAACAATATCTGATTTATCGGTGGTGTCTGGCAAATCACTTAGCCAGTCGTATCCTTGTACTATGCTATTTGTTGAATTATTGAACGAACATCCATTACAACTCATATAATCCTCTCTGCTTTCTGTCTGATGCGTGGCTTTTTTGTGCATTTATCGCACTGAGCCTCACGATCATCTTGTAAATAATTCAATGCAAAGATTGGAAAAAAGAATTGATTTTTCTAATCTGGAACAAGTCTAAATTAAAATATTGTAATTTATTTATGCCGGAAATGAGCTTTTTTGTTCCTTTATTGAAAAATTAATAAGGCAAAAAACATTCATGAATCTCTTAAGGCGGCTTTTAGTTGTAGTATTTGTGGCCCTCGCATTCGATGGGCTGGCTTTTCAACTTACAGAAAGGGCAACAGTTAGTATCATTACCTGCAGTCCGGGAAACGAAATGTATTCGGTTTACGGTCATTCGGCCATTCGGGTAAAAGATCAGCAGCTGAATTACGATGTGGTTTTTAACTATGGCATTTTCGATTTTAGCAGCCCAAATTTTTTGTATCGTTTTTGTGCCGGGCAAACCGATTACCTGCTTGGCGCTTATCGTTTTGAGACCTTTTTGAATGAATACCGACACGATAAACGCAGTGTTTTTGAACAGGAACTCAATCTCTCAGCACAGGAAAAACAAAAAATATTCGATTTTTTACAATGGAATGCCCGCCCCGAAAACCGGGTGTACCGCTATAATTTTTTCTTTGATAACTGTGCCACGCGGGTTCGCGATGTAATTGCCGATAACGTAAATGGAGGTATAACTTACACCGATAGTGCCAGTCATAAAACGCTGCGAACACTGATAAAAGATTGTCACCACAAAATAAGATGGCTGAACTTTGGTATTGATTTTTTGGTTGCCGCTGAATCAGACCGAGAGGCAACACTTGAAGAAGAAATGTTTTTGCCCGACTATGTAATGCAGCATTTTGCAATGGCAAAAAGAAATGATACAGGACAGGATATTGCTCAACCGGTGCAAGTGCTTTACCAGGCACCTGAACAAACTCAGGCACTGACATGGCTTTGGGGGCCTTTGGTAGTTTTTTCGTTGTTGCTGCTGGTGGTTGCTTTTTTCACCTGGAAACAGTTTAAGAACGCTGAAATGAAGCCGGCGCTTGATATTCTGCTTTATGGTATAAACGGACTTGGTGGTTTATTGCTTACCTGGTTTACCATTTATTCCGAACATCCGGCAATGAGCCCGAATTATAACCTCATGTGGTTGGTGCCGCTGAGTCTGCCATTTGCAATTGTTTACTTACGAAAAAAGTGGCGTCAGGCAGTGCGTTATTATCACCTTGTTTTTGCGGTGTGGATAATTATATTTTTTGTTTCATCGCCCTTTATTCCGCAGAAATTTCATCCGGTGTTTTTTATTATGGCAGCCACATTTTTTATCCGCGCACTGGCGCACTCGCTGCTAATTCTGAAGTCTTTAAAAGCCGCTCGCAAATAATCTGGGCTGACTACCAGAAATCGATTTTGTGAAAAACTATCCTTTGCACCGACTTTTAAGGCGATGGTATTGGGTTGGTTAGTCCAACTAGATTTTTCAGGATTTTTGTAAATTTTATTCTACAAAAATCCTGAAAAATCATAATCACTATATCCGATTCGTTACACCGCTCTAAAGACGGTGCAAAAAATAGTTTTCGGAACTTGAATCAAGGTCATCAGCGATATTTATTTGTAATCTAATTTCTTTTATCGCAGTTACTTTTGCCTTTTTTCTTTCAGCTTTTTCCTTGATACAACCCGATACTGTTGAAAAGTTTGGATGAACAAATTTGTCGTGGATTTCTTCCATGCTTTTAAACAATTATCTTTGCTCAACGATGGCAAAAAATGAAAAGAAATATGTAGAAACTCCGCTGATGAAGCAATATTATACCATCAAGGATAAACATCCTGACGCGGTGTTGCTTTTTCGTGTGGGCGATTTTTATGAAACATTTGGAGAGGATGCCATAAAGGCAGCGGAAATTCTGGGAATTACATTAACGCGTCGGGCAAATGGTTCGGCCAGTTATGTGGAGTTGGCAGGTTTCCCGCATCATGCGCTGGATACCTATTTGCCCAAACTGGTACGGGCCGGACAGCGGGTGGCGATTTGCGAGCAGCTGGAAGATCCCAAAATGACCAAGAAGATCGTGAAACGTGGGATTACCGAGCTGGTAACTCCCGGTGTTTCCATCAACGATAATATTCTTGAGAACCGCGAGAATAACTTCCTCGCATCGGTTCATTTCGATAAAAAGCGGGCAGGTATTGCCTTCCTTGATATCTCCACCGGTGAGTTTCTGGCGGCCGAAGGAAGTTTTGAATACATCGACAAATTATTGAATTCGTTTCAGCCCAAAGAGGTGTTGTTTCAACGCGGAAGAGGAAAGGAGTTCAACGATCTGTTCGGGACAAAATTTTACACTTTTAACCTGGAAGACTGGGTGTATACCGACGATGCTGCAAACGACCGCCTGAAGCGGCATTTCGAAACCAGTTCGTTAAAAGGATTTGGTGTGCATAACATGCAGTTGGGCATTATTGCTGCCGGAGCGATTTTGCATTATCTTGATATTACCCAACACCAGAAGCTAAGTCATATCTCGGGATTGAGCCGGATTGAGGAAGAGCACTTCGTATGGCTCGACCGGTTTACCATTCGTAACCTGGAGTTGTTTGCGCCGCTTCACGAAAGTGGAAAAGCACTTATTAATGTGATCGATAAAACCATTACACCAATGGGATCGCGCTTGCTGAAACGCTGGATGGCGCTGCCTTTAAAAGATATCGATCCGATAAACGAGCGGCTGGAAGTAGTGGAGCTTTTTCTGAAAGATCCGGAGACAAAAGAAAACCTGGAAGAACATCTTCGTCAGATGGGCGACCTGGAACGACTGATCTCAAAAGTTGCAGTCGGCCGCATCAACCCGCGCGAAGTAGTGCAGGTGAAAAATGCGCTGGCGGCAATTGTGCCGATAAAAGCTGCGTGCGCCGATGTTGAGAATCAGGCCTTAAACCGTTTTGCCGAGCAGCTAAATCCTTGTGATCTGATCAGAGCGCGAATTGAAAAGCAAATTGTTGCCGATCCGCCAACAGCAGTAAATAAAGGAAAAGTGATTGCCGAAGGTATCTCGGAAGAATTGGATGATTTACGAAAGATCGCTTATTCGGGAAAAGATTACCTGGCGCAAATTCAAAAACGCGAAAGCGAAAAGCACGGAATTCCATCGCTGAAGATCAGCTTTAACAATGTTTTTGGGTACTATATTGAGGTGCGGAATACGCATAAAGATAAGGTGCCAACCGATTGGATTCGTAAACAAACGCTGGTTAGTGCCGAGCGGTATATTACAGAGGAGCTGAAAGAATACGAGCAAAAAATTCTTGGCGCTGAGGAGAAAATTCAGGCGCTGGAAGGTAAACTTTTTGGCGAGCTGATTTTTGAGCTGTCGGAATACATTTCGGCTATACAGCTGAACTCGCATATTCTGGCGCAAATCGATTGTTTATTGTCGTACGCCACGTGTGCAACATCTTATAAATATTTCCGCCCTGAGGTGAACGATGCCACTTCAATCGAGATTAAAGAAGGGCGACATCCGGTTATCGAGCACCAACTGCCAATTGGCGAGTCGTATATTGCCAACGATGTTAAGTTGGATCAGGAAGATCAGCAGATCATTATCATCACGGGGCCAAACATGGCCGGTAAATCGGCACTGTTGCGCCAAACAGCATTAATTGTGCTGATGGCGCAAATGGGATCGTTCGTCCCCGCAGAAGTAGCTAAAATCGGATTTGTGGATAAAATTTTCACGCGTGTTGGAGCCTCGGATAATATTTCGTTGGGCGAATCAACTTTTATGGTGGAAATGAACGAAGCAGCCAGCATTCTGAATAACGTTTCCGACCGCAGCCTGATTCTTTTCGACGAGCTGGGGCGCGGAACATCAACATACGACGGTATTTCCATTGCCTGGTCGATTGTGGAGCACCTGCACGAACATGCTTTTACCAAAGCAAAAACGCTGTTTGCCACCCACTATCACGAGCTCAACGAAATGGAAGGCGCATTCCCGAGGGTAAAAAACTTTAACGTTTCCATAAAAGAGGTAGGCAACAAGGTTATCTTTTTACGAAAACTGGTGCGCGGCGGAAGTAATCACAGCTTTGGTATCCATGTGGCGGGCATGGCCGGGATGCCAAAATCGGTAATTCAGCGTGCCGAGCAGATATTATCGAAACTGGAAGGAGGAAAAGAAAAGGAAAGTTTAAGTAAACCTTTAGAGGAGATTGGCGAAAGCCGAGAAGGTGTACAATTAAGCTTTTTTCAGTTGGATGACCCTGTGCTAAAGCAGATTAGAGATGAGATTGCCGGGCTCGATGTAAATAATCTTACGCCAATAGAAGCCCTGAACAAGCTAAATGAAATAAAGAAATTGACAGGAATTTCTTAATGGGCTTCAATAATTTTTGCCAGATAAAAAAATAGCAATATATTTGCATCGCTTTTGAAAAAGCAAGTTCATTAAAATATGCGAGAATAGCTCAGTTGGTAGAGCACGACCTTGCCAAGGTCGGGGTCGCGGGTTCGAGTCCCGTTTCTCGCTCATTCACGATAATGCAAAGGATGCCCGGGTGGTGGAATTGGTAGACACGTTGGACTTAAAATCCAATGATCATTATGATCGTGCGGGTTCAAGTCCCGCCTCGGGTACCATTTTTTGCGAGAATAGCTCAGTTGGTAGAGCACGACCTTGCCAAGGTCGGGGTCGCGGGTTCGAGTCCCGTTTCTCGCTCGTTAAAAGGCTTCACAAAAAATTGTGAAGCCTTTTTTTATGCCTAATATTTTGCATTTGGTTGACTGCCGGGCTTTTCGCTTTACCGGTTTTGCCAAGCTTGTTTTTTGTAATTGGTTCGCAGGCTCCTGTTGTCGCCTTCGTCCAATAACAAAAACTGGTCGCTTGTCTGCAACAGGGTGTCGCTGCAATCCCTGCCAATGGGGCCGGTGGTTTTAAGTTTTGCACCATGCCTGATTGATCGGTTGGTTTTAACAGTTAATGTGCTGTATAAGGGCTAAAGCCCTATTAGCAGACTTATGCTTAACCCCGGCATTAATGCCGGGTTAGTCAACTCCTATACAATCCAGACTTTTGTCCTTCAATATTAACTTCCCTGGATTTCACCTTCTCAAATTACAAGGTCTTTTACTTTCCCAACATTATTACTATTTTCACCACAAACCAATTAAACTAAATCATGCAAAAACAAATTCTTCTATCAATTTGGGTACTACTTTTAAGTGCCGTTTTATTTTCTTGTCAATCCACTCAAAAGCAAGCTGAGCCGCAAGCTGAAGCTGCAAAATTTATTACCATCAGTGGACCGGACCTCATTGCTCCCAATGGCGAAAAATTCTTTATACAAGGTATTAACCTTGGCAACTGGCTGAATCCGGAAGGTTACATGTTCAAGTTTCAAAAAACAAGTTCTGCACGGCTTATCGACGAGATGTTTCGTGAGGCGGTTGGGCCCGATTTTACCAACCAATTCTGGAAACAATTCAAGGATAATTACATCACCCGCGAAGATATCCGATACATAAAAAGCACAGGTGTGAATTCTATTCGTCTGCCGTTTCATTATAAATTGTTCACTGATGAGGATTACATGGGGCTTTATTCCAATCAGGATGGTTTTGCGCGAATTGACAGTTTGGTGGAGTGGTGCCGCGAATCGGAGCTGTACATTATTCTGGATATGCACGATGCTCCCGGCGGACAAACCGGTGCCAATATCGACGACAGTTATGGTTACCCATGGTTGATGGTGAGTGAAGAAAGCCAGGAGTTGTTTGTGGAGATCTGGCAAAAAATAGCTGATCATTATAAAAACGAGCCGATGATTTTAGGCTACGATCTGTTGAACGAACCCATTGCCACCTATTTTCCGGAAGATGAAGAGATGCTGAATAAACAACTTGAACCGTTATATATGAAAGCAGTAAAAGCCATTCGCGAGGTAGATAATAACCACATTGTTTTGCTGGGTGGTGCACAGTGGAACGGCAATTTTAAAGTTTTTACCGATTCGAAATTCGATGACAAAATGATGTACACCTGTCACCGCTACTGGTGCGATACCTTGCAGGCAAATATTCAGGATTTTGTAGATTTTCGCGACTCTGTGAATCTTCCAATTTACATGGGCGAAACCGGTGAGAATACCGATGAGTGGATTGCTGCCTGGACCCGCCTGATGATCAAGAATAACATCGGTTACCATTACTGGCCTTACAAAAAAATGGGAAGCCCACGTTGTATGGTAACTATCCCAACACCCGAAAACTGGGATGTGATTGTAGATTTTGCCGAAGGAGAGCGCGACACTTATGAAGCTGTACGTGAAAATCGTCCTGATCAGGAACTGGTTAAAACAGTGATGCTGGAATATATTGCGAATCTGAAACTGACGAAATGTGAGGTGAACGAGAGTTATATCCGTGCGATGGCTATGGAGCCGTAATGGGTTTGCTTTCCTTTTAAAAAATACTTTATAAAAAAATCAAAAAGTCCGGCATTTGTTTGAACTTCCCAAATTGAATGACGATATTGGTCGCCCGTTATAGCTGTGTGCATAAGGATTGGGTATTCAAAATTTCAAAACCATTAATCATGAATTTCAAAATCAAACTGTTGTTATTGATTTGTGGGGCTTTCGGATTTGCAAAAATTCAGGCTCAGGACACAAAAAAGCCCAATATAATTCACATTCTTGCCGATGATGTAGGCTTTGACGACCTGAGTTGTTTTGGCTCAAAGGACATCAATACGCCGAACCTGGATAAGCTGGCAGCAGAAGGTATGAAATTCACGAGTTTTTACGCGCCACATGGCACATGTACGCCATCCAGGGCAGCCACTTTAACCGGACGCTATGCACCGCGTGTAAATAACGGCACCGGATTATACGTACTTTTTCCACATTCGAAACACGGACTGGAAGACGAACTGGAGGTTTCGATTACCGAATTACTAAAAGAACAAGGATACACTACCGGATTGTATGGAAAATGGCATTTAGGTCACCTGCCACAATACTTGCCTTGTGTGCATGGTTTCGATGAGTTTCTGGGCATTCCTTATCCCAACGATCATGGCCCGGAACGTATAGGGAACTCGGGGTGGCGGCCAAATGGGATCAGCGATCCGGAAATTCCGTTAATCGAGCAGGCGCAGATTATAAAGCGCTGTGATAATAATGATCTGGCTGAACTTCCGGCATTGTTTACCCGCGAAGCCTGCAAATTTATATACCGGGCAACACAGGAGGAAAAACCGTTCTATTTGCAGTATGCGAACATCGAAACACACACACCATGGTTCGTTCCAAAAGGTTTCGAAGGACAGAGTAAAGCGGCTGCCTATGGCGACGCTGTTGAATACCTCGATCGTTCGGTTGGTATTATTCTAAATACCTTAAAACGACTGAAAATTGAAGACAATACCATAATCGTATTTTCATCGGATAATGGTCCTTTGGTACATCGCGACGAAGAATTGGAAAACTGCTATGGAAAATTTGGTTTCACCGATCCCGACCGCGAGCATATTTTGCGCGAAGGCAAATATCAGGAACGTTACGAAGGTGGAATCCGGGTGTCGTGTATAATGAAGTGGCCGGGAATGATCCCTGAAAATACAGAATGTGATGTGCCTGTCACAGGCATGGATCTATTTACCACATTTGCCAATATTGCCGGTGCGCAGATTCCAACTGACAGAGTAATCGATGGTAAAGATATTTTGCCCCTGATGAAAAATGAAGAAGGAGCTGTTGCACCTCATAAAGCAGTGTATGGTTTTACTGCAACAGGAAGATTAATGAGTATAAGGTACAAAAGCTGGAAACTGATTTTGCCTGGAAAACACTGGACCGGTAATTTAGATACAGCACATTTATATAATGTGGAAAACGATCCGGGGGAGAAGGAAAATGTGGCCGATAAGAATCCCGATGTAGTGGACACCATTTTAGCAATGGCCAAACAAGCCGAAGATGCCATTAAAAATAATAGACCGATTAACAACTAAGTAACCTTGGATTTTGCTTTCAGCATTTTGTTCGGAAATATCGATTGAGGCATAATTATTGAGGATAAGAAAAATCTTATTAACAATAACTACTCAAATCATGAAATGTAACTTTCTAAAAAGAATCAGTCCATTAGTTTTATTATCAGTTGTTTGCATAGTGTTAAGTTTTAGTTGCTCGAAAGAAGAAGCTGAACCGGTATTGGAATATGGGACTGTAACTGATATTGATGGTAACAGCTACAAAACAATTCAAATTGGAGATCAGGTTTGGATGGCAGAAAATCTAAAAACCACTACTTATAACGATGGAACACCAATCAACGAAATTTCAAATGATAGTTTATGGCGAATTGATACACTTGGAGCTTATTGCTGGTATGAGAATGATATTTCAAACGCAGAGCATAATGGCGCTTTATATAACTGGTACGCGTTAGAAACACAGAAACTTTGCCCTGTTGGTTGGCATGTTCCAACTGAAGATGAATGGCGTGAGCTTCTTCACGCTGTTGGTGGAATTGGATGTGAGGAATTGAGTACAAGTGGATGGAATTATCAGAGTATGCAAAGTCAGGGGCAAAATTATCAGGGGATTCTTAATGGGAGAAGAGATAAGAGGTATCAGCATCAAATGGATTATGCAGAATTAGGCGAAGCAGGTTACTTTTGGCTTGATCTGGAGTATGCAGAGAAGGCGGCATGTGGCGCAGCTATTCGTTTACATACTGAATCATGGGGGACACAGTTTAAAAATTTGGGGTTTAGTTTTCGTTGTTTAAAAGACTAAAAACACATACTAAAAAAGCGCGCCAACGGCACGCTTTTCAATATTCTATTTTGTGTATGCTTTAATCAAACACATAACGCACATTAAAACCAAATCCTCCTCCGTGAAAAGTGGTTTTGTCAATAATCTCCAGCGAAGGGCGGTAATCCAGCCCCAATGCCAGCGGTATATTTACAAAGCGGTATTCGAGTCCGATTTCAAAAGCGGCACCCAGGTTAAAATTGGTTTCGCGGTCTTTAACACCGTTTTTATATACTGTTTCATCTAAAATCGCCAGGTAAGGTCCAACGCCCATGTACCAGTTAAATGCTTCGTCGGCTAGCGGACGGTACAGGAAATCCCAAAGCAGATCGGCTGCTACGCCATCGCCAAACGATAGGTCGGCATGCAGACGATTAAATTCACCTGTCGAAAAAATACCATCAATGGCCACACTTCCGGCCGAAACATCGCCAAAACGAACCCCTAATTCCTGGGCATTTCCAATAAACATACCGGCAACAGCTAAAATGGCTGTCAATACAATTCTTTGTAGTGTCTTTTTCATTTTTTTAAAATTGGTTTCAGTATACATTTTATTTTGCTAAAATCTTAATTAAATCTCCACGTCTCAATACATCACTTAATTCACGGTTGTTGAGCAAAGCTATTTCTTCATATCTGTCTTGCGGAACTTTATAATAATCAAAGGCATCTTTTAACGAAACCGATGCACTATTAATTGAAATCACTTTAATGCGATCGGGTTGAATATTAAGTTTTGAAGCATTGGTAAGTCGGGCAAAGTTTTTCATGGTCGACTCAAAAGCAGGTAAGTAGCCGTTAAAATTCTTATCTAAACAAAGCCCGTGAAAGGTGTAAACTACCGCATCTTTTTCGATAAAATACGAAAGGATTTTTAATACCTGTTCCTGCCCTGAATTGTTCTGCGAAACCTGCTGCGAAACGGTAGCCACTGCATTTAGTCCGTTCACTTTTACATTGTTTTTTTCGATAAGTGTTAGTTGTAAATCTGAAATTGTTTTCTGCGCAATTGCCTCTGCACTTTTTTCCTGTGACAATTCAAAAATGATAGCCGCATCCTTATTTTCAGGAACAATTTGCACCTGAAGCGGCGAATTGATCAGTGTCCAGCTTTTAGGTATCGGGAATTGAAAAGCCAGGTCGGGGTGGTAGAACATATTGTTCTCCACAAAACCATGGCGTGGATTTTCGCCATATACAATTCCGTCGATCATTTTAAGGTATTCGTTCGAGTTTACCGCATAATTTTGTTGTGGTAATTGCGCTTGCCACTCGGCTGTTTTTTGATTTACGGCAACAGTTCGGTCACCCGGATCGGGGTGTGTCGACATCCAAATTGGAACACCGGCGCTGCTTCCTTCATCGCCTCCCTGCATTTTGTCAAGTACTGTGAAAAAATCGGCCATTTTGCGTGCATCGTATCCAATTTTCGATGAGTATTCAACACCTAAACGGTCAGCCTCGCGTTCGTTGTCGCGGCTAAAGCTTAGAAACAACAGTTCCATTGCTGCGGTAGCTTCGCCGGCAAACTGTGCCACTTCAGGCACCGCAATCATTCCGGCGGCCAGTGCAAACTGGCCGAGTTGTTGTCGTGTTTGTTGCTGAGCCGAATGTCGTGCCGTAACGTGTCCTATTTCGTGCCCCAACACACCCAGTAGTTCTGCTTCGTTATTAAACTGAGCCAGGATTCCTCGTGTAAAATAAACATAACCACCCGGCACTGCAAAAGCATTTACCACGGGCGAATCCAATATCCTGAAATGAAATTGTAAGTTTGGCCGATGCGAGATTTTCCCTATTTCTGTACCTTTTTCGGTAATAAAGTTCAACAGTTTTTCATCCTCATACAATCCAAATGTTGAAATAACCGTAGGGTCGTATTGAGCTCCAAGGGCAATCTCCTGTTCTTCCGTCATAAACATCAGTTGTTTTTTCCCGGTAACCGGATTTACGGCACACGACGGTATTAGCAGCATTAACGAAACGGTTAAAAGAATTGCCGAAAATGTTTTGATTGTTTTCATCTTTCCTGAATTTTTGAAGTATGGTTAAGAATTTACATTTAATTGTGTCAAATTGTTATTTGCGGCTTGTCTGTATTGGCTTAATTATTAAATTCGCTCTTACACAAAGATAACATTTACTTCATTTTTTAAAATCACCCGTATGTTAATACGTAAAACTGTACTTATTTATTTTAGCCTGTTGATGTTTCTGTTTTCGGCCAATGCACAGAACGAAGCACTGTCGAAAATCGATATTCCTGATTTAAAAGAATACCTCACATTTATTGCGTCCGACGAATTGCAGGGACGCGAGCTGGGTACCGAAGTGGACGGACTTGAAATTACGGCGAACTACCTGGCCGATTATGCAAAAGAAACTGGGCTGAAACCAGCTGTGGAAAACTATTTTCAGCCAGTACCAATTTTACACACCACACCAAGTACAGATGATTTTATTGAAGTGAATAATAAAAAAGGGAAGTCGGTATACCGGTCGAAAGAGCTGGTAAAACTAACCCAGATTCCCGGCGTTTTTAGTCTTGATGAGGAACCTGTTACGTTTATTGGTTTTGGCGAAAATATTGAGCCGCTCGATATAAAAGACAAACTTGTAATTGTTGCGCAGGGAAGTGCCGAATCGTTTTCAGGCGAAGAGGCTTTTGAATGGCAGAACCGTGTAGAGAGCGCAAAAATAAATGCCATAATGGAAAAGCAACCCAAAGCTTTGCTGATAATTACCAATCCGAAAGACACGGAGAATAAAACCTTTAAACAATTAAATGGCTGGATGAGTAGGTCGGGGTACAGCGTAAAAACTGACGACGATGGTACTGAGCAACCTGCTGTTTTACTCGCCACTCCAAAAGTTGCCGATGCCTTGTTGGGTAAAAAAGGGCAGTACGAAAAATACCTGGAAGATATTGTTGCAGGCTCGGAGGAGCTTGCCGAAGTTTCAGAAACACTAAGCCTGAAATCAGGATCGGAACCGGAATTGCTCGAAGGCAAAAATGTTATTGCTTACGTTGAAGGATCGGACCCGGTTTTAAAAAACGAATACATTGTTTTTATGGCGCACTACGATCATCTTGGAATTGGCGAGGATGGTGATGTATATAACGGTGCCGACGATAACGGTTCGGGAACTGTGGCCATCATGGAAGTGGCCGAAGCTTTTGCCAGCCTAAAAGAAAAACCAAAACGAAGCATTGTATTTCTATGGGTAACCTGCGAAGAGAAAGGCCATTTCGGATCGAGTTATTATTGTGATCATCCGGTATTTCCGCTGGATAAAACTGTTGCTTCCATTAACCTCGATATGGTCGGCCGTGTTTACGACGGTCCGCGCGACGATGTTTGGAAAGATTCACCTAAAAAAGTTAAGGACTTTGATGGATTGTATACTTTATCGAACGACGTGTGGCCCGGGTTGGCCGAGATAAATGCAGAACACTGTGCCGAATTGGGATTAGTGCCCGACACCAGCTTGCCCAAAGAACGTTTTTTACGTGCCAGCGACCATTACCATTTTCACAAAAACGGTGTGCCTATCTTGAATTATGCCACCGGTTATCATGCCGATTACCACAAAGTTGGCGATGAGGTGGAAAGAATAAATTTTGAGAAAATAAAGCGTGTTGCCGATCTCTGTTTTTTAGTTGGTTTTGATTTGGCCAATAAAGAAGACATTGAGTTTTAAATTATAAATATCAAACCAAAAACAATGAACACCAAACTACTTTTTACACTGTTTTGTGTGGCATTTTCATTTTTGGCTACAGCCCAAAAAAAGGAATTGCAAACCATTACCGAAAATGACCTGAAAGCGCACCTGGAATTTATTGCCAGTGATAATATGCGGGGACGTGATTTTTTTACTGAAGTGCCGGGCCTTGAACTTGCCGCCGATTACCTCAAATCTCAATGTATAAAATTGGAATTGACTCCCGGAGTTGAAGGTTATTTCCAGACTATTGAAATGGAAGCTGTAACACCGGATCCGGACCAGACTGTTTTAAAATTAAAGGACGCCAACGGAAATATAAGCTACCAGACAAAAGATATTTTTTCGCTGGGAGGGCCTCCAAAAAACGACACCGTTTCGGGCGAAGTAGTGTTTGCCGGTTATGGCTGGTACAACGAGGAGACAAAATACAACGATACAAAAGACCTGGATTTAAAAGGTAAAATTGTGCTGGTAATGACACGTACCCTCGAGCAGGCAAACGAAGGTGAAACACCCGACATGGATACTGAAATGAAAAAAATGTCGAGAGCCTTGATGGGAGGTGCCAAAGCGGTGATCTTGGTGAACGATCCGATGAGCCCAGATCCCGAATACATTGAAAGTATACGAAAATATGCAACCGGCGGAAGCCTGACATTAAAAGGAGCAAAAGGTTCGCTTATTCTTCCGATAAAATTGATTTTTGGAACGGAAGAACTCGCCGATAAAATGCTGGAAGGATCAGGGAAAACTTTGGCTGGCTTACAACAGGAGATCAAAGAAAGTAAAAGCCCAAAATCATTTGCAATTAACAACCTGACAACTGAAGTTAATCTGGTTAAATCAAATGAAACAATTGTAGGTAAAAATGTAATTGCAATGGTTGAAGGCAGCGACCCGGAATTAAAGAAAGAGTGCATTGTTTTTTCTGCGCATTACGATCATCTGGGAGTAGATGGCGAAGGCGGTATTTACAACGGTGCAGATGATAACGGAACGGGAACGGTTGCCTTGCTGGAAATTGCTGAGGCATTTCAAAGTATGAAAAAGAAACCGAAACGTAGCATCGTTTTTGCCTGGGTAACCGGCGAAGAAAAAGGACTGCTGGGCTCCGATTATTATTCGCAGCACCCGGTTATGTCGATGGAAAATACACTGGTTGATATTAACCTTGATATGATCGGGCGGTCGGCAGAAAAAGAACTGGATTCAGTATCCATTAGTTCAAAAAGTTTGGCCGGCCCTAACGGAATGTACATTATTTCCGGGAAACAAAGTACCGAACTAATGAATATCAGTGATGAGGTTTGTGAAGATCTGGGGCTTGTTCCGAGCGATGAACTTACAAAAGCTTTTTTAACGCGAAGCGATTATTACCACTTTTATAAAAACGGAGTGCCGATTCTTGGTTTGTCCACAGGCCTGCACGACGATTATCATGAAATAACCGATGAGGTAGATAAAATCGATTATCATAAAATGAAAAGAGTGACGCAGTATGCGTTTTCGGTTGCATACAAACTGGCTAACCAAAAAAGTCGTTTGGTTGTTGATAAGCCGGTTAAATAATAAGGTAACATTTTAACAGTAAAACTGCTCTTTCATTTAATAGTGAAAGAGCAGTTTTTGTTTGTGCCAATTTTTCTGATAGAAATTTTATGATTTTCGACCGATAAATTTGTGTTAATTATTTCGTCCCGTCGAGAATGTTTATATTGAGCAAAAGTTAAATATATATTTTTGTGCTCTAAAAATATAGATATCTACATATAACAATACAAAATGTCGAAATATTTAATCATCGGAGGAGTTGCCGGCGGTGCAACAGTGGCGGCCAGACTAAGACGTTTGGATGAGCAGGCAGAAATTATAATGTTTGAACGTGGAGCGCATATTTCTTATGCAAACTGCGGACTGCCCTATTATATCGGAGATGTTATTAAGGAACGGGAGAAATTGCTTTTGCAAACACCCGAAAGTTTTAAAGCCCGCTTAAATGTTGAGGTGCGGGTTTTTAACGAAGTAGTGAAAATTGACCGTGAAAAGAAGGGGGTTGTTGTTCGCAATGTGAAAACCGGCGAGGAGTATACCGAAACTTACGATAAGTTGGTATTGTCGCCGGGAGCCGAGCCTATCAAACCACCAATTTCCGGAATTAAGGATCCATCGATTTTTACCTTGCGCAATGTTGCTGATACCGATAAAGTAAAAGCGTACTGCAACGACAACCAACCTAAGAGAGCAGTGGTGGTTGGTGCCGGTTTTATCGGGCTTGAAATGGCCGAAAACCTACACCATTTAGGAATGAAAGTGTCGATCGTGGAAATGGCGAAGCAGGTAATGGCACCGCTTGATTACGAAATGGCGGCAGTAGTTCACCAGCACTTAAAAACGAAACAGGTAGAGTTCTTTTTGAAAGACGGTGTTACTTCATTTAAACGGGAAGATGGCGTGCTGAATGTAACTTTACAATCGGGACGTCAAATTGAAACGGATCTGGTAATTCTGTCTATAGGTGTAAAACCGGAAAACAAACTGGCGCGCGAAGCCGGCCTGGATCTGGCCCCAAATGGCGGAATTATTGCCAACGAATTTTTGTTAAGTAACGACGAAAATATTTATGTATTGGGTGATGCTATGGCTTTTCCGCACCCGATAACCGGGAAACTGAGCAATATTTATCTGGCGGGACCGGCAAATAAACAAGGAAGGATTGTTGCCGATAATATCGTTAGCGGAAATACACGGAAATACAAGGGGGCAATTGCTACAGCTATTGCCAAGGTATTTGATATTACTGTAGCCTCAACCGGTATTCCTGAAAAGACGCTAAAGAATGAAATGATGCCTTACATGGCAAACATCATTCACGGTGCATCGCATGCCGGTTATTATCCCGATGCACTCCCATACACATTAAAAATCCTTTTCCATCCTGAAAACGGGAAGTTGTATGGTGCGCAAATGATAGGTTATGAAGGAGTTGACAAACGTATCGACCTTATTGCAACCGTACTGAAACAGGGCGGTAGTATTTACGATCTGCAGGATATTGAGCATGCTTATGCACCTCCGTTCTCATCGGCAAAAGATCCGGTGAACCAGGCGGGTTTTGCAGCCGAAAATATCGTGAGCGGCAAACTAAAAATCGTAAGCTGGGATGAGATTCATAACTTTCATTCAGAGAATATTGTATTGCTCGATGTACGTACGGCTGCTGAAAATGAATTGGGGCATATTGAAGGTTCGGTAAATATTCCGGTTGACGATTTACGCAGCCGGTTGGCTGAACTGCCAAAAGACAAAAAGATAATTGTTTATTGTGGTGTTGGTTTGCGCGGTTACATTGCCTGCCGGATTTTAACACAATCTGGTTTTAGCGAAGTTTATAACCTGAGCGGAGGATACAAAACCTACGAGCATTCCATCTGCAAACAAAGTAACGAAGATATTTTTGAAGCCAATTACATAACCAAAAACGACCACATTTATCGCGGAAAAGCGAATAATGGACAGGCAGTAATTGAAGGAGCGGCGGTAAAAACCATTCAGGTTGATGCTTGTGGTTTGCAGTGTCCCGGGCCGATTCTGAAGCTAAAACAGGAAATTGAAACCATTAAACCCGGCGAGCGTTTGGAGCAAATTGCTACCGACATGGGTTTTATGAAAGATGTGAAGTCGTGGTGTAACATGACCGGTAACAAGCTGGTTTCCGTTTCGGCCGAAAAGGGCAAAGTAAAAGCCCTGATTGAGAAAGGTAAAAAGCAAGAGGAAAGCAGCGCAAAAACGAGTGCGGCATCAGCCAAAAATAAAACCATGGTAGTTTTTAGCGACGACATGGACCGCGCGTTGGCATCGCTGGTAATTGCCAACGGTGCTGCGGCGATGGGAAGCAAAGTAACATTGTTCTTCACTTTCTGGGGGCTGAATGTGATTAAGAAATCGGACAAACCACATGTTGAAAAGGACATGATGAGCAAAATGTTTGGTTCGATGATGGCGAAAGATGCCGGTGATTTGAAGCTTTCGAAAATGAATATGATGGGAGTAGGCGCCAAAATGATGAAAAAGCGCATGCTGGCCAAGAAGGTGGATTCGCTGGAAGATATGCTTCAAACTGCCATGGATAATGGTGTGCAAATGATTGCCTGTCAAATGTCGATGGATGTAATGGGCGTTGACAAAGAAGAATTGATGGAAGGCGTTGAAATAGGAGGTGTTGCAACTTACCTTGAAGAAGCTGACCAGTCGAATTTGAATTTGTTTATTTAGGGATCGCAGATAACGCAGGTTTAACAGATTTGCCTGATACTTATTGAGGGTTTCACAAATAGTGAAACCCTCAATATTTTGTACAAGATTATACAATTACATTTTGTCAGATTTGAGAATATCGATTAACGATTTTTGATTGCAGATTTTAATTATGGAAGATACTTTGTGCTTCTGCAATCGTTAATCATCATTCATTATTCAACGCTGCTTTCAATCCTTCAGTAGTAGTGTAGTATTTTACAATCATATTTGGTACTTCCCATTCCGGTAATTTTCCGTCGATTAAATATTGCAGGTATTTTTCGGTTACCTGCCCGAAGTGTGCCTCATGACCGACTTTGTATTTCTCCGGGATATTTAATTTCCACTTTATATCGCCAATTTTTTCCACCGAAATTCCCGGGTACGTTTCTGCCAGGCCTGTTACTGCATTATTCAGGCTTGCGGCAAACTCCATCGGGTCAACCTCTGTAGCTTCAATGTATAACTGCGGCTTGTAACCTTCCTCTTCACCCTGAATAATTTCGAGGTTGCATTTTGTTCCACGCATAATGGAGTAGTGGGTGTCGCCGGCACCTTCCGGCGCCTGGAAGTTCCAGATCACCGATGCTTTGGCGTGAACACCTTTTAGTGTATAATTGATTTCGCCGTTGCTGAAAACTTTTAGCACATCTCCCTCTACATCTTTTTGCAGATAGTCCGGGTATTCATCCAGATACGTTACTTTTTTAAACATTTCAGGTGTCAGGTCGGTGGTCCAGCGTTTAGCCGAAATAATCTCCACATCGCTTTTTGAAAGAATAACTTCAGGAAAAGCTTCCCACTGAATCAAATCAACCAGGTGGGTGTTTACGTCTACAATTCCTTCGCCCTGCTGTTTGGTATCGAAAAACCAGGCCGGACGTTTTAAGGCACTTCCCGAAACATATTTAAAAAAGTGGTGCACACTTTCTTTGGTAATAGCCGGTTCTTCAGCGGTTCCTTTTTGCAGTGTACCAAAAACTTCAGGTAATTGCGATAATTCACGTTGCAAAATGGTGGTAATCTCATGACGCTCGGTCATAATATCGTACAGTAAAACACCCTTGTCGGCAGCTAACTCGAAAGCTTTTTCCAGTTTAGGAAATTCTTCGGGAGAAATAACCATGGGTTTGTCGGCCAGCACGTAAATACCGGCTTCAACCGTTTTTAGAATGTAGTCGGTCTTTTTTGCGTTATTTCCGGCGGTAACCATTACGTTACCGGGTTTTTCTGCAATCATTTTTTCAAAAAAATCGTCACCGGTATAAACCTTCTCTACCCACGATGTTGGATTTTCAGTACGCGAATTAAAACCTTCAATTCGTTTTAAGTGGTCGCCCACATCTTCACCATCAGGCGCATAAACATTTACAACCGGATCAACCTGGTTGTACATCGATTTTTGTACCAAAGCCGCATGAAAATGTCCCGGGTCGAGGGTCATAATTTTCACTTCTCCTTTTGCACCTGTAAACATATTTTTCTCTTTTTCAGAGTCGGTTGATTTTTGGCTGCCACCTGTACACGCTGAAAACAGAATTGCCAGTGTAACGGCCGCAGTTGATAGATGTTTCATGAAATAATTTTATTAGTTATTAGATTTCCGTTAGCGTACACGCAAAATTATACTTTTAATTCTGTTTAGAAAGGGAATCGGCAAAAAGATGTCATTTTAGAACATATGGCTCAAGATTGTAAAACTGTTAATTTGTAAAATAGTCAAAGTTCAATGACTCATAACCTTTCAAATTGCAATTCCTTCTGCAATCAAAAATCGTTAATCATTATTCGAAAATCTCTGAAAACCAATGCCCAATGATTTAATCTTTCTAAGGCTCAACGTAGTACTTTATGCTGCAATCGTAATCGGTGTAATGAATGTACTTGTTGTTTTCCATCCATAAAACCACTGTTTTGGAATCCTTTGGTTGATATCGTGGAATGTATGGCCGCACATTGTCCAGTTCCGAGTTTTGGGTAATTGGAGTAATATCCCACGAACTTCCACCGTCAGAAGTTGTTCGTTTTTCAATTTCAAAAACACCGTTTATCTCGCGCGACAGGTAAATTTCATTGGGCTTATTTGGATTGAAAGTCATGTTACCCATGTAGTGCGGTTCGCGCTCTGTTTCGCCTTCGGGTGTTTGCGGAAACCATTTGCCGGCTTTGCAGATCTCGTGGTCTTCCCAGCTATTGTTATCGGCATTATACCACGTGTAATAGTAGCGGTGGTCGGTTTCCTGCGGGTGGCGGGTGTACAAAATGTAGGGTGTGCCGTCTTTTTCCACCACATCGCAAATCCAGGCACGGCCGGTTTCTTCATCGGCTTTATAAACCACTGTAGCATCGGTTACCTGGAAAGGCAATCCACTGAGATCGCAGATTTTTGTGCCATCGGCTTTCCAGAATGCACCTTTTTCGTAGTAGCAGTAATACACCGAGTTAGTGGGTTCAACACGTGGATGACCGTCGGTAAATATCATGTGTATTCTGGATTTTCCATTAGAATAATATTTTACGTAGGGCCGGTTGTTGAGCGTAAAAGGTTTGTCGCTCATTACAACATATTGTTCGTTCCAGCTTTCGCCGTTGTCCTCCGAAATTATCAGGTTGGGTTTATAGCCGATCCAGCGGCCAAAAACAAACAGTTTGTTATCCTCTTCGCTTAACACAAAAGGATTGGCATAGGTGTAAGTTTCTCTTGGAAAATTCGCCAGCAATTCTTCGGTTTTTGGTTTGAAAACCACGTTCTCGCCAAAACTTTCAATATCAGTGCCTTTTGTAGTTGTATTGCTCAACACCCCTTTACCTGTTGAGTGCCAGGCATACATGGTAAATAGATTACCATCAGGAAGCATCGTAAAAGCAGGATTGTCATGATCGTCAACTTCAAACTGCGGATAAATGTTGTTGAATTTTGTGTCTCCGTTTTCAGGATTTAGAGAAGCAACTTCAATCGATCCGTCTTTTTTTACCCAACCGGTAACAATTTTATCGGCATCGGTGTATATCGCACGCGGATCGGAAAACCAGCACCAGGCACCATCATCACAAAGTGTATGAATAGTAGGAGTTTGTTGTTGTGTTGTTTCAGCGCTTTTTTGCCTAGAAGTGTTACATGCAAAAAGAAATACAAGCGAAAGAACAGGTAATAGCAGAATAGGTTTCATGATAAATATTTTGGGGGTTAAAGTTATTAATTCATACTATTCTACTTTGATTCAGGATTATAAAATTTTCCATTTTTTCTGTTAAAGATTTGATGTTTCTGGTATTATTCGAGAAGTAAAAGTATTTTTAAGGGTAATAATCGGACAAACAACAACCATGATGAAACGAACATGAATTTTCCTCATTCTAAATTCACAAAGAAGAATGATAAAAATTTATGTGAGTTCCTGAATGTATTCTCCGCCAGCTGGCGGATGAACATTCAGAAATCAAAAAATTTTTAACAGATGAAACGAGCGACCACCTTGTTTTTAATTCTCACAATTTATCTCAGTACTTTTTCGCAGCAAGTTGATTTTCTTCCAAACGACTGGCAAAATCCGGCCGTTTTTGAAAAAGGACAAAATGCACCGCATGCATTTCATATCCCTTATGTATCGGCTGATGATGCCGTTCAGAATTTGCCAAAGAAATGCGAAAACTATAAATTGTTAAACGGCCAGTGGAAGTTTAAATGGGTGGAAACGCCAAAACAGGCACCTGTAGATTTTTGGCAGCCCGGTTTTGAAACAACAGGATGGGATGAAATAAAAGTTCCTTCAAACTGGCAAATGGAAGGTTACGGGCATCCTAAATTCCGAAATGTGGCCATCTCGTTTGAGAACGATCCACCGAATATTCCCGATTATTATAATCCGACCGGATGCTACAAAAAGAAATTTACCGTTCCAGAAAACTGGGAAGATAAAGAGGTAATGCTGAGGTTCGAAGGCATAAAATCGGCCTCGTATGTTTGGGTAAACGGACAGCGGGTTGGTTATAACCAGGGCGGTTTTGAACCGGCAGAGTTTAATATTACCCCATTTATAAAAAAGGGTGAAAACGACCTGGCTGTTCAGGTGATTCGTTTTTCTGATGGTTCGTATCTCGAGAATCAGGACATGTGGCGACTGTCGGGCATCTTTCGCGATGTAAAATTATACGCCCAACCCAAAACGTTTATTCACGATTATTATGTGGTAACCGATTTTGATGAAAATTATGAGGATGCAACATTAACTGTGGAAACCCATATACAGAATCACTTGCCTGAAGCAGAATCGGGAGAAATAACTGTTGATGTTTATGATTCGGAAGGCCGTACAATTTTAAAAGATGGGGCGCTTCGCGAAGATTTTGAAGTGGATTCATTGGGAAATGTTAAGGTGCAATTGTCTACTTTGGTTGTTGAGCCGCCACAGTGGTCGGCCGAGTTTCCGAACCTTTTTATCCTGCTGGTGCAGCTAAAAAATGCGGATGGAAATGTAACTGAAGCATTCACCCAAAAAATCGGTTTCCGCGAGGTGGAATACAAGGATAAGATTTTAACCGTAAACGGTGTTCCTGTTAAACTGAATGGTGTAAACAGCCACATGCATCATCCGGAACACGGGCAGGCGGTGCCGCTGGAAACTTTAAAGCAGGATTTGCTGCTGATGAAACAGCACAACATTAACTGTGTGCGAACCTGTCATTATCCACCAACACCTGAATATATTGCTTTGGCCGATGAACTGGGCATGTACATTTTTGATGAAGTGGGTGATGAGGCGCATAACAATATTAATCTTTCGGAAAAGCCGGAGTGGACCGAGATGTATCGCGACCGTTCGCGGAAACTGGTGTACCGCGACCGGAATCATCCGGCAGTAATTGTTTGGAGCGCCGGAAACGAATCGGGCAGCGGACAAAATATCAACGAAGTAATAAAAACCGGAAAAGCGATCGATCCCAGCCGCCCCGCGTGGATGTACGGAGGAAACACTTTTTATATTCCTTTCGAGGATTTGGTGGGACCACGGTACTGGGTGCCAGTTGATTATAAAAATCTGGCGCAGGGCAAAGTATTGCCTGCCAACGACAGGCGGGCATCGTTTATGGACGAGTACCTGGCTGCAACCGGGAATGGTCTTGGCGGCATGGACGAATACTGGGAATACATTTGGAAATACCCGCGTTTAACAGGTGGTGCCATTTGGGACTGGATCAGCCCCGGGATAAAAACAACGCGCTGGATTTTGCCGGATCTTTCGCCACAAAAAAACGATGGGCAGATAATGGGACGCCCCATGTTTCAGCAGGGCGTTTATGGTTGGGGGCTGGAATTCTCGGGGCACGATGACTGGGTGGAGTTTTACCGCGATCCAAGTCTGGATATTACCGGAAATCAGCTGACGATTGATTTTTGGGTGAAACCATCCGAAATTCCGCAGCCCAATGTTTTTGTCGCCAAAGGAGCACACGGTTATGGTATTCAAATGGCCGATGCAAAAACGCTGGAGTTTTATGTGTTTGGAAACGAACGTATTTCTGCCAAAGCAAAAGTGGGGGAGGATTTTTATGAAAACTGGCACCGTATCTCGGGTATTTACAACGGAAGTCAGCTGCAGCTTTACATCGATAATAAACGGGCAGGCACTACTTCGTTTTCAGGAAATATTAGCTCAACACCTTTCCCGCTTTGTATTGGTCGCGAGGCCGAAACACAGGATCAGGGCGAACACTCGGGGCGTATGTCAAAAATGGTGATCGACGATGTGCGGGTGTTTAACCGTGCTGTAAATACCAATAATATTGAGAAAGAAAAAGCAGGTCTGGTACTGCATCTGAATTTTGAGGAAGATAAAAAAGAAGGTGATTTTTATGCGGTTGGTTTGGGTGGAAGAACGTATGGAATTGTGTGGCCCGACAGAACTGTTCAGCCTGAAATCAATCAAATAAAACGATCGGGGCAACCGATAAAAATTGAAGCTGTTGACATTGAAAACGGTGTGCTGAAAGTGACCAACCGTCATCATTTCAAAAATTTGAATGAGCTGGAAGGATTCTGGCAGATTACGGTAGATGGTGAAGCCAGTCAGCGCGGATTTTTTGATTGCGATATTCCAGCAGGCGAAACAGGCGAAGTAACTATTGATTACCGCAGGCCGCGTATTGAATCGACCACAGAGTGTCTGCTGGAAGTTTCTTTTATTCTAAAAGAAGATTTGAACTGGGCTCCAAAAGGCCACGAGATTGCCTGGGAACAGTTTGCCGTGTCAAGCGATTTTTATTTTGTTGATGAGGAAGAGAACAACGACAAAGTTACTGCTACAGATGATGAAGATTTTATACGGATAAGTGGCAACGATTTTAGCTATTCCATTAATAAAAAAACAGGAAGTTTTGTGTCGTTGAAATATAAGGGCACTGAGTATCTCGAGGGCGGACCCGAATTTATGGTTTGGCGCGCACCAATTGCCAACGATATCGACCCGTGGGGAAGTTACATGTTTGGCGGCAGCAATGTAACGCCGGGAATGGGACGAAGTATCGACAACCAGTTGCGTACCCTGGGAATGCGTGATCTGGTTTCAGAAGTAGACGACTATGAGTTGCTGCAGGCGAGCGACGATAAGGTGACGCTGAAAATGGATGTATTTGCCAATTCAAGCCTTGATCCGGCCAGACGAAAAGACCAGTGGTTTTTTTATTCGGCATTCGAGCAAAAACAAACCTGGACATTTTCTGCTGACGGAAGTATTCAGTTGGATCAGGAAGTAATTCCGCACGGACCAATGCCTGAAATGTTGCAAAAGGTTGGCCTGCAATTTCAGTTACCAAAAAGTTTTAACCAGGTTCAATGGTATGGCCGCGGACCGTTTGAGAACTACCCCGACCGCAAAACAGGGGCAAAAGTAGGGCTGTATCATTCAACTGCCGACTCCATGTACGTACCTTACATTATTCCGCAGGAATACGGTAACCGCAGCGATGTGCGCTGGCTAAAAGTGCATAACGATGATGATCATGGATTATTGATTCAAGGAAATGAACTGCTGAATTTTAGCCTGCATAAATACACCACTGATAACTTGTCGCGCGCCATGTATACGTATCAGCTGGAGGAGGCTCCGAATACGATTCTGAACGTGGACTACGAAGTATCGGGAGTTGGTGGTACGGCCATCCGCCAATTGCAAAAATACCGGGTGCGCCCCGATGTGAAAAGGTATTCGTTAACGATTAAGCCGTTTTAATGCTTGCTCAGGTGATAGTCTCATTTGAAATGAGGTATCACTAAAAAAGAAAAAATCCCCGGGTTGCAGGCAAAAAGCTTATAACCTGCCGATGTCCCTGTTGCCAGAACCTTTTTCCATTCCCATATTTAAGTCACCCAGTTCTGCACGTGCTTTTTCAACTACCTGCATCAACTCGGCAGCTTTCCCGGGGTAATATTCTATTACATTGTACTGTTCTCCCGGATCGCGCATCATGTTATAAAGCTCGGGAGTTTCAACGGTCATTTGAATACGTTTCCCTCCATTTCCGTCTCTTCCCGGTTCGGTGTTGTACGATGCCCATGTGTGGGGGAGTACCAGTTTCCAGTTTCCCTTGCGAACGCCATTCAGGTTATTTTGACCATAATAAAACAAAATGGTCTCGCGCGGATTAGCGGTGGTATTTCCTTTCCAAAGTTCAACAATGCTTGTTCCGTCTATTTTTAATTCAGGAAGCGGTGTACCGGCTATCTTTGCAAAACTGGGCAGTATATCAATGGCGCAGCCCAGTTTATTACAAATCGTTCCGGCCGGAGTTTTTCCAGGCCATTTTATAATAAACGGGACACGCTGTCCGCCTTCCCAGCTGGTGGTTTTACCTTCGCGCAATCCTCCGGCTGACCCGGCATGATTACCAAAATTAAGCCACGGACCGTTATCGGTAGTAAAAATAATAACAGTATTTTCGCTAAGCCCATTCTCAGCAAGCGCCTTTTCAATCTGACCAACACTCCAGTCAATTTCCATCATTACATCGCCGTATAAACCCTGTTCGCTTTTTCCGCGAAATTTATCGGAAACGCCCAAGGGGATGTGAGCCATGGAATGTGGCAGGTATAAGAAAAATGGTTGGTTGGCGTTTCTGCTAATAAAGTCGACAGCTTTGTCGGTGTAAAGTGTGGTAAGTGTGTCTTGTTCTTCCCAACTGTTAATGGTAAAAAGCACATCATTATTCATCATCACCGGAAGAGCCGGGTTTTTTAACCGGGCATTTCCTTCAGGAAGTTTTTGCCCTGTATTGGATAGTGGCCACATATCGTTGGAGTAGGGTAGCCCAACATATTCGTCAAATCCATTTTGAAGAGGTAAAAACGCTTTATGATGTCCAAGATGCCATTTCCCGTAAATGCCGGTTGCGTAACCTTTTTCTTTCAGCATCTCGGCAATAGTTGTTTCATTCGGATTAATTCCCACCTTGCTATAAGGGAACAGAGCGCCTGAGATTCCAATGCGGTTAGGGTAACACCCGGTTAGCAAACCTGCCCGCGAGGCACTGCAAACAGGTTGTGCGGCGTAAAAGTTGGTAAAACGCATGCCCTCTGCAGCAAGTTTGTCGATATTTGGAGTGCTGTATCCCGTTCCTCCAAAACAACACGGGTCGCCATAACCCATATCATCGATAAATATAACCACAAAATTTGGCGATTGCTGCGTTGCTGTTGTTTGTTGTTTTTTGGGTGTGCACGAAGCAGTAAATAAAACTACTGCTGCAAAAATGAGATAAGTTAGCTTTTTCATTTTTAAAGGTTTAGGTTAGTTCAGAATAACAAAAATAGAATTTTGTGCGAGACCGGCTCAGCTTTTATGTGCATAATGTTTGTGAAGGAATTCAAAAAAGCGGTTAACCCGTTCCACTTTCGTATCGTCATTTTTTGATTCCTCAATATGCTGGATCCAGAACTTCTTGCCGGAAATGGGGAGCCTGTTAAAATATTTCTGCATGTCGCCATCGTTATCGAGCAACCACTGCAGGTAGTCCGGAATTTCAACCGTACGAGGCTTAAGCGCTTGTTGCAATTCAATCGTTACATTATCTCCCTCGCGTTTACCAATTTTATCTCTGATTTCTTTTTTCAGATGAAGCCAGTGTCCGCCTTTTCCGTTCGGTAATAAATTCATCGAAACAACATAATCATCAATCGAAACCTGGCACCACACATGTCGATTCGTTCCAAATTCTTTCCGACTGTCAAAAGGAAATTCAGCATAAACTCCTTTAAAAGGTCCGTTAATCAGAGTGGTTTCAAATTTAAATTTCTTCCCCATCTCTCAGGAATCTTAGGTTTCGTTGTAAGCCATTATAACCGGTTCGTTTTACCGCCGAGTTTTTAAAAAGCTCGTTAAACAGCGGACGTTCCATAGTTTCCCAATCCTGTTTCTGAAGTGTTAAAAGTTTGGGGTGAGGTTTTAAACCTGTTTCGTTGTGTGGTTCCGATTTTAAATTCCACGGACATACATCCTGGCAAATGTCACAGCCAAATACCCGGTTTTCAAACTGCCCTTTTAAATTGGAGTCCATTTCTCCACGCACTTCAATGGTTTGGTACGAAATACATTTACGGGCATCAACCACACGATCGGCAACAATGGCTTTTGTGGGGCAGGCATCAATACATTTTGTGCATCGCCCGCAGTGGTCGCGCACCAGTTTCGGGTCGTCGTAAGGCAGTTCAATATCGATGATCAGTTCGCCAATAAAAAAGAAACTGCCATGTTCCGGCGAAATAAGGTTGCTGTTTTTTCCTACCCACCCCAGGCCTACTTTCCGTGCCCAGGCACGCTCTAAAACCGGTGCCGAATCAACAAAAGGTCTACCTGAGCAAGGTGCGATTTCTTCCTGGATAAATTGAAGCAGTTCCTTCAATTTGTCTTTCAACACAAAATGATAGTCGGTACCGTAAGCATACTTCGAAAGTACCGGTGCCGTTTGGTCTTCCTGCATTGATTCCGGGTAATAGTTCAGCAGCACAACAATAATGGTTTTCGCATTCTCAACCAGCAACGAAGGATCTAAACGCTTATCAATATTACGGCTCATATAGCCCATTTCGCCATACATATCGTTGGCCAGCCACGTTTTCAGACGAGGTTCTTCTTCCTCCAAAAACGAAACCGGAAGTATGGCATGATCGAGAAACCCGAGCGATTGTATTTTTTGTTTAAGTTGCTGTAGCATACTTTAATTGTTAGTGCAAATTAAAACAATCGGCCAGAACTAAAAAATAGCTGAAGCAGATCATTGTTCCGGGAGCCCGCATGAAATACGAAGAAAGCTTTGCATATTTTAGCAAAGGTGTCTTAATTTGTCGCCATTCAACATCTCAAAATTATTTTATGCGCATTGCTGTTATCGATTTAGGAACCAACACCTGCAACCTGCTTATTGCCGAAATGAATGGTGCAGACTACAAGCTTTTGCATCAAAGCAAGGAAATGGTGAAACTGGGCGACGGAAAAATCAGGGATAACCAGATTAGTGATGAAGCTACTTTTAGGACGAAAGCTGCATTTGTTGCGCATAAAAAGGTGATGGACACTTTTGGTGTTGATGAAATAAAAGTTTTTGCGACATCGGCAGTGCGCACAGCCGATAATAAAGCCGAATTTGTAGCCGAAATTGAAAAGATTTGTGCTTGTTCTGTTGAAGTTATTTCCGGCGAACGCGAAGCTGAGCTTATTTTTCAGGGTGTTTTGCTGGCTTTCGAAAAAATTGAATTTCCTTCTGTAATTCTGGATATTGGAGGTGGTAGTAACGAGTTGATATTAACACATGAAGATACAATCCTATGGAAAGAAAGCCGACCGACCGGCATGTCCCGCATCATTAATTCCTTTGATCTTTCTGATCCGGTAAGTGATGAACAAATCAGAGAACTTCAAACGTTTTTTGCTGAAGAACATCAATCGGCAATTCAGAATTGTAGAGAAAAGAAGGTTGCTACTTTAATTGGTTGCTCCGGTGCTTTTGATACGATTGCTGATATGATCGATGAGGTAAATCCGGGCGAGAAACAACGGGTAACACAGGTCGTTACGCTGGAGGAATTCTATGCCGTTTATAAAAAATTGCTGCAATCAACCCGCGAAGAACGTTTGCAAATGAAAGGAATGGATTATGTGCGCGTTGATTTGATTGTGCCGGCTGTAATCCTGATTGAAACGCTGATTTCTTCAATTGGAATTAAACAGATCATACAAACTGATTTTGCCTTGCGCGAAGGTGTGCTTTACGAAATGCTTGCTAAATAATTACAGAAGCGAATGTCCCGCAGTTTTTACATTTTCCAGCGGTATCAAGGCTTGTAATTTCTGTATTGTAATGGTTTCTTGAAATAAGTGAAGCCTTGCAATTCGTACAATAAGTGGTTGATCGTTTCGGGTCGCTAACATTTCCCAGGTAAACATGTTGTAGTTGTGTTTTGGCCAGATCGTACAACTCAATTAATGTTTCTATTGGCGTGGCCGGTGCATTTAATTTGTATTGTGGATAGTAGCGCGACAGGTGCAGTGGCACATCGTTCCCCAACTCTGTGGCAATCCAGCTTATCATGCTCTTAAATTCCGTGGGATCATCGTTCAACCCGGGAATAACCAGCGTGGTAACCTCAAGATGAGCTGGGCTTGCAGCAATTTGTTTAAGTGTATTTAGCACAGGTTGCAATTTCCCTTTGGTGTATTTTTTATAGAAGTCGTTCGAGAAAGCTTTCAGATCGATATTAAAGGCATCGATAAAAGGCAGCAGTTTTTGTAACGGTTTCTTATTGATGTAACCGTTGGAAACTACCACATTTTTTAATTTTTCTGAATGAGCCAGTTGTGCCGTCTCCAATAAAAACTCGTAAAAAGTAAAAGGTTCGTTGTAGGTGTAGGCAATGCCAATGTTGTTCCATGTTTTCAGCGCTTCCTTTACAATCTTTTCAGCACTGATGTTATAAAAACCGGAGAACTCAGAAGCTTTGCATTGTGAAATGCGGTGGTTTTGGCAGAAGCTGCAATGCAGGTTGCAACCCACTTCTCCAACCGATAAAATGTTTTTCCCGGGGTGAAAATGGTAGAGCGGTTTTTTCTCAATGGGATCTGAGCCGATCGCTGCAACTTTGTTATACACATCGGTAACTAAAATACCGCCGTGGTTCGTGCGTACTTTACAAATTCCTGTTTGGCTGTCGGATAAAATACAGTTCCACGGGCAGAGTTCACACTGAACTTGTCTGTTTGTATTTTTGCTATAGAATAAGGCTTCCTGCATTTCCTGTTGTATAACTTTTTAAAGTTACGAAAGGAAAACGAGAGTAGTTTCTTTCGCCTTATCCAATTTTTGATCCGAGCTTTTTGATTGCCTGTTGCATGTTGTCCATTTGTTTCATCAGCACACTAATGTCCGACTCCGGCTCGGGGATGCTGGTGTTCAGGTAGCACACAAATTTCCATACTTCGGTAACATCGCCAATTGGTACATCGTACGGTTCAAATGTTTTATTCAGCGAAACCAGGTGCAGCGACCGTTCCGTTTTAATATTATTACGCGCCACTTTAAAAACAATGCCTTCGTCGCGCGTAACAATAATATACGCATCGTTGCTTTTAATGTTGAAGAAATCCTGGATGAATTCGCCAATTACGATCGACCCGGCGGGGATGGGCAACATGGAGTCGCCTTCGATGGTAAAAGCTCTGTATTTCTTTTCTTTCGACAAGAACGGCAGCTGAAAAACCGGAAGCTTCCCGATGTACTCCGGGTCGGCAAAACAATTTACATAACCGGCTTTGGCTTTTTCGTTTACAAACTCAATATTGTCGTTGTTATCCGAATCTACCGTTGTGGCAATTACCCGCAATTTGGAACCGCGTATAAATACATCAAATCCGTTTTGCAGATCGGCAAACTGGCTTTCGGATAATTGTTGCAAATCCACATTAATCAGCGTGTCGATAGCGATCCCAAAATATTTCGAAAAAGTCTGAAGGTGTGAGACCGTGGGTTGGCTGATCTCATTTTCGAGTGCATTTACAGAAGTTCGTTTTAACTCCAGCGCTACAGCCACCTCGTTTTGTGTCCGTTTTTTTCTTTTTCGTAACAGCTTGATATTCTTGCCAAAGTAGTTCATGTGGAAATAATTATTTCTTCAAAAGTAAAAAATATTCTTGCAGTTTAAAAAGAAATGATTAATTTATTATCGACAAAAATGATAATATAAATATCAAAATAATGTATTTGTTTTAGATCAACATATTTCCTTAATGTTCCTAAATGTTTAAACCCAAAATGAACTGAGGTTCCTAATCCCTGGCATAACAGCCGGGGATTTTTTTAACTACAAACTACAATATGAGATAAAGACCATGAATGAAACAGTACATGAAAAACTGAAAATATTATCCGACGCCGCAAAATATGATGTGTCGTGTGCGTCGAGCGGAAGCAACCGGGCAAACAGCAGCAAAGGAATTGGCAGCGGTGTGGCATGCGGAATTTGCCATAGTTTTACCGAAGACGGGCGCTGTGTGAGCCTGTTTAAAATACTGATGACCAACAATTGTATTTACGATTGTGCTTACTGTATTAACCGACGTACAAATGACCGACCGCGGGCAACTTTTACCGCACAGGAAATTGTGGATCTTACCATTGGTTTCTATCGCCGAAACTACATTGAAGGATTGTTTTTGAGCTCGGGTGTGATAAAAAGTCCGGATTACACCATGGAGCGAATGGTGTTGGTTGCTAAAAAATTACGTAATGAAGAGAACTACAACGGCTACATCCATTTGAAAGCGATTCCCGGAGCGAGCCGCGAGTTGATTCATGAGGCTGGAATCTGGGCCGACCGACTGAGCGTTAACATGGAAATCCCGACTGAACCCAACCTGAAAAAGCTGGCACCTGAAAAGAGCTATCCCGATATTGTTACGCCCATGGGGCAAATCCGCGATTCGATACTTGTGGCAAAGGAAGAACGTAAAAAGTACCGCAAAGCACCTCGTTTTGCTCCGGCCGGACAAAGTACACAATTGATTGTTGGAGCCACTCCCGAAACCGACCGGCAAATTATTTTGCTGTCGTCGGGATTGTACAAAAAACAAAACCTGAAACGTGTATATTTTTCAGGTTACCTGCCGGTGAACAGTTATGATGAGCGTTTGCCGGCGATTAACCGGCCGCCGTTGGTGCGCGAAAACCGCCTGTATCAAAGCGATTGGCTGATACGTTTTTATCATTTTAAGGCTGAGGAGATTTTAAATGAAGACCAGCCTTTCCTTGATCTTGATGTCGACCCGAAACTGGGATTTGCACTGCGAAATATGCACCTGTTTCCTGTGGATATTAACCGCGCAGATTACGAAATGATTCTTAGGATTCCAGGTGTTGGGGTACAGTCGGCACAAAAGATTATTCTGGCGCGTAAACACCGCCGGCTAAATTCATTGCACCTTAAAAAACTGGGAATAGTGATGAAACGTGCCAAATACTTTATCACCTGCAACGAACTACCATCGCCGGGAGTGGGGTGGGAACCCAATCGGCTAAAACACAAATTGCTGTGCGAAATGAACTCGAAATACAAAAAATCGCTCGATACCCAGTTGAAACTGTTTACCGATTTTAAGCCGGTGCTGCCTACGTTGCACTAGTTGCAGTTTGCAGTCGCAGTATCCAGAAACCAGAATCCAGTATCCAAAAATCCAGTCATGAAAATATACACCTACGATAATACTTTTGAGGGTTTTTTAACCTGTGTTTTCGATTGTTACAGCCGAAAAGATTTCCCGGTTGATATTTGTTCGCGTTATGGCGAGCAGCGCTACCTTTTTGTTGAAAGTATTGATGTTGCAACCAACCCTAAAAAGGCCGAGCGGGTTTGGAAAGGTATTCAGAAACACCTGTCGGGAAAAAACAAGCAGTTGTTGTTTTATGCCTACCTGTCGGAAGATCTGGGCATAGAAATGAAGATCTACCGTTTTTTACGTCGCATGTTCAGCGGGCATTTGAACCTGGAAACCGATTATGGCGATCCTGATGTGTTGTATCTCACACAGGCTTCACAAAAGGTAAAAAAGGAAGCCATGCGCATGATGCAGTTTGTTCGGTTTCAGCGCACCAAAGACCGGATGTATTTTTGTGGTATCGAGCCCAGATACGATGTGATTCCGCTCATCATTAATCATTACCAAAAACGTTTTACCGACCAGCGCTGGCTGATCTATGATTTGCGGCGCAACTATGGGATTTTGTATGGTAACGACAAGGTGGAAGAAGTGGTGCTCACAAAAAAGCAGTTTAATGCTTACAACGGCCAGGTGAAAGAGGAGTTGTTGCATGAGGGCGAAGATTTTTATCAAAAACTATGGCGCTCGTACTTTAAACACATCACTATTGAAGAGCGCAAAAATCTGAAATTGCAACGGCAGCACATGCCAAGGCGTTTTTGGCGTTATCTGCCCGAAAAACAGGAGGCGAATTGAGAGAGTGATACTGTCGGGTAATTTTCAGTAGCCTTTTCTGATGACATGATTAGGAACGTGTTAACATGGTGCGAAGTGTTTTTTATTTATATTCGCATGAGTCAGAACTCTGTCAACAAACCGAAAATTAAATAACCGAAAATGAAAAAAATCAATTTTTTATGCTGTCTGATTGTCTTATTATCTATCAGTCAATTTGCAATTTCACAAAACGTTTACCAATGGCGTGGTACTGACCGCGATGGTAAGTATGCCGAATCCGGGCTGCTGTCGGAATGGCCAGCAGATGGTCCGCAGCTATTGTGGTCAACCGAAAATCTTGGTCCGGGTTATGCGTCCCCGGTAATTACTTCCGATAAATTACTGATTGTAGGAGTTGAAAACGGGATCAGCAAACTGTTTGCTTTCGATCTGAACGGTAACTTATTGTGGAAAACGCCAAACGGAAAATCATTTGTAGGAGATGGATATTCTGCCCGGTTTCCGGGTGCACGATCAACACCAACCGTGGTGGGTAATATGGTTTATGCCACTTCGGGTACAGGCAGGCTTGCCTGTTTTGATCTGAACACCGGAAAAGAACTGTGGGCGGTTGATATGGTAACCGACCTAAAAGGTTATATGAATGAATTTGGTTATGCCGAGTCGGTGGTTATTGACGAGAGTGCTGTTTATTGTTTCCCCGGAGGAAAAGAAGTCAGCGTAGCCAAACTCGACCGCTTTTCCGGGAGAACCATCTGGACATCGGAAGCAACCGGCGATACCACTCATTTTGTTTCACCAATTCTTGTGAACTTACCTTCGCGTAAGGTTTTTGTTTCCATATCGCGGCACTATGTGTTTGGTGTGGATTGCACAAGCGGTGACTTGCTTTGGAAATACGATATTGCCATGCGCTACGATGGCGATCATGCCAATTCGCCTGTTTATAGAGCACCGTATTTGTATGTTGTTACCAACGATGATAAAGGAAAGGGTACCATAAAACTGGAACTTTCGGCTGATGGGAGCAGTGTAAAAGAAGTGTGGACCAATGAAAATGTAAAGAATAATATGGGCGGTTTTGTTTTACACGATAATAAATTGTTTGTTACTACCGAAAATAAATACCTGAATATACTTGATCAGGAAACAGGAAGTGTTTTGGATAAAGTAAGATCATCATTTGGATGCACTATTTTCGCCGATAATAAATTTATTGTTTATGGTACCAATGGCGATGTGCGCCTTTTCAAATACGAAAACGGTAAACTTAATCAGGCTGGTTTATTTAAAGTAACCATGGGAAGCCAGGAGCATTTTTCGCATCCGGTGGTTGCGAATGGTGTACTTTATATCCGACATGGAAAAGCACTGATGGCCTATAAAATTAAATAGTTAAAGCTTTCATAATAGAAAAAGGCCCTGATCATTTATAAGATCAGGGCCTTTTTTATCTCGTAGCTCGCGACTCGTGTCTATTTATAAATCTTCTTTTTTAGTTGCCGGTAACAGCAAATTCAGAATAATACCCACTGCAGCAGCCAGGCCAATTCCTGCCAGCGAGAAGGTTCCGTATGAAATAACGGCACCACCAATTCCAACGGTAAGAACAATTGAGACAATAACCTGGTTACGGGTTTCATTCATGTTGGTTTTTGAATCAACCAGCGTTTTAATCCCGATAGATGCAATCATTCCAAAAAGCAGAAGCATGATTCCGCCCAACACTGCCTGCGGAATGGTTTTCAGGAAACCACTGATTTTTCCAACAAAAGCAAAAACAATTGCTGTAATGGCAGCTATGCGTAAAATGAATGGATTGGTAACTTTGGTAAGTGTTATGGCTCCGGTTACTTCCGAGTAAGTGGTGTTAGGCACGCCTCCGAAAAATCCGGCCAGTCCGCTGGCAATACCATCGCCAAGCAGTGTACGGTGCAAACCTGGTTTCTCAATGAAGTTTTTATTGCATACACCACCAATGGCATACATATCGCCCACGTGTTCGATAATTGGAGCAATGGCTACCGGTATCATATACAAAATAGCCTGCCAGCTAAATTTCGGAGCGGTAAACTCGGGTAAACCTATCCATGCAGCTTCTTTAATTGGGGTAAAATCAACCTTCCCCATTATTATGGAAAGAACATAACCAACAATTATGGCAATGAAAATTGGGATCAGTTTGATCATTTTTTTGCCGAAAATAACTACGGTAACGGCTGTAAGTAGCGAAACTACAGCAATAAGCCAGTCGGTTTTTGCCATGTCAACAGCTGTAGATGCCAGCGATAATCCTATTAACAGGATGATGGGGCCAACGACAACCGATGGGAAAAGGCGTTCTACAAAGGTTAATCCACGTAGTTTAACCAGTGCTGAAACAACGCCGTAAACCAGTCCTACTGCAATAATTCCCGAAAGTGTACCGGGCCAGCCATAAAGTTTAGTGGCTTCAATAATTGGTGCAATAAAAGCAAAGCTGCTACCCAGAAAAACAGGTACCTGTCCTTTGGTAATAAAATGAAAAATCAGCGTGCCAATACCTGCTGTAAAAAGCGCAACGGCCGGATCGATGCCCACAAGCAGTGGTACCAAAACGGTAGCTCCAAAGGCCACAAATAAGAACTGCACACCCAATACGGTGTTTTTAAAGGTTAACTGTTCACGTAAAGTTTTACCACTCATATCTTTTGTATTTGTTTAAAATTTGCGCAAAAATATACCCGTTTGCGAAAGAAACGGGTATAATGTATATTTTTTATTGAAGGATTTCGGCAGGAATTTCCTTTATTGGTTTTATTCGTACTGATTTTACAAACAAATCACCGCCTTCAGACTGAATTTGGATTTTCCCTGAACTTAGCGGTTTTATTTGGCCATCTTCATTAACTCCGGTGTTGGTATTTATCATGGTAACTTGACCGTTAACCACATGCACGGTTGTACGTCCAACGCTATAAAGTTCAATTGTATTCCATTCGCCCAGCGGCTTTTCAGCATCAACGGCCTTTTTTATGCCGGGGCCGTTAAAGTCTTTTCCAAACTGGGTAAGTTCTCCGCCTTTTGAAAATTGAAAACCTTCATCCGTTTTTGTGGTTTCAGTTTCGCAGCAAGTATTGTTCATCAGGTATGTATCGCCCAGATTTTCGTGCATCAGCTGGCATTCGATGTTGGTCATCCAGGTGCCAATAGCTTCTCCAAAATCGCCAAAACTGTGGTACAAAAGTCCGCTGTTTCGTTTTGTGTAAACCTGGTCGCCCCATTTAAATACCAATTCCAGGTGATAGTTGGCAAAAGTATCGACAGTAGCCAGCGAGCCATTTACTTCTCCGCTGATATGAATTAGCTTTTCGCCTTCAACATCAACAACTTTAAAAACGCTCCCGGTTGTTGCCTGTTCGTGAAGGTTTTCGAAGCCGGTAAGCGGAGTGCCGATAAATGTTTCCCAGCCATCAAGGTTTTCGCCATTAAACAGTGGTTGCCAGGGTGCTTCGCACGAACTAAATAAGATGCTAAGGATAGCGAGTGAAATAAAAAATGTAAATTTCTTCATGAGGTAATGGTTTAGATTAATTGACATAAAAAAACTGCCCCATAAATATAGGACAGTTTCTTAAATATTTTTATTTTTTCTCTGTTAAACCGCTGTGCCAGCTAATTGCTGCGCTCGTTCCAAAATTGCCGTATCATCCAAGAGAACAATTCCTCCGTTTGGTCCTGGCTCCATGTGAATTCCCACTGCTCTTCCATCTGTGTAGTTAGCGCCTCCGAAATAATTCCTGACAGTTTCTTCTTTTAATTCAAATTCTTGCGCTATTTGTTTAATCGAACCGTCAGGCAAGCTGTCTTTAATTTTACGCAGCTCGTTAAATGTTATCTTTTTTTCCATATCGCTGTGGTATTAATTAATAATTATTGTATTTGTAAAGAACGTGCTTTAAAAGTATAATTAATAATTTAATAATAAAAGCGTCATCAACAGCTATTGTTAAATGTTATAACACAAGAGGAAAATTATGTGTATCACAAAGGTGTTGAATTGTTGTAAATGGCTGAAATATAAAGGTGTTAGATTTTGGTGATATGTTGTAGAACAGGTAGCGTTCAGGTGTCTGTTAACATTTTTTAAGGGAAGCCGGCCGGCCGTATTTATTCAGAAATAATACTGTCGTAAATGGCCTGATGCATGGCTGTACGGATGTTTAATTCGTAGAGTTTTGAATTGTTTCGGGTTGGGTAAACGCGGTTCGACATAAAAATGTATAGCAGCCCGCTTTCGGGGTCGGCCCATGCAAAAGTTCCGGTATATCCGCTGTGCCCAAAACTGCTTTTGCTACTCGACACTGCAGGGTAGGCATCTTCCAGATCATTTTTATAATTGTCGATCTTGGGTTTGTCGAAACCGAGACCCCGGCGGTTTTTATTTTCAGGATATTGAATGCGCGTAAATTCGTTTAAGGTTAAGTCGGAGATATAACGCCGGCCTCCAAAATATCCTTTTTGCAGGTACATTTGAAATACTTTGGCCAGATCGTTTGTTGAGCCAAATAAACCGGCATTTCCGGAGACGCCACCCATCATTGCGGCTCCTTCGTCGTGTACATAACCCCGCAATTTCTCCATCCTGAAAAAGTCATCCGTTTCGGTGGGAATAATCTGGTTAAGCGGAAAGTGTTTGTAGGCATTAAACGTAATGGTATACGCTCCCATAGGCCGGTAAAAAGTGTTTTTTACATACGATTCGTACGGAGTGCCGGTAAGGTTTTCAATAATGTCGGGGTAGAGGTAAAAACTTAGTCCCGAATACAGGTATTTCTTTCTGGGCAGTAATTCCGAAGTCCGGATGGTATCGAACATTGTTTTTCTGAAATCGTGATTCATACACAAATGTTCCGACACGCGAATATCAAATTGTGGCGAAGGATGATCTTTAAACACATTTTTATCGAGTGTCCCGTCTTTCTGCACGGTCATGGTCCAGAATGCGATCCACGAAGCCAAACGAGACTGGTGAGCCAAAATCTCACGAAAGCTCAGATTTTCTTTGTTGCTGCCGATAAAATCGGGCCAGTATTTACTAAACTTATCATCAACGTTCATTTTCCCTTCGTCAACTAAGCGCATAATGGCAGGCAACGGACCGGTAACTTTGGTAACCGATGCCCAGTCGTATATATTATTCTGGTTTACCGGGTAAATGCTGTCGTAGGTTTGAAAACCGTAACACTTGTGAAAAACCACCTGCCCGTCTTTGGCAACCAACACCTGGCAGCCGGGGAATGCGCCTTCCGAAATTCCAAGATTCGCCAGCGAGTCGATTTTCCGGTTCAGAATAGCAGAACTCATTCCGGCCTCTTCAGGAATAGTGTACGAAAAAGTTTTGTTTGGTTCAACTGTTAGTCCATCGCCGGCTTTAAATCGCCTGTCGGAAGTAACCGGAAGTTTACCGTTGGCTTTAAATGCACCAAAAACAAGCTGCGCAGCCAATTCCTGCGTCAGTTCATTATCCTGGTGAGCTACGATCAATGCATCGGCATGATGAATGTTGGCAAAGTGTTTCAATGCATAAACATTTCCGAAAAGCGTAAATGCTACGTTTTGTTCATTTACCAGATCAATAACCGCTTGTTTTTGTATTTCAGAAATGCCGTAATCGTTTGATGAGTATTTATTAATCCCTGTAATTCCGGCAATAACAAAGTTGTAGTTGCTCAGTTCCTGACGAAGATTTGCCCAGGTTTTTTCGGTGGCATCCTTTGGTAGCCAAAAATGATCCATGCCGGTGTATTTTGCCAGCATATCTTGAAAGGCCGATTTTTGGTCGCCACCAATCATTATTGTTGCAATAGTGCGTTTATCCAAATCCTGCACCGGAAGAGTACTGTCGTTATTTAGAACAACTGTCATCGATTTTTTTATCAGTTTTCTGTTGGTAACCTGGTATTCGGGAGCGTTAAGATCGGCGGTAATATTTTTTAAATCCACCGCTTGGTAGTTGTTTAGCCCCACCCAGCGTTTTAGTGCCAAAACAGTTCTGCACTTTTCGTTTATTTCATCTTCGGTAATTTCGCCATTGGCAATTGCTGCTTTTATGGTTGCAACAGCTTTTCCTGCATCATCTACAAATTCGATCATGTCGTTTCCGGCAATCAGGGCCTCCAGTTCAGCTCTTCCGGCTGTGGTTTGTACGCCTTTCATGGTAATGGCATCTGTAACCACAAAACCTTTGTAGCCAATCTCATCTTTCAAATAATCGGTAACCACCTTTTTTGAAAGCGATGAGGTTTTCCCGGAATCATCGAGGGAAGGAATATTTAAATGGCCCGACATAATTCCGGCAATTCCCTTATCTGATAAATATCGGAACGGATAGCTTTCAATGCTGTCGATACGGCTTTTCGAATGCGGAATAAGCGGCAGTGTTTTATGCGAGTCGGTTTTGGTGTCGCCATGCCCGGGAAAATGTTTCGCCACCGGAATAACATTGTTGTCCTGCATTCCTTTTGCCACCAGCCACGACTTCTCAGCTACATTGTGTTTTTCTTCGCCAAACGAACGAAATCCGATAACCGGGTTAAACGGATTGGTATTAATGTCGGCAACCGGTGCAAAATTCATCTGAATTCCCATACGCTTTAGCTGACTGGCAAAATCCTGTCCCATTTGGTAGAGCAGGGAAGTATCCTGCACAGCCCCCAACGATTGCGCGTAAGGATAAACAATGGTACTGTCGGTTCGCATGGCAGGTCCCCATTCGCCGTCAATCGCCACCAAAAGCGGTGTTTCAGAAGCTGCCTGAAACTGATTGATCCAGTCGGCATTTTTTGTTGGAGAACCCTGCATTACCAGAATTCCTCCTGGCTTCCAATCCTGTATTCTTTTCCTAAAAATAGCTTTAGCCGCATCGTTCTGTTTGGGATAAACAGTAATCATCATTAGCTGGGCAATGCGCTCATCTAAACTCATTTTTTCGAGTTGCTGATTTACCCATTCATCATTTTTGTATTGCAAAAACGGAGGTTCCTGGGCAGAAGAACAGTTGGCCAGTAAAAGCACCAGAATGGTAGAAAGTAGAACTATTGTAGGTGTTGGTTTCATCGTTATAAATTCGCTAAAAATTTGTGCTACACGTTAAACGTTCATCAAAATAAAATAGTACAAAAGGCGCATCATAATTTTATTTCGTTTTCGTTTCATTTTTTTAACTCAATGATTGCTTTTTAAAAAATTTAAAAACTATCTTCGCTTGCGCAAATGTAATATTTAAAAGCCTATGTTCAGGATTTTTTTAGTGTTAGTTTTATGGATCTCGGCCAGCGGTTGCATGGCACTACAAGATAATGAAATTATTGTAGGAGCGGAGCGTACTTCGCAATATTTAAATGTGCTGAAAGGCAAAAATGTGGGGTTGGTGGTAAACAACACTTCAATTGCTAAAGGCGAGCATCTGGTTGACTTTTTATTGAATCAACATGTTGATGTAAAAAAGATATTTGCGCCTGAACATGGTTTTAGAGGCGATGTTTCGGCGGGAGGAGAAGTAGAAGACGGGCTGGATAAAAGCACGGGGTTGCCGGTTTTTTCGCTATACGGAAAAAACAAAAAGCCAACTGCAGAACATTTTGATGGGCTGGATGTGGTTATTTTTGATATTCAGGATGTAGGTTGCCGGTTTTACACCTACATTTCAACCATGCATTACGTTATTGAGGCGTGTGCTGAATTTGATATTCCGCTGATTGTTTTCGATCGTCCAAATCCGAATGGCGATTATGTTGCCGGCCCGGTTCGGGAAGAAGGTTTTGAATCTTTTGTAAGTCTCGACCCTATTCCTATTGTGCATGGATGTACGGTTGGCGAGCTCGCAAATATGATCAATGAAGAAGGCTGGCACGCTGCCAACAAAAAATGCGATATTACGGTTATACCCGTAAAAAATTACGATCATAAAATGGCTTATTCGTTGCCGGTGCGACCGTCGCCAAATTTACCCAACGATCTTTCAGTGCGTTTATATCCGTCGTTGTGCTTTTTTGAAGCTACCAGCGTAAGTGTTGGACGTGGAACCGATTTTCCGTTCCAGGTTTTGGGTGGTTTAAACGAAAATCTTGGTACTTTCGAATTTACTCCGCGCAGTATTCCCGGAGTGGCGATAAACCCACTGAATAAAGACAAAATGTGCTACGGTGTAGATCTGCGAACAGTGGAAGAAACACCAAAATTTACGTTGAAATACTTCCTCGACTTTTATAATAAATACGAGAATGAAGCTGATTTCCTTACGCGAGAACGT
The DNA here is from genome assembly GCF_963674925.1 of uncultured Draconibacterium sp. NCBI lineage: Bacteria > Pseudomonadati > Bacteroidota > Bacteroidia > Marinilabiliales > Prolixibacteraceae > Draconibacterium > uncultured Draconibacterium sp. Next base: position 1,809,353 of record NZ_OY771647.1, read on the forward strand.
TGGCTGAATTTGCTTGCCGGAACCGACTCGATGATCAAACAAATCAGAGAAGGAAAAAGCGAAGCTGAAATTATTGAAAGCTGGCAGCCCGGTTTGGAAGATTTCAAACAACTGAGAAAAAAATATTTATTATACCCCGATTTCGAATAAACAAAAATTATGAGTCCATATCTTGTTCTGGGAATTGTACTTGGTTATTTTTTAGTACTGATTTTTATTTCGTGGTTAACCGCGCGAAAAGCCGATACACAGGCCTTTTTTACTGCTAACCGAAAATCGCCATGGTATTTGGTGGCCTTTGGTATGGTTGGTGCCACGCTCTCGGGAGTTACTTTTATTTCCGTTCCGGGAGAAGTTGGTAATTCGGCCTTTTCGTACCTGCAGTTTGTTCTCGGAAACCTTGTGGGGTACTGGCTTGTAGCGGGTATTTTGCTGCCTTTGTATTATCGTCTTAACCTGGTTTCAATCTATTCGTTTCTTGATGAACGTTTTGGACCGCGATCATACAAAACCGGCTCCTTTTTCTTTTTGATCTCGAAGCTGATCGGGGCGGCATTCCGGTTGTTTTTGGTTGCCGGGGTGTTGCAAATCGCCTTTTTCGATGCTTTTAACATTCCGTTTTCGCTAACTGTAATTGTTACCATTGCACTGATTTGGGTATATACTTTTAAGGGAGGAATTAAAACCATTGTTTGGACCGATACGTTGCAAACCCTCTTTTTGGTGAGTGCAGTAATTTTTACCATTGTAGCCATTTCGCGAAGTCTTGATTTGAATTTGTCAGGCTTGGTGAAAACCATTGCTGAAGATAATAACTCGCAACTGTTCTTTTGGGACTGGCGCTCGGGTAATAACTTCTTCAAACAGTTTGTTTCCGGAATGTTTATTACCATTGTGATGGTTGGTATGGACCAGGATATGATGCAAAAAAACCTGACGTGCAAAAATAAGTGGGAGGCCCAGAAAAATATGCTGGTGTTTAGTTTGTCGTTTCTGTTTACTGTGGTACTTTTTCTGAGCCTGGGAGTAATGTTGTACATTTTTGCCCGCGAGCATGGAATTAGCATACCTGAAAATACCGACGACCTTTACCCGATGTTGGCTTTAAAATATTTTGGATTGCCAGTGGGAATTGCCTTTTTATTGGGTATTACGGCCGCAGCCTATTCAAGCGCCGATTCGGCATTAACCGCATTAACAACGTCATTTACTGTCGATTTTCTGAAAATTCATAAATACCCCGAAGAGAAAAAACGCCGTATGAAAATGTTATCACATTTAATGTTTTCAGTGCTGTTAATTGTGGTAATTCTTGTTTTCGATGCCATTAATAATCAGAGTATTGTGGTGGCCGTGTTTACTGTTGCCGGTTATACTTACGGTCCTATTCTGGGGTTATTCCTGTTTGGCATGTATTCATCGCGAAAAGTGAAAGATAAGTGGGTGCCGTACATCGGAATTTTTGCACCGGTTTTGTGCTATTTTATTTCAAGTTACTCCGAGGTGCTTTTTAATGGCTATCAGTTTGGATTCGAATTGCTTATCCTAAACGGGGTCATAACCATGCTCGGTTTGTTATTCATTTCTGAAAAAAGTGCTGTTAAGCACTAAGGATTGCAAATAAATGTTAAAAATTGTGAATTGATTTTTTATATTTGTAAAATAACGGCGAAAAGTGGACGTTATAAGAATATAAATTAATTCGAATTGGTTAAAAATTTACTTCAGATACTGGCTGCAGCTCTTGTGCTTCTTATGCTCTTCTCTTGTGAGGATGAGGGGTATTTGACGTCTACTGATGCGCAACTGAAGTTTTCTGCTGATACTGTAACATTCGATACCATTTTTACTTCCATTGGCTCAACAACCCGGCGTTTTACGGTGAGTAACCCTTATAACGAGGATGTTTTGATTTCGCGTATTCGTTTGGCAGGAGGCGATGCTTCCAGTTTCAGGTTAAATGTTAATGGTTTTGAAAGTAGCGAACTGTATGAGGTTACATTACCGGCAAAAGACAGCATCTATATTTTTGTTGAAGTTACCATTGATCCAAACGGACAAAACCTTCCAATGGTTGTGCAGGATTCGATTGAATTTACAACCAATACTAATTTCCAGAGTATTATGCTGGAAGCGTATGGGCAGGATTTTAAACTGATAAAAAGCGAACGGATTAAAACAACTACCTGGACTGCCGAAAAGCCCTATCTGGTTTACGATTATGCGTATGTTGACAGTACCTCGACATTAACGATTGAAGCGGGAACAAAAATATATTTCCATAAAGGTGCCGGTATGTATGTTCGTGGAAATGTAGTAGCCGATGGCACTTTCGAATCGCCGATTATATTCCGGGCTGATCGTCTGGAACCATCGTATGAAAATATTCCCGACCAGTGGAATGGCATTGTGCTGTATTCCGGTAGTCATGATAACGTATTCAATTTTAGCACCATTAAAAATGCAAATATTGGTTTGCAGGTCGGAACAATTGAAAACGAAGGTTATGCCTCGATATCGCTTACCAACTCGAAAGTTGAAAATATGGCTTATGCCGGAATTTTTGCTTTGAAGTCGAAGATTTATGCATATAACACACTAATTGCCAACTGTGGATTTTATGCTGCAGCACTGCTGGTTGGTGGCGAATACGAATTTTACCACTCAACTATTGCCAACTATTGGGGTAATTACGGACAGTCTGTACGAACAACGCCATCGTTGGTTGTTTCGAATGTGCTTGTTGTTGAAAATTCAAACGGCGAACAAATTTCGTATAATGGTGATTTATCAAAAGCAACTTTTGGAAACAGCATTATTTACGGTAATATTGGCAACGAACTGGAGTTGGGGAATAATGAAGAAAACACATTCAATTACCTTTTCGACCATTGTATTATTCAGGCACCGGATACCTTGAATACGAGCAATCCAAATCATTACATTAATGCGATGGTTGGGTTAGAATTTGATCCACGATTTGTTGATCCGTACGATGATTACAACTTCGAGTTGGATACCTTATCTGCAGCAAAAGATGTGGGAACAACAAGATATTCTGAACGGTTTCCGCTCGATTTGCTGAACCGAAGCAGAACCGGCGAAGATGGCCCCGACCTGGGAGCATACGAACGCATTGAAAAGTAAAATGAAACACTTCCTTTTTTGTTTATCCCTAATTCTGCTCATTGCAAAAGGTAATGCTCAAAATAGTGATGCCGAATTTTCAATACTCTTTTATAATGTAGAAAACCTGTTTGATATACGAAACGACTCGTTAACTGCTGATGAAGAGTTTACACCTGCCGGCGAGCGTCACTGGACCAGGAAACGTTTCGATAACAAAATCGACAATATCTCAAAAGTAATTCTTAACGCTGGTGGTTGGCATATGCCCGATCTGGTTGCTTTAGCAGAAATCGAGAATCGTTATGTCCTGGAAAAACTTACCGAAGATACACCGCTAAAAACTATACCTTACAAAATTATTCATAAAGAGTCGCCGGATCCGCGTGGCATTGATGTGGCACTGATCTATAATTCCGAAACTTTTTATCCGCTTGATTACGCGTATTACCCACTTGAAGCGAAAAATGGAGGCATTCGAAAAAGTCGTGAAATTCTTTATGTGTTGGGAACAGTTAATGGAGGTGACTCTGTTCATGTGTTTGTAAACCACTGGCCGTCGCGGTATTCCGGTTTGTTGGAAACACGGCCGGCACGGCGGCAGGCCGCTCGTTTGCTTTTATCGAAATGCCAGGAAATCATTCAGAAAAATGAAAATGCGAAGGTGGTTATTGTAGGCGATTTTAACGATCAGCCAACTGATGAAAGTATATTGCGGGATCTTGGTGCTGCTGATCCTTTAAATAACAAATCGGCGGGTTTATACAATCTGTCTTTACCCTGGTTGAATAAGGAAGAGGGGACTTTAAAGTACCAGGAGCAGTGGTTTGTTTTTGATCAGATAATTGTATCGCCGGGTTTATTGACAGCAACAAATGGTTTAAGTGCAAAACCTGAAGATGCAACAATTTGCGATTTATCCTTTTTATTCGAACCAGACGAAACCCGTGGTGGCCGAAAATTGTATCGAACGTATACGGGCTACCGCTATAACGGAGGTTTTAGCGATCATTTGCCGGTATTGTTAAAACTGCAGGTTTATTAATCTTTAGCTTTTAATCCCAATTCTTCTGCTTTTTTCATCATAAAAGCAAAAGCTTCCTCGTAATTGTTATGAATTTCGCCATCCAGAATAGCTTCTTTAATGGCATCTTTTAGCAGGCCAACTTCGCGGCATGGCGACAAGTTAAACGTCTCCATTATAAGGTCGCCATCAACCGGAGGCTGAAAATTACGGATAGCATCTTTCTCTTCAATCTCCTTTAACTTTTGGCGAACTACTTTGAAGTTTTTCATATAGCGTTTCACCTTCTCCGGATTCTTCGATGTGATATCGGCCTCGCAAAGTGTCATTAAATCATCGATGTCATCCCCGGCTTCAAAAAGCAGACGACGCACAGCTGAGTCGGTTACAATTTCTTCTGAAAGCACAATTGGCCGCATGTGCAGGCCTACCATTTTCTGAACGTATTTCATTTTTTCATTCAGCGGTAGTTTCATACGTTTAAAGATCTTGGGGATCATTTTAACCCCAACAAAATTGTGGGCGTGGAAAGTCCAGCCCAGGTCTTCAACAAAACGTTTTGTTTTGGGTTTGGCAATGTCGTGCAATAATGCCGACCAGCGCAACCACAAATTATCGGAGTTGGGTACCAGGCGGTCGAGTACTTCAATGGTATGATAGAAATTATCTTTATGACCGATGCCGTTTACTTTCTCAACACCTTTCATATTTTGCAGTTCGGGGAAGATTATGGCCAGCAAACCTGTTTCTTCGAGTAGTCGAAAACCTTTCGAAGGTTTTGGGGCCATAATAATTTTATTCAGTTCTTCAATAATTCGCTCGGCAGAAACAATTTTAATACGGTCTTTATTTCTGGCGATTGCTTGTAAGGTTTTATCCTCAATTTCAAAATCAAGCTGAGTGGCAAAACGAATGGCACGCATAATGCGCAAAGGATCATCGGAGAACGTAATGTCAGGATCGAGTGGTGTGCGGATGATCTTGTTATTTAAATCATCCATCCCGTTAAACGGATCGACCAGCTCGCCAAAACGATCGCCGTTTAAACTAAAGGCCATTGCGTTGATGGTAAAATCTCGGCGATTCTGATCGTCTTCCAGGGTGCCGTCTTCCACAATCGGTTTTCTCGAATTGCGCTGGTACGATTCTTTTCGGGCACCTACAAACTCAATTTCAAGGTCGTTGTATTTTAACATGGCTGTACCAAAGTTTTTAAATACATTAACTCTTGGGCGTGGTTTAAGAGTTTTGGCCACTTCTGTTGCGAAATCAATACCACTGCCAATGGTTACAATGTCAATATCTTTTGAAGGTCGTTCGAGAAACAGATCACGTACATATCCTCCAATCACATAAGTTTCTGTTTCCACACGGTCGGCAACTGCCTGTATATCTTTGAAAATCTTCTCTTTTAGCTTGCTGTTCATCTGACAAAAATCGTATTTCAAAATGGACTTTTCTGCCACTTTGATAAAAAATCGTGACAAAATTACAATTATTTAGTTGAAATTAAGTAGTAACTTGTGATTTCAAAATTTGGTATTATCTTTGATATGAAAATATCGAAATAAATAGATATATAAATATTGAAAATTATAAAATCATGTTGGAACATTTAACGAAAGAAACATTTAAAGAGAAAGTTTTCAATTTTGAAACTAACAAAGAGTGGAAATACGAAGGTGAAAAGCCATGTTTGATTGACTTTTACGCCGATTGGTGTGGACCATGTAAAATGGTTGCTCCGGTGCTGGAAGAGTTGCAATCGGAGTATGGCGAGAGTATCGTAATTTATAAAGTTAACACTGAAGAGCAGCAGGAATTAGCCGGAATGTTTGGTGTGCAAAGTATCCCGTCGTTGTTGTTTGTACCGCAAGACGGACAACCACAAATGGCAATGGGAGCACTTCCGAAACAAACGTTCGAGAAAGCAATTTCTGACGTATTAAAAGTTGAAAAACCTCAGGCTAATTAAGAAGATCGAGTACTTTTTCAAGCTGTATACCGCGGGAACCTTTTATTAAAATGTTCCCGTTTTTTATGGGCTCATTTTTAAGGTAACCACATAAATCGTCAACCTGTATAAAGGATTTTATACCTTCCCCGGTGTTGACTTTCGAGAACTCTTTACCCACTAAAAAGGTGCTAACTTTTAATGATTCAGGAATCAACTCAACGATTTTTGTATGTTCATCTTCTGAATATTCTCCCAGTTCAAGCATGTCGCCAAGAATGAGGTATTTATCGCCTTTTAGGTTTTCCAGAAAACTTTCGATGGATGCTGCCATACTTGTTGGGTTGGCATTGTAGGCATCCATAATAATCTTTAGTTCGCCTTTGTTTATTAACTGCGAGCGATTGTTAGTGGGGTGGTATTCTTTTATGGCTTGCTGGATTTCTAACGGATCAACATCAAAATAATTTCCGATACAGGCAGCCGCTAAAATATTTTCAAAATTAAAATCGCCAATCAGATTGCTGTTCAGGTAAAGTACGCCCTTTTTAAAATTGGCTTTTACATGAAGAAACGGAGGACTTTGAATCGTTTCGCCGGTGAACGACGCATTTTCTTTTCCGTAAGAAATGCGTTTTGGAAGTGCTTCGCCAATTTCTTCAAGTAATTTATTGTCTGCGTTGTAAAAAACAACTCCATTTTTTTCCCCCAGATAATCGTATAGTTCGCCCTTGGTTTTTATTACACCTTCAAACGAGCCAAAACCTTCGAGGTGCGCCCGGCCGATGTTGGTAATTATGCCAAAATCAGGATCAGCAATTTTACACAGATCGGCAATTTCGCCGGGATGATTGGCACCCATTTCAACCACGCCAAATTCAGTGTTTTTATCCATCGCTAGCAGCGTTAAGGGAACTCCGATGTGGTTGTTTAAATTTCCCTGGGTAAAGCTTACTTTGAATTTCTTAGCAAGCACTGTTGAGATCAACTCCTTTGTGGTCGTTTTTCCATTGGTGCCGGTAATGGCAAGTATGGGCAATCCCAATTGTTTTCGGTGATGATGGGCCAGTTGTTGTAATGTGGTCAAAACATCGTCTACCGGTAATATTTTGTCATCGGTGGCATATTCTGCTTCATCCACAACTGCATAAGCAGCTCCTTTTTTCAGGGCATCGTGGGCATATTTATTGCCATTAAAATTAGCCCCTTTTAGAGCGAAGAAAATACAGCCGTTCTCAATTTTACGGCTATCGGTAGATACTTTTGTTGATTTTAGAAAACAACCGTAGATAGTTTCAATACTTGTCATAAAGCAAAAATACGATTCAATTTGGCATAAAAAAAGCTCCGCAGATTTACGAAGCTTTTCTGAAAATATTTTTAAGATTTAGAAACCTTCAGGGCTTCCAACTCTGGTCATTGCACAACGGAAACCAAGATCGTTCTGTGCTTTTGTCTGCTCCAGGTAACGACGTGTTCCGGGAACCAACCAATAAGGGCGATCTTGCCACGATCCTCCTTTATACACACGTACTTCATCATCAATTAATGAAGAGAATGCACCAGGTCTGTCATCCTGAATATACATGCCATCGGTTTGTTTATCGTTACCAATCCATGTATCTCCTTCAACAATCTGCGAGTTAGGATCACCATCCAAAACATTTCGGTAATCCATTCCGGCAATTGTATCTCTTATGAGTTCACCATATTGATCTCTCTCTAATTGTCCATTTTGGTCGCGACGATATTCTGTAATTACATTACCACGGAATGGGTTAAACTCTTCCACATCGTTTAACGACATTGGACGGTAAACATCGGCCACCCATTCGTTAACGTTACCCGACATACAATATAAGTTGTAATCGTTAGGTTCGTATGAGAAAACTGGTGCAGCAATGTCTGCGTTGTCGTTCAGCGCTCCTGCCATACCCATCATATCACCACGTCCACGAACAAAGTTGGCTTTTAAACGGCCTTTTTCTTTTTTCTTATCCTGACGAAGATAAGAGCCGTTCCATGGATATATTTTACGGTCGGTAAGTAATTCACCATCCGTATTACCAATTAAACCGTAGGCAGCATATTCCCATTCTGCTTCGGTTGGCAGGCGGTAATTAGGTAGCATAATTCCATCTTCCCATTTTGGGCGACGTGTTGTTCCGTCAGGATTTTCAACAGGTTTGTCACCTTCTGTTCCCTGGTATAATCCTGCTAAATAAGTATCCGTTGTATATACGTTTTCGCCCGCTTGGCTATTGTCATGCGTAATAATTCCTTTATCTACCAATATTTGTTCATTAACCCTGTCGGTACGCCAGGCACAATAAGCTTCGGCCTGTTCCCAGCTAACACCAACCACCGGATATTCTGAATATGCCGGATGACGGAAATAATTATTTACATAAGGTTCGTTGTAAGCTAAATCTTTACGCCAAACACTTGAGTCGGGTGTAATAGCCTTCATCCTTTCTACATCACCGGGGTATACACGACCTGTCCAGTGCGTAAATTCACGGTAGTCCTGATTTGAAACTTCTGTTTCGTCCATGTAAAATGAAGCTACAGTAACTCTTCGTGGGTAATTGTCGTTGCGGTACATTACGTCTTGTTCAACACGACCCATGGTAAACGTACCACCCTGAACAAAAACTAAACCCGGTCCGGCTTCCTGCTCGTAACCCGAAATATTTGGAATATTTCCGGTCTCTTCAGCATTATATTCCCAACCAGTAGTTCGTGATGAATCTCCTTTACCTCCTATTCCGAATAATCCACATCCTGATACGAATGCGGCTAAGGCAATAAATACGAGTGGTTTTAATTTGTTAAAATTCATTGTTTGTATAAATTTTCTCATCGACACAAATATAACTAATTTGTTCAATTCTTATTGTTCAGCCTTTTCAATTATTTTATTCTTGATTTAATAAGGATGTTAATATCTTTGGCATGATTCGGCGATAATCAGTGGTTTGTTTGCTGCTTTATTTGCAATATTGGAAGCCAATAGCCGTTTATAAGCTTATATTATTGACAGTATTTTATGAATAAATATCTACTCCTGTTATTTGTTGTTATGGTTGGTTTTGCTGTTAGCGATGTGCATAACGAGATTATTGTACTTAACTGGCAGGAAAATCCGGGAAGTCGCGACGGAGAAGTGTTGGAATTCTTTGAGAATGCAGATATATCGGGCGATCTGGCGCACCTTTCTTTGCCTGTTTATACCCGGCTTTATAGCCTTGATAATCCAAATAAAATACTTCGGTTTAGTATCGAGAATCCTGTTTTTGAAGAGGTGAGTGACAGTATTAAGAAAATATTAGCTATTGAAATTCCTTCGGAAATAAAAGTAAATACTTCTGTTGTACAGTCGGGGAGCGAAAAAAAAATCGAACTTCAGATTATTCCGCTGAAAGAAGAGAATGGTAAAATATACCGGTTAAAAAGTTTTGGGTTACGCGCTGCTCCCGATGTTTATAAAAAATCGGTTCAAGCGATAAATTGGAAATCAGAATCGGTGCTGGCAACGGGCGATTGGGTAAAAATCCGCACCTCCGGAAAGGGAATTTATAAAATACCATTTTCTCGATTAATTGATTGGGGATTCTCTGATCCTGCACAAGTAGGGGTATTCGGAAGCGGAGGAATAATACAACCGGAAGATCCAGGAGAGATTAATTACGATGATTTGGAGGAGTGTGCAGTTTGGACAGCCACCAACAGCGGCGAAGAATGTTTGTTCTTTTATGCACCCGGAATTACCGAATGGGATTTAAATACATCAGGTGTTTTTACACATCATTCGAATGAATATACTACCCAGGGGTATTTCTTCCTGGGAAATACAGGAACACCAAAACAGCCCGAAACATTGGACAATGTTTCAGATGAGATTACTCATTCAACATCAACGTTTGATTGCTACGACCTTATAGAATATGAAAAACACAACTTATTGGAATTGGGTTCGGGGAAAAGCTGGTACGGCGACCGGTATACATTTGGCGGATCAAAAACCTACACTTTTACGGTTACTGGTCCGGCAGAAGTAACAGCAGCCAAATTAACAGTGAGTGGTGCTGCACGGTCGTTTCGGTCGTCGAATTTTGGGGTTGCCGCTAACGGAACGGAAGCCGGAACAGTATCATTCAGAAGTGTTGACACCGGCGAAACTTACGGTATTTATGCCGATCCCGAAACCACAACAATGGATGTTGATTTATCGGAAGGTGAGCAGGAAATTAGGCTTACCTACAATGCCTCGAACAGCAGTGCCGAAGCATGGCTTGATTATATTGAATTGAACTACCGACGAAACATTGCAGTGGGCGATGCTCCTTTGTTTTTTCGCGATTCAAAATCGCTTGGGGCCGGAAACGTGGTTGAGTTTCAGGTGGCCAATGCAGGAAGCGATACAAAAGTTCTGGATGTTTCCGATATTAACGATGCTAAAGAGATAAATGCGGTGCTAAATGGCACTGATTTACGTTTTAACCAGGAAGCTTCGGAACTAAAAGAATATGTGGTTTTTAATACGACAGGAACTTTCCCGGAACCTGTATTTGTTGAAAATGTTGAAAACCAGAATTTGCATGCCATAAATACACCGGAATTTCTGATCATCTCGCATAACAATTTTATGAGTTCTGCTGAAGAATTGGCCAGTTTTCATCGTACGCAGGATGGAATGAGTGTGGAAGTGGTTGATGTAAATGATGTTTATAACGAATTCAGTTCGGGAAGCAAAAGCGCCACCGGAATCCGCAATTTTATAAAAATGATTTACGACCGGGAGAATACTTTAAAATATGTATTGCTTTTTGGCGATGGGAGTTACGATAATCGAAACATAAGCGGCAGCGGACTGAATTTTATCCCAACTTATCAATCTTCGAACTCCTTGGATCCGTTAAACTCATACGTTAGCGACGATTATTTTGTAATGCTCGATGCCGGGGAAAGCTTAGCGAATGGTTCTATCGATTTGGGTATTGGACGAATTCCGGCATCAACAGCTTATCAGGCGCAGTTGGTGGTTGATAAAATAAAACGTTATTACCAACCGGAAGCTTTGGGCGACTGGCGAAATGTGGTTTGTATGATCGGCGATGATGGAGATACCGGAATTCATATGCGGCAGTCGGAGCAGATTGCCGATACACTCAATAGCAATTACGGAGAATTTATTACCGACAAAATATATTTTGATGCATATGCCGAAAATATTACACCGGCAGGTGAGCGATATCCTGATGTAAATGCTGCAATTAACGAAAGGGTAGAAGAAGGGGTGTTGATCCTGAATTATATCGGGCATGCCAATAACAGTTTTCTGGCACATGAACATGTATTGGAAAAGGGTGATATTAATTCGTGGTCGAACCGAAATCAGTTGCCGATTTTTGTAACAGCAACCTGTGAGTTCAGCCGGTTTGATGCTGATGAAACCTCGGCAGGTGAGGAAGTGCTGATGAATCCAAACGGTGGTGGTATCGGGCTGTTTTCTACCACACGTGTGGTAACTTCGGGAGCGAACTTTATGCTGAGCAGAAGTTTTTACCGCTTTATTTTTGCCAAAGACGAAAATGGAGAACACTACCGAATGGGTGATGTAATGCGACTTGCAAAATCGAACCTTGCCAACGGAATCAACAAACGTAATTTTTCGTTGCTGGCCGACCCGGCTTTAAAACTATCGTATCCGAAATACCAGGTGGTAACCACTTCGATAAATGGCGCTGATGCGACAAGCAACCCCGATACGATTGGAACACTCGAAAAAATTACCATCGAAGGTTATGTGGCCGATTATTTCGATAACAGGATTGATGATTTTAATGGAGAAATTACGCACACCGTTTATGATAAGGAAATGGATATAACAACCCTTGGAAATGGAGACGACAACAGACCGTTGACTTTCCAGGTCCAGAATAACATTATCTACTCGGGAACAACCAGTGTTTCCAACGGAAATTTTAGCTTTAGTTTTGTTGTACCTAAAGACATTTCGAATAAAATAGGTTCGGGTAAGATTATGTATTACGCCCAAAATGGCGAAGAGGATGCGCACGGTGCCTTTACGAATTTTAGTATTGGCGGAGAGGGATCGAACATTGCAGACAACAGCGGACCTGAGATTCTGCTTTACCTGGATTCGGAAAATTTTCAGTCGGGCGATAAAACCGGAAAGAACCCAACATTACTGGCTTATTTGTCGGATGAAAACGGTATCAACACGGTTGGAACCGGAATTGGACACGATATTACAGCGGTGATCGACAACGATTATTCGAAAGTATATGTGCTGAACAATTATTATCAGGCCGAAAAGGATGACTACACCAGTGGCTCATTACAATACCCGTTAAACAATCTTTCGGTTGGAAAGCACACCTTGTCGTTAAAAGCATGGGACGTTGCCAATAATTCATCAGAAGTGGAAATTGAGTTTGAAGTCACCGGCGATTTTATCATCAATAAAATAAGTAATTACCCGAATCCCATAATGGATTATACCTATTTTGTAATCGAACACAATCAGGCTGGCGAAAGCTTTTCGGCAATTTTTGATATTTATGATATCAACGGCAAATTGGTCGATCAGTTTGAAACGGAGATCAGTTCGAATGGAAGTACAAGTAACCCGGTGCGCTGGGATCTTTCAGAGTCAAAAATTCCGCTTACTCAGGGGGTTTATGTGTACCAGGTTTTTTTGAAAAACAACGATGGGGTAATTGCTTCTAAGTCAGGCAAATTACTGGTGGTGCAATAATTTTCCGCTTTCGGTAAAATTTTTCGTAAAAAGCTACGTTTTCATTTTTTAGGCTTATAGCTACAACAAAAGAAAAGCTACGCCCGTAATGTAAAAGTATTCAGGGTAAAGATTTAACCTATTGTTGCAAAGACAAATGTTATATCTTTGCACGCTCAATTTTTAAAGGTATGATTAAATTAATACGAATTTTATTTGTGGTGGCTTTGGTTGCCATGGTAAGTAAAAATGTACAGGCCCAGACAGTTTCAGGTGCCAATACTATAACCACAGCCGTACCGTTTTTGGCAATTACGCCCGATTCGCGCGCTGGAGGTATGGGTGATGCAGGCGTGGGTACCACCGCCGATGTAAACTCGCAGCACTGGAACCCGGCAAAGTATGTTTTTATGGAGAGCGAAATGGGAGTTGGTTTATCGTATTCGCCATGGTTGCGTAACCTGGTGAATGACATTAACCTGGCTTATCTTACAGGATATAAAAGACTCGATGACGTACAGGCACTTAGTGCTTCATTGCGTTACTTTTCGCTTGGCGACATATTAACAATGGATGATCAGGGACAGCAGGGAATTCAGTTGAATCCAAATGAATTTGCGATAGATTTTGGCTACTCTCGTTTGTTGAGTGATGTATTCTCAGGAGCGGTTGCAATACGTTACATTCGTTCCGACCTTACCGGAGGACAACTGGTAAATGGTGTCGCTTCTCAAGCCGGTAACTCGTTTGCAGCCGATGTGGCTTTCTATTATTATAACGAATTCAGGGCAGGCCGTCAGGATAATATATTCGCTGCCGGTATTAATATTCAGAATATCGGTTCAAAAATATCTTATACGGATGGAACGGTGAAAGACTTTATTCCAACCACGCTGAAACTGGGTGCATCATACACCATGGAACTTGATGATTATAACTCGTTTGGTTTTGCAGTTGAAGCCAATAAATTGTTAGTGCCAACGCCAAATGACTCTATTTATAGTGATGGTGCTGTAATTTCCGGAGGAATTGGTTCTGATATTGGTGTTATAGAAGGTATTTTTAAATCGTTTGGCGATGCGCCGGGCGGATTTAAAGAAGAGATGCAGGAAATTACCTGGTCGGTAGGTGTTGAGTACTGGTATAACCAACAGTTTGCTTTGCGCGCCGGTTATTTTTACGAGAATGAAAACAAAGGTAACCGCCAGTTTATTACTGCAGGTGCCGGTTTAAAAATGAACGTTTTTGCGCTCGACTTCTCGTACCTGTTGCCAACACAACGTAACCACCCGTTGGAAAATACGCTGCGTTTTACGCTGGCGTTTGATATTGACGCATTTAGCAGCCAACGCTGATGGATTTCAGAATTGGACAAGGATATGATGTACACCGTCTGGCCGAAGGAGAAACTTTGTGGTTAGGCGGTGTTCTTATTCCCCACAGTAAGGGAACTGTTGCCCATTCAGATGGCGATGTGCTGATACACGCCATTTGTGATGCTATGCTGGGGGCACTGAAACTGCGCGATATTGGGACTCATTTCCCTGATACGGCTGCCGAATTTAAGAATATCGACAGTAAAATTTTGCTGAAAAAGTCGTACGAACTGGTAAAACAAAAGGGCTACGAAATTGTAAATATCGACTCAACGGTACAGGCGCAACAACCAAAATTAAAGCCGCATATTCCGGAAATGGAAAAATGTATGGCCGATATTCTGGAAATTGATGTCGACCGTGTTTCGGTGAAAGCAACAACTACTGAAAAGCTTGGCTTCGAAGGCCGCGAAGAAGGAATGTCGGTAAATGCTGTGGTACTTCTAAAACGCATGTAAATGAGCAAACGTACACTTGTTATCGGTGCCAGTGAAAACCCGGCACGATACTCCAATAAAGCCATTCTTGCCCTTCGCCGGAACGAACACGAGGTGGTAGCACTGGCCAAACGAAAAGGTTTGGTTGAAGATGTGTCTATTCAAACAAGTTTTCCGCAAAATGAAAAGATACATACTGTAACACTTTATGTTGGTCCACAACATCAGCCGGAATATTATGCTGACATCATCCGGATGAAACCACAACGTGTAATCTTTAATCCGGGAACAGAAAATCCGGGGTTTGCCGAAAAGCTGGAAGCTAACAGTATTGAAGCTGAAGAAGCTTGTACATTGGTTTTGTTGAGTATTGGAAATTACTAGGCTTCGACTGCGCTCAGCGTGACGTCATAGTGAGCGGAGTCGAAGGATGTTACTTACAAATTTCATATGCTGACCATGTTCAAAGAAATAAAATCGTTAGAAGAGTTTATTGCACTGAATGAAAAACAGGAGGCTGTTCTTGCTTATTTTTCAACTGATGCCTGTTCTGTTTGTAAGGTTTTAAAACCAAAAGTGGAGGAGATGGCAACAGTAGCATTTCCTAAAATGCAACTGGCTTACGTTAAGTCGGATGTGTTGCCCGATGTGGCTGCCCAAAACAGCGTATTTACAGCACCTACCATTGTGGTTTTTTTCGATGGCCGCGAAACCATTCGAAAGAGTCGTGCCTTTAGCGTTGATGAGTTGCAACAGGAGATTGCACGTTATTATTCAATGCTTTTTGATTAGCGATTACTCCATCATCTAGCTTCTCGACGGAGAGAATAATTGTCAGATCTTTTTCTAATTTCCAAAGATAAAACCTGGTAAAGTCCTTTTCGATTTCATAGTCTGCGGCCAAAAGTTAATAAAAGAGCCCATCCAGCAGTTCATCATCAGCTTCTTCAGGCAGCGTAACTTTCAAATCCGGATTTTCTTTCATAGCCTGCTCAATGGCAAAACGTGCCGGGTTGTTTCGTGCCCAGCTGCGGCGCGAAATACCGTTGTTTACATCCCAATGAAGCATCATTTTCAGGCGTTCTTCTGCTTCGGGCGATCCGTCGATGGTCATTCCAAAACCGCCGTTAATTACTTCTCCCCAGCCAACACCGCCGCCGTTGTGCAACGAAATCCAGGTAGCGCCACGGAATCCATCTCCCACAAAATTCTGCACAGCCATATCGGCTGTAAACGACGAACCATCGTAAATATTTGAAGTCTCACGATATGGAGAATCAGTACCCGAAACATCGTGGTGATCGCGCCCTAAAACAATGGGTGCTGAGATTCGTCCGTCGGCAATAGCATCGTTAAATGCTTTGGCAATTTTTGTTCGGCCATTACAATCGGCATATAAAATACGTGCCTGCGAACCCACCACAAGTTTGTTTTTGCCGGCTTCTTTTATCCAGTGAATATTGTCTTCCATCTGTCCGGTTATTTCTTCCGGTGCAGAGGCAGCTATTTCAGTCAAAACCTCTGCTGCAATTTTATCTGACGTTTCCAGATCCTCAGCTCTCCCTGATGTGCACACCCAGCGGAACGGCCCAAAACCATAATCAAAAAACAGCGGACCCATAATGTCCTGAACGTATGATGGGTATTTAAACTCACCATCGGCTTTGGTAATATCGGCGCCGGCTCTACTAGCTTCTAACAGGAAAGCATTGCCGTAATCCCAGAAATACATGCCGTTTTGTGTCAGCTTATTCACGGCAGCTACATGTCGGCGCAGGGTTTTATAAACTTCTTCTTGAAACTGTTCTGGGTTTTCGGACATCATTTTATTCGATTCTTCAAAACTTAATCCGGCCGGGTAATAACCTCCTGCAAACGGATTGTGCAACGACGTTTGATCCGATCCCAGTTCAACCGGAATATTTTCTTCGGCCAGCTTTTCCCACAAATCAACAATGTTACCCTGGTATGCGATTGAAACGGCTTCTTTATTCTCGCGCGCTTTTAGTGCACGTGCCATCAATTCGTTCAGGTCGGTATAAACTTCATCCACCCAGCCCTGACTGTGGCGAACTTCCACTGCTTTCTGATTAACTTCAGCAACAATACAAACCATCCCGGCAATTACCGTTGCTTTTGGCTGCGCTCCCGACATGCCTCCCAGTCCACTGGTGACAAATATTTTTCCGCCAAAATCGCCGGGCGAGTGCAGGCGGGCAGCATTCATAACCGTTATTGTTGTGCCGTGTACAATGCCTTGCGGGCCGATGTACATATACGACCCGGCAGTCATTTGTCCGTATTGCGATACACCAAGTGCATTCATCCGTTCGTAATCATCGCGGCCCGAATAGTTCGGAATTACCATGCCATTTGTAACTACAACACGCGGTGCATTTTTATGCGACGGGAACAAACCCATTGGGTGACCCGAATACATTACCAGCGTTTGTTCGTCGCTCATCTCGGACAGGTATTTCATGGTAAGCAGATACTGTGCCCAGTTCTGAAAAACCGCACCATTTCCACCGTAAGTGATCAACTCGTGCGGATGTTGGGCAACGGCATAATCGAGGTTGTTTTGTATCATCAGCATAATCGATGCTGCCTGTTTCGACTTCGCCGGGTATTCATCAATGGGGCGTGCGTACATTTTATAGTCGGGACGAAAACGATACATATAAATACGCCCGAAAGTTTCCAGTTCATTCAAAAACTCAGGGGCAAGTGCCTTATGAAATTTTGCAGGGAAGTAGCGCAAGGCATTTTTCAAAGCCAGTTTTTTTTCATTCGCCGATAATATGTCTTTTCTTTTGGGGGCATGGTTAATGTTGGTTTCATACGGTTTCGGCAAGGGAAGTTCGTCCGGAATCCCTTGTACAATGGCTGTTTTAAAATCTGCTAAATTCATGGTGCCTCTGCTTTAATCTTAATTATTTCGAAATACAACGGCAAATTATCGCCTTTCCCCGAATTTACTTCTGATATTTCACACCTTTTGAAAATATTTGCAGTTATTGTATACGTAAAAGGGAAAACAAATAATAATTAAATAGATGAAAAGATTTAGAATTGTATTAATCGCATTAGTAAGTGTAGTGTTATTTTCGAGTTGTGGTTACAACAAAATGGTGGAAATGGATGAGCAGGTAACTGCATCGTGGGCACAGGTAGAGAACGTGTATCAACGTCGTGCCGATCTGATCCCAAATTTGGTAAATACTGTAAAAGGTTATGCGGAACACGAGCAGGAAACGTTAACCGGCGTTATTGAAGCGCGCTCGAAAGCTACTTCCGTGAATATCGATCCTACAAAATTGAATGCACAGTCGCTTCAACAATTTAACCAGGCGCAGGAAGGTCTTTCGTCAGCTTTAAGTAAGTTGATGGTAGTTGTAGAACGTTATCCTGACTTAAAAGCCAACCAAAATTTTATGGAATTGCAGTCGCAGTTGGAGGGAACCGAAAACCGAATTGCTGTAGAACGTCGTAAGTTTAACCAGACGACACAATCGTACAATGCCTATATCCGGAAATTTCCGCGGGTAATTTATGCCGGTTGGTTCGGTTTCGAAAAGAAAACCTATTTCGAAGCGCAGCAAGGTGCAGAACAAGCTCCTGAAGTACAGTTTTAATAGTTTTGAGAAGTACGTCATACTGTCCGTCAGCTGACGGATTCAGTATCTGGCAAGTGAAGGAGGAGCATCCTTTTGGGATGCAGTAATTATAAAAGGAAACGAAAATATGGGAGTTCAAAAATATTTTAGTGAAGCAGGGAAACTGCAAATTACCAATGCCATTCGTGTGGCTGAAACCAATACCTCGGGAGAGATACGGGTGCACATCGAAAATCGCTGTAAAGAAGATGTTTTGGATCGTGCCGCTTATCTTTTTGAAAAGTTGGAAATGCACAAAACCGAATTACGCAACGGTGTGCTTTTTTACCTGGCGGTTGAAGATAAAAAATTTGCGATTTTAGGCGATGGAGGAATAAACCAGAAGGTGGCCGACGATTTTTGGGAAAGTACCAAGGAAGTGGTTATTGCCAAATTGAAAGAGGGGAAGTATGCAGAAGCTTTGGCCGATGGAATTATTATGGCAGGCGAACAGTTAAAAACGCATTTCCCTTATCAGGATGATGATGTGAATGAATTATCAGACGAGATTTCGTTTGGAAAATAAAAATCACTGTTCCGCTTTTTCTCCCTTTGTAAGGGAGGTGCCCGCGTAAGGAATACGGGTGAATGGCAGAGGGGTTAAAATTTAAAAGTATGAAAAGAACAATAATATTACTAATTGCACTCGTCGTAAGCGCTACAAGCTTATTGGCACAAATACCCGAACGTCCGCAACCGGCGCGTTTGGTAAACGATTTTGCCAACTTATTAAGCGATGGTGAACAGCAAAATATGGAAAATGCCCTGGAGCAGTTTGCACGAAAAACTTCCACACAAATTGTAGTGGTAACGGTTCCTGATCTGGAAGGATATGATCGTGCCGATTACGCGCAACGACTGGGTGAAAACTGGGGAGTTGGCCAAAAAGGCAATGATAATGGATTGGTGGTTTTGGTTAAACCCAAAGTTGGGAACAGCAGGGGGCAGGTGTTTATTGCCACCGGCTACGGACTGGAAGGCGTTTTGCCTGATGCCGTTTTAAATACTACAATCGTTAACGAGGAAATGATCCCTCGCTTTAAGCAGAATGACTATTATGGTGGTCTGGCGGCAGGCTTGAATGTAATTATGGATATCACCCGCGGAGAATATACAGCCGAGAATTACCAGGAAAAGGTTAACGCAGGTGGTAGTGCCGGAATTCCCTTTGGAATTATATTTTTTGTATTGCTGATAACCTTATTCGGTAGACGCCGACGAGGCCGGTTCTATTCTCCGGGCAGAAGTTTGCCATTCTGGTTAGCCATGGGAATGATGTCGGGAAGTAGTCGATCATCAGGCTCGTTTGGAAACTTTTCGTCGGGAAGCGGAAGTTTCGGTGGCGGAGGCTTCGGTGGTTTTGGTGGCGGAAGTTTTGGCGGCGGAGGAGCCGGTGGAAGCTGGTAAAAGAAATTCATTTTTCGTTACATAAACAACAATGTTCAAATTTGATGAAGTCGTTTCTGAAGGAGCGGCTTTTTTCTTTTTAAGGATTTTGGTGGTCGGTGCTAGGGTTTTATAACCCTCCTTTTAAGCAGGCTTGCGCAGCCAATTTCGAAAAGCATCATACATAAATACTGCTTTTGTCGACTTCGATTAGGCAAAAAATTGTGCCGGGGCTCAATCGTATCCGCTACATTTGTACCATACAAACCCGATTTATACAAACTCTTAATAACAGAGTCAATCAAAAGAAGCATAGATGCAATGAAGAAAAAATCCCGGAGTGGACGCCGGGATTTTTTTATGTGGTATTTTCTGCATTATCAGAGATAAAAAAAAACAGCCGGTTCAAAATTTTTTGAACCGGCTGTTTTTTTATCAATATCTTAATGCTTATTCAGCAATATCTTCAACTACGTTAATATTCTGGTCAACCAAAATACGACCGCAATATTCGCAAACAATAATTTTTTTGCGGCTGGCGATATCCAACTGGCGCTGAGGTGGGATTTTGTTAAAGCAACCACCGCAAGCATCACGCTGAATAGTAACCACGGCCAAACCGTTGCGTGCGTTCTTGCGAATACGTTTAAAAGCTCCCAAAAGGCGAGGCTCGATAAACGACTCGATTTTTTCTGATTTCGTTCTCAGCTTTTCTTCTTCGATCTTGGTTTCTTCAGTAATTTCAGAAAGTTCGTTTTTCTTCCTGTCCAGATCTTCTTCACGTTCTTTCAACTGCTCTTTCGATGCTGTAATGGCTTCCTTTTTCTGAGCCATTTCTACCGTGAACTCTTTAATTCGTTTTTCCGAAAGTTCGATTTCCAGGTTTTGGAACTCAATCTCTTTCGAAAGCGAGTCGAATTCGCGGTTGTTACGAACGTTGTTTTGCTGCTCGGTATATTTTACAATCAACGCTTGCGAATCTTTAATCGCAATTTTTTTGTTGTTGATTGAAGTGTCCAGATTTTTAACCTCGTCATCAAGGTTTACTAACCTGGTTTTTAAACCGGCAATTTCGTCTTCCAAGTCCTGAACTTCCAAAGGAAGTTCACCCCTTAGGGTTTTTATTTTATCAACTTCAGATACAACACTCTGCAACTCATGCAATGCGCGTAATTTCTCTTCTACTGAAATGTCTTTGTCTTCTTGCCTTGAATATGGTGCATTCATGCTCGTAATATTATTTTATACATAAAAATCAGAAGTAAAAAACCGGGTTGGCATTCACCTCTGATAAATGGACTGCAAATTTAGGGAATTTTTTTGTAAGTATCTCATAAAAAAGTTCTTTAGTGAACTGTTCGCTTTCAAAATGTCCGATATCGGCGATAACTATTTTATTTTCGGCATCAAAAAATTGATGATATTTAAAATCGCCGGTCACAAAGAAGTCGGCTCCGGCCGCAATTGCCTGGTTTAGAAGAAACGAACCTGCCCCTCCGCAAACCGCTATTTTCTTCACTTTTTTATCTTGTAAGGCAGTGTGCCTGATCATTTTTACATCAAAGGTTTTCTTTAACTGGCGAAGAAAAGCCGTTTCACTTTTTTCTTTGGGTAACAAGCCAATCATACCTGCGCCAATCTGATCGAATTTATTGTCTAGCGAATAAATATCGTAGGCTACTTCTTCGTACGGATGCGCCTGAACAAGGGCATTTATAACTTTTCCCTGAAGGTAATCGGGAAAGATCGTTTCAACGCGGATTTCGTTTTCGTAATGTTGTTCGCCTTTTTTACCAACAAAAGGATTTGTGGTGTCGCTACCACGGAAAGTACCTTGCCCGTGCGCATTAAAACTGCACGAGTCGTAATTCCCGATTTGTCCGGCTCCGGCAGTAAAAACAGCTTCACGAACTTTATTGGCATGATCAACCGGAACAAAAGTTACCAGCTTTTTCAGCATTCCGCCGGCAGGCTGAAGAATTTTGCAGTTCTCCAATCCAAGTTTTTCACAGATCTTTCCGTTTACTCCGCCTGTAACACTGTCGAGGTTGGTGTGTGCAGCGTAAATGGCCACGTCGTGTTTTATGGCTTTTATCAACGTGCGCTCGATGTAGTTTTTTCCTGTAATTTTTTTCAGTCCCGAGAAAACAATGGGGTGGTGGGCAATAATTAATCCTGCCTTTCTTTTTATTGCTTCATCAACAATAGCCTCGGTAACGTCGAGCGTAACCAGGGCTGCCGACACTTCAGCGTTTTTATCGCCAAGAATTAGTCCGGCATTGTCGTATGATTCCTGCAATTTTAACGGTGCAAGATCTTCCAAAAAATTGGTAATATCTTTAATTTTCATTTTCTCCGAGTCCTTGTTTTATCGCGATTAGTTCTAGCCTGATATCCTGTAAACGTTTAACCACCTCGAAATTGTTTAATGTGTCTTCCGGGTTTTCCTTTAACTTTTTTCGGGCACCATCAATTGTCAATCCGCGTTCTTTTACCAAATGGTGTATCATCCGGATCGTTTCCAAATCTTTAGGAGTAAACTGGCGGTTGCCCTTTTTGTTTTTTACCGGCTTTAGCGCCTCAAACTGGTTTTCCCAATAACGAATGTGCGACACGTTTACGTCAAACATCTCGGCCACCTCGCCAATTGAGTACAACATCTTTTCTATTTTGGGCTTTTTGTATGGCACGCGCTAATAATTTAGATGCAAGATAAAAGATTTTAAAGCTGCGACAAAGGAGTGAATGATTTTTTGAAGTACAGACCTTTTTAGAATAAAAAACTTCCACCGGAATAAACCGATGGAAGCTTCAATATTTTCTTCAGGAAATTTCGAGACGATTAGTCAAGCGACTGGCCAATATTTGCCGAAATTGCAATCATCTTATCGTATTCCTGTGGTGTAAGATCTTTAAACATGTAATAAGCCGGGTTCACTTTTTTACCGTCTTTGTGCACTTCGTAGTGCAGGTGTGGTGCCGTTGATCCGCCGGTATTTCCAACATAACCGATAATTTCGCCACGTTTTACCTGCTGGCCGCGTTTTACATTAAACTCGTTCATGTGACCATAAACAGTTTCGTAACCAAATCCATGATCGATTTTGATGTGCAAACCCAATCCAACTTTACTTCTTTTTGAACCGGATACGTCGGTAACTTTTCCGTCGCCGGTAGCGTAGATCGGAGTTCCAACAGGAGCTGTAAAGTCTTGTCCCCAGTGCATTTTTCGTACTTTGTAAATCGGATGAACACGGTAGCCCCATCCACTTGAAGTACGTTTTAAATCGGTATTGGTAATGGGCATAATTGCCGGTAACGAAGCCAGCATTTTTTCTTTGTTTAATGCCAGTTCCAATACTTCGTCGTATGATTTCGACTGAATATAGGCCTGTTTCGAAATTACATCAAGCTTATGTGCTGTGGCAATAACCAAATTGGCATTATCCATATCTTCCAACTCCGAATATTTATTCGCTCCACCAAATCCTGCATTTCTTACTGTTGAAGGAATTGGTTCGGCTTCAAAAATTACACGGTAGATGTTATCGTCGCGCTGTTGCAGTTCCGACAATACATTTTCTACTTTATCAAGGTCTTTTGAAAGCAACTCGTATTGGGTAAGCAAACGTTTGTTTTCGCGCATCAATCGTTTTGATCGCGGCGTATCGTAAAAGTTTACGAAGATTAGTGTGATTACGATAGCCAATGCCAAACTACTCGAAAAATAGGTGAGTATTTTTGTTGCTTTGGCTTTCCAACTTAATCCTACGCTCTCGTAACTGAGCGTATCCGGGTTAAATTTATATTTCTTTTTTGCCATATAAAAGGCCGGTTTTATCTCTTTTTTAATGTCTATTCATTAAATCCTATAACTTTGCATGGATTTAATAAAACGTGATTTTTCACGCGGCAAAGGTAAGTAAATAACTCATAATTAATGAATTTGTTTTCTTTGCATTAAATATTTTTAACGAATTGATAAATCATACAGACGGAAAATGAAGACTTCTATAGAGATACGTAAGGCTTTTCTCGACTTTTTTACCGAGAAAGAACATCAGATTGTAAACTCTGCACCAATGGTGGTAAAAGGCGATCCAACGCTGATGTTTACCAATGCGGGGATGAACCAGTTTAAAGACCAGTTTTTAGGTAACGAACCGGTAAAATATCCACGGGTGGCCGATACGCAAAAGTGTCTGCGTGTTTCAGGAAAGCACAATGACTTGGAGGAAGTTGGTTTGGATACTTACCACCACACCATGTTCGAAATGTTAGGAAACTGGTCGTTTGGCGATTACTTTAAAAAGGAAGCGATCGACTGGGCATGGGAGTTTTTGGTAACTCGAATGGGAATTGATGCCGACCGTTTATATGCTACCGTTTTTGAAGGAAGCGCCGATGATAACCAGGAGCGCGACAACGAAGCTGCCGGTTACTGGGAGCAATACCTTCCAAAAGACCGTATTCTGAACGGGAACAAAAAAGATAACTTCTGGGAAATGGGCGACACCGGACCCTGCGGACCATGTTCGGAGGTGCACGTTGATATTCGTTCGGAAGAAGAACGTGCAAAAGTTCCGGGGCGCGATTTGGTAAACATGGACCACCCGCAGGTGATTGAAATCTGGAATCTGGTATTTATTCAGTTTAACCGAAAAGCAAACGGAGCTTTGGAAAGTTTGCCTGCCAAACACGTTGACACCGGAATGGGTTTCGAGCGTTTGTGCATGGTTTTACAAGGCGTTCAGTCGAATTACGATACCGATGTTTTCCAAAGTACAATTGCCGAAATTGGCAAGCTGTGTAACAAAAAATATGGCGAAGATGAAAAGGTTGATATTGCCATGCGTGTTATTGCCGACCACCTTCGTGCTGTGGCTTTTGCCATAGCCGACGGTCAGTTGCCATCGAATAACAAAGCCGGTTATGTAATTCGCCGGATTTTGCGCCGTGCCGTACGTTACGGTTATACTTTCCTCGATTTAAAAGATGCTTTTATCTTCCGTTTGATTGATGTGTTAAAACAAACCATGGGAGACGCTTTCCCTGAGTTGGTAAGTCAGCAAACGCTTATTGAAAAGGTGATTAAAGAAGAAGAAGAGTCGTTCCTGCGCACACTTTCAACCGGTATTAAATTATTGGACGATATGATTTCGAAAGCGAAAAATGATGGCGCGACCGAAATTGCCGGAAAAGATGCATTCGTTTTATATGACACTTTTGGCTTTCCGCTCGACCTCACTGAGTTGATCACCCGTGAAAACGGTTTAGGTGTTGACGAAAAAGGTTTTGCAGTAGAAATGCAGGCCCAAAAAGATCGTTCGCGAAATGCAGCTGCACAGGAAACCGATGATTGGGTGGAATTGCGCAAAATTGAGAAAACAGAATTTTTAGGCTACGACAAACTGGAAGCCGAAATTAAAATAGCTCGTTACCGAAAAGTAACGCAGAAGAAAAAAGCGTTTTACCAGCTGGTATTCGATCAAACACCGTTTTATGGCGAATCGGGTGGTCAGGTTGGCGATGCCGGTTACATTGAATTCGAGGGTGTAAAAACATCGATTTTCGACACACAAAAAGAAAATAACCTTACCGTTCATTTGGTAAACGAGCTTCCTGAAAATCCGGAAGAAACGTTTTACGCTGTAGTAAATGCCAAACGCAGAACAAATATTGCGAACAACCACACGGCAACGCACTTGCTGCATGCCGCATTGCGCGAGGTGTTGGGTACGCATGTTGAGCAAAAAGGATCGTTGGTAAATGCCGATCATTTGCGTTTCGATTTTTCGCACTTCCAGAAAATGACCGAAGAGGAAATTGCGACGGTAGAAAAACTGGTGAACGAAAAAATTCGCGCCAATTCAGTAAAAGAAGAAAACCGCGAAATGCCGATTGAAGAAGCTAAAGCATCGGGAGCTATGATGTTGTTTGGCGAAAAATATGGCGAGGCGGTTCGTGTAATTAAATTTGGCGAATCGGTGGAATTGTGTGGAGGAACACACGTTGCAGCAACCGGTCAGATCGGTATGTTGAAAATTGTATCGGAAAGTGCTATTGCTGCCGGTGTTCGCCGGATTGAAGCAATTACTGCCGACCGCGCCGAAAAGTACATTAACGATCAACTGGCGTTGATTAACAACATTAAAGAAACGCTGAAAGGATCGAAAGATCTTTTGGGAAGTGTAACTACACTGTTGCAGCAAAATAACGAGTTGAGCAAACAAATTGAAGCTTTCCAGCAGGAAAGTTTAAAATTGACAAAAGCCAACCTGAAGAGCAAAGTGTTAAACGAAAACGGTGTAAATATTATCGCTGATAAAATTATTATCGACAATGCCGGATTGGTAAAAGATTTGGCTTTCCAGCTAAAAGGCGAGATCGATGACCTGTTTTTGGTAATTGGTGCCGACGTAAACGGCAAACCAAATTTAACAGTGATGATTTCGGACAATATTGTTGCCGATAAAGGATTAAACGCCGGGCAAATTGTTCGCGAAGCCGGAAAAGAAATCAAAGGTGGCGGCGGTGGCCAGCCATTTTATGCTACTGCCGGCGGAAAAGATGTTGACGGTTTGCAGGCGGCTATCGAAAAAGCACTGTCGTTTTTGCAGTAAGATGAAAATGGAACGCTGCTAACGCGGATTTTGCTGATTCTCGCAGAATAGTATATGCGGGTTAAGTGCTGCTACAAAGACCTTCAAGGTTTCCAAAACCTTGAAGGTCTTTTGTTTTAAAGATGCCCCCTTTTGATTGTCCGTAGTGCAGAAACAGTCGTCCTACGTTGGAATAAAACTTCCTGCCTCGTTCGCTTCCCATAATCCACCGAAAAAAATACCAAAGGGGTTTTTGTTTCGTCTCTTTTTTTGATTTGTTCTAAATAAGGATTATTTTCAGCAACTATTTTAAGAGAAAACGGTTATACAAAAGACTTGAAATTAAATTGATAAAACTGAGATGAAGAAATTTTATTCATTTATAACATCCATGCCGTTTGCGGCATTTATTTTTCTGGGGCTTGCTTTTTCAATGGCAGTAGCCACTTTTATCGAAAGCAGCTATGGAACTCCAACTGCCCGTGCTCTGGTGTACAATACGCACTGGTTCGAGATACTTTGGGGGCTGTTTGCCCTCAACCTTGTCAATAACATGTTTCGCTACCGTTTTTTCACCAACCGGCGTTATACAATCGGTATTTTTCACGTGTCGTTTTTAGTGATGATACTGGGTGGTGCAATAACTCGTTTTATTAGTTTCGAGGGAGTAATGCACATTCGCGAAGGACAGAGTGCCGACTATATTTTATCGACCAACGATTATTTTTATGCCGGTTTTGAAGGGCAGGAAAAAGTGTCGCATGTGCGGTTCTCGGAGGTTACTCCCAAGCAGTTTTCTACAAAAATTGATGTAAATGGCAAAGCGGTAAAAGTAAAGGCCGTTGGTTTTATCGAGAATGCGGAGAAAAAGGCCATCGCTTCCGATTCGGGCGAGCCGGTAATCGACTTTGTTTTTTCAGCACCCAATACCCAGGGCATGCAATCGTTTTCTTTTAAAGGAGGAGACGTGTTGGATTACCCCGGTTTCTCTGCCGGTTTTGAAGTTGATGAAGAAAAAGTGATCAACTTTTTTATGCAGGATGGTGCATTGTTTATGACCTCTTTTGCGCAACTGGAAGAGACAACTATGGCCACGCAGGAGACGGTTGACTTATCTCCGGGCGATACAATTCCCGTTAAACCAATGTTCTTATATGGTTATGATAATTTCCGCTTTTTGATTCGTAAATTCTTGCCAAGTGCCACATTTACGGCGGTAAAAAGCCAGGCTGAAACTGGTGAAGATGCTGTGATGGTGCAGATTTCTGATGGTGTGCGACAGCAAAATGTTCCGGTGTTTGGTCATTCGGGGCAGCGTGCAGATACAGTGCGTGTGCCGCTGGGCAACGGTAATTTAAAACTGGCCTATGGCGCTTTGCCGCTGCAGGTTCCGTTTAGCATTCATTTAAAAGATTTTCAGCTGGAACATTATCCGGGTTCAAATTCGCCGTCGTCGTTTGCTTCCGAAGTGGTTTTGGTCGATCCGCAAAAAGGCATTAACGAAGATATTCGCATTTTTATGAATAACACCTTAAATCACCGGGGCTACAAGTTCTTTCAATCGTCGTACGACCGCGATGAACAGGGTACAATACTTTCGGTGAATTACGATTTTTGGGGAACCTGGATATCGTACCTCGGTTATATTTTGCTAATTGTTGGTGTGATTATGTCGCTCGTAAATCCAAATTCATATTTCCAGTACCTGGCCAAAAAGCTAAAAGCCAGTTCGGTAAAAGTAATCACAATCCTCGCCTTGTTGGGAAGTGTGGCTTTTTCAGCATCGGCACAAAGTGGTGTTGGAGCCGGAATTCCGCCGATTGACAAAGAAGTGGTAAAAGAATTTAGCGAATTGTGGGTCCAAGGCGTTGACGGACGTATTGAGCCGGTATCAACGCTTTCAGGCGAAATAGTTCGTAAAGTAAGCCGCAAATCAGGATTGTATGGTTTATCGGCCGATGGGGTGGTGCTCAGCATGATGGCGTATCCCGAAATCTGGCAATCGATGCCCATTATTAAAGTGGCCGATAAATCGCTGGAAGGAGTGCTTGGCGCACAAAATAAATACATTACGGTTGAATCGCTTTTTGATGCAAACGGCAATTATAAAATTGCGGATGCGGTGCAGGCAGCTTATGCCAAAGCACCCGGAATGCGCAATCGAATGGATAAAGAATACATTAATATTGATGAGCGTGTTAATATCTGTTTTATGGTATTTCAGGGCTCTATATTTCATCTATTCCCGCGCGAACGGGTGGAAGATACCTGGTATGCACCCGGAAGTGCAGCTGCCGAATATTCTGATGGCGATTCGATATTTATACAAAGCGGATTTCAGTTGCTGTTGCAGTCGATTACCGAAAACCAGAGTACCAATGCCGTGCAGGTATTGCAGGCGGTCGATAATTTTCAGGTAAAATACGGAGCTGATCTCTTACCAGGCGAGAAGAAGAAAAACGTTGAGATTCTTTTTAATAAAGTAAATCCGTTTAAACGCATTTTCCCGTTTTACCTCTTGTTTGGTTTCTTGCTGTTGACGGTACTTTTTATCAATATTTTCAGGCAAAAACAGCTGCCGTCGTTTCTGCGGTATTCGTTTTTCGGATTCATTATAATCCTGTTTTTGGTACACACCGTTGGATTGATTGTACGCTGGTATATATCGGGCCATGCACCGTGGAGTAACGGTTACGAATCGGTGGTTTATGTTGCCTGGGCAACCATGCTGGCCGGTATTATTTTTGGCCGAAAATACCCAATGGTTGTGGGTACGGCTGCCTTTTTAACCGGAATTGCATTGTTTGTGGCTCACTTAAGCTGGATGAATCCGGAGGTGACCAACCTGGTGCCCGTGCTAAAATCGTATTGGCTGGCCATTCATGTGGCAATTATTACGGCGAGCTACGGATTTCTTGGACTAAGTATGTTCCTTGGAGTTTTGGTGATGCTATTGATTGTACTGCGAAGAAGTGTAAATGAGACAAAAGTTAACGGCTTTATCGAGCAGTTAACAACGATCAACGAAATGTCGGCAACGGTTGGTTTGTATTTTCTTACCATCGGTACTTTTCTTGGAGGAGTTTGGGCTAACGAAAGTTGGGGCCGCTACTGGGGCTGGGATCCAAAAGAAACCTGGGCACTTATTACTGTAGTGATTTACTCGTTTATTGTACACATGCGACTGATTCCTTCGTTAAAGGGAATATTCAATTATAATTTTGCGTCGATACTTGGTTTTGCTTCGGTGCTGATGACTTATTTTGGCGTTAACTATTACCTTTCAGGATTACACTCGTACGGAAAAGGTGTGGCCGATGGAGTCGATCCGGCGGTTCCTGCATCTATTTTGGTGCTGGCCGGATTAATTATCTGGGCCTATGTAAAAGACAATAAATATCAGTTGCAACAAGCCGAAAATGATGTTGAGAACTAGTTGTCAATGAAATAAAATTTTAGAACAATAGACTCTGAAAGTCGACTCTGTCTGTTTTAACATTTTGTTTTACAGTCGATTAAAATTATTTAGAATATTTATAAATAGAAAAGGACTGAAAAATAGCATAATCGCTTTGTAAATCAACCAACAACAAAAGCCTTATATTTCGAAGTTTTTAAAATTGAAATATGGGACAAACAGTTACACGTACTTTCGATATTCTCGAACGCATATTGAAAGAATTCCCCCGTGAAGATGCCATTGCCGGTAAAAAGGACGGGAAATGGTATAGTTATTCTTCAGAAGAGTATTATAAAAAATCGCACCAGTTTGCCATGGGACTTATGGCTATGGGTTTAAAACGTGGCGATAAAGTTGCTACGGTTACCACCAACCGGGCTGAGTGGAATATTGCCGATATGGGTTTGGCAATGGGTGGTTTTATTCACGTGCCAATTTACCCGACACTGGGCGACGATGAGTATAAATATATTCTGAAACACGCCGAAGTAAAAATCATTCTGGCAGGCGATAAAAAGCTCTTCCAAAGCATGTGTCCATTGGCCAATATGATTGATGGTGTTGATGCAGTTTACACTTTTGAAGATGTGGAAGGTGCTAAAAATTATCAGCAAATTCTTGATTTGGGTGAGGCAAACAAAGATGAGTTTGCAGCGCAGCTGGAAGAAACAAAAAAGGATATTAAACCAGAAGAACTGGCAACTATAATTTATACCTCCGGTACAACAGGGGTACCCAAAGGTGTTATGCTAAGCCATAATAATTTGGTATCAAATTTCGTGGAACATTCGAAATTGCATAGTTTGGGAATAGAACATAAAGCATTGAGTTTTCTCCCGCTTTGCCATGTTTACGAACGAAGTGTAAATTATCACTTTCAGTACCGGGGAATGGGGGTTTATTATGTGGGAAATCTGTCGCAAATTGTTTCGTCTATCAAAGAAGTGAAACCGCACATGTTTAACTCTGTGCCACGTTTGCTCGAAAAAGTTTACGACGGGTTTGTCGCCAAAGGAAAAGAACTTTCAGGTATTAAACGGAAATTGTACTTCTGGGCACTGAATCTGACACGTCATTTTGAATACAACAAAAATTATGGCCCTTTAATGCGACTGAAAATTTCGGTGGCAGACAAGTTGATCTATTCCAAATGGAGAGAAGCTCTTGGAGGAAATATCACATATGTTGTTTCCGGCGGCGCTGCCCTTCAGCCGCGAATTGCCCGCCTGTTTGGTATGGCAAAACTTACAACGCTCGAAGGATATGGATTAACGGAAACGTCGCCGGTAATTGCTGTAAACAACCCAACTACAATGGAAATGATGGTTGGAACTGTTGGCCCGATTCTGAAAGGTTACGATGTGAAATTTGCACCCGACGGCGAGATTTTGTGCAAAGGCCCCGGAATAATGATGGGTTATTACAAGGCTCCGGAACTGACCGACGAAGTGATCGATGAAAACGGATGGTTTCATACCGGAGATATTGGTGTTTTGGTAGATGATAAATACCTGAAGATTACCGATCGTAAGAAAGAAATTTTTAAACTGTCGGGAGGAAAATATATTGCTCCTCAGATGATTGAGAACAAGTTGAAAACATCTGAACTGATTGAGCAGGTGATGGTAATTGGTGCCAACGAAAAATTTGCCAGTGCCATTATTTCTCCATGTTTTCCAATTCTTCACGACTGGGCGGGCGAGCACAAGCTGCATTACGAGAACAATGAAGAGTTGATTCAACTTCCGGCGGTAATTCAAAAATTGCAAAAAGAAGTTGCAAAGATTAACAAGACGCTGGGATCACACGAGCAAATCAGTCGTATACGTCTGGTGTGCGAAGAATGGACTCCAACTTCGGGCGAACTGTCGCCAACACTAAAACTAAGACGAAATGCGGTGGCTGTAAAATACCAGCACTTAATTGATGATATATATGCCGTAGGGGCAAAGAGGTAGTATTACGAAACAGGTGCGAAAGCACAAGCTGAACCAAGCTTAAAAGGTTGCAAGTTCATTCTTGCAGCCTTTTTTATTGCCTGATTTCCGGATATGTTGTTTAAAACAAAGCTCTGTCCCACGGAATAGCAGCTAAAATTAACAACAAAGAAATGCCGTAAAAAATAGTCGACATCTTGTGTTTCTTCAACGCTGCATCAGCTTTTTTCGATTTGGCCCTGCCAATGTGCACCAATGCCAGTGCAATTATCATCAACAGGATATGCTCTACGGCGTAGAAACGCAGATCGCTGTTTTTCATCGCTGCACCAAAATCGTTAAATGCAGCTTTGGTAATCGGGCTAACAAAAGCGTAAAGTATAATCCCTACTAAAAATTGAATATCCATGAGCATCACCAGTACCAACCCCGAAAGGTTATCGGCCCGGCCCCATTTTCGGTTACTTGCCCAGCCGCTTACTGCAAGCAAAACTGCAAAAACAAGTGCGATTAAAACCAACCAGCGAAATCCGTTATGTGCGTGTAATAGTCCTGTATACATAATTTATTATTTTGAATTGTAACATCTGATATTCGTTTTGGTTGAGTTTATTTGAAAAAAAACAACAACTGTGAAGCCTCGTATATGCTTCAGTTTGTAACGCGTTATTGTCGTATCTTTTGTGTATGTTTATTGGAATTAATAAGAATCAAAAACGATGTATATGATTACCAGGTTAATGCTTGTTTTATTAGTTCTGTCGGTGCTGTTGCAGGGTTGCGCTACACAACAAAAAGCTGAGGCAAAAAAAATGAAAATTTTAATTGATACAGATGCCAATAACGAACTGGACGATCAGCATGCTTTGGCATATGCTTTTCTGAATACGGATGTTTTTGATGTTGTTGGAGTTACCGTTAATAATACCCGAAACGGTTATGGAATACAAGGGTAATACGATGAGGCAGAGCGAATAATTCAACTATTTAATCTTGAAAACGAAGTGCCATTGTTTATGGGGGCCGATAAAAGTTATGCCGAAATTGCACCAACTATTTCGGATAAAAATTTTGACGGACAACCTGCCATTGATTTTATCATTCAGGAAGCAATGAAAGTTGAGGATGAAAAACTGGTGCTGGTACCGGTTGGCAAATTGACCAATATTGCACTGGCAATTTTAAAAGAACCTCGAATTGTTGATAAGGTTCGGGTGATCTGGCTGGGAGGGAATTATCCCGATCCCGGAGAATATAATCTTGAAAATGATACCACGGCTGTAAACCCGGTAATTCAATCGGGAGTTGAGTTTGAAATGGTTACAGTGCGTTATGGTCAGCCAGGAGGAACGGCTGCAGTTGCTGTTGTTCGCGAGGAAATTAATCAGAACATGAAAGGTAAAGGACCGCTTTCGCACCATACTATTACCGGACGACATGGAGGTACATTTAATCGTTTTGGCGATTATTCGGCCAATCTTTTTAATGAGGCCGAAATGTATGGAAATCCACCGTCGCGCTCCTTGTTTGATATGGTTGTACTTGCCGTTTTGAAAAACGAAGCCTGGGGAGAAAAGGTTGAAATACCTGCCCCGAAACTTGTTGGAAATCGCTGGATTGATCAGCCGGAAAACAGTCGTAAAATAATTTACTGGGAAAACTTTAATCGCGATGCCATTGTAAATGACTTGTTCGAACTAATGGAAAAGACTACACCAAAACAATAATTTGCCACACGAACAACGGATGCAGGAAATAAAAAAGCAGCTTGAAATATTACTTGTAAATTATTTCCGGGAGCAGTATCCTGATTTCCCCAAAGGGAAGGTTGTGGCTTCCGAGTCGCCCGATTTTGTGGTGAAAATGAAAAACAAACACAAACTGGGCATTGAACTTACAAGGCTTAATCCGGCCAATGCGGTTGTTAAAACTGCTGAAATGCTGGTTCAAATTGAGTTCAGAGAAGAGCTGGTAGAACAAATGCAAGAGCTTTTTGAAACCGGTTCGGACGAAAAGCTTTTTGTGAAATTTATGTTTTCGGATAAGCAGATTATCAGCCCGGAACGGGAACTGGCTGTGCGTTCAAAAATGGTGGCAACAATCAGAGCAGCTGTTGATGGTAAGGATGATGGTAGTTTTTTTCATAGAATTTTAAGTGGTAGCGATCTCCCGGAAGGGTTGGAACAGGTAATGATTGCGCATCATCCGGAATTAAAATCGTCGGTTTGGGAGCGTTCGAATAACCTCGGGATTTCAAATAATGTGGTTGACGATATTCGTTTAGCGATTGCCAAGAAAGATGAGAAACTGCGGATTTATCAAAAACAGCAACTCGATCAGTACTGGCTTCTGATAACCACCGACTTTCTTCGGGCTGATAAAAATATCAATCTTCTGAATAAGATTCGTAATGAGGAATTTGAGTCGAGATTTCAGCAGGTTTTTGTGCTGGATTTAATGCGTGCCCGGGTTATACCACTAATTGAAAATATTAAATAGCCGAAGCCCAATTATAAAAAGACTTCGGCTATTAAATATCTTAGTTTACAATGGCAGCAATTGCCGCACCCAATAAACTCGAGTTTTCCACTTCCACAATTTCGTAATAACGTTGATTATCGCCTGAAAGGAAATCCTGCAGGTATTTTTCAAACATTTTCTGAAAATTATGAAGTTTGTAAAATGTTGTCCCTTCAATAGTCATCAATACCGGTTTCTCATGGTGTTTGCCTTTTCCGGTTTGCAGAATTACAGCGGCCAGGTTAGCAGCTACCAGTTTTGCGGCACGCTCGATAAGCTTGTCAATAATTTCTGCAACAAGCATTTTATCCGAATCGCTGGTGAAAACTCCGGGTAATACATTGTGCGCACTTTCAATGCCGTGCACATAATTATTTACTTCTTCCGATGTTAATTCCTTAAGGTTCTCAAAAACTACCGGGTCGGCAAAAACACCTTCTGCGGCTGCTGTTTTTAAAGCCTTGGTACACAGACCTCCAAAGTAACCACCTGAGAACATTTTTTCAAAAGCATAACGGCCCGGATTCTCAGTGGTATTGTCGAAGGCAATGTCAATATCAGTGCGTGGAGCCAGTGTAAATGCACCCGATTCGATATTGATGATCTGGCTGCCTTCCATGTTGAGACCGTCGGTTTTGGTAATTTTTTTATTGGCTTCGATGTAGCTGGTGTTGGTCCCGGTACCAAGAATAAAACCAATGTAGGTGTCGTATGATTTTACCGCCCGCGCAGCCTTTCCGGCAAGCAGGGTAGAAACGGTGTCGTTCATCAGCACCAGTTGTTTGTCGGGTGTTTGCATGGCGTTCAAAAGTCCTTCTCCGATCATTTCGCCAATCACATCGGGTGCTTTCACTTCCTTGCTCCATTCTATCAGTTTTCCGTCTTTGTTCGGGAAAATTTCTGCAGCGTACGAAAAACAAAACCCCAGTTTATCCGATGTGTTTTTGTAATCTGCCAGGTACGATGCAAACGTATCGAAGAACTCAGTTTTGGTCAGTTCTTTCTCAACGCCTGGCATTTTTGCCTTTTTAATGTTTTCAGTTACCAGCTTCAGGTTGTCATCGAAATACACTTTTGCAGCCCTGAAATTAGTTCCTCCTGCATCGATTGCAACAACAGGTTCGTTGGCTTTTACTTCTCCGTCAGCTTCAATATAAGTTGGTAGCATCAAGAGTGAGCTGTCTTTTCCGGCCAGCCCTTTTGCCATTTCTTCTAAGAAGGCGTTCACCACCTCTTTAATTTTAATGTCTTCAGCCGTCATTTTGTGGCTTTTCAGAAATTCAGTTGCTTTGGTCATTTTACTATTACATTTAGTTGTTTATCCTTATTTAAGTACATTTTCAAGTTTAAAAACCCAGGCATAGGTGCGGGTAAGTTTCCCCGGAGTTAATCCCGGCGCTGAAATGGTAATTGTTTTTCCCGATTTTTTGAATTTTACATCGCCCTGGTAGCCCAACAAATTAACAGATGAGGCTTTTTTCAGTCCTTTTATTTTTAAATCGGTTGTGGGATATTGCGTGCAATGTACATACAAGTCTTTTCCTTTTTTTGTGAAATATACATCAGCGATAGTGTTCTTTTCAGCACCTTCCCATTTTCTTGTTTCGTATATGGCTTCGCCGTTTGTCTCCAGCCAGTCGCCAATATCAAGTAGGCGTTGTTGCTGAATTACAGGAATACGACCATCGGCAGTTGGTCCAACATCAAGCAGAAGATTGCCTCCTCCCGCAACTTTTTCAATTAAAAGATGAATCAGTGCTTCGGAGCTCATATAGTTTTCAACGGTTTCAATCTGGTTATATCCAAACGAAGTGCCTATTCCGCGACACTCTTCCCATGCTTTGTCGATCTTATCACTTTTGCCGTCATGAACTAAATCGTATTCTGTCGTATAAAATCCACCATGTTTGCTTCGTGTTTCTTTTCCCCAGCGGTCGTTAATACAAATCCGGTCTTTAACCGGAGATTCGTTGTAAAGCCAGGCCAGGAACTCGGTGCTTTTCCAGTCTTTACTTGGATGATCCCACTCGCCATCGGTCCATAAAATATCAGGTTCGTAGCTGGTAACAAGGTCTTTCATTTGTGGAATCATATGGTCATCGACATATTTCTGCAGGTTGTTTTTATAAAGCGGATTGTACCATTCGTAAAGCGAATAATAAAACCCCATGTGCAAACCTGCTTCTTTAACAGCAGTAGTTAAATCGCCACAAATATCACGATGAGGACCAATATCAACGCTGTTCCAGTTCCAGCTTTGTTCGCTTGGCCAAAGCGTAAATCCTTCGTGGTGTTTCGATGTTAATACCACATATTTTGCTCCGGCGCGTTTAAACAAATCAGCCCATTGTTCCGGGTTCCAGTGTTGTGCTTTAAATCGTGGGGCAAAGTCTTGGTACAGGAAATCTTTACCATACATATTGTTATGGTATTCGCGGAAGAGTTTGCCGGCTTTGCTATCGTCGTTAATCCGGAAGCCATACCACTCGGCGTATTTGGCATAAACACCAATATCGGCATTTGCCGGAGCCCAGGCCGGAACTGAATAAACTCCCCAGTGAATGAAAATGCCAAACTTTACATCCTCAAACCATTGCGGTATCGGGCGACTATCAATTGATTTCCAGTTTGCTTCGTATTTCTGGGCGTACGAAATAGTAATGAAAAGAGACAAGACAAACGGCAAAATAAGTCGTTTCATTTTGTTGGTTTTAGATTATGATTTAAGTAATACAGAAAACGTTTCTGAAACCATAAACTTACAATTATTTTTATTTTAGTTTTATAAAAAAATATACTTACATGAAATTTCTTCTGACTTCCGCTTTTATTTTACTTTTATTTTCTTGCCAGCTTTCATCTAAAAAACCGACCACCATAGAATCTACAGAACTTCAAACGAATACAGAAGCCAGTTTTCGGGGCTTATATGTAGTAGATGAAGACATTGTTTGGGCCAGTGGTTCGGGAGGAACTGTGTTGGTATCTACTGACGGAGGTAATAGTTGGAAAGATATTTCGATACCTGAAACTGAGCAGAATGATTTCCGCAGTATTCATGCATGGGATGAGAAAACGGCCCTTGTTTTTGGTGTTGCCGGCCCTGAATTTGGCTACAAAACTGTTGATGGTGGAGCTACGTGGAATGTGGTTTTCAGCGATACTACAAGTGGCTTATTTTTTAACTCGGTAAAATTTGCCGATGCAAAAAATGGTTTGGCTGTCAGCGATCCGATTGACGGAAGGTTTTTTGTGTTGCGAACAGAAGATGCCGGAAATACCTGGGATCAGGTTACAGATATTCCACCTGTGGAAACAGGAGAGGCCAACTTTGCAGCTTCAAATACCTGTATTGAATATTTGCCATCTGGGAAAGCTTGGATCGCCAGTGGTGGAAAAGCCGCGCGTGTGTTTTATTCGGATGATTTTGGGAAATCGTGGAAAGTAAGCAAAACGCCAATGGTTCGTGGACTGGCATCATCAGGAATATTTTCCGTAGCCTTTAAGAATGATAAAGAAGGAATAATTGTTGGAGGAATTTATGACCAACCGGAATTGAATACCAATATTGCATCGTATACTTTTGATGGTGGAGTGACCTGGCAGCCTGCTGTAACAATGCCAAAAGAATACCGCTCGTGTGTGCAGGAGGTAAAAGCCGGTAACGATTCGTTTGTATTCGCTATCGGAAAAACCGGTTGCGATATTTCAATTGATGGAGGAATAAACTGGAACTTTCTTTCCGGCGAAGGTTATTATACGTTTAGAGCAATTCCCGGCAAGCTAGCTGGTTTTGCAGCCGGAAGCAACGGAAGTATTACGAAGGTAGAATTTAAAATAAAAAAACGGGCTGCAATTTTGCGACCCGTCTTCAATATTTATATCCAATCAGTTTCTACTATTCTTCCCACGGAACCAGGGCCGATTTGTAATAATCAATTCCCAATGCCTCGAATCGTTTGCCATGTTTCGCCAAACGCGTTTTATATTCATCCCAGCTTCTTTCGCCCGGTGCTGTCCAGCCAATTTCGGCATATCCCGGCAGACGAGGGAAAACCATGTATTCCACTTCATCGATATTGGTAACTGTTTCCGACCAAAGCGGTGCTTCAATTCCTAAAATGTTCTCTTTTGTAATGCCTTCAACCAGTGTTGCCGGATCCCAGTCGTAACCATGATCCACTTCAATGTAACCGGCCCAGTGCAAGCCCAGGTGAGTTGTTGAATCGTACTGCATATCGAGGTATGCGCGTGCAGCAGGCGACATTAATACCTGTGCCCCTTTTTCTACGCCCATTGTAGTGTTTTTAACATCAGCCCAGAATTGTACAGTTACGTCGTCAATTAATTTGGCGTTGGCAATTTCGTCCCAGCCAATAATTTTTTTACCGTGTTTTTTAACGATGTCCTGAACTTTATTTACAAAATATACATAGTCGTCGTGTGCTGTTACATGCGATTCGTCTCCACCAATGTGGATGTATGGGCCGGGAGTTATTTCAGCAAGCTCGCGGATTACATCGTCGATAAACTGGTACGTAATTTCTTTGTCGGTACACAAAGTACTAAATCCAACTTCAGTCCCTGTGTATAGCTCGCGGGCTTTTCCGTCGCAATTTAGTTCGGCGTATGATGCAAGTGCTGCGTTGGTATGTCCCGGCATATCAATTTCAGGAACGATCATAATCTGACGAT
This sequence comes from uncultured Draconibacterium sp., assembly GCF_963674925.1. NCBI lineage: Bacteria > Pseudomonadati > Bacteroidota > Bacteroidia > Marinilabiliales > Prolixibacteraceae > Draconibacterium > uncultured Draconibacterium sp. Next base: position 1,848,289 of record NZ_OY771647.1, read on the forward strand.
CAGCAGCGTACTGAACCAGCTCCTTGTATTGCTCTTGTGTGTAAAAACCACCTTTGCCACCACCAACTTCGGTTTGACCACCAATTTCGGTAAGTTTTGGCCACGATTTAATTTCAATTCGCCAGCCCTGGTCATCTGATAAGTGCAGGTGAAGCACATTCATTTTGTACATGGCCAGAAAATCGATGAATTGTTTTACCTCTTCAACATTGAAAAAATGGCGTGCTACATCGAGCATAGCCCCACGGTAGGTGTACTCCGGCGAATCAGTGATAGTGCCGGTGGGTACGTATAATGGCTGCGAATTATCGGCTTCAACAGGTAAGGTTTGCAAAAGCGTTTGAACGCCAAAAAAACATCCTGCGGCATCGGCTCCCATTATCGAAATAAGGTTTTTGTCGATATTCAATTCATAACCTTCCTTTTTTAATGGGCCGTTTTCAGCTATTGAAATATAAATACTTTTTGAAGGTGGAGTGCTTGTCGTTTTTGTTTTTATAGAACTCCCGGTAAGTTGATTGATTTTAGCAGCAAGAATTTCAGCTGAAATGAATAGTCCTTCGGTTCCTTCTTGTACATAAATTACACTGGCTTTATTTAGGTTGAAGCCGTCGCCTGTCGCGGTTACGCTGGTTGGTTTTGGTATAAAAGCCGTTTTTGTAAGGTCGGTTTCAACGCTCTCTGAACAGGATTGAAACATAGATAAGAGGATTACAAAAATTGACAAAACTGATATCTTTCTCATTTAGTTAGTTTTAAAAAAATTAAATAGATGCTAAAAATATGGAAAAAATTTAATTTTTAAGCTAACTCGATACGTTTTTGCACGATTAAAAGAGTTAGTTTTTGCCCAATAAATTTTTGAGTTAAGTTTTGCTTTAATAGCGTTCAAATGTTTTGAGATTATCGTTCAATGGCTCTGGGTGGATCGTAGTGATAAAACCAAATTCCGATTTAATGGCCTTCTCTATTTTTGTACAGATTTCGTGCGTTTCGTACAGTGTCATTTCAGAAGGGAGTTTTATGTGGCAGCTCATTTCGGTATGGTGACCGTATTTGTGCAAATGAATATGATGCAGATTAACCTGGATTTTGCAATTAAGGTCAACTGTTTTATGAATCTCTTCAAGCAACTCATCAGAAGGACTTTCGCCAAGAAGTGATTTGATTTCTTTCGATAGAATTTCGAAACTGGCGTAACCAATCATGCCGGCAACAATTAGTCCTAAAACAGCATCTGTCCACCAGAAATATTTCCCAAATAATAAGCCGACTAAAATGACAACCGATGAAAGTGCATCAGTGCGGTGGTGCCAGCCATCAGCTTTTAATATAGATGAGTTTGTTTGTCGAAATCCAAAAAAGGCATATTGTGCCAGTAATTCTTTTACCACAATGGAAATAATCGTAGCTATCCAGGCAATCGTTCCAAAGACCGTTTGTTCGTTGGTGCCAAATTTATCAACTGATTTAAGGACAAAATCGAAAGCAACAATGGCAAGTAAAACGCCAATAATAACAGCAGCAATATGTTCAGCACGACCGTGACCGAACGGATGATCGTCGTCGGCCGGTTTACTCGATATTTTACCTCCTATCAAAACAATAACCGACGAAACTGAATCGGTTAATGTGTGCCATGCATCAGCAATTAAAGCCACCGAGCCTGTTACAATTCCTGCCCAATATTTCAGTGCGAAAAGTATTGTGTTGGCAATAATCGATATCCAACCTTCTCTAAAAATGTATTTATTGTTTTGCATGCGGTTTAGAATCCGGTTTTAAAAGTAGGTAAAACAGATTAGAAATGGAAAGGTTTAAAGCGACAATAATTTCTGAACATCGGGTTTGTAATTTCGGCCGACAGGTAGTTTTTTACCTTTTATTTCTACAAAACCTGCACCAATTGATTCAATTTTATCGATAGAAACAATATAGCCACGATGAATTTGTATAAAACGTTTGGCGGGAAGTAAATCAGAGAGATGGCCTATCCTTTCTTTGGTTACAATTTTTTGATCGTTGGTGTAGGCAATAACATAATCGCCAAGGCTTTCGAAATACAGGATGTCGGTAAGGTTAATTTTATGATGTTTTTTATCGGCTTTAAGGAAAATAAAATCGCGGGTTTCCAGCACTTCGGATGTCGATGCAGAAGTAGCCGACTGTAATTCCATAAAATGGTTAATGGCCTTGGTAAAACGCTCAAATGAAATGGGTTTTAGCAGGTAATCAACCACATTTAGTTCAAATGCATCGATGGCATAATCGCGGTAGGCAGTCGTAAAAATTACCTTAGGCGGGTGTAGTAATGAGCGAATAAAATCGACGCCGGTAATTTGGGGCATCTGAATATCGCAAAACAGCAGGTCGATGTTTTCCTTTTGCAGAACGGGCATAGCCTCCAAAGCATTGGTGCACTCGGCAACAATTTCGAAATCAGTAAAAACCGACAGGTGGTTCCGGATTACCCGAATGGCAATGGGTTCGTCGTCTATGATGATGCAGCGGTACATTATTCAGCTAATTCTAATGCTAAAGTTACTGAAAAAGTGGATTCTTTTTCGTCGATTTCCAACTTGTATTTTTTGTGGTAAAGTAACTCCAACCGTTTTTTTACATTACTCAGGCCAATTCCTTTCGACAGATTTTCAAAGTGTGGTTTCGTCGGATTTTTTGAATTTTCGATAGTAAATACCATGGAAGTGTGTCGTGTTTTTAAACTGCATGTAATCTGTGCCATGCCGGGATTGTGGCTCACACCATGTTTAAACGCATTCTCTACAAATGGCAGCAGAAGCAGTGGTGCAATTTGCAGGTTATTGGTTTCTTTGGGGAAATCAGTTGTTATACTCAGTTTCTCCGAGTAACGCAGCTTTTCAATCTCGATATAGTTTTGCAGGTTCGTGATCTCGTCAAAAAGCAAAACCTTTTTTTCGTTGCAGCGGTAAAGAATATAATCAAGAATATCAGAAAGGCGCAGTACCAGCCCCGGTGCTTCATCCGATTTTTCAATGGTAAGCCCGTAAAGGTTATTCAGCGTGTTGAAAAGAAAATGAGGATGAATCTGTGCTTTTAGTAATTTTAGTTTGGCTTCTTTCAGCCTGAGTTCGGTATTCAGTTTTTTTCGTTCCAGTTCGTTCTTTTCCTGCTGAATAAAAAAGGCACGTTTTATCTGTTTTACGGCAATGGCAAAGAACACAATAAAATTCAGCGAAATTACTTGTAGCTCGGGGTGAAGCACCGACGGATCGATCATTGCTTTGTTCTTCAGGATATGAATAAGCGCGTAAAAAACGATAAGTAAGGAAAGCCAAACGCCGGAAAGCAGGGTAAACAAACTATACAAAAAGAACAGACCGTAGCGTTTTTTCCAGAGGTAGCGCGGCACTAAAAAGTGGTTGAAAAAGTAGGTAAGCAAAATAGCCACCGGCAGCAGCCCGGCCGAGAAAATAATAGTAGCCTCGCGAAAAGCACTGTTCCAGCTAAACATGAAAAAGTAGAAACAGGCAACCATTATCCAAAATGCTACGTGATAGGCAGGTCGGATGTACTTCGAGGTTTTTACCCGGGTTATTATATGTTGGATTTTATCGGTCATAACACAATTAATACGTAAATTATCGAGGATTTTTGGATTAACCTATTTTTATCGTCTAAATTCACAGAAATGAAGATGAATAACTAAAAGCCGCCTGATAAGTTATACTTCCCGGAAATTGTTACTGAGCCTTGATTTGTGGTTGTTAAACGATTAAATTCGCACTAACCGAACAAACTGCTGTAGCTTGCCGGTGTAAACTTTAAAATTAACTATCATGAACTTTTTAGAATTTCATAAAGCAGGTGGTCCGTTTATGACAGTAATTACTGTAATGGGCTTGTTAATGCTGGTAGTAGCCGGAATAAAAATTTATCAGATGGCTGTGCAAAAGCATTATGATTTGAAACTGGTGGGCTTGATTCGAATGGCCGGGCTATTTGCCGCCGCATTTGGTGTACTGTCGCAAATTATTGGTATTGTACAGGCTTTGGAGGCCATAAGAGCAGCTGACGATATTTCGCCCGAAATTGTTATGGGCGGAGCGATTGTTAGCTTTTACAGTACTATTTGGGGACTAATCGTTTTGCTTGTTTCCTTACCGATTTACTATGTGTTAAAAGAATTTATTAAACTGAAAAAGACAGGGAACAATTAAACAATGTAATTTATTTTATGGAGCAGGTTTCCTTCGAGAGGCCTGCTTTTTTGTTATCGTTGCACAGGCAATGCTGGCTGTGGTTTATTTTTAAGCGGCCGTTTAAAAAGCCGTTAAAACAGTCGGGAAATACGAGGCTACTTTATTTTATCCGATACTTTCCCGATAACCTTATTCAGCATTGGAATCTTGTTGAGCCTTTCGAACAAACTGCTTTTGCCATAATGCAACGCAATATTTCGCATGTAGGTAAACAGTCCCAAACTGTGAGCAGCAAAAAGTACCGGGTCGAGACGGATAATCGAATAGGTGAAAATCATTAGCGAACCACATGTACTGATGATCCAGAATCCCAGCGGGAAGTACGATTCTTTTTTACTCTCGGAGTGAATCCATTGGTAAAAAAAGCGTGAGATAAATACTACTTGCGCGGTGGTTCCCCAAATCATCCAGAAAAGCGATACATCTTCGTTATGCAGGATATTGGCAAAACTACCCGACGTAAGCAGCCAAACCCAGTAGGCAACAGGAATTGCCAGAGCCAGAACTTTTATGGCCCAGTGCATTTTGGTCCATACATTTTTAAGCTGTAGGTTACGGATGTATATTCCGTACACCAGAGATTGCCCCATAACAATGGCAAAATCGTGGCGCAGAATTCCGTAGGTTAGCATCATTATTGAAGCTACCAGGCTAATCTGCCAGTAAATTGCCGGCGATATTACTTCTCCTTCTTTCTCCGATTTAAACCATTGCGCAATGGTGCGGATAAAGAATAATCCCTGGGCAAAAAATCCAAGTCCTATAATTAAAATGCCTTCCATGTATTGATATTGCGGGGCAAATTTAATAAACGTATCGAATAAGCTGTATGTGCAATGAAAATATTAAAGCTGGTCGAGTTTTTTTAATGTTTCGTGTGCTGCTTTTTGGTGGGCTTCTTTTTTAGAAGTTCCAACACCCTCGCCGGCCTTTTTATTGTCGATTTTAACAACCGCTTTAAATCGGGGCTGCTTAATCTTTTCGTCCGTTTCTTCAGTGGTTTCAAACTCTATTTCGCGTTTGTTTTTCTGACTCCACTCGATCAGCTGGCTTTTAAAATTAGAGTCTGCCTGTTCAATTTCGTTCAGATCAACAAATTGGGGAAGGATTTTCTTTGTAACGAAAAACTTTGCCGCTTTATAGTCTTTATCGAGATAAATGGCACCGATCAGCGCTTCAAGTGCATCGCCGTAAATATGGCTTTTATCGATATTTTTTGTGGTGTTCGAATCGATAAAAACATGCAAACCCATTTCATGCGTTAGCTGCGTAAGGATGGCACGGTTTACCAGTTTTGAGCGGGTTTTAGTTAAAAACCCTTCATCTTCCTGCGGGAAACGGTTGTACAGAAAATCGGCAATAACAGCACCAAGAATGGCATCGCCGAGGTACTCCAAACGTTCGTTGTTTACAAAATTGCCCTGCGAATCGACCATCGATGCCGACTTATGAATAAAAGCAAGATCGTACAAACGTAGATTCTGGGGGTAAAATCCTAAAAGATCTTTTAAAAACAAATAAAACTCTTTTCGATCAGACGAAAAGAGTTTTACTCGTTGTACTATTTTTCTAACCACAGTGTACTATAGTTTTTTAAAAACTACTGTTGCATTATGTCCACCAAAACCAAATGTATTGCTAATAGCCACATTGATTTCCCTTTCTTTGGCTTTGTTGAATGTGAAATCCAACTTCTCGTCAATTTCAGGATCTGGTGTAGAGTGGTTGATTGTAGGTGGAACAATGCCATCGCGCATGGCGAAAACACTTGCAAGACCTTCAATAGCTCCGGCAGCACCAAGGAGGTGACCGGTCATTGATTTGGTTGAACTGATGCTCAACTTATAAGCATGTTCGCCAAATGTTTTCAGAATAGCCTTTGGTTCTGCAATGTCGCCAAGCGGAGTTGAAGTTCCGTGAACGTTAATGTAATCAACGTCTTCAGGTTTTAACCCTGCATCTTCCAATGCCCATTTCATAACTAAGTGGGCACCTTTTCCTTCCGGATCAGGAGCTGTCATGTGATAAGCATCGGCCGACATTCCGCCACCTGCAATTTCTGCATAAATTTTTGCTCCGCGAGCTAAGGCGTGTTCGTATTCTTCGAATATAAACGCCGCAGAACCTTCACCCATAACAAAACCGTCACGGTCTTTGTCGAATGGGCGCGAAGCAGTTTTTGGATCATCATTGCGAGTTGAAAGTGCGCGCATTGAATTGAATCCGGCAACACCGCATTCATTTACACCGGCTTCTGATCCTCCTGTCAAAATCATGTCGGCTTTTCCCATACGAATGGTATTCATCGCATCGATCATGGCATGAGAAGCTGAAGCACATGCACTCACAGTTGTGTAGTTTGGTCCTCTGAAACCATATTTCATCGATACCAAACCACCCGCAATGTTTGCAATCATTTTAGGGATAAAAAACGGAGAAAAACGAGGACGCTCCTCTTTGTAAGCTCTAACTTCCTCGTGGAAAGTTTGTAAGCCTCCAATTCCTGCACCCCAAATAACGCCTACTCGGTCACCGTCAACTTTTTCCAGATCAATGCCGCTGTCAACAACAGCTTGTTCTGAAGATGCAAATGCATACTGCGTATACAGGTCGTATTTGCGGATTTCCTTTTTCTCCATGTACTGAAGAGGATCAAAATCTTTGATCTCGCATGCAAACTTTGTGGCATGCAACGACGCGTCGAAGTGGGTTATAGGCCCAGCTCCGCTTACACCGTTCTTAAGATTCTTCCAGTACTCTTCAACGGAATTCCCTAAAGGATTAACGGTCCCAACACCGGTTATTACTACCCGTTTAAATTCCATAAATGAATTCTATGAATATAACTTCTTTTGGTAAAAATTAGAGAGCAGCTTCGATGTGAGCTACTGCTTCACCTACTGTAGAAATTTTTTCTGCCTCGTCGTCTGGAATAGCAAGATCAAATTCTTTCTCGAATTCCATGATCAATTCAACTGTGTCAAGTGAGTCAGCACCAAGGTCGTTAGTGAAAGATGCTTCTGTAGTTACTTCACTTTCGTCAACACCTAATTTATCAACGATTATTGCTTTTACTTTTGCTGCAACGTCAGACATAATTCTTAATTTTAATTAATACTAAATTTTGTTTTAAAATAATTCGCTGCAAAGTAATACATTTACGCTTTAAATCTCCAAGAAAAAAATTAAAAAAGATGTTAACGTAACAGCTGATATAACTATTAACCGCCTAAAATTGAACGAATTGTTTAAAAGTTCTAAAGTCTAAAGAAACGTTAAAATGGAACAAAAGAGGATTGCAATCTTTGCTTCGGGATCGGGAACCAACGCCGAGAATATTTTTAAGTACTTTCTTGGAAATGAAAAAATTATGATCGATTCGTTGTGGGCAAACAAATCTGAAGCTTATGCATTGGTTCGTGCTCAAAAACATGGGGTGAAAACCTTTGTGTTTAATCGTAACCAATTCTATAATACCAACGAAATTATTGAAACATTAAGAAATCGTAAAGTGAATGTTATTGTGCTGGCGGGTTTTTTGTGGCTTATCCCCGATAACCTGGTCGAAAACTTCACGATTATTAATATACACCCGGCTTTGCTGCCCAAATATGGCGGTAAAGGAATGTACGGAATGAATGTGCACAAAGCAGTGGTTGAAAACAAAGAAACGCACTCGGGAATCACTATTCATTACGTAAACCAGAATTACGATGAGGGAAAAATCATCTTTCAGACACAATGCGAAGTGTTGCCTGAAGACACACCAGAGCAGGTAGCTGCAAAAGTACACGTGCTGGAATACGAACATTACCCCCAGGTTATAGAAAAGGTGCTAAGCGGAAATAGCTAATAAACGTCAATAACTGGCCGGAATTACGGCAGGTTGGTTAATTAATTTTACAAATTACAATATCCTGTTAAATAATGTTAAGTGCCATATTCTCAGCATTTCAATAAAGTTATCTTTGTCGCATGAGTCGAAAAATGCTAATAACATTAATTGTGTTGATGGCGGTTGTGCTGTCGGGTTTGATATTGGTGCAGGGATCGATGATCAAGTCGGCATCTGACATCAGGGAGGAGCAGTTTGATCAATTAGTGGCTAATGCATTAGATATGGTTGCGGTTCAGCTCGATTTAGATGAACAGCGACTGGCACGCGAGTATGCAAGTCGAGGAATCGTTCCGGGGCAAAAGAGCAATCCGAGCGAGTTTAGTAACGTCTTTCCGCGAAATAGCCTGTCGCAGGCAACGGTAAGTTTTCAGCTCAGTTATACGCAGGGTGGCGTTTACGGTCAAATGGAAGAGAAGTATAAAGCAGAAGTGGCCGATTCGGTAAAAGTGAGTGCCATTTCGCAAATGCAACGCTTTCTGGAGGAAAGTTTAGAGCAGGAACGCCGGCGACAACAATGGATACGTGATTCGAACTGGAAGAACTACGAAATTCTTTTGGAAGACAGGCCCATTGAAGAACGTATTGATTCGGCGAGGTTGGAATTGTTTCTACGCAATGCCCTGGCGCAAACCGAAATCGATCTGGACTATAAATACGCCATTAAAAACTCAACACTGGGAAAAGACCGGACAATTTTTGGTGATGCAGATTATAAGCCCGGTAATAAAAAGAAAGAATACCCGCAGTTACTATTTCAGAACGATTACAATGGATCGAAACCCAATTATTTAAATATTTATTTTCCTGAAAGAAGAAGATACCTGGTAAAACAAACCGGTTTAACCATTATTCCAACATTTATTTTAACCGGGCTGCTGATTGCCATTTTTGCTTACGCTTTAATGGTTATTATGCGGCAGAAAAAGCTGTCGAACATTAAAAACGACTTTATTAATAATATGACGCACGAGTTGAAAACACCAATTTCAACAATTTCGCTTGCCAGCCAAATGCTGCAGGACGGCAGTGTTGCCAATACGCCGTCGATAATTGAACACGTTGCAAACGTAATCAACCAGGAAAGTAAACGTTTGGGATTCCAGGTGGAGAAAGTGCTGCAGATGGCTGTTTTTAACGAAGGCCGTTTAAAGTTAAAGTTCCGGGAGTTCGACGCGAATAAAATGATAAAAACCGTAACCGCTAACTTCGAGTTGCGGGTTAACAATAAAAACGGAACACTTCATACCGAGATTTTAGCAGATAATGCACTTATTAAAGGCGACGAGGTGCATATTACAAATGTTATTTTTAACTTGCTTGACAATGCAATGAAGTACAGCAGAGATGTACCGGAGATTTGGGTAAAAACCGAAAATCGAAAAGATCAACTTGTTATTTCGGTTCAGGATAATGGCATTGGAATTGCTAAGGAACATCATGCGCAGATTTTTGATCGCTTTTATAGGGTACCAACAGGTAATGTTCATGATGTAAAAGGATTCGGTCTGGGATTAAGTTATGTGAAGAAGATTATCGACCTTCACAATGGTACAATAAAAGTAGAAAGTGCTTTGAATAAAGGAACGAAATTTAAAATCTATTTCCCACAAATAAATAATTAACCATGGAACAAAAAACAAAATTACTACTGGCAGAAGACGACGAGAATTTAGGCTTATTATTAAAAGAATATTTGGTTGCAAAAGGATATGATGCAGAGCTTTATCCTGATGGAGAAGCAGCCTACAAAGGATTTATGAAAGAACATTTCGACATCTGCGTATTGGATGTTATGATGCCCAAAAAGGACGGATTTACACTGGCAAAAGATATACGTATTATTAATGCTGACATCCCGATTATCTTCCTGACAGCGAAAAACATGAAAGACGATGTGTTGGAAGGTTTTCAGTTGGGAGCCGACGATTACATTACCAAGCCTTTTAGTATGGAAGAGCTGATTATGCGTTTGGAGGCAATTTTACGCCGTACTTCGCAGGAAGGACAGGCCAGCGCACAACAGGTTTTTACTTTGGGCAAATTTACTTTCGATACCCGTAAACAAACGCTTACCGAAGGCGAGAACATAGTAAAACTGACAACAAAAGAATCGGATTTGCTGAAATTGCTTTGCCAGAATGCCAACAAGGTACTTGAACGTAATTATGCATTAAAATCGATTTGGATCGACGATAACTATTTTAATGCACGTAGTATGGATGTTTACATTACCAAACTGCGCAAACACCTGAAAGAAGAACCTACCGTTGAAATTATTAACGTACACGGAAAAGGTTATAAACTGATTGTATGATAATACTAAATAGCAAAAGAAAAGCCTGATAAAATTATCAGGCTTTTTTTATGATTTTGATTTTCGTTAATCCAGTTTCAATACAGCAAGGAAAGCTTTTTGAGGTACCTCTACATTACCCACTTGTTTCATTCGTTTCTTTCCTTTTTTCTGCTTCTCCAACAGCTTGCGTTTACGTGTAATATCACCTCCATAACATTTTGCCGTTACATCTTTTCGCACAGCCTTAACCGTTTCGCGGGCAATAATTTTTGCCCCAATAGCTGCCTGAATGGCAATGTCAAACTGCTGTCTCGGAATCAGTTCTTTCAGCTTTTCACACATGCGGCGTCCGAACGGGTAGGCGTTGTCGAAGTGAATTAATGTCGACAGGGCATCAACCATTTCACCGTTAAGCAGAATATCCAAACGTACCAGTTTTGCAGGTTTAAAACCACTCATGTGGTAATCAAACGAAGCATAACCTTTTGAAATACTTTTTAGTTTGTCGTAAAAATCGAAAACGATTTCACCCAGCGGAAGATTAAAAACCAGTTCGGCACGCTCTGCTGTCAGGTAATTCTGGCTGATCAGTTCGCCGCGTTTATCGAGACACAAGGTCATTACCGGCCCGATAAATTCAGAGGCAGTAATAATATTAGCCCGTATGTATGGTTCCTCAATCTCGTCAACTGTTGTTGAAGCCGGCATTCCCGAAGGATTGTATACGATAATTTCACTACCATCGGTAAGATGAGCTTTATACGAAACGTTGGGTACTGTTGTAATAACGTTCATATCGAATTCGCGCTCCAGTCGTTCCTGAATAATCTCCATGTGCAAAAGCCCCAGGAATCCGCATCGGAATCCAAACCCCAGTGCTGCTGACGATTCCGGCTCAAAAGTCAGAGATGCATCGTTCAGTTGCAGTTTATCCATTGCCGCACGCAGATCTTCATAATCATCGGCGTCAATTGGGTAAACTCCGGCAAAAACCATAGGTTTTACTTCTTCAAAACCTTCAATGGCCTTATCGCATGGGTTGTTAACATGAGTAATTGTATCACCAACTTTTACCTCTTTGGCTGTTTTAATACCCGAAATAATGTATCCAACATCGCCGGGACCCAATACATCTCGAGGCTGCAAACTTAGTTTTAGTACACCCACTTCATCGGCATCGTATTGTTTGCCGGTGGCCACAAATTTCACCAGGTCTTTTTTCCTTATTTCACCATTCTGAATTTTGAAATAGGCAATAATTCCACGAAACGAATTAAAAACCGAATCGAAAATAAGTGCCTGCAACGGTGCTTTAGGATCGCCTTTCGGGTGTGGTATTTTGTATATAATTTGATTCAGAATTTCCTGAACTCCTTCTCCGGTTTTTCCGCTGGCGCGAATAATGTCTTCACGGTCGCAGCCGATAAGATCGATAATCTGATCTTCAACAACTTCGGGCATAGCGTTCGGAAGGTCCATTTTATTCAGAACCGGGATAATTTCCAGGTCGTGTTCAATAGCCAGGTACAAATTCGAGATCGTTTGCGCCTGAATACCCTGGGTCGCGTCGATAATTAGCAATGCTCCTTCGCACGCAGCAATTGATCTCGAAACCTCGTACGAAAAATCCACGTGTCCCGGAGTATCAATCAGGTTTAATTTATAAGGTTCACCATCGTGCACGTAATCCATCTGAATGGCATGGCTTTTAATTGTAATACCACGTTCCTGTTCCAGATCCATACTATCGAGTACCTGGGCGTGCATTTGGCGTTCGCTTACCGTTTTGGTAAATTCCAAAAGGCGGTCAGCCAGCGTACTCTTTCCGTGGTCGATGTGCGCAATGATGCAAAAGTTTCTAATTCTCTCCATTTACTACCTCTTAACAACCATTCAATTAAATGGTTCCTTCTATTTTGCGCAAAGATATTTTATTTTTTGATATAAATCAGGGCAGTATCGCCGATGCTGATGATTTAATTTTTACAATAAGTTCTGTAATAAATCGGTAGCTTAGCGAGTAAGCGTTTCCCCACTCGCTTTCGCGGGGACCGGCAACATTCAGCGTATTTATATTATTCAGAATAAGCCACGGAATTAAGTGCGAAGGATTTGTATTAGTCCGAACAATGCGGAGAGGTTTTTTTAGATCCTGGGCAAACTGTTGGGTAAGCAGTGTTCCGCCTTTTAAGTCTTCAGAAATAACAATTAAAGTTCCGTCAGACTCGGTGACGTTTTTTCGGGTTCTGGCAGCATAGTCTTCTTCGGTCAGTTCCCTTAACGGATACTTTGCAGCGATTTTACCATCTTCAGCCTTCCGGTTTTTAGGGCACCAGCCACCGCAAGGGAAGGAATAGTTCAGGCAAGCATCTAAAACTGCACGATCTACTCCGGTTTGTCCTCCCGAAATCAGTTTTTGGCACGGTATTTGTATTTTATTTTTCGTCATGAAAACAATTAAACTGAGTATAATTTATTATATTCAGGAATTAGATTAGAAACAAAATACTTCACAGCAATATGCTGTTTTTTCATAAGTTTGGTTTAGTTAGGTTTAGTTTGAATCCCGGTAGCAGAGGCGCCGGGATTTTTCTTTTATGATTCCTTTTGTTTGTAATATTCAACTCCCCCTGATTGAGCAAGAACTTTTACTTTGTCGATAAGATTCTGTTTTTCTTTCTCCGACAGTTCGGCGAATGAGCGTGCCAGCGCAATTTTTTCGCGCATGTATGTTGCGTTCTCATTTCCCGATATCAATACCGAAACAGGTAAGGACCAAACAAAATGCATGGCCTCTTTTATACTTACATAGTTCGGGATAACGGGGTCGTCAGATGTCCAGTTGGCTTCCTTCTTTTTTGAAAAGAATCTTCCGTCAGCCAGCGATTTAATCGATAGAATTCCCATGTTTCGATCCAGCACCTTTGGCATAACGTTTTCTATAAAACTATAATACGATGCGTCAAGCAGGTTAACCGGCATTAATACTGCGTCGAAAATATCACTTGTTTCTGTTTTTTCGAGCATTCGTGTGTGTGCATAAGGATTTTGGTGGCCGGTAAATCCCAGGTATTTTATTTTGCCCTCTTGTTTAGCTTTTAAAAGCACATCTAAAACACCATTGTTTATTCTGTTGTCTACATCATCGGGCGTTGAAATGGCATGAACCTGATAAAGGTCGATTTGATCAACTTTTAATCTTCGTAACGAACCCTCCAAATGTTCCTGTACCGTTTTGGCATCACGCCCGGTTGATTTTGTCATCAAAAAAATCAGATCGCGGTACTTTGGTGTAAGGAATTTTCCATAACGTTCTTCGCTGGTTCCGCTGGAATAACTCTCGGCAGTATCGAAAAAACGGACACCGCCTTCAAGGGCTGCTTCTATTACTTCCTGAGCATCGCGCTCGGTGGTCCAGCCCACATGGTAGCCCCCGGTGCCGAGCATAGTAACGTGCTCGCCGGTTCTGCCTAATTTTCGTTTTGGCAGTACTTCGCCAAGTCGGTCGCGCGTTTCCTGGTTGGATGCAAAAGAGCCTGAAGCCAGGCTAATTCCGGCAGTAGCACCGGCAAGCGATTTCAAAAATGTTCTTCTGTTGCTCATAGTTATTAATCTTATGGTTTTTTGTTTTGATACTCATTATTTGAAAAAAGGTTCTCAGAAAAATATGTCGCAGAAAGTCAGCATATTTTGTAAATTTACACTGTAACTAAAACCAATTAAAATGACTAGTGTTCAGCAGCTTGCAAAAATGATCGATCATTCGATCCTTCATCCAACAATGACAGATTATGATTTGGAACGGGAATGTGCCGTTGCGGCAAAGTATAATGTGGCGTCGGTTTGTGTAAAACCTTATGCAGTAAAACAGGCCAGGCAGCTTTTAAAAAATACCGAAGTAGCGGTTGGTTGTGTTATCGGTTTTCCGGCCGGAAATTCAGCAATTGAGGTAAAAGCTTTTGAAGCGGAAACAGCCTGTAAAGACGGGGCGGTTGAAATTGATATGGTTATAAATATCGGGAAAGCTTTGCAGGGCGACTGGGAATATATTGAAGATGAAATTGATACCGTGGTAAAAACCTGTCATAAAAACGGGGCGATTGTTAAGGTCATTTTCGAAACCGACTACATTGCCAATGAACTGGACATTAAACAGCTGTGCGAGATATGTACAAAAGTGGGCGCTGATTACGTAAAAACGTCCTCTGGTTTTGGCTTTGTAAAAGGTGCTGATGGGCGATATTCATACATGGGAGCTACCATTGATAACCTGAAGCTCATGCGCGATAGCAGTGGTCCAAATGTAAAAATAAAAGCTGCCGGGGGTGTGCGTACGTTGGATGCTTTGCTGGCTGTGCGAGAAGCCGGTTGCTCACGTTGTGGTGCCACGGCAACAGTTGCCATTCTTAAGGAAGCAAAAAAACGATTTGGGGAGTAAGGTCTAAACTACACATTGCGTCATTCTGAACTTGTTTCAGAATCTAAATATTGGTTTGCAGACCCTGAAACAAGTTCCGGGTGACGACCGACTTGTTTATTCGATAATTGTGTAGATTATTTTTTCAATATTTTATACGTGTTATAATCACCGTTGCTTAATTCTACTTTTAGCAGAAATAGCCCGGTTAAATTGTGTGGCAGATTGAACTCGGCTGTATTTTCATTGGGCTGTAATTCTTTAATTTTTGCACCGGTTGTGTCATATACTGAGATACTTGAAATCTCTTTATCGGCATTTATCATTAGTCTTCCTTCGGTTGGATTTGGATAAACCTTAACAGAAGTCGACTTTATTATTTGTGCAGAAACCACTAATGTTCCATCGTTTTGTTTAAAACGATAAGCAAATTGCTGATAATATTGGTTGGCAATATCAGCATCGTGAATGATGAGTGTGTTTTCGTCATTTCTGTCGTTGGCCGAACTGCTCCAGTTGTGGCTGCCGGTTATCGTTTGCGGATCAGAATTCGGGTTGTTTGCATCTATTAGTGCTACTTTGTGGTGAAGCTGTCCTGATGCATCGTCGAAAATGTATTTTTTAGCAGGCAGTGTCGTGCCAAGAATATTATTTACAATATCTGTATTGTCGCTCTCTGATTCTGTGAGAACATTGACATTCACACCGCGATCGTAGGCATCAATTATAATATTGGCCAAATCAGATCGGGTGATCAGCATGGTTTCGATATCCAGATCGTAATCTGCCGTGTTAATTGCATTTATCAATTGCTGGTTTGTATTGTCCGACGGACTGAAATAACAGGCAATTAGTTTATCGCCCACCTGAATCTGGTGTGGAGTGTTGTCAATTTTAGCATTTCCAAATTTTGCATTTCCGGCATCCGGCTGGTTGCCTGTGCTGCCCCACATTTCTTCAAATTCAAGCTCATAAACTTTTGCCAGCGACTGGTCTTGAACAAAGATCATATTGTTGCTGTCGTAAGTTAACTGGTTTGGAGTGAGGTTTGTTGATCCCGACCAAACCCAGGCAGCGTTAGCATCTGTTGCGATTGCATCGAAAATGGCAAATTTGTTGTGCATAATTCCGCCTTCAGCTATCTCCGGACGTTCAAGAACCGGAATATTGTTATTTAAATCGTTAACGCTGGCATGGCTTGTTGATCCACAGGTGATAAAACGAATTGTTACACCTCGGGTGTAGGCGGCATTCAGCGCGTCTGATATTTTTGAATTATCGATATTGTAGATACAAAAGTCGATCGATTCGCTAGCCCTGTTGATATAGGCAGCAAGTGTGTCGGCCATAAAATCATCAATATCAGAGGCGATAGTTGGGTTGGCATAACTGTCATCAATATCAGTGTTGAAATATACTTTTATTTCTCCCGACGAATTTGAATTACTCACAAAAGCACTGATCGCCGAAAAGGCAGTGTCGCCATCGTTAACAGAAAAAGCTTGTGCGTAAACGATCTCCGAATTTTGCAAACCAGTAATCTGCGCCTGATGGGTATATTCATCGGCAACAGGTGTTGATTCGCCATTTGCATGATTCGTTAAGGTTGCTACTTCCATGTTTGATCCGTATCGTATTTCAGAGGTGCCATCGGTGTCGGTGTTCCATTCAAGCGTAATCGAACTGGTTGTAGATTCGGTCACTTCAAGAGCTGAAGTAAGTTGGATGTTGGTGTTAAAAATAAAATCATCGGCATCGCGCGGAAGGAGCTGGTAAGTTGAATTGTATTGCGAGCAAATCGCAACCAGGTCGAATGTTCCGGTAGGGATTGCCTCGCCAACAAGTGGGCAGCTTGAACTTATTCTCATTATTCCTGTATTTGTTCCATCTGTAAAAGAGTAATTTGTGTTTCCGCCAAATTGCCCGCCGGCATTTACAAACTCAACATTATTTATCCGAATCAGTTCTGCCTCGTAATCTTCGCTAATATTGCTTATACTTATGATTTGGGGTTCGGGCAGCGAAATCCCCGACGAATGAACCGTAAAGTTGGTAACCGGATTTATTTCCAGCAAGTTGTTGTAATCGTCCAATTCTCCGGTTACGGTAATTGAATCTCCGCGTTGCACATCGTTCAGATCATTGTCGTAAATGGCAATTCCCCCGGTATTATCCTGTATATACCTGATGGGACCAAGTTCGGAACCGTTAGTCACTACTCCTGAAACTGTAACGCTTGTGCCTACCGCTTTCTGACGTGCCTCATGAATACTGGTTTGAGCGAATAGCTCAACGCTAATAAAAAGAAATAGAATGAATGTAGAGATTTTCATTTTTTTTAAAAAGTTTGTTTTAAAGGTATAAGATCGAACTTGCATGATTCTGATTATTTGCTTTTACGTGATAATCTTTCTCATGCTCATTTTAAAACGTGCAATTAAATTTTCAGGTGAAATTAAATAAATACCGTTGGAAACTACAGGGGAAAAAGAAAATTGTTCAAAAATTAATTTCTCGCGATCATCAGTTTTTTTACCGTTCGTTTATTGTCGGTTGTGGAGATTTGAATCAGATAAATTCCGTTTGGAATATCGTTAAGTTGCAGCTGTATTTTTGACACAGGGAATTTGTACTCTTTCAAATAAACCTGTTTCCCGGTAATATTGTTGAGACGGATTTCGCTGATTTCTTTTAATGCATAATCAACGGTAACTTTGTTGTTCTTACAAGGATTGGGGTAGATTTTTACCTCGTTTTTTGCTTCTTCTTCATTCTGCAATGAAGAGGGCCCCGTGTCTTGAGCATAAGACGCGGAAGCAATAAATAATGTAAATAAGAAAAGTATAATATATTTCATGGCAGAACTGTTTAATTGTTTCCTAAGTATGTGCAGCAAATAACATGCCTGTATGCACATAACGACAGGAAAAATTTAAAACAGTTGCAAAGCGGCTTCTAAATCTTCCGGGGTATCAATGCCAATGGTGGAAGACGTTGTCTCTGCGGTTTTTATTTTGTATCCGTTTTCGAGCCAGCGCAGCTGTTCCAGCGATTCGGCCAGTTCCAGTTTCCCTTGTTCCAGCTGTGTTATTTTTTGTAATACGTCGGCCTTAAAAGCATACATGCCAATGTGGCTCCAGAATGTATGTTTTTTTACCCAGTTTTTATTTTCTTCTCCACGGAAATACGGAATGGGAGAGCGGCTGAAATACAAGGCAAAATCATTTTTGTCGAGCACCACTTTTGGGCGGTTCGGATTAAAAAGTTCCTCTTCCGAATCTACTTTTTTTACCAGTGTTGCAATTTCTGTTTCGCTTTCAAAACACAACTTAATCAATTCAATTTGTTCCGGTTTTACAAAAGGCTCGTCGCCCTGTATGTTTACCACAATATCTACAGGGCGATTTTTAGCAATTTTTAATGCTGCCTCGGCACAGCGGTCGGTGCCACTTTGGTGTGTAGGAAGAGTTTTTACTACTTCGCCGCCAAATGCTTTTACTGCATCGAAAATACGATCGTCGTCGGTGGCAACACAAACATAAGGAAGGGCTTTTGATGCATTTTCATACACCCACTGAATCATAGGTTTGTCCTTTATTTTTGCCAGTGGCTTTCCCGGGAATCGCGATGATTGATAACGTGCGGGTATAATTCCAATGAAGTTCATTCTTCTCTTTTTAAATTCGTTTATAGTCTGTTTTGCGAACAATTTGTCAGAAATATTTACCGACGCATCAAAGATAATAATCGCTTAAGATATAACCTGCATTGCGCAGAAAATATGTTGGAACGGGATTTGCAAAACACTCATGGATGTTGAAAAAACCTAAAAAAACTTAATTGTGACTGACTTTCTGTCATTGCCATCGAAAAATTGTAAATTTGCAGATTGTTGACTAAATACAATATGGATATACAAGCAATAAAACAAAGATTTGGAATAATAGGAAACACTGCCGGAATAAACCGGGCCATTGAAGTTGCTGTTCAGGTGGCGCCAACCGATTTGTCGGTTTTGGTAACCGGAGAAAGTGGTGTTGGTAAAGAGATATTCCCACAAATAATACATCAGTTCTCGAGCCGAAAACATGGTAAATATATTGCCGTAAACTGCGGAGCTATTCCCGAGGGAACAATCGACTCGGAGTTGTTCGGACACGAAAAAGGAGCATTTACCGGAGCACTTGCCGACCGAAAAGGATATTTCCAGGAAGCCGATGGAGGAACCATATTTTTGGATGAAATTGGCGAGTTGCCTTTATCAACCCAGGTGCGTTTGCTGCGTGTGTTGGAAACGGGCGAGTTTATGAAGGTTGGTTCGTCGCAGGTAATAAAAACCAATGTGCGGGTAATTGCCGCCACCAACGTAAATATTCCGATAGCAATTGAGGAGGGAAAATTCCGCGAGGATTTGTATTATCGTTTAAATACGGTACCGATTTCAATTCCACCGTTGCGCGAACGTCCCGACGATGTTATTTTGTTGTTTCGAAAATTTGCGCGCGATTTTGCCGAAAAGTACCGGATGCCACCCGTGCGTTTAGAAGAAGACGCCCGAACTGTTTTGGTAAGTTTTCGCTGGCCCGGAAATATCCGCCAGTTAAAAAATATTACCGAGCAGATTTCGATAATTGAGCAGGAACGTGATATTTCGGCCGAAGCGTTACGCCCGTATTTACCTGTTAGCGGCGGAGCTAATTTGCCGGCTTTGCTGGCCCGCGAAGAAGACAATAAATCGTTTGCCAACGAGCGTGAAATACTGTACAAAGTTCTTTTTGATATGAAGAGCGATATGAACGACCTGAAAAAACTGGTGCTCGATTTAATGGAAAACCGCGATGCGCCAATTTCTGGTGACCAGGCACAGATTATCAGAAATTTATACAATACCAATGATGGTAATTTTGTGGCAAAAGAGCAGGTTTCAAATCCGATTCATATTACCTCGGTTGATAAAGATAATATTCAAGATACAGAGGAATTTGTGGAAGAATCGCTTTCTTTGGCCGATAAAGAAATTGAGTTGATTCAGAAAGCTTTGGAGAAACACCGCGGGAAAAGAAAATATGCCGCTCAGGAATTGGGAATTTCGGAACGGACATTATACCGCAAAATTAAAGAATACGATATTAAGGGATAATTTATGCTTAAAAGAAATTTACTACTTATAACAGTAGTTATTTTGCTGGCAGGTTTTGTGAGTTCGTGTAGTGTGAAATATAATTTCACGGGCTCGAAACCTATGATATTGGAAAAAACGTTTACAGTTTATTATTTTCCAAACCGTGCGCGATTAATTAATCCAACACTCAGCCAGAGTTTTACCGAAGAATTGCGCGAAAAATTAACGCGTCAAACATCGTTAAACGAATTGTCGGAAAGCGGCGACCTCGAATTTGAAGGGCAGATTACGGGCTACGAATTTCGTCCGATGTCAATTCAAAAACAGGATGAGTCGGCTCAAACACGTCTTACCATTACAATTAATGTGAAGTACACCAACAATCAAGTGCCCGAAGAAAGCTTCGAAAAGTCATTTTCGGCCTACGAAGATTTTGATAGTAACCTCTCAATCAGTTCAGTGGAAGAAGAATTGAGCGCCGAAATTATTGAAAAACTTACCGACGATATTTTTAACGCAACCATTGCAAACTGGTAGTATGGAAAGGGAGCAGATTCTGACCTATATAAATGCATCGAAATCACTGAATGGAGAGACCTTGGATGAGGTGAAAAAGCTTACTTCCGATCTTCCGTGGTTTTCAGCAGGATGGCTGTTGTATTTAAAGAACCTGAAGAATCTGGGACATTCAGATTATGATGCTGTTTTAAAGAAAGTGGCGGTAATGGTTCCCGACAGAAAAGTGTTGTTTAAATTTTTAAATGATGAACTGCCTAAAAAACAGGTGGAAGCTGCATTAGAGAACACGCAGGTAACTTATCGTTTGGAAGGAGATGTTGAACTTCAGTCGGAAAACTCGTTGATTGATAAATTTTTGTCGACCGACAGTATGTTATTAAGGACCACAAAACTTAATCTCAGCACGAATGGTAATGGCAGCGACAAAGCGCATATCGATCAGTCGGTAAAAGAAGATGAGGAGCTGGTTACTGAAACTTTGGCATCGATTTATTTTCAGCAAAAGAACTTTGATAAAGCTTTGGATGCCTATAAAAAATTAAGTTTGAAATATCCGGAAAAAAGTGTTTACTTTGCAGGCCGTATTGAAGAAATTGAATTGTTAAAGAATAATAATTAAAAAAGATGTATACTTTAATCACCGTTTTACTATTTATCGTTTGTATCCTTTTGGTACTTATTGTACTGGTGCAAAACTCTAAAGGAGGAGGTCTGGCAAGTAATTTCCAGTCTTCAGGTCAGGTTATGGGCGTGCGAAAAACAACTGATTTTCTTGAAAAAGGAACCTGGTTTTTGGCAGGAGCTTTATTATTCCTTTCTGTTGTAGGAGCGGGTTTTATTCCTCGCGAGCAATCAGAAACAGACCAAAGTCGTGTGCAGGAACAAATTGAAACAGCTGTTGATCCTAACCAGGCACCAATATTCCCAACAACGCCGCCGGCAACTGAACAAACTCCGGCTACCGACGATGAAGGTGGTGAAAACTAGAATTCAAAAAAAAATGATATATAAAGCCGTTCGATTTCGAACGGCTTTTTTTATGGTCGAAGTTCTAATATAATTATTGAGGTAAGTGGGGGGTAGTTGTTTTTCCAGTAATATCATCAATAATAAGGATGATGTATTTCTCTTTGCTAAAATAGAACTGGCGGGTTGAAAACTGCAGGTCTTTCATTTCGCGTTCGCCATGCTTATTAAAAAACGGGCGCCTGATGTGTTGTTTGTACACAACGGTATTGTTGAGGTACGAATCGAAAGCTGCCAGCCGTAATTCGCAAGTGCAGCATTTTGTAGTCTTTCCGCAATCTTTTGCTTCTTCAATCTGGTAGGCACATCCAATTGCTTCGCCGCAAAGCATGTATAAAAGGTCCTCGTCAATTTTGTTCGAAAAAATCGTTTTTAGCGCATTATTAAACGCTTGCAGTCTCATGTCTTTGTCGAGTAACAAAACACAGCTTGTAATATTGTCTAAAACCAGATTCATAAACTCACCCGATTCGGCAAGCATGTCGAAGCTGTGATTGGCCATTGTTTTTTTTGATTGCATACTAATGCTGTTTGGTGTATTGGTGATAAATGTACAAAAAGTTATTGAAAGTCAATAAGTAAGATTGTTTTCCATAACCGGCAGATTTCTGTTTTTGATATGCCAATAACAAGTAAATAGCCGGGCATTCTTTTTTTTATCTTGTTGAATACTCAGCTAATTCCCGTAGAGTTGTTTCCTGTTCTTAAATTTCTATAAAGTAAATCGTGGTGAGTTATATTCGCTCTCAATAATAAGTGGGATTGCAAATTGCGCGTTGGATGAAAGATTAAAGTTGGCCAAACCCTTAATTTCAATCGAAATAAGATAACGCGGGTTTTCGTTCAGCCGGTTGATTAGCGGAGCCAGAACATCATCCAACTCTAATGTATGTGTATCGCTGCTCAACAAATTGCCAGCCTGTAACAAATCTACTGAATGAATTTGCTGGTAATCGTCGTCGCCTTGTGTTTTGTACGAAATTACAAGCTGTAGTTCTTTAATGGTTTCATCGTTCTGCAGTGTTTCAAACGAAATGGTAGAACCCACTCCCGGATTAATTTGAACAATATCGCCCGGGCATTTTTTCAGTTCATCGCTGTAGCCGAGGCAGAAAATCCCTGTACCATCAAAATGGTATGTTTCCAATGATTCGCTGGGATTGGCTAAATAGGATTTTGTTGGAATGTCGACGATCAATTTGGTTTCGGTTTTGTAATCGGTATTTGCATCGTCGCAGGCAAACAGAGGTAGCAAAAGTACCCCCAATAAAATTAAATTTTTGAGTTTCATGGCTTCCTGTTTTAAGTGTTACTGTTCCAGTGTACTTAGGCTCGTGTTTTCCGACTTTAATAAGTACGAGTAATTTAAGGTAATAGTTGCGGAAAAGCAAATAAAAGGACAATAAAGTCTTAAGTAGCGAAGGCGTAGAAGATTTAATCAATTCACTGCCACCATGACAGAAAGGCTGTCATGTGTGTAATCTCTAGGAAATCAGCTATTAAGGTCGGTATTATGGGATTCTGAAAAAGTTTCCAATGTAATTTTGTCCTTTAATTTGCAGGGCTGTGAGGCTTTTTCTGTATTGGCATAAAATATGATACAGAAAGTGCGTTAAAACGAAAAAAATATTTAATCATAAAAAACTAAAACAAAATGGCAGATTTAAAAGGTAGAATTCTTGCTGGCAAGATCCTGGTTCAGCCGCAGGAAGCAGAAGAAAAAACAGTGAGTGGAATCATTATTCCTGATTCGGCAAAGGAAAAACCACAGGTTGGTACTGTAGTATTGGCAGGAGCTGATAAAAAGGATGAGCCAATGGAATTAAAAGTTGGTGATATTGTTTTTTACGGTAAATACTCAGGTACTGAGTTGAACATTGATGGAGTAGATTATTTATTGATGTCGCAATCTGACGTTTTATACATTAACTAATTTCAAAAAGTAAAAATCAGAAAAGATGGCTAAAGAAATTAAATTCGATATTGAAGCACGCGATTTGCTTAAAAGTGGTGTTGATCAACTGGCTAACGCTGTAAAAGTTACTTTAGGACCAAAAGGTCGTAACGTAGTAATCGAGAAAAAATTTGGTGCACCACAAATTACTAAAGACGGTGTAACTGTTGCAAAAGAAATTGAGTTAAGCGACGCATACGAAAATATGGGCGCTCAAATGGTTAAAGAAGTGGCTTCTAAAACCGGTGACGACGCTGGTGATGGTACTACTACTGCAACTGTTTTGGCACAGTCGATTGTTAATGTTGGTTTGAAAAACGTAACTGCAGGTGCAAATCCAATGGACCTGAAACGTGGTATCGACAAAGCTGTTGTTGCTGTTGTTGAAAGCATTAAAGAGCAGGCTCAAACAATTGGTGACGACTACGCAAAAATCGAATCAGTAGCAAAAATCTCTGCCAACAACGATGCAGTTATCGGATCGTTGATTGCTGAGGCAATGAAAAAAGTTCATAAAGAAGGTGTTATCACAATTGAAGAAGCAAAAGGTACTGACACTTACGTTGATGTAGTTGAAGGTATGCAATTCGACCGTGGTTACCTTTCTCCATATTTTGTAACCGATGCAGAAAAAATGGTTGCAGAATTGGATAACCCATTTATTCTGATCCACGACAAAAAGATCAGCACAATGAAAGACCTTCTTCCGGTATTGGAAGCTACAGCTCAAACAGGTCGTCCGTTGATGATCATTTCTGAAGATGTTGATGGCGAAGCATTGGCTACTTTGGTTGTTAACCGTTTGCGTGGTTCGTTAAAAGTATGTGCTGTCAAAGCTCCTGGTTTTGGCGATCGCAGAAAAGAAATGTTGGAAGACATTGCAATCCTGACTGGTGGTACCGTAATTACCGAAGAAAAAGGTATGAAACTGGAGCAGGCTACAATTGACATGTTGGGTCAGTGCGAAAAAATTACTGTTGACAAAGAAAATACAACTGTAGTTAATGGTGCCGGAGCACAAGAAGCTATTGCTGCTCGTGTTAACCAAATCAAAACTCAGATGGAAACTACAACTTCTGATTACGACAAAGAAAAACTGCAGGAACGTTTGGCTAAATTGGCCGGTGGTGTTGCTGTTATCTATGTTGGTGCTGCTTCAGAAGTAGAAATGAAAGAGAAAAAAGACCGCGTAGACGATGCATTGCACGCAACCCGTGCAGCTGTTGAAGAAGGAATTGTTCCTGGTGGTGGTGTTGCTTTGGTACGTGCAATTGCTGCTTTGGAAGA
The DNA here is from genome assembly GCF_963674925.1 of uncultured Draconibacterium sp. Lineage (NCBI taxonomy): Bacteria > Pseudomonadati > Bacteroidota > Bacteroidia > Marinilabiliales > Prolixibacteraceae > Draconibacterium > uncultured Draconibacterium sp. The sequence continues at coordinate 1,873,049 of NZ_OY771647.1, forward strand.
TCTGAAAGGCGATAACGAAGACGAAACAACAGGTGTTGAAATCGTTAAACGTGCCATCGAAGAGCCATTGCGTCAGATTGTAGCTAACGCTGGTAAAGAAGGTGCAGTTGTTGTTCAAAATGTAAAAGACGGAGAAGGCGATTACGGTTACAATGCCCGCGTTGATGAATACCAAAAACTTTATGAAACTGGTGTTATCGACCCTGCTAAAGTAACTCGTGTAGCACTTGAAAACGCTGCTTCAATTGCCGGAATGTTCTTAACTACCGAAACTGTAATTGTTGAGGTTAAAGAAGATGCTCCGGCAATGCCAATGGGTGGTCCAGGTATGGGCGGCATGGGCGGTATGATGTAAAAATCAGCTCAAAATATTATAGTAAAGCTCTTCCCGTTCGGGAAGGGCTTTTTTTATGCCCAAAATTTTATGATTCCATTCTCCTAAAATATACATCTGGCCATTAATTTAGTTTGCTGGTTTATACTACGCTGTGTTTTTTGATACTTTGATAGAAAAAACTGTTTTTAACTAATAAGCTCTAAAGTTTCTGAAATGCAATGGTTAAGAATTTAAACTTTGGATATAGAAATGCTTTCAATTGCCTGTTTTTGAGGTGTTTCGGGGAATGATGTCAGGAATACTGATTTCCGTCACACAGTGTTTTTTAACATCTTTTGTCTTGTGTTTAAGGTGTTGAAAACCAAAGAGAAAAGACTATGGGTAAATCTTTGGAAAAGCTTGTTATTTATTTTTTTACTTCTCTACCTTTGCCAAACAATCATTTTTTGATTGCAAAAGTTCATAAATGAATATGATTTTTAATGGGGCAGCCGCACGTTGGTTGTCCTCTAATTTTTAACCTTATGAAAACAGATATAAATGAATTCATCGCGAATTTGGAGCACAGAACTCCGGGGGAAAATGAATTTCACCAGGCGGTAGAAGAAGTAATTGGTTCGGTTTGGGATTTTTACGAAAAGAATCCGCGTTACCAACGTGCTAAAATTCTGGAACGTATGGTTGAACCCGAGCGGGTAATTATGTTCCGTGTTCCTTGGGTCGACGATCGGGGAGAAGTACAAATCAACCGTGGTTACCGGGTTGAGTTTAACTCTGCACTGGGACCTTACAAAGGAGGTTTGAGGTTTCACGCCAGTGTAACTCTGAGTATTTTGAAGTTTTTAGGATTTGAACAAACTTTTAAAAATAGTCTTACCACTTTGCCAATGGGCGGAGGAAAAGGCGGCTCAGACTTTAGTCCAAAAGGTAAAAGCGATGGCGAAATCATGAGGTTTTGCCAGAGTTTTATGACGGAATTGTATCGCCACATCGGGCCACATACCGATGTCCCTGCCGGTGATATTGGCGTGGGCGGACGTGAGATTGGCTACTTGTTTGGACAATACAAAAGAATTAAAAACGAATTCACCGGAGTATTAACCGGAAAAGGTTTGGCCTGGGGCGGAAGTTTAATTCGTCCGGAAGCAACTGGTTTTGGCGCTGTGTATTTTGCACAACACATGTTGCATCGGGTTGGAAAAGATATTGAAGGTCAGACAATTTCGGTATCTGGCTTTGGAAACGTTGCCTGGGGAGCCATCTCAAAAATTAATGAGCTTGGCGGAAAGGTGGTAACCATTTCAGGGCCTGATGGCTACATTTACGATAAGAATGGAATTAGTGGCGATAAAGTGGAGTACCTGCTTGAGTTACGAGCTACAAATAATGACATTGTTTCGCCGTATGCCGAAGAATTTGATGCCGAGTTTGTTGCCGGGAAACGCCCTTGGGAAGTGCCGGTTGATTTGGCAATGCCTTGTGCCACCGAAAACGAAGTTGGTTTGGAAGATGCAAAAGAGCTGGCTAAAAATGGTTGTAAACTATTGGCCGAAGCATCGAATATGGGATGTACTGCTGATGCGGTTGACTTTTTAAGCGAAGCGATGGATTATGCACCTGGAAAAGCAGTAAATGCCGGAGGAGTTGCTGTTTCCGGGTTGGAAATGTCGCAAAACAGTATGCGGATTAACTGGCCGCGCGAAGAAGTGGACGAGCGTTTAAAGGGAATTATGAAAGCAATTCACGAAACTTGCGTCAGCTATGGCACAAAAGGGGAAAAGGTTGATTATGTAAAAGGTGCTAACGTTGGCGGTTTTGTAAAAGTAGCCGAAGCGATGCTGGCACAGGGAGTTGTTTAGTCCGGTTAAGAAATACTTAATATTGATAATATAAAAACATCCGTCCGGATTTCGGACGGATGTTTTATTTTACCTGCCATTCAGCGATGCTGCAAACTCCGAAAGTGAAAATTTAATTTTTAGGTAAAGTTGAAAAGAGGGTAAGGAACAAACACTTTCTTACTTTTGTCGGCAATTAAGGTTTAATTGTCTGATTTCGCAGAATAGAATAACAGAAGTAATAACTAAAGAATAGATAGGAAAGCAGGCAATAGTTAGCTTAAGGTAAAAGTACCTAGATGTTAATAGATACACATTCTCATATATATTCAGAAGATTTTATTCACGATCGGGACGAAGCATTAAGGCGGGCTGATGAGAGTGGAATCAAAAAGATTATTCTTCCGAACATTGATTCCGGCTCGATAAAACATATGCTTGATTTAGCAGGTGCTTATCCAAATTTATGCTTTCCGCTTATTGGTTTGCATCCAACTTCGGTAGAAGAAGACTACGAAGAGGAGTTGGAGGCCATTGAATACTGGTTGCAACGACGGAAATTCTATGGAATTGGAGAGATCGGCATCGATTTATATTGGGAAAGCAAATATGAACAGGAACAAAAAGAGGCTTTCCGTTATCAGATACGTTTGGCAAAAAAGCTGGACTTGCCCATTGTCGTACACGTGCGCAAGTCTTTCGATCAGACCTACGAAATTGTAAAGGAAGAGCAAGACGGAACGTTGCGTGGAATCTTTCATTGTTTTAGCGGAACGGTGGAGGAAGCACAAAAAATTACAGAACTGGGATTCTTACTTGGAATTGGTGGGGTCGTTACGTTTAAAAACAGCGATCTTGACGAAGTAATCAAAGAAATCGATCCGCATCATCTTGTTCTCGAAACCGATTCGCCTTACCTGGCACCGGTTCCAAAAAGGGGTAAACGCAACGAGAGTTCTTATCTTATTCATGTAGCACAGAAAGTGGCTGACGTATACCGCTTACCGCTTACTCGTATTGCCGAAATTACCACCACCAATGCCCGTAATTTATTTGGAATTTAATAACTTGCAGGCCTAATAAAAAACTGCAATGACCACAAAAACTGCCAAAAAGACTTCTATATTAATAATATATACCGGAGGTACCATTGGTATGGTTCAGGATCCCAGGAATGGGGCCTTAAGACCTGTAAAGTTTGATAAAATTCAGGAAGTGGTTCCTGAGTTGAAAAAGTTCGATTTCATAATAAAGACTATCACTTTTAGCCCTGCTCTCGATTCTTCCAATATGAATCCGATTTCGTGGATTAAAATTGCAAAAACTATCGAACGACATTATAATGCATACGATGGTTTTGTTGTTTTGCACGGAACCGATACGATGGCTTATACAGCTTCGGCCTTAAGTTATATGTTCGAGAACCTGGACAAACCAATCATTTTAACCGGATCGCAACTGCCGATTGGGGTAATTCGAACCGATGGAAAAGAAAACCTGATTACGGCGGTAGAAATTGCGGCCGAAAAAGTTCAGGGAGAATGCCTTGTACCCGAAGTGTGTATTTATTTTGATTTTAAATTGTATCGCGGAAACCGTACTTTAAAGCGCGATGCCGAATTGTTTAGTGCGTTTCGTTCGGTGAATTATCCAGCCTTGGCTGTGGCCGGAATCGACATAAAATATAGTATCGAATTTATTCATTATCCTGAGAATAAGGGGATTTTAAAAGTAAATACCGATTTTGATGACAATGTAGTTATCCTGAAAATATTTCCCGGGATTAACCAGAACGTTTTTAATTCAGTGCTAAATACTCCCGGCTTAAAAGGTGTTGTGCTTGAGACTTTTGGCTCCGGCAATGTGCCTACGTCACGTTGGCTGATTAATGCCATTAAGCGAGCCATTAAACGTGGCATTGTGGTATTAAATGTTACGCAATGCCAGGGAGGAAAGGTGGTTATGGGGCAGTATCAAACAAGTGTTGAGTTACTTAATGCAGGTGTAGTTTCCGCAAAAGATATGACCACTGAAGCGGCAGTTACAAAGCTGATGTTTTTGCTTGGGCAAGGCCTTAAACCTGAAGAAATCAAAATGTACCTCAATAAAAGTCTGCGCGGGGAAATTAGTGAATAGCAAAGTTTTTTTTTCACAATTTTTTATTAATTTGCAGCCCTCATTTTTGGGAGGCCGCGCTAACGAATACTGGAGAGGTGCAGGAGTGGCTGAACTGGCACGCCTGGAAAGCGTGTGTACCCCGAAAGGGTACCGAGGGTTCGAATCCCTCTCTCTCCGCAAAAATGGGACGTTCATTAAAAATGAAAACAAGCTTTTGAATAGGGGCATGTTTTTTGTGGGACAATGGATTAATATTTTAAAAATCAATACAAAAACAAATTCAAAGAGATTATTAATTAAAAATTCAAATCAATTATGAAAAGACTATTCGCGTTAATAGCCGTATTTGGGATGCTGTTTTTTATGGCATCGAATGTAGCGCTTGCTCAAGAGGAAGAAGCAGCTGCCACAGAAACTGCTACTGAACAAGTAGAGCAAACATCTGCTGCAATAGCTGAAGAAGATGCTGCTGCCGCTGCAGAAGAAGGAAAATCACTTCACAGTCAGATGAAACAAAAATTTATTGAAGGTGACCCTGCTTTCATGAGCTTCGTATTGGTAGCACTTATTTTAGGTCTTGCCTTTGCAATTGAAAGAGTTCTTTACCTTAACCTTGCAACCAGCAATACTAAAAAACTGTTGGCTAATGTTGAAGAAGCATTAGAAAGTGGTGGCGTAGAGGCTGCAAAAGAAGTATGTCGTACTACTCGCGGACCGGTAGCTAGTATTTTCTACCAGGGACTTGATCGTTTCGATCATGGTATCGATGTAGTTGAAAAAACAGTTATTTCTTACGGTGGCGTTCAAGCCGGTCTTTTGGAAAAAGGATTAAGCTGGATCGCACTTTTTATCGCTTTGGCTCCGATGCTTGGTTTCATGGGTACTGTAATCGGTATGATTGGTGCTTTCGATGCTATTGAGGTAGCAGGTGACATTAGCCCTTCTCTTGTGGCTGGTGGTATTAAAGTTGCTTTGATTACAACTGTATCAGGTCTTGTAGTTGCTATTATTCTTCAGATTTTCTACAACTATTGTGTAGCTAAAATCGATAGCATCATTAACAACATGGAAGATGCTTCTATCTCGTTGTTAGACTTGTTGGTAAAACATAACATGAAAAAATAAGGAGTAGAAAAATGGGTAAAACAGCAAAAATAGTAACTATTGTACTATGGGCTCTTATCATTGTTTCTACCATTCTTCTTGTTTCGTTATTTGTAAACATAAGTGATGTAGATACAGACCCTACTATGGGGCGTTGGATTAATTCCAACTTGGTATGGAGCTACATACTTGTAGCTATTGGTGCCGGTGTTGCAGTTCTTTCAGGATTGTTCCACATGTTCACCGACAAGAAAGCTGCAAAGTCAGGGCTTATTGCCTTGGGATTCATGGCAGTGGTGGTTCTTGTAGCCTATTTATTGGCTTCTCCTGAAATTCCACAATTTGTAGGAGTTGACAAATTTTTGGCAGACGGAACCTTAAATGAGAAAGTAGCAAAATTAACAGACACTGGGTTGTATGCAACATATATCCTTTTAGGATTGGCAGTATTGTCGGTTGCATCATCAGCAGTATTGCGTTTGTTTAGATAAGTTTAATCGTGGTAATTAAAACAGGAAAAAGTTATGGCTAAGAAAATACCTGAAATACCGGCAGCATCTTTAGCAGATATTGCATTTATGTTGCTGATCTTCTTCCTGGTAACAACCACGATGGACGTTGACAGCGGTCTTCGTAGAAAGCTTCCGCAATGGGCACCTGAGCAAGAACAAAATGACGATCAGCAAATTAATGAGCGGAACGTATTCGTTGTTCTTGTAAATAAAAACAATGACCTATTGGTAGAAGGAGACTACGAACAAATTGAGAATCTGCGTGAAAGGGCAAAAGAATTTATGGCGAACCCATATAATGCTGAAGATTTGCCTGAGAAAGAGCCTATGGAAATACCTTACTTCGGTGAACAAATGGTAACCAAAGGGGTAATTTCATTGCGTAACGACTTGGATACTCAGTATGGAACTTACTTAGCTGTTCAAAACGAACTGGTTGCTGCCATTAATGAATTAAGAGACGAGTTAGCAAAACAAAAGTTTGGAAAAGCTTATGTTGATCTGGATAGTGACCAACAGGACGCTATCAAAAAGATCTATCCTTCGCGAATTTCTGAAGCTGAACCAAAAGGTAAAATTTAAAAGAATAGATTATGAGCAAGTTTAGAAAAGATGACGGTAAGGAATTACCTCCTATTTCGACGGCCTCGTTGCCTGACATTGTGTTCATGCTTCTGTTCTTCTTTATGGTTAGTACAACAATGCGTGAGGTAACACTAAAGGTAAAAATGCGTATTCCGGAAGCTACTGAATTGAGTAAGCTGGAAAAGAAATCTTTAGTAAGTTACATTTATATTGGTGAACCTCTTCCGGCGTTCCAAAAAACGTTTGGTAAGGCACCACGTATTCAGTTGAACGATCAATTCGCATCAGTTGACGAAGTCCAGGATTTCGTTATTGCTGAACGCGAAGCCAGAGATGAGGCTGAACAACCATTTATGGTTACTTCGTTGAAAATTGATGAGAATACAAGAATGAGTATTGTAGGTGATGTAAAGCAGGAGCTGCGTAAATCAGCTGCACTGAACATTAACTACTCGTCAAGAAAGAAAGCTGAAAGATAATTCATTGAATTAGATACAGGAAAGGGGAAGCATTAGCTTCCCTTTTTTTATTGCCGTTTTTTTGGTTCGAAAAGGGAATAACATCTGGTAGAGCATACGGTTGCTCCGGCCAATATTTTCCATCATCTGATATTACAATTATAAACACAAGTGATTCGCAAAAAAGTCACTTGTGATTCGTATACATATCACAAGTGTTTAAATTAGAAAAGATAAGTGCTTAACTTTTATCATTCAAAAGCATGTATTTGTTACTTGAAAAAATAATATTTCGCCGAATTACTGATTAAGATTTACAGCGATTAATTAATTTTGATTTTCCTGTTTTGCGGCTGAAAAACAAAATAGAAGTACCAGTCCGGAAAACACGAAATGTCTCATACTAAAAAAGTATAACCGAACATTAACGATCAGAAATACAATGAGAGTAGCTGTTGCGCAAATTGAGGCCGTAAAAGGGAACATTGAAAAAAATCTTGAAACCCATCTAAAGTGGATAAAACAGGCCATACAGAATAAAGCGGACATGGTGGTGTTTCCTGAGTTATCGCTAACCGGCTACGAAAGGGATTTGGCTGGGGAGTTAGCTACCAATCAGGATGATGAAAGACTGAATGAAATGCAGCGATTAAGTGATAAGAACGGCATTACAATCGGAGTTGGATTACCAACACGTAAAGCTGACGATGTATTTATTAGCATGATTATTTTTCAACCTCATACCGAGCGGATAACCTATTCAAAACAGTATTTGTACCCACCGGAAGAACCGTTTTTTACAGCGGCCAAAAATCCAATGGTGCTTAATTTAAAAACAGAAGTGGTGTCGCCGGCAATTTGCTACGAAACATCAAATGACGCACACTGGGAGTATGCAAGCGAAAATAATGCAACAATTTATATCGCAAGCGTTTTAAGCTCGGTTGCTGGAATTGATGCCGAACTCAAAAAACTTTCCGGCATGGCCAGAAACAAAAATCTGGTGACATTTATGGCCAATTATGTAGGAAGTTCAGGAGGTTACGAATGTGCCGGAAGATCATCGGTTTGGAATGAAAAAGGGGAACTAATAGGGCAACTTGATGAGAATAGTGAAGGTTTGCTGCTTTACGATACACAAACAAAAGAAACAATAACTGCCACTTGCGCAGAAGCATAACACGCCAAATATAAAACGAAAACAATGAACATACTTTTAGACAACAACCAGCTTGGTAATAAAGCAGCAGAACTTTTTTGGATGGATTATAATTGTGCTCAATCTGTTTTGTTGGCTTATTCCGATGTTTTGCAAGTAGATAGGGAACGGCCATTAATTTATCGTGTGGATTTGGCGGCGGCATGGGCCGGTTATAGGAAACCTGTGGCGCAGTATCAGCAGCCTATATGATCTTTGGGGTGGTAAACGCCAATTCGAAAGATAACCCGGAAAGAGTGGAAAAGACCTATGGTATGGTTCAATCGTTTCATAATCGGTTTACGCAGCAGAAAGGAACAACCGTTTGTAAAGCCTTAATCAATTGCGACCTGAATACCGAAAAAGGTCAGAGTTATTTTAAAACCAATAAGCTGAAAAAGGAAGTATGTGAAGGTTGTATCCGCGATTCAGTTAAGCTGATAAATGAAATAATCCGAGAATCTCACCGGGAATAATTTTCTCCTACTCCGGTTGATAATTCACTCATTTTTTAAGCCCCGATTTTCTTTAATTTGGGTTTTGCCGGCCTTTAAGAAAAGTGATAATACCACCTGCAGATGCCAAAACAAAAAAGTATTCGGCAATAATGCCAATGTAGAAAAAGAATGATTCTTCACTTCCTGTTTTGCCCGAATGTAGATTATGAACAATTACACCGGCAATCGCAACAGGAAGCGAGATCACCGCTATTGTCAACAGCCCTTTTAACCTTTTTTGGAGTTTTTCTACTAATGCCACTTCCATTTCTGGGGAGAAAAAGGAGTGCTTTTTTCGGAGGATTATGCCCAAATAAATCCAAAATGCCAAAGAAAGAATTATTCCCCAGGGAAACGCAAAGAAGATCATCACCATTACGCCTAATCCAATTCCTAAGCCGTTTAGTAGCTTCTTGTCAGCCGCAGTTTGGATTTGGTTATTTATTGGTTTTATCGACGCGGCAATAAAAGTTAGTATCGCGGCAGTCAGGTCGCAAAAGATACTTGTAAACATCAAAAAGGAAATGTATAGGACATCCTTATTGTCGAGGTATGCAAAAGCCCCGTCGGTATCAATTAATCCCAAAAGAAGAAGAACAACACCGATAGCGATGTATCCTCCAATCCGTATATTGTCGTTATGTCTGCTTCTTTTAATAATTAGCAGGTAGCCAAACAACAGTGCCAGGCGAAGTATAATTGCCAGGGACATTCCAATTAAAGCTCCTGTATTGGCTGAGCCGGGTATTGTTTTGGTATAAACTCCGGGCGTAATTATTAGTAAAAAAAGTATGGAAAGTATCAACATTCCAGATGCAATAATTAGTAGTCTGATATGTCTTTGCTTTATTTTCATAATACCTTGTTTAATCCCGCGTTGCTCCACATTTACACGCAACGATACCTTTTTTTACATAAATATTCTGAAAAAGGTTACGGGATTTCTTCTGTTGAAATCGCTTAGGATTTCGGAGGATTTTTACGGTTTAGGATGTAAAACCTTCGATAATAAGTGGTCGTGCTTCCTGTTACGCAACGATCAACTCAAGGAAAATGAAAATGGAAAGATGGGTAGTTTTAAGCGTTTCATTAAATAAGCGAAACGCGTACTTTTTTGTTTTTCAATTTAGTGTCGCTGACTTCCGCAATTACTGCCTCAGCTTTATCCGATCGAACGGCTACAAAAGCGCAGTCGTGTTTTAATTCGATCACACCTAATTCATCTTTGCCGAGTTTACCTTGTTTAAAAAATAATCCGGCAATATCGCCTTTCGAAATTTTATCTTTTCGTCCGCCCGAAACAAAAAGTGTCTCCCATCCTGTAAGGGCGGGTAGAGGTGCTTCTGTCAGTTCCTCAATTTGGGTAGGTTGAATAAATTCAGGATAATTTTCCCCTTCCCATTTTAGTATATAAGCGGTTCCTTCACTGTGCATCCGTGCTGTTCGTCCATTACGGTGTGTAAACTCCTGAAACCGTAAAGGAAGATGGTAATGCAGGATAAATTTCAACTCCGGAATATCTAAACCACGCGCTGCCAGGTCGGTTGCTACAATTAACCGGTATGTCCCGTTTCTGAATTTAATCAGTACCCGCTCGCGGTCGGTTTGTTCCATACCTCCATAAAAAGTACCGTGGCTGATATCGTTTTCAGTAAGAAAAGTACTAACCCGGTCAATCGATTCTTTAAAATTGCAAAAAATTATGCCGGGTTGGTTTCCCAAATGGCGCAGTGCTTTAACCAGTGTTTCCAGTTTATCCTTATCTGGCGAAACAATTGTTTTTATCTCCAGTTCAGGAATCTCGTCTTTCAGAAAATTAACGCTAAGCGGATTTTTAAACGCCAGAAACTCGGGGATGCGAACACGATGAGTCGCCGATGTAAGAACCTTTTTCTCCACTTCGGGAAGGAAAGATACAATGTCTTGCATGTCTTTTTCAAAACCAATTTCCAGCGATTTATCAAACTCATCAAGAACCAGTGTTTTTATTTTATGCGTATAAAACGTTTCACGTCGCATATGGTCGGCAATTCTACCCGGGGTACCAATTAAGATGGCTGGTGGCCGGTTTAAATCAATTCGGTCTTTACTAAAATTTCGTCCACCGTAAAAAGCATTGCATTTATAGCCTGTTCCCATGTCGCGGGTAACCTGCTCAATTTGTATGGCCAGTTCGCGCGAAGGAACCAAAATTAACACCTGCACAAATTCGCCATCCGGATCGAGTTCGGCAACAATGGGTAACATAAAGGCCAAAGTTTTTCCTGTTCCGGTTGGCGAAAGTAAAATGGTATTATCGGCTTTATGAATGGCAAGTTTTGCTTCCTCCTGCATCGGATTAAGCTTTTCGATATTTAGCTTGTTGAGAATATTCTTCTGGTTCTTCTTTTTTCCTGACATGGCGCAAAGGTAAGCTTAATTCGTTGAGTTTGATTGAAAAGAAGTTTTACGCCATGTAATATTATCGCAACCGATTAAAATGTCTTTGAAATTAATTCGCGTTCGTCCAGAAAATCCGCGTCATCAGCGTTCTAATATTTCAGTCTATTTTCCGTTAAAAGTGTTTTGCAGCAAAACTTTCAACATCGGGAATACCAAATCGCCTATCTTCTCCTACGCCGCCGTTCCTCCTTTGTAAAATTCCATGTCAATTTAGTCCCGATCATTTGTGGCGATCCCGGCACAAAGGTGGGTACGCCAAACAGGCTTCCGGTATTTCCGGCGCTGGTAACATACTGTTCGTCGAGCACATTGTTGGCCCAAACGGTTAATCGTATATTCGGATCGGCCAGTTCCAGCCCCCCATTAATATTCAGCAAGCCATAAGCATCCTGTTCCAGCCCGGGAGTGTTGGCATCCTCAAAATAAATGTGCGATTTATACGAATACGTTGGTGTAACAAACAGCTTAATATTGGGTGTAATGTTCACACGTGCATTTAGTCCTATTGCAAAACTATGTTCCGGTGCCAGACTAAAAACATTGCCGGCATAAAGTTGTGCAGCTCCGTCTACATCGGTAGAGTCGAATTCGGTTTTTAACCATGCATAATTGGCAAACATATCCAGTTGTTCTATAATGGCAACTCGCAAATTAGCTTCGGCTCCGTATGAGGTTGCCTGACCGCCATCTTTAAACAACAGGTTGTATTCCCCGGTTCCGCTGTCGGCCACCCACGCGCGGGTTTGAAAATCTTTGTAAAGCGAGTAAAAGCCTGTTACATCAACAAACACGCGGTCGTAAAAAGCGCCTTTAAATCCCAACTCAAAATTGTCAAGGATTTCAGGCTCCAATACTTCCTCTTCTCCTGTTGAGGTAAACTGTAACACGGCGGGTCGGCGTCCGCGCGAGTAGTTGGCATAAACATTTCCGTATTCGTTAAAGCGGTATTTTAAACCACCGCGCCAGGTATAGGAAATTGTATTTTTACTGATTTCTTTTGAATTATAAGGCAAAAAGAAAACGTTGGGGGCGTTACCTGTATACATACCCAATGTTGATGGCGAGCCGCTGACAAAAGAAGATTCGCTGTTCAGTTTATAACGGTCGTAAACCATACGAACTCCTGCCGAAAGAAAAATCTTTCGTGATAACTGGTAGTTCAAATCCATAAACGCTTCTACTGACATGTTTGTAGCTTTGCTGTACATTTCTTCCTGGTGATTTGTTGGAAGAGGGATGTAAATCGTAGTATCCAATTCAGGGTCATAATTTGGTATTGCCGGAATTGAAATTGGCCCGCCATTAGCATCCACCAAAGGCATTGGTGGACTTGAGAGCATAAGATTCGCGAGTTGTTGCTCGTTGGGCGAGAACCAGTAAGTCTGGTCGGCTTTTTCGCGCCAGAAACTACCTCCCAGCGAACCGTTCATCCGGCTGTTTTGCGAGAAGTTTCCTCGTATCTCCTGGTAAAATTGTGATGCTCCGGCATACTCTGCCATATCGATGGCTGCCGAGGCGGTACCGTCGCCATCCCAACGCGATGAGGCATCCGTTTTTCGATACGAAGTGATACTGGTCCAGTAAGTATGCTCGCTCATATAAAAGCGGTAGTTCAGTGTGGCATCAAAAATTTCTTTTCCCGTTCCCAGGTTCTTGCCTTGCTCGTGTGAGGCTACACCGCTAAAAATGCCAATGTCGCCGTTGGTATTTGGCAAACTATCGGGCATAAACGCAATTCCCGGTGTTTCGTCTTTTTGGTAGTTCACCACCACATCAAACCGATGATTCCACTCTGGCTTGAAGCGCAATGAAAAACGTCCGGCAAGTGTTTCTTTACCCATCAGGTCGCCGCCAAAGGTATTTTCCACATAACCATCGCGCGAGTTGTAAATTCCCGCAGCCCGCATCATCAATTTGTTCTCAATTAGGGGGACATTTACCATTCCGCGGTATTCCTGTTGCCCGTAATCGCCCAATCCGGCAGTAACACTTCCATAATAGTTGTTCTCCGGCATTTTGCTAACGTAATGAACTGCTCCGGCCTGTGCTCCCCGCCCGAAAAGGGTATTTTGCGGTCCTTTCAGCACTTCTACACGATCCATGTCGTAAAGCTCAAGAGAAGCTGAATTGGCACGGTTTATCGGAACATTATTAAAAAATACCGAAACACGTGGCTGTGCGCTGGGGCTCACTTCGTCGCTACTTAATCCGCGAATGGCAAAAGTAGGGCGGTTGGCACCCTGCTCACGTACATACAGGCCGGGTACAAATTCACCAAGGGTGCTTAGTTCGGTGATGTTGGCTTCGTTCATTAACTGATTGCTTACCGACGAAATAGCCGTTGGAACATCCATCAACTGTTGTTCGCGTTTTTGTGCGCTTACCAATATCGGTTCCAAATGAATGTCGGCTGTAGGTAGCATTACATTCTTTTCGTTACGGCCTTCCTGCAGAATAATATCAGCAGTATGGGTTTCATATCCGATAAACGAAATCCTGATTCGTGCTCTTCCCGGTTCCAGGTTTGTGATAAAATATTCGCCGTCTTCGTTGGTATTTACTCCTTTGTACGTCCCGTCTATTGTAACGGTAGCTCCGGGTAACGGATTGTAATCGCTATCGTATACCGAACCGCGTACAAAAACGGTTGGCAATTCGCGCGAAACGGCTTCAACATTCCGGTATTTACGTTTTACCTTATCGCGTTTTTTATTTTGACCAAATGAGGTTGAAACAACAAATACCAGGAGAATTATACTGAGGAAAGTTTTCATGTTTTTTTATTTCTGAGTTTGCTTGAATAAATAACGGAAAATCGGAGGAAATAATATATCGTTGTTAATGAGAATTAACGTCGCACTATAAATAAAAGTTTAATCCTGATAAATTAATGCTTTGTGCTGTAAACCGGCAAATGTAACCAAATGGCCAGTTCGTCCATCCCTCGTTGGGCTTCATCGTTTGTTTTACATTTCTTTACAGCAATGGAAGGTCGTTTCTTATTATTCACAAAATATACTCTGAATTCTTTCTTGCCGGAAGTTACATTGCGGTTCGACCGGCTGTACAAACTGTATACTTTGTTCATCGATACCAATGTAAGGCCAATGTATTTGCCAACGGGTTCCCATTTCCCGGTTTTTACAACGCCAAACCACATGTTAAAACTTCGGAACAGTTTTTTTTCGGTGTCGATATCAATACCGGAATAAGAGCCCAGAAGAAACCAACCCAAAACAGCGTGAATACTGAAAATGATCCAGGCTTGCTCGTAAAAGGATATCGCAGCTACAAACACAAAGTAAAAGCCAATAAAACGATACGGGCCTTCAAGTGTTCTTGAGATTTTGTTGGAAACGAGCATGGTTTAAAGGTAGTGAAAATCTTTAGAGTGTGATTTTCTGTTTTAACTTTTACTCCAGTACCAGCTTACGTTTTTGAATGTAGAAATGCCACAGAATATAGGTTGCCACCGAGCGATTGGGCGAAAAACGTTTCATGTATTCAACGATTTCCTCTTTTGTTGCTTCGGGTTCAACAAGTTCTAATTCGTAAACCGCTTTTATAGTTGCCAGATCTCCCGGCGGAAAAATATCAGAATAGTGAAGGCTCATTAAAACATACATATCGACGGTCCAGTTACCGATGCCCTTTAGTTTTATCAGCGTTTTACGAATGGCAGCTTCGTTCATTTCGTTTAATTCATCAAGGTTGAGATTGCCGCTCACTAATTCATTGGCAAGAATACGAGTGTATTGAATTTTTTGACGGCTAAAATAACAGGCACGCAATTCCTCGTCCGTGAGTTTTAACAGGTTTTCAGGAGTAATATTTTTTATTTTCTCAACCAGTTTATTGTACGCAGCTTTTGCCGATGCCAGCGAAACCTGTTGTTCTAAAATAGTGAGAATAAGTGTGGCAAAATCCGGTTTGCGGTACCACAACGGAGGATAATCGTATTCCCTGATTACGGTTTCGAGTTTTGGCTCTACGCCGGTACACCAGTCACAAAGTTCTTTAAAATGGCTTTCGTTTTTAATTTTGGTCATGCTACAAAATACTTACCACAAACAACTGATTTCGGGCGGATATGTTCAATAAAAACGAGGAACGCCTGGCGTCCCTTTTCGAAGGTAATACCGATTTAAATTTTAAATAACGCTGAAATAACAAAGTTCAAGCCGGGCGACACAACTCCCGAAGAATAAGGGCGATAGCGTTTGTTAAAAATGTTTTCGATTCCGCCACTCAGCGTCAGGTTCGAATTTAATTGGTAGTTCGATTTTATATTGGCTGTCCACCACGATGGCGAATACGGATTGCCGTTTTCATCGGGAACATACAAATGTGGTTTGTCTTGCTCATCGGGTGCCAGGTTCTCGAAATTAAGTTTACCATTGTAGTTTACGTACAAATCGAGGTACAATTTTGGCCCTTCGTAAATAATGTGCGACGAACCAAAAACGGGCGGCACATGCCGGATTGGGAAGCCTTCCGAATCTTCTCCTTTTGTAATCGTAATATCGTGGCGGGTGCGCCACTGGTTATTAAAAAGGTAGTCTACATTCACTGTTGTTCCGTAAATGGTGGCCGACTCTGCATTTACCAGTGCTTCTACGCGGCTCATTTCTCCATCGTATAAAATGGAGTCCTGTCCCAGTCCGTCGAAAGCTCGACGAACCATAGCATCTTTCAGCCAGGTGTAAAAACCGGTGAGTTCAACCTTCACTTTATTTTGGTACGATCGGATAAGGCTTAACTCCAGGTTGCGGGCATATTCCGGTTTCAGGTCGGGATTGGGAACCACAACTGTGCCGGGCTCCGAATCGAAAACCTTGGCAACATCATCGATGTTGGGCGAGCGAAAACCGGTGGAGCCATGAATATTAATCTGCCACTCGGAGGTAGGGTGCCAAACCAGTCCCAGGTTGCCGTTAAATGCCGAGTTGTTCATATTGAATCCATCGAACGGGAACTGATAATAATCGGTGTCGAATTCGCCCTCTAAATGAGTATAAGTAAAGCGTGATCCCATCTGGAAAATAATTTTAGGGCTGATGGAATATTTAAAAGAATAATATGCCGCCAGACTCGAATACTTTGAGTCGTCGGGATAACGCGGAGCAATATCTTCCTGCTCACCCGAAAGCAGATCTTCGGAAAAACCGGTTGACCCAACCTCGTTAAAATAGCCTTCTAAACCATAAAACAGTTCACTTTTTTTATCGATACTTTTTCCAAAATCGAGGTTGGCCGAATACACATTTACATTTTCGGTACGGTTGCGTAATACATCTTTATTCCGTTTGCGATCGTGGCGGCTTTCGGTGTAATCCTGGTAGCCCAACAGCAAGTTTGCCTTGTCGAAGAGCAACATTTCTTTTTCCAGTTGCAGTCGCCCCGATAAAAGTGTCCATTCTTGCGGACCATAATACCATTCGGCATATTTCAGTTCATCGCCACTATACTCAATTAGTCTGTCGTAACGCGGAATATCACCGGTTTGCGAGTGTTGAGCACTCAGTACAATATCAATTGCTTCATTTGGCCTGTAGCGCAGTTTCCCCAACAGGTTGAACTGGTTGTAGCCGGTATATATTTGTTCCCGGTTGTTGCTGTTCTGTACAATCTGGTCTTCACCGGAATACGGAGCGTCTGCCACATATTCGGGGCGTAAATATTCGTCGGGGCCGGAAGTTCCCATTGTTAAATCATCAAAATCAGTAAAGGTCGCACTAATTACCGATGCCCATTTTTTGCCACCAAAATTATACGAGAAATGTCCGGTTTTTTCAAAATTGGCAGTTGAGTAGCGGGCGTACACTTTCCCAAAAGTTTCAAAATCATCGTTTGTCGAAAGTTTGGGCGAAAGCGTGTTAAAACTCATTACACCGCCAAGTGCATCGCTTCCGTAAATTACCGAACCCGGTCCAAAAATAACCTCGGTATTTTGCAGGCTTTGCGCATCAACAGAAATTACATTTTGCAGGTTTCCGCTACGGTAAATGGCGTTGTTCATCCGAATTCCATCTACCATAATCAGTACCCGGTTGGCAGCAAAACCACGTATCATCGGGCTGCCTCCACCCATCTGGCTTTTCTGGATAAATATACCACTTTCGGTACCCAGCATGTCGGCAGTGGTTTGCGGATTGTAATGCATTATTTCCTCGGGCTGTATCGATTTTATGGTGTGCGGAATCTCTGTTTTCGACTGTTTCCATCGGTTAACCGAAACAACTACTTCATCAAGCCGTACCGGACTTTCAACCAAAAGCACTGTTCGGCTTTGATTTTCGATTTTTTGACGAGTACTTACGTATGGGATATAAGATGAATGTTTAAATAGTATTTTTTCATTCTCCAAAAAGCCGTCGAGTTTTGCTCTGCCTTTGTCATCAGTTTGTGTAAGAAAGTTATCCGAGATAAGCATGGCATGCTCAATTGGGGAACCGGTTTTGGCATTTATTACACGAACATACGACTGACTAAATACAATAGGAATAAATAAAAAAAGAATATATAAGGTTAGTACGATTTTTTTCACCGAGAATAATTTTGAGTAAATGTATTAATCGGCCGCATTACAGCAAAAATTGTGCCTGCAATTAATGATTTCTAAAATAAAAATTGAATAAAAAAGATTGATCGTAAATTGGGGTATAAAAAAACCGGTCTGCCAAAACAGACCGGATGAATTATAAGCTATTAATGGTTAGTATCTAAACGAGTCCCTGAGCCATCATAGAATTGGCAACTTTTACAAAGCCTGCAATGTTTGCGCCTTTTACGTAGTTGGTAAAATCGGCACTTTCTTTTCCGTATTTCACACACATTTCGTGAATGTTGCGCATAATCGAATGCAATTTTGTATCTACTTCCTCGCGACTCCACGAAATACGCATACTGTTCTGTGTCATCTCCAGCCCTGATACGGCAACTCCACCTGCGTTGGCGGCTTTACCCGGCCCGTAAAGAATTTGTTTTTCAAGGAAATAATGAACGGCGTCTTCGGTGCTCGGCATATTGGCCCCTTCAGCAACTAAATAACAACCATTGTTAAGCAGCATTTTTGCCTCTTCAAGATTTAGCTCATTTTCTGTAGCACAAGGCAAAGCCACGTCGCATTTTACGCTCCACGGGCGTTGTTTTTCCATATACTGAACCGCATATTTGTCGGCATATTCTTTGATCCTTCCCCGATGTACATTTTTCAACTCCATCACAAAATCCAGTTTTTCGCGATCAATACCTTCCGGATCGTAAATTGAGCCGCTCGAGTCGGACAAGGTCACCACTTTTCCGCCCAGTTCAATTACTTTTTCGGTGGCAAATTGTGCTACGTTTCCTGAACCGGAAACAGCCACCACTTTTCCTTTAAAACTTTCTCCGCGCGTTTCCAACATTTCTTTGGCAAAATACACGGCACCATAACCGGTAGCTTCCGGCCTTATCAGCGAACCTCCCCACTCAACACCTTTTCCTGTTAATACTCCGGTAAATTCATTCCGCAGGCGTTTGTATTGCCCAAAAAGAAAGCCAATCTCACGTCCGCCGACACCAATGTCGCCGGCCGGCACATCGGTATACGGCCCTATATGGCGCGACAATTCGGTCATAAAACTTTGGCAGAAACGCATCACCTCATTGTCCGATTTGTTTTTCGGATCGAAATCAGAACCTCCTTTTCCGCCACCCATTGGCAGCGAGGTAAGGCTGTTCTTCAAAACCTGTTCAAAAGCCAAAAATTTAAGAATACTCTGATTTACAGTTGGGTGAAAGCGCAAGCCTCCTTTGTAGGGCCCAATGGCGCTGTTCATTTCCACCCGGTAGCCGCGGTTAATATGAATTTTTCCACGGTCGTCTATCCACGGAACACGGAATTGGATGATGCGCTCTGGTTCAACCATACGTTCCAGAATCTGTGCGTGAAGATACCTTGGGTTGTCGAGTAGAAAATCGGCCAGCGATTCAACAACTTCGTGCACTGCCTGGTGAAATTCAGGTTGCCTGGGGTCTTTGGCCCGCACGTGATTCATAAAATCATCAACAAATAACTTACTATTCCTGGTGTTCATTTTAATGGTTTTAGTTATATATGATGAAGTTACAAAAAAGAGAGAAGTTATCTGATTGCTTTTCAGCATATTAATTAATGCCTGAAATATTAGTCTGTTAGATATAACGGGCAATTAGTTGTAAACTCAAACATTTTCAGTTGATTTATTTTGAATGTGTAAAATCGCCTGATACATCCAACAAAAATTTTATCTTTGCGCCTTTAAAATCAGAATCTTATTAAGTAAGAAAATGGAATATAAATTCGCAGAAATAGAGCCGAAATGGCAAAAGTACTGGGAGGAAAACAAAACGTTTAAAACCAACGACGATTACTCAAAACCAAAATATTACATACTCGATATGTTCCCGTATCCTTCGGGAGCAGGATTGCATGTTGGTCACCCTGAGGGTTATACCGCAACCGATATTTTGAGCCGTTACAAACGTATGAAAGGCTTTAATGTGTTGCATCCAATGGGCTACGATGCTTTTGGTTTGCCAGCCGAACAGTACGCTATGCAAACGGGTACACACCCGGCAATTACCACTCAGAAAAACTGCGATAATTTCCGTCGACAGATTAAAGCCATTGGTTTGAGTTATGATTGGGATCGTGAAATAAACACCACCGACCCAAAATATTTTAAGTGGACACAGTGGATCTTCAAAAAATTATACGACACTTATTTTGATGAAGAGCAACAAAAAGGACGACCAATTTCGGAATTGGTAATTCCTGAAGAAGTTAAAGCAAAAGGCGAAGAGGCTGTAAAAACATACATCAGCGAAAAACGTCTGGCCTACTACGATAACGCACAGGTTTGGTGGTGCGATTCGTGTAAAACAGTGTGTGCCAACGAAGAGGTGCTAACGGATGGTTCGCACGAAAAATGTGGTAATACGGTTATCCGCAAAAACCTGAAACAATGGTTGCTGCGTATTCCTCATTATGGTGAGAGATTGCTGAGCGGGCTTGAAAACCTGGATTGGCCGGAAGGTGTAAAAGACATGCAACGCAACTGGATTGGTAAATCAACCGGTGCCGAAGTGGATTTTGCAATCGATGGGCTGGATAAAAATTTGCGTGTTTACACAACGCGTCCTGATACTTTGTTTGGTGCAACTTACATGGTAATTGCGCCGGAGCACGAGTTGGTAAATGAAATTGTTACCGATGACAAAAAAGAAGCGGTAGATGCATATATAAAAGCTGCGGCTTTAAAGTCGGATTTAGATCGTACAGATCTGGCTAAAGAAAAGACCGGAGTATTTACAGGCCGTTATGCTGTTAATCCTGTTAATAAACAATTGATTCCGATTTGGGTGGCTGATTATGTATTGATGGTTTACGGAACAGGTGCAATTATGGCCGTTCCGGCACACGACACCCGCGACTTTGAGTTTGCAAAAGAATTTAACATCGATATCAACTGCATTCTCGATCCGAAAGATGCTGAGAACCGCGAAGAGATTTTAGCCGGAGATGCCTGCTGGACAGAAGACGGTGCTTACATTAACTCTTCGAGCGATGAGACCGGATTGGATATAAACGGCTTGAATAAAGCTGCAGGTATTCAACAAGTTGTTGAGTGGCTCGAAAAGCAAGGTATTGGAAAAGCAACCGTTAATTTTAAATTGCGCGACTGGCTGTTTAGCCGTCAGCGTTATTGGGGCGAGCCGTTCCCTGTAATTCACTGGGAAGATGGTGAAGTAAGCCTGGTTGAAGATGAAGACTTACCATTACAATTGCCAAATTTGGAAGAATATTCACCAAGTGAAACAGGCGAATCGCCATTGGCAAATGCCGAAGACTGGTTAACGGTTACTGATAAAAACGGACGAAAAGGCCGCCGCGAAACCAACACCATGCCACAGTGGGCCGGTTCGTGCTGGTACTATTTGCGCTACATCGATCCGAATAACGAAGACAGTATTTTCGATGTAAAAAAGGAACAGTATTGGATGCCTGTTGATTTGTATGTTGGTGGTGCTGAGCACGCGGTATTGCACCTGTTGTACTCGCGTTTCTGGCACAAAGTGTTGTTCGACTTGGGTGTAGTTTCAACCGACGAGCCCTTCCAAAAACTGTTTAACCAGGGAATGATTCTAGCCTTTGCCTACGAAACTGCAACAGGTGCAAAAGTAGCTTCTGATTTGGTAGAGGAAAAAGACGGTAAATATTTCCACACAGAAACCGGCGAGGAACTGAGACAGATCGTAGCAAAAATGTCGAAGTCGCTGAAGAATGTGGTGAATCCTGATGATGTTATCGCGCATTACGGTGCCGATTCGCTGCGTTTGTACGAAATGTTTATGGGGCCGCTTGACGAGCGAAAGCCCTGGGCTGAAAACGGTGTGAAAGGAGTTTTCAACTTCCTGGCGCGTGCTTATCGTTTCTTTGCCGATCCAACAAAGATTGTAGAAGGAGAAGAAGATAAAGAGGTGGCTAAATTGCTGCATCAAACCATACAGAAAGTTGCGCACGACATTGAGAACATGAAGTTCAATACCGGAATTTCGGCGCTGATGGTTTTTAATAATCTGGCAATAAAAAAAGGAAAAGTTACCAAACAAACGGCTGAAACCTTTGCCACAATACTGGCGCCTTATGCACCACACATGGCCGAAGAATTATGGTCGCTTTATGGAAATAAAGAAACTTTGGCCTACGAAACCTGGCCCGAGGTTGACCAAAGTTTGCTAACCGAAGATTCGCACGAATACCCGGTGTCGTTTAACGGTAAAATGCGCTTTAAAATTGAGCTGCCGTTGGATATGCCAAAAGATGAAATTGAAAAGACAGTGCTTGCCGACGAGCGCGCTGCCAAATGGATGGAAGGAAAAACCGTTCGGAAATTCATTTTTGTACCCAAAAAGATCATCAATATTGCTGTAGGATAGTAAGTTAAACTTTTAGTTTTCACGAGATATTTTGAAAGGGCAACCACATGGTTGCCCTTTCATTTTTTAAATCTATATAATTTCGCAAATCCCTGACAATCATCACAAATTTTTCAGAAAAGGCTTTGTTCATTTGCGCGATTTTTGAATACATTCATATAACGAGAAATGGTAAAAGAAATATTATCAGAAAATACACGCATTGGACGTTTGGTACAGGACTATGCGATTATCACGTTTGGGTTGCTGTTGTTTGCAGCCGGCTGGGTATTGTTTCTAATTCCTGCAGAAATTACCGGCGGAGGAATTAGTGGTGTGGCTGCAGTAATATATTTTGCCACTAAAATACCTGTGAGTATTACCTACCTGGCAATCAATGCTGTGTTGGTGCTTATTGCCATAAAAATTCTGGGAGCCAATTACGGCGTGAAAACCATTTACAGTATTTTGGTTTTAACAGGTTTTTTTGCGCTTTTTGAGAATGTGTTAAGCGAGCCCATTGTGGACGATACTTTTCTTTCGGCAGTGCTGGGAGGTATGTTTGGAGGTATTGGTCTGGGTGTTGTTTTTTCGAGAGGAGGAAGTACCGGAGGCACCGATATTTTTGCCATGATAATAAACAAATACCGGAATATAAGTCCGGGGCGTATTATTATGCTTTGCGACGTGATTATTATTGCTTCTTCGTATGTGGTGTTTCGTTCGCCCGAGAAACTGGTGTATGGCTACGTTTCTATGTGGGTGGTTTCGTATTCGCTCGATTCGTTTTTGAGTGGTGCCAACCGCTCGGCGCAAATGTTTATTATCTCTAAAGAATACAAAGAAATTGCGGAATATATCAATAACGAAGCCATTCGCGGAGTTACCTTACTGGATGGCTCGGGGTGGTACACCAAAAAGGAAACAAAAGTGATTATGTCAGTTGTGCGAAAAAAAGAAACCGGTGCCATCTTTCGTAAGATTAAACAAATCGATCCGGATGCTTTTATCTCAATGGGCAGCGTAATGGGGGTTTACGGCCAGGGTTTCGATAAGTTGAAATGGTAATCGATACTCCCGGCAAACATTTATTTTTCGTCTAAAAATTCAATTTTTTAAATAAATACATACTAATCTTGTTATCTATACAGTTTTCTTATTTTTGCATTTAATAAAATCTGAAGATGAGGAAATTGAGATCGATAGTTGTGGGGATGGGACTCATTGTTGCACTGAGTCAGTTATTTTCGTGTGCACCTAAAAAAACTCAACAGGAGGAGGCTCCGGTGTTAGATACTGTTGTTGAAGTAAAAATGCCGGAATTAAGATATGGGCTTCCCATTGATTCTTTTTCGCTGGAGATGGGGAAAGTGAAAAACAATCAATACCTCAGCCAGATTTTAAATGCGCGTGGTGTGGGCATGGGCACCATCGATAAAATTGCCCGTAAATCAAGAGACGTTTTTGATGTCCGAAAAATTAAAAGCGGCGAAAATTTCTGTATTCTTTCAACCCGCGACTCTGTTCCTGTAGCTAAATATTTTGTTTACGAAAACTCACCGGTTGAATATACCGTTTTCGAACTGACCGATACATTAGGGATTTACCAGGGCGAAAAGGAGGTGAAAACCCGCCAGCGAACGGCTTATGGTGTTGTGGAATCGTCGTTGTGGAATGCCATGGTGGATAACGGACAAGACCCGATGCTTGCATTGGAACTGTCGGATATTTTTGCCTGGACTATTGATTTCTTCGCTATTCAGAAAGGCGATCGTTTCCGGGTGATTTACGATGAACAATTTGTTGACTCCGTTTCCATTGGTATTGGCGAAATTTATGCTGTCGAGTTTGATCATTATGGTGAAGAAAATTATGCTTTCTTCTTCAATCAAAATGATACCCTCTCTTATTTCGATGAACAGGGAAAAAGTCTTAAAAAAGCTTTTTTGAAAGCTCCACTTCAGTTCTCACGTATAAGTTCGCGGTTTTCAAATAGCCGTATGCATCCTGTTTTGCGTATTCGTCGCCCACATCAAGGAGTAGATTACGCTGCTCCGAAGGGGACACCGGTTAAAACTATTGGAGACGGAACTGTTATTGCACGTGCTTATCAGGCCCGTGGCGGTGGTAATTATGTGAAAATAAAACACAATTCGGTTTACACCACCACGTACATGCACCTTTCCGGATTTGGTAAAGGAATTCACGTTGGTGCACAAGTTAAACAAGGTGATATAATAGGTTATGTAGGAGCAACGGGGCTTGCAACCGGCCCTCATCTTGATTTTAGGATTGCTAAAAATGGACAATTAGTTGATCCTTTAAAAGTAAAAACTCCTCCCGGGAAATCGGTAGCGGAAGAAAACATGCCACGTTTTATAGCCTTTAAAGATTCATTGATACAGGAGCTGCAAAAAATCCAATGGGACGATCTGGATCAAATTCTTGCCAATTCTAATTAGCTCGATAATTATTTTTGAATCGTCGGGTTGTTTGATGATTCAGCTTTAAGGCCACTGCTCTATTCTTTAAATTCATATTTTACACCCTTCACTTAAATTTAGACAGTCTATAAATTGCTTAGTTCAAAAACTTCAATTTATTTCTCAATTAGTAAGCTATGTAATTCCTGCATGTAAACGATATGCACCATGGTTTGTAATGAATTAGTCAAAAAATGTAACCTTCTAATTTCGAGACAGTTTAAAATACTATTCTTTCTGTTCTGAACGTATATCATTTTAGAAATTAGTTCTAGATTTAAGTTACTAACCTAAATTGAAGTGGATAAATGGGACGGTATTGGCATTCACTGTACTTACTATCACTAGTGTCAATTACAATTTTTGTATTTGTCTTTTTAGCTGTTTACGGAGCTGATTACTATTTGGCAGATATCGGTGAGCGACATTTTCATGAACAAGATGCTTTGTTGAGACCAACAGGTTTTATCGGGCACGGACTTGGAATTATTGGAGCCACTTTAATGGTAATTGGCGTTTTTGGTTATATGGCGCGCAAAAGATTCAGGTTTTTGTCGAGGTTAGGCGTGTTAAAACACTGGCTCGAGTTTCACATCTTTCTGTGCACGCTTGGGCCAATCATGGTTTTGTTTCACACCTCATTTAAATTCGGTGGTATTGTGGCAGTGAGCTTTTGGAGCATGGTAGCAGTTGTCATCAGCGGTGTCATCGGTCGGGTTATTTATTTACAAATACCGCGTACCATTGAAGGGCGGGAAATGAGTCTGAACGAACTGAATAAAATGGAAGCCCAACTTTGGGCACAGTCCGGCGAAGGCAATGAAGCACTTTCTGCCGGTATGCAAAAGGTTAATGTTGCATTAAAAACGCAGGCTTACTGCGAAGAAAGAAACTATCTGTACCGACTGGCAAATCGATTGCGATTTGAACGGTCGTTAGTTGCAGAATTGCGAAAGGAACTAAAACAGAAAGGTTTTAAAGGCAAAGATTACCGGAAAGCTATAAAAATATTGAGATCAAAAATCATAATGAACCGTCGAATTGCGTGGCTTTCGACTATGCAAAAACTAATGCGCTACTGGCATGTAGTACACCTTCCGTTTGCTTTAATAATGCTGGTAATTATGTTGGTTCATATTGTTGTGGCTTTGCTTTTTGGTTACACCTGGATTTTTTAAACTATGGAAAATTCACTGGAACAAATATTGATTTACGGCGTAGTAGCCATTTTTCTGCTGGGGGTAGTTTTTATCTATATCCGGAAATTGCGACGCGAATCGAAGATAGTTGAAGATAAGATACAACGGGCAAGAGAAGAAGGCTTGTACGAACCGGTTTCATTACATCCGGTTGTCGATCCAAATTCATGTATTCAAAGTGGAGCCTGTATTCGAGCTTGTCCTGAACATGATATTCTTGGAATCAGGAATGGAAAAGCAACGGTCATTAATGCCAGCAGTGTGTGGGGCATGGCGCTTGTTTTCATGCCTGTCCAACGCAGGCTATTTCGCTTTTTATCGGCACCGAAAAGCGGGGCGTTGATCTGCCGCATGTTAATCAAACATTCGAAACCAATGTAAAAGGAATGTTTATTGCCGGCGAAATGGGAGGAATGGGACTTATAAGAAATGCAGTGGAACAGGGGCGGCAAGCTGTTCAGAATCTTTCGAAAGGAATAAAATCGGAAAGCGAAACACAATACGATTTGATTGTGATTGGCGCAGGACCGGCAGGAATTTCTGCCACACTGGAGGCAAAACGCCTGAAATTGAAAACGCTTACATTGGAACAAGATACGTTGGGTGGAACTGTTTACACTTTTCCACGGGCGAAAGTTGTAATGACCTCGCCAATGGATCTGCCGTTGTTTGGAAAAGTAAAACTTTACGATACCAGCAAACCTGAATTGCTGGATTTGTGGAACGAAGTTCTATCAAAAAACGACATTCAAATTAACGAAAAACAAAAGGTGGATAAGATAACAAAAACAGAACAGGGTTTTTGTGTGGAATGCAACAACGGAGCAGAGTACTCCGCGCAACGCGTTTTGCTGGCTATTGGCCGACGTGGCACACCACGAAAGTTAAATATTCCGGGCGAAAATTTGCCAAAAGTTGCTTACCGATTGCTCGAGCCTGAACTGATTTCCGGTAATAAAATATTGGTTGTTGGAGGTGGTGATTCGGCTGTTGAATCAGCGCTGTTGCTGAATGAAACGAACGAAGTTACACTTTCGTACCGGAAGGAAACCTTTTCGCGCCTAAAACCGAAAAACCGAAAAAAACTGGAAGAAGCCATTGAGTCGAAGCTATTGAATGTGATTTTGAATTCAAATGTAAGCGCCATTGACGAAGAGCATGTGCGCTTGAAAATTGCCAATCAACAAGAGGAGTTGGTAATTGAAAATAACCTGGTTTACATTTTTGCCGGAGGAGAATTGCCAACTGAGTTTTTGCGAAATGCGGGAATTGAAATAACTACAAAGTTTGGCGAAGCAATATTAAAACACACTTAAAACTTGAAACCATTTGATAAACATATCGGAATTCTTTTGGCAGTATTTTTTATTGCTGTAAAATCCTTTGCGCAATTATCGCCGGGAGAATTATCTGCGGTACATGCTCATTTGGAAGGACTAACAAACTGCACAAAATGTCATGTTCTGGGCGAAAAACAAACCTCGGCAAAATGCCTGGCATGTCATACCGAAATAAAGAAACTGGTGGATCAGAAGAAAGGTTATCATGCATCGGCAGAAGTAAGCGGGAAACGTTGTGCAGCTTGTCACGGCGAACATTATGGTCGCGATTTTAAAGTGGTTCGGATTGATAAAGATATTTTCAATCACGATTTAACGGGCTTTAAACTGGAAGCAAAACATGCCGAAATAAGTTGCGCCGATTGTCATAAAGCGGCGTTAATTAAAAACGATATTTCTCAGAAAAAATCAGCCGGCACTTACCTGGGAATGGGCACTAAGTGCAACGATTGCCATACTGATGTGCACCAGAATACCTTGTCGCAGACTTGTACGACTTGCCACAACCAGGAGGCTTTTGTCCCGGCTACAGGATTTAATCACGAAACAACTGAATTCCCATTGGTTGGAAAACACGGGGAAGTTGATTGTTCCAAATGCCATGAGAAAACTACGATGAATGGCAAAGCATTTCAACAGTTTGCCGGGGTCGAATTTGGAAACTGCACCAGCTGCCACGAGGATGTACACAACAATAAATTTGGCAACGATTGTCGTAAATGTCACGACGAATTTTCATTCACGCAAGTGAAGAATATTGGCGAGTTTAATCACAACAACACCGACTATCCGTTACGTGGAAAACATGTTGCGGTAGATTGTAAAGAATGCCACACCTCTGGTAATCACACAAAAGCATTAGCACATAAAAACTGTACCGATTGTCACAGCGATTACCATAAAGGACAAATGGCAAAAAACGGAGTTTCACCCGATTGTAATTCCTGTCATTCTGTTCATGGATTTTCGCCTTCTTCTTTTGGACTTGAAAGGCACAACAAAACCGAATTTGCCCTAAATGGGGCGCATAGGGCAACACCGTGTTTCGAGTGCCATAAAAAAAGTGATGAATGGAATTTTAAGTTTGATCAACTCAATTGTGTTACCTGTCACGAAAATATTCATGAAAATAAAATCAGCAGCAAATTCATGCCTGATTCCGATTGTCGTTCGTGCCATACTGAGGAATTCTGGAGTCAGATAGAATTTAATCATACAAAAACCAATTTTAACCTTGAAGGAAAACATAAAACGGTATCGTGTCGCGATTGCCATTTTACTGAAAATGCCGGGGTTGTAACACAGCATTTTGCCGGACTCCCGGTGAACTGCGAAAACTGTCATGATGATATTCATAGGGGACAGTTTAATGAATCTGGAAATAATGATTGTGAACGGTGCCATACTTTTAATAACTGGCAACCCGAAAAATTCAATCATGATAATGCACGGTTTAAAATCGATGGAAAACATGAAGGGCTGGAATGTATTGCCTGCCATAAACCCACCGATAATTTAATCCGGAATTACATCGTTTATAAATTTGAAGATATAACATGCGCAAGTTGTCATTAATAATTGTAGTGTTGTTTTCGGTTTTTCATCTGAGGGCACAGGAAAATCCCCACGGCGAGGATCTTTCAATTGATTGCCTCGACTGCCACACAACCGAAGGGTGGATTTTCTCGAAAGAGACGGCACGTTTCTCGCATGATTCAACTGATTTTGTTCTTGACGGGCAGCATGCTTTTACTGATTGTAGAGCGTGCCACACCACCCTGGTTTTTAACAATGCAAAAACGAATTGTATTGATTGTCACAACGACATGCACAACAACACGGTTGGCCCCGATTGTACCCGCTGTCACGATTCGCGCTCCTGGCTGGTCAGCAACATTACCGAAATTCATCAAACCGGCCGGTTCCCGTTGTTGGGAGCTCACAACACCGCCGATTGTTCGGCCTGTCATACCAGTGCTTCGTTGTTGGAATTTCAGCCATTGGGAGTAGAATGTATCGATTGTCATAGCCAGGATTATTACGCGACTACCGAGCCCAATCATGTTGAGTCAGGTTTCTCGACTGACTGTATTGAATGCCACCGGATTGATGCATTTTTGTGGTCAGCGCAAGGCATTAATCACGATTTTTTCCCTTTAACAAAAGGGCATGCTGTAAGCAGCTGTACTGAATGTCATACTTCGGGAGTTTTTGAGCCTGTTTCAACGGATTGTTTTAGTTGTCATGAAACTGATTTCGCTTCGGCAACAAATCCTTCGCATCAAAGTAGTGGTTTTTCAACGCAGTGTACCGATTGTCATACAACCGACCCGGGTTGGAGTCCGGCAGAATTTTCAATTCATGATGATTTTTATTTTCCTATTTACTCAGGAGAGCACCGCGGTGAGTGGAATGATTGTTTTGATTGCCACACACAACAAAATAATTACTCGGTGTTTAGTTGCACCGATTGCCACGAACACAACCAAAATGAGATGGATGACGAACACCGGGGAATAAATGGTTATTCATACAACAGTCTGGCTTGTTTTGCCTGTCATCCGCTGGGTCGTGAAGAAGGAGCTTTTAACCACGACGCAACAGGATTTCCGTTGAAAGGCGCGCACCTTCAAAACGATTGTTTAAGTTGCCACACCGAAGGATTTTCGGGGACTTCTAGTTCTTGTAACAGTTGTCATATCTCCAACTATAACGAAGCTGCAAACCCAAGCCACTTAACGGCAGGCATTTCACAGGAGTGTGAAACTTGCCATGATGAAGAGGGATGGACTCCATCGTTGTTCGATCATACTGTAACAACCGGTTTTGAACTTACCGGAGGACACGATAGAACACAATGTGCAGATTGCCATTTGGGAACAACAACTTCAGCTGATCCGGCTTGTATCAGTTGCCACCAGGAAAATTACAACAATGCAGAAAATCATCTGGCTTCGAATTACCCAACTGATTGTTTACAATGCCACAGTGTAAACACGTGGGAGGGAGCAGACTTTGATCATAACCTAACACAGTTCCCTTTAACCGGTGGACACATTGCTACCGAATGTACAGCGTGCCATACCGATGGTTATGCCGGAACATCGACCTTGTGCAGTTCTTGCCACACGGATAACTATAATACAGCTCAAAATCCTAATCACGTCAGTGCCGGAATAACGTTGGAGTGCGAAGAATGTCACACCACAACAACGTGGATACCATCTTCGTTCGATCATACCGTAACCACGGGTTTTGAACTTACCGGAGGACATACCGGGCGTCAGTGTGTTGATTGCCATTTGGGAACAACAACTGCAGCTGATCCGGCTTGTATCAGTTGCCATCAGGAAAATTATAACAATGCAGAAAATCATTTGGCATCGAATTATCCAACTGATTGTTTACAATGCCATAGTGTAAACACGTGGGAGGGAGCAGACTTTGATCATAACCTAACACAGTTCCCTTTAACCGGTGGACACATTGCTACTGAATGTACCGCTTGCCATACCGATGGATATGCCGGAACATCGACCTTGTGCAGTTCTTGCCACACGGATAACTATAATACAGCTCAAAATCCTAATCACGCCAGTGCCGGAATAGCGTTGGAGTGCGAAGAATGTCACACCACAACAACGTGGATACCATCTTCGTTCGATCATACCGTAACCACGGGTTTTGAACTTACCGGAGGACATACCGGGCGTCAATGCGTTGATTGCCATTTGGGAACAACAACTGCCGCTGATCCGGCTTGTATCAGTTGCCATCAGGAAAATTATAACAATGCAGAAAATCATTTGGCATCGAATTATCCAACTGATTGTTTACAATGCCATAGTGTAAACACGTGGGAGGGAGCAGACTTTGATCATAATCTAACTCAGTTCCCTTTAACCGGTGGACACATTGCTACCGAATGTTCAGCGTGCCATACCGATGGTTATGCCGGAACTTCAATGCTTTGCAGTTCGTGCCATCAAAGTGATTTTAATAACACTACAAATCCAAACCATTCGTCACTAGGATTGTCAACAGGCTGTGACGATTGCCATACTACCAATCCGGAATGGGAGCCTGCATTGTTCCCAAATCACAACGATTATTACGCGTTGAATGGTGCGCATACCGTTATTTCAAATAATTGCTTTTTGTGTCACGAAGGAAATTATACCACCACCGCAACATCTTGTTACGGTTGCCATTCAACAGATTATAATAACACAACCGATCCTTCACATACGGCTGCCAATTTTCCGGTCGATTGTGAGTCCTGTCATTCGGAAAATGCCTGGGACCCATCCACATTCAACCACGATGGACAGTACTTTCCGATATACAGCGGGAGGCATAATGGTGAGTGGAATTCCTGCACCGATTGTCATACGCAAGCAACTATTTATTCCGTGTTTTCATGTATCGATTGTCACGAACACAATCAAACCGAAACCGACAGTGATCACCGGGATGTAAGCGGCTATGTTTATGCATCGGTGAGTTGTCTTGAGTGTCACCCAACAGGAGAGGAAAATGATTAAACGCATAATAAGAAATACCGGATTATTGTGCTTGCTCTTCTTAACTATAGCAGTAAGCCAAACAAGTGCTCAGGAGTCGAGTAATCTGAAGGAAGGAAAGGTATCGTATATTACCGGAGAGAATATTTATGTGCGTTTTGCCTCCACTGATCAGATTGAAAATGGTGACACCTTGTTTATCCGGGATGAAAACGGCCTTGCGCCGGCTTTACTTGTTGATAATAAGTCTTCCATCTCATGTTTGTGTTCCAAATTAGGTGAGCACACGTTTAAGCTTGACGATATTGTTTTTGGCCGAACAGTTAAGCCGGTTAGTGAAGTTGTGCAACTGCAACAGGAATTGCCTGAAAAGGATGTCAATGAACAGGTATTAATTACTCAGGAACCAACAAAAGAATCGTCGAGGACACAGGA
This sequence comes from uncultured Draconibacterium sp., assembly GCF_963674925.1. Lineage (NCBI taxonomy): Bacteria > Pseudomonadati > Bacteroidota > Bacteroidia > Marinilabiliales > Prolixibacteraceae > Draconibacterium > uncultured Draconibacterium sp. The sequence goes on from NZ_OY771647.1 coordinate 1,905,059, forward strand.
TATAAACGGCAGATTGTCGATGTCTTCTTACTCCAATTTTTCTGATGAAGCGGATAATATTCATCGTTTCCGTTATACTTTATCGGCAAAAGCTTCGAATCTGTCGGGATCAAAAATATCTGCCGAAACTTATGTGTCTTTCACGCACAAATTAAATCAGTGGGATGTGGTGCAGGAGAATCTGAACAATGCATTGAAAGTATACAGTTTGGCGCTGAAATACGATATCAACGAGTCGGCAACTGTTTGGGCCGGGCGAAAAATTAATCCGCGCATTGCCAATGTTGGAGCAATTGACGGCTTGCAGTTTGAGTATAAATTTAAAAACATGTTTGCCGGAATTGTTGGCGGTTCGCGTCCCGATTACCAGGATTATGGTTACAACTTCGATTTGTTTGAATATGGTGCTTACGTTGGGCAGAGTAAAAAAACTGAAAACGGTTTTGTACAGTCGTCGCTGGCTTTTTTCGAACAGCGAAATACCGGAAATGTCGACCGCCGGTTTATTTACATGCAGCACACCAATTCAGCCATTAAAAATCTGACCTTGTTTTCTTCGCTGGAGCTCGATTTGTACAAACTCGAAAATGATAAGCCCACAAACACAGTGAGTTTAACCAGCCTGTATTTTTCGGCACGCTATCGCTTTTCAAAACGACTTTCGGTTTTTGGTTCGTACGATAATCGGAAGAATGTGATTTACTACGAAACATTCAGGAATTATGCCGACGAGATTTTACAACAGGCAAGCCGGCAAGGAGTACGCGCCAGGATTAACTACCGACCTGTAAATGGCTTTATTGTTGGTGCCAGCGCCGGAACACGTTTTCGTGCTGAAGATCCGCGACCAACAAAAACATTGAGCGGCTTTGCAACGTGGACAAAAGTTCCGACACTGAATGCATCGTTGAGTATCACAGCCAATTTGATGCAAACCAGCTATCTTGACGGACAGGTTTACGGAGCACGTTTATCAAAGGATCTTGTTTCAGGAAAATTGTATACAATGCTGCATTATCGATGGGTAGATTTTCAATATGTAAATACTTTAACTAATTTGCAGCAGCACATTGGAGAGCTGGATTTGTCGTGGCAATTCAGTAAAAAACTGTATTTGTCGGCCAATTATGAGGCAACATTTCAGGAGCAACAGTTGTTTAACAGGTTGTACCTTAACTTGAGAATTAAATTTTAAAACTATAAAAAGAATGATGAGGATGAAGACAAGCAAAATCTTGATGATACTGGCTGTTGCCGGCATGTTTTTAGGTTGTGTAAGAAATAAAAATGGGGCGCCTGCTCAGACCCAGAGTGAGAGCGCATTCAACATGATTAAAGTATCGGAAGTGATTCAGGGAGGAAGTTACACCTATATCAGTGCAACTGAAAACGGAATTGCAAAGTGGATTGCAGTAGCGAAACAAGACGTGAATCCCGGCGAAGTTTTATATTATTACGATGCACTTCCAATGGAAAATTTCCACAGTAAAGAGATCGATAAAACTTTTGATGTAATTTATTTTGTGAATAAGATCACCAAAACGCCCGGGGCCCAGCAGCCTGCTATGAGTGGTGGAATGCCATCATCGCATCAGGGGAAAGTGGCTGTTAGCGATGCAGAAGTTGAAATCAGTAAGGCCGATGGAGAGCTTAAGATTGCTGATGTTTTTGCCAACAAAGCCGATTACAGCAGCAAAGAATTTGAAATTCGTGGTGCTGTGGTAAAAGTAAACGAACAGGTGATGGGTAAAAACTGGGTGCACATTCAGGATGGTACCGGCACCGGTGGTAATTTCGATCTGACGATTACAACACAAGCCGATGTTAAAGTAGGCGAAGTTGTTACTTTTAAAGGAAAACTAACGTTGGAGAAAGATTTTGGCGCAGGTTATTTCTACGATGTAATAATGGAAGACGGATCGTTGGTTGAAAAGCAGGGAGCAGCAATTTAATTTTTAGAAATATATCCTTTAACAGCTTCGAGGTAAGCTGTTAAAGGATATAACTTTTCATCGTACCACAACGATGCAAAATACAATCCGATGGGGGCTTTTTTAAGCCCGTTTTTTTTGTAATAATCGTCGAGCCACGCTAATCCCTTTTCAATTTCAGTTTCAGATTTTGTGCTGTTCAATGCTGCAACAGCAAGCGCTGTTTCTTCAATTGTGCCTTGAATCCCAAAATCTCCACCCCAGCTGCCATCTTCATTCTGGACTTTTTGCAGGAAGTTCGTTCCTTTAGTAATCATTTTCTGTATTCTTTCAGTCAGAACCGGCTCATCTTTCAACAACCGTTTTGCTTTTTGAAAATAGGTGAGTACGCGGGCGGTTCCGTAAACCGGATTTTTATGATCTTTGGTGTGCTGATTTCCAAACCAAAGCGGTAACCACGAACCATTTTCTTTTTGGTGTTTTTCCAGATAGTCAACTGCTTTGTTTATGGCTATGGTGTACTGCTTTCTTTGTTTCAATTTCAAATCAGATTTGTATACATCCAGCAGTTTTGAAAGCGCAAAAACACAGTGTCCGGTTAAATCGGCACAACTTTGGTCGAAGGGTAATTTCCCCCAACCCCGCGAAAAGGTTGGAAAGCCGCCATCGTTATTTTGAAGTTTTAGCAACCAGTCACCACCAACCAACATTTCCTCTCTGATTGTATGGTGCGGCGCCAGATTTAAAAGTGCCAGAATCGCTCCGGGTGTATCGTCACAGTCGGGTACGGAGCCCGAGTAATTTGTCCAGCCCCAACCACCCGGCGAAGTGCCGTTAAACGGATGGATCGATTTATTCTGCACCGAAAGCAAGTGATTAACAATGTCCTTTTGTTGAGTTTCCGATAACACTTCGTTTTTTCGTTTGCCCAACGCTTTTACACTCAATGTGGTCACCCATGTCGAGAGGTCAATGTCAATGGGCCAGCTGCCATCTTCGCGTTGTGTACGCTTCAAAAAAGCAATTCCTTTGTCTACTACAATCGAATCTCTTAATCCTGCATTTATGAGGCTTAGTGCAACAAAAGCGGTCAAGGGAATCGCTTCCAGAAAACCACCACTTTCGGGTAGCGATCGTTCCAGAATTTTAAGGGCTTTCTTTTCAGCTTTTGCCCGGATAGCACGAGTTAATCCGTTCGATTTTTTCTTGCGGAAAACCACAATACCAACGGCGATCAATGCCGGGATTGCATAACTTACCACACTCAGATTCAGCAAGCGATAAAACCGGCGCGGCAGCAACGCCAGCTCAAAAGGCAACTGTGGAATGTGTTTAAAACCATCGTCGCCGGGAACACCACAAAGTGCACACAACGTTAAAATGGGCACCGAAAACGTATAATCTTTTTGGTAATGATCGAGAATAACTTTTGCTACCTGCTCAGAACGGACATCAACATTTTGCGTAAGCAGGTAATCAGCCAGTTTTTGCTGTGTTGATTTTACTTCAGAATTGTTTTCTGCGTATAGGTTCAGCGTTGCATAAGAAAGTAAAGAAGTTGAAATATTAGCCGGACTCTCAGGTGTGTCGCCAAAACCACCGTCGGGATTCTGATTTAAAGAAAGCCACTCCAGACCTTTTTCTATCTCCTGTTGATGAAGACTGGCGTCGTGGAAATGAAGAGCAGCAACAGCAACCGCCACTCCCAGTGCACTCGACGATAATTCTCCTGACCAAAAGCCATCATCGTTGAGTTCGCCAAACAAAATATCGCTCAGCTCTTTAAACCGTATTTCCAGCTCTTCTTTTTTCACCTTTAATATTTTAAACACAAAGACTCGAAGACACTAAGATTTCTGTAACGTTAATCAGTTTTGTCTATTGTAAATTGCTAATTGCCTATTCCTTCTCAAATCAAAAATCGTTAATCATCATTCTGCAATCTTAATCCTTCATCCTTCCAATTCATCCTTTACAAGGCTTCCCAGCGCCAGCAACCCATAAAACGTATATTCCAGGTCGCGGGTTTCGTCGCCATCTCCGGAAAGAAAGGCTCCTGAAAGATAATTCATTTGAATAAAATCAAGACAATCAGGAGTGATCAGCCTCAGATCATAATTGGTTTCAGCCAAGGCGAAAAGTGCCACTCCGGTTGATAAAGTATCGCTGAATGGTGTGGTTTCAAAAGCCCTGAACCCTGCTTTTTCCTGGTGAAATTCCAATAGCAATTTTTGATATTTTTTGTACTTCAATCCAAGGTCAAATCGGGCGAAACAAAGTGCAGCTACCAAACTGCATGGCGAGTTTTCTTTCACTTTGTAAAAGGGCAGCCAAATACGTGCCATCAGGTTAAAGAGAAAGCGGTTTTTGGCTGTGGCATCAATGGTTAATGCCAGCAAAAAAAAGCGATACGAAACATCCATAAAGTTATGCCCCGAAAAAACTTTTTTTAGCAACGAAAACAACGATTCGTTTTTTTGTTTCGGGAACAACTCCGTTTTCATCAGATTGATTGCCAGTTTTTCAACGGTACTTGATGTTGCGGGCTGTTTCGAAATGTAGGCTTTTAATTGCTCGATTTCTTCTTTTTGTTCTGTAGCTAAACTTAGCCAGCAGCCAAAAAGCGAGTAGTATGGGTCAGGTTTTCCGGCACGGTCGCAAAAGCCACCCGAAGCGTGCTGCTGACTCGATATAAAATCAATGATTTCCTGTTGTATTTCGGGCGATAAAGTTTCAAATCCTAAAGAAAGTCGCCGAACCAGTTTTTTATAGATCGCGATTTTCTTTGGTTTACTCATTGGTAGTTTCTGATTTAAAGATCTTTCCCATAACGCCATAAAGGCTCAGGCGAAGTTTGGAATTTTCCAGTTTATCGAGTTCAGCGTAGCAGTTGTCGATGTATTGCTGTAGGTATTCTTTTGCAACTTCCACTAGTTCGGTTTTATCAATCAGCTTTCTGAATTCGGCAACCTGTTCGAATAAATTCGCAGGCGTATCTTTTTCCTGATCTGCAAAATGTTTGTTCAGCAAAGCCAGCAGGAAGGGATAATCGCCGGTTTTTTCAGCTGAGTGCTGTTCTGTATATTCATTCAGGTCGTCGCGAATTTGATAGGCAATTCCCATAAAATCGGCAAACTGCTCCATTATTTCCTGTTCCTGTTTTTTTGCTCCGCCAACAATTGCTCCCAGCAACAAGGCCACTTTGATGGCTTCGCCGGTTTTATTTTTAAAAACCCCAATCATTTCATCGGGCAACAGCTGTATTTTCCCGTCGTTAAAAAGAATGTCGACGCCTTGTCCACGTGTCAATTGAATGTGTGAGCGTGCAATAAAACGCAGGCAGTTTTTCATGATTTCATTCGAAATATCCAGATCACTCAACAACTCGTAACCTTTCCCAATCAGAAAATCGCCGGCATTAATAGCCTGTGGCACGCCGTATTTTTCATGCGCGGTAAGCGTGTTGTAACGCTGGTTGGCATTATCCTCAATATCGTCGTGAATAAGCGATGCCTTATGGAAACACTCGATAATAAGTGTTAAAGGTTTTAGAAGTTCATCGGTTTTAGAAGTTGAGTAGGCCAGGTAAGATAAAGCGGCAAGCAGCGGGCGTATCCGCTGTCCGTCGATAAGCATATATTCCTGTGCAATTTGTTCTGTCTTATCGCGGCCGGGAATATATTTTTCGATGTTTTCGTTGGTGAAAAAACCTTCGATTCGATTCTTTAATAACGACACCGAGATGGGTTGGTGATCTTCATCTGTTTCATACGAACGCATTTCATCCAGGATCCATTTCATATCGGCGCGGGTTTCTTCGCAACCATCAAAAAGCAGCGGGATGCCAATTACCGGAACGGCAGCGTTGGATACCGGCTCGAACGAACGTTGCAACACCGGCATACAACTCACGCCAATTACCGCATCAATCGATCCTTCTTCCACCAACCCAACGGCTACGGTAGTTCCTTCGGCTACCAGGTTAGCATATCCTTTCGCTTCGGCTTCAATCAAAATATCATCGATAGGGCAGGCTTTACAACCGGCACAGTTTAGTCCCAGTTCGTCGAACATGCCTTCGCATTTATTATTATCGTTCAGGCATTGTGGGAGCAACAAAAGCCGGCGGTTCATAGGGGTAGCTTTCACTGTTTTGCGCCACGATTCGTTACCAAGTAAAACCATGGCAAAGGGAATAAATTCCGATGCAATTTCCTGTTCACGCACCAAGTCAGCGGCTAGTTCTTCCAATTTTAGGATGTTTACCGGTGGGCGTAGCTCGAGCTTCTCAATCATATTCGCCGCAGCCTTACGCATTTTGTTGCGCACGAACGATTGCTCAGGAACTTTTAATATGCCGTTTGTTTTTTCCATATTAACCATAGGCGCCAAAGCCAAAAAATGCCCGTTTTTTCGCAAAGCGATACACCCAGCTCTTTTCTCGAACGGGTTTTGCCGAACCATGACTGGAAACGTTTTCCATCTTGCTCAGGCGTTCCGCTTCGTTATCCCGCCCCGATGTATCTTTTGCGGCGTGTTGTTTTGTATAATTAACCAACCATTGCGGATCGTCCATAAGGATGCAGCCCGTGGTGAGTTTTGGTATTTCTGTTTTAAATCCGGCCAGGAAAGTTGAATTGCGATAAATACTTTCCAGATTGCCATCGGCCACATTGTTCGTAGCAAACTGAATGACCGGACAAGGTTCGATATCGCCCGAAGCATTAATGTGGTGACTCAATCCCGATGCTGCAGGGCACAATCCCTTGCCGTTCTCATCCCAGTAAGCATCAATTATGGCAATGTTGTATTTTTGGCGGGCATCCACTATAAAATGGCGAAGTTGCTCAATCTGTTCTGCTGAAAGACAGAGGTCTACGGTTGCGTCTTGTCCGGCAGGCCGATAAATATAGTACCACAAATAAAGTACGCCACGGTCGATTAGCGACTGAATAAATTCATCCGAAAATGCGAGGTCGATATTCGATTTACATACACTCATGGCCACACCTGTTATCAATCCTGCGTCGGTTGAATGATCGATGGCAGCCTGTGCTTTTTGGTAAACGTTTTTCCCTCCCCGGCGTACATCGGCAACTTCGTTGTCGCCTTCGAAACTAATTAGCGGCGAAACGTTGGCAAGTTTACGCAAACGTTCAGCAACTTCCCTGGTAAGCAATGTCCCGTTGGTAAACAGCTGAAAATAGCAATCGGAATGTTTTTCGAAAACATCGAGAAGCGGCTTGTATAGCAGTGGTTCCCCACCCAGAATCCCAAAGAAATAGGATCCTTTTGTTTTTGACTGCTTGATAATGGAATCCAGCATTTCGGGCGACATTCGTGCGTTCTGTTTTTTATGGGTTACCCAGCAGCCTTGGCAATTCAGGTTGCAGTCGTCGGTAACCGAAATAAAATGAAATGCCGGAAAGAAGTCGCCTTTTTTCAAACGTTTTTGAAAACGCTGAATGCCACGGGCACCTTTTATACCCATGTTGTATGCAAATTTATACAGGCATTTTTTATCTGTTTTCAACAATTGTTTAAGCATCGCCTTTTGGTTTTTTAAAGCCGTTCTTCAATTCTTCCAGTGCTCTTTTTTTCTCTTCTTCGGCTTGTTGAAAAGCGCCTTGTTTGAAAATATTTCTGCGGGCACTGTTGCGCTCGTTCAGCATAACAAACAAATTTCCTTTTTGATCGTTTCCCGATACTTTTTTATCGCCGGTAGGTTCGGCTCCCGATAATGCCGAATTTTCGGGTAATCGTGGAAAGATAATTGCCGATGCCGGGCAGGTTCGTCCGCATGCCGGACAGTTGTTTTTACACGACAACGGATTGACAACCTTGAGGCTTTTTTTGTTGTACGAATAAACCCCAAAAACGCAGAACCGTGCACATTGTCCGCAAAGTGTGCAGCGCGATTCGTCGATAATCGGGTACCAGGCCGGGACTTTTAGCCCGGTATTTTTTACCTCGTAAAAAGTTTCGTCTTGCTTTTCGTCAATCTTAGCTGATATGTCAGCTGTAATCTGTTCGATGTCGGCTTCCCTGAAATTAAATACCTCGAGATTGCTAAGTTGTACCCCGTTTTGCTCAAACATATTTTTTATGGCCCGTGGGTAACAGGCAGCAATTAGTTTTTTATCGTAGTCATTATCCAATTTGTGCAGGAAATCTTTTTCATTTAGCGAGAAAGCACACAGGTCGTGCAGCTCGTATATATCAATTCCTAGCGGTTTAAAAGCTTCAGAAAGCTCTTCCTTTTTGTCTTCGGAAATGATGCCGGCACCACAGTTGCAAAAAATCAGGCAAGTTTTGTTTGTCATTTTTATAAAAATGGAAAGCTAATTAAGTAAATTTCTATTCAAGATAAAAATGTATAAGTGATATTAAGCTTTGATTAACATGATTCGCATTTTTATTGGACCCTTTTATTTGAAATACGCACGAGGTATTTCTGGATGACATAGAGATATGCTTATAAGAATCATTACTCAAAGGTGGGCAATGAAGCTTTCCAATCGAGGAAAAGAGATTCCATTTTCTGAAGTTGTTCAGGATTCTCGTTTGCCAGGTTACGGGTTTCTGTCGGATCATTTTCAATATTGTACAATTCGAATGGTTTATTAATACCATCTTTTACAATTTTATAGCCGTTGTTGTAGGCCGCCTGTCCATTTTTCCATTCCCAGAAAAGTGGTTTTTGACGTTTTTTATTAGTTCCCTGAAAAACGGGCAGTAAACTTTCTCCCTGCATTGGCGTAATTTTCTGCTTATTGAATTCAACGGGATATTCAGCCCCGGTAATGTCAACCAGCGTTGCCATCATATCAATAAAGTGTCCCGGGTATTCGCTTATCGTCTTAGGCTTTATTTTTTCGGGCCAATAGGCAATAAAAGGAGTATTTATTCCTCCTTCGAAACTATAATTTTTGAAATAACGAAATGGGGTGTTACTTACGTTTGCCCAATGCTCACCAAGCGAACTCCAGCAGGTAAGTGTTCCTATATCGCCGTAATCGTCATCAAGTTTAACCACTTCAGCCGAAGCCCCGTTGTCGGAAACAAACATGATCAAGGTGTTTTTATCTTTACCGGTTTCTTTAAGTTTAGCCAACAATCGACCAACATTCTGGTCCAACCGATCAATCATAGCCGCATAGACTTCCATTTTCCGGATTTCAGTATTTCTTATCGAATCACTTAACTCACTCCAGTTTTGGTACGTTGCCGCCGATAGTTTATACTTCTCGTTTATTAGTCCTGAGTTCAACTGTTTCTGATAGCGTTGCTTTCTAATTGCTTCATATCCGGCATCATATTTTCCTTTGTATTTTAAAATGTCTTCGGGCCAGGCCATTAAAGGGTCGTGAGGAGCGGTGTAAGCCATGTACAGGAAGAATGGTTTTTCTTCATTTTTGTATTCTTCCAGCCAGTTAATAGCATAGTTTGTAAAATAATCGGTAGTATAAAAATCCTTTTCAGCAGGTGTGAAAGGACTGTACATCACACTGTCGATACACCAGGCACGTTTATTTTTCCGGCCAGGTTTCCCTTTTCGGGCAGGAACGCCTTCTCCGGGCCTTTGGTTGCCCGGGTTGAAATGATTACATGCCCCATCTTTTAATCCGTAATAGCGATCGAACCCGCGATTGTAAGGATTTTCTAATCCATGGTGTTTCCCCGACCAAAGTGTGCGGTATCCGGCGGTTTGTAGCACTTCGCCCAAGGTGACGGCATTGGTAATCGGATTGGTAAACGTTTTATGATAGTTATTTTGTTGAGCATACACTCCGGTAAGTAAACAGGCTCTTGACGGAAAACATTTAGAGGTATTGTGGAAATTGGTAATGCGCATTCCCCCTTCGCCCAGATGATCGAGGTTTGGCGTTTTTATTTCGCTACCGTAGCAGCCGATGTCGCTCCAGCCTAAATCGTCTGCACTGATGAGTATGATATTCGGTTTTTCATTTTTCGGAGAGCATGCCTGAAAAAGAAAGAAATAGAGTACGATAAAAACAATTGGTACTTGTTTCATAAGTATAGTATAATTTTAAGATTAAAGATAACTTTTTACAAGGTATCGTTAACTTTCACGGGAAAATATCAGAACCATGGTTTTTTGTTTATGTTGTAATTATCCAGATCTTTATATGACTAATTATGAACTAATTCTAAACGATTCGCCATGTGTAAAATCTTATCAATAGTAGTAATTGTGCTGGCTTGTCTTTCTTGCGCGAACAAAACAGGGCAAGAATCTGAAAAATCAACTACGGTAGAAAATCAAAACGACAAAATGGAGTGGTGGCGCGAGGCCCGCTTTGGAATGTTTATTCACTGGGGATTGTATGCCGAACCGGCAGGAGAATGGAAAGGCGAACGTATTCCGGGTATAAGTGAGTGGATAATGGCCAATGCGAAAATTCCGGTAAAGGAATACGAAAAACTGGCTGAATCGTTTAATCCCGACAAATACGATGCCGAAGCATGGGTGAAACTGGCTAAATATGCGGGAATGAAATATATTGTAATAACCTCGAAACACCACGATGGTTTTGCAATGTTTCACTCAAAAGCGAGTAAATACAATATTGTTGATGCTACTCCTTTTGATCGCGATCCGTTAAAAGAGCTTGCCGAAGTTTGTAAGAGAGAGGGGATACGATTGGGGTTTTACTACTCGCAGGCGCAAGACTGGCACGAGCCGGGCGGCACTTACTGGAACATTGAACAGGGTGAGCCTCATTGGGATCCTGACTTGAAACGCGAACCATTAATGAATTACATTAACGGAAAAGCAGTGCCGCAGGTGAGAGAAATTCTGGAAAATTATGGTGGCTTGGATATTTTGTGGTGGGACACACCACGGGGAATGACCGAAGAAGCAGCCAATGCTTTAAAAGCGGTTACCGATGATTACCCCAAGCTGATAACCAATAACCGTCTTTATCGCCCGTGGCCGGGAGATTTCCAAACACCCGAGCAGCATGTGCCGCCAACCGGGTTGGATTACGACTGGGAAGTGTGTATGACCATGAACACCAGCTGGGGCTACAAATGGTACGATGAAAACTGGAAATCGACAAAAGAGTTGATAAAAATGCTGGTTGATATTGCCAGTAAAGGTGGTAATCTGCTGCTAAATGTGGGGCCAACTGCAACAGGTGAATTTCCGAAAGCCAGTGTTGAGCGGCTAAAAGAAATAGGCCACTGGATGCAGCAAAACGGTAAATCGATATACGGCACAAGTGCCAGCCCTTTTTATAAATTGCCCTGGGGGCGTTGCACCACCAAAAAGGAGGGCGGCGTAACCAATCTCTACTTGCATGTTTTCGACTGGCCCAAAGATGGTTTGCTCAGCGTGCCGGGCCTGGAAGCGAATGTACGTGACGTTTACCTGTTGTCGAATCCTCAGCAGCATTTTGCCTGGAAATTTGAAGAGGGAGATTTACATGTTCATGCTCCATCGGTGATATTTGATGAGATAAATACGGTAGTTGTTGTGAAAATACGCGGAGAAATGACGGTAACCAGTAATAAACCGCAATTAAAAGAAGGCAGTATTTTGTTGCCTGCGGATTTTGCCGATATCTATAATCCCGGTTATGGCGAACATGCGGTATTAAAGGGTAGTGGTTCAAACTCAATAATTGCCAACTGGGTAGATGCACGTGCACGACTGGAATGGGTTTTCGATGCTGAGCCGGGTAACTACCGTGTTGAAGCCTTGGTGTGGAGTGCTGAAGGAGGAGGCGTGACGGTTAGTTTGAAAGATCAGAAAATAGAAACTGAGATCCCCGATACAGGCGAAGACTATGAACTGCTAAAGTTGGGCGAAATTGAAATAACGGAAAGCGGCGAGCAAGCCATTTCATTGCTGCCTGCCACCGGAAATAACAGCGATAAACAGTTGATGTATTTGGAGTTGATAAAGCTGTAGTAAATACTAAATATAGCCAAAATCAGCGGGTGACTTTTCTCTGAAAATAGTCACCCGCCTTATATTTTTGTCATCTCAATCCGTCGGCTGACGGAGAGATCTGTTACACCAGAGCTGTTTTGTTACAGATTCTTCGCTGTGCTCAGAATGACAGTTCTTTCGAATCTTTTACTTACTCAATTCTGCAAAATACTTATAGAACAACGGAATGGTTTTTATGCCTTTATAAAACTGTTCCAACGGGTAGTTCTCGTTGGGTGAATGAATAGCATCCGATTCCAGACCAAAGCCCATTAATACCGTTTTAATTCCAAGCACTTTCTCGAAAGTTGAGATAATCGGAATACTTCCTCCTGAACGAACCGGCACCGGGCGTTTGCCAAAAGTATCGGTGTAGGCTTTTTCAGCAGCCTGGTAAGCAGGAATATCGATCGGGCAAACATAAGCCGGACCTCCGTGTAAGTAAGTAACCTCAACCTTTACCGTTTTGGGTGCGATACTTTCGAAGTGGTCTTTAAAAAGTACGGCTATTTTTTCGTGATCCTGATCGGGTACCAAACGCGACGAGATTTTAGCAAATGCTTTTGACGGCAATACGGTTTTTGCACCCTCGCCGGTGTAACCTCCCCAAATACCGCACACATCAAACGATGGGCGAATTCCGGTGTGCTCACTTGTTGTAAAGCCTTTTTCACCTTTCAGTTCTTCAACATTCAATGCTTTTTTATAGGCTTCTTCGTTAAAGGGAGCTTTGGCAAGTAGGGCACGTTCTTCAGCAGAAACTTCCTGTACAGTATCGTAAAATCCAGGGATTGTAATTTTGCCATCTTCGTCAACCATCTGGTCGATCATAGAACAAAGTACGTTGATTGGGTTGGCAACGGCACCTCCAAATAAACCTGAGTGCAGGTCGCGGTTTGGGCCGGTAACTTCTACCTGCCAGTAAGCCAGTCCGCGTAAGCCTGTTGTAATGGATGGTATATCAGCAGCCAGCATCGAAGTGTCAGATACCAGTATGATATCGGCTTTTAGCATTTCTTTGTTTTGCTCGCACCAAAGTCCGAGGTTTGGCGATCCCACTTCCTCTTCGCCTTCAATCATAAATTTTACGTTGCAGGGCAGGGTATTTGTTTTTACCATCAGCTCGAAAGCTTTGGCGTGCATCATTCCCTGTCCCTTGTCATCGTCGGCACCGCGGGCATATATTTTACCGTTGCGCACCTGTGGTTCAAACGGTGGTGTGTCCCACAAATCGATGGGATCAACCGGCATCACATCCATGTGCCCGTATACCAATACGGTTGGCAGGGCCGGATCGATGATTTTTTCTCCATAAGTAACCGGGTTTCCGGCGGTTTCAAAAATTTCTGCTTTATCGGCACCGGCTTCCAGTAATGTATTTTTCCAGTACCCGGCAGCTTTATACATATCCGGTTTGTGGGCAGCAATCGAACTGATCGACGGAATGCGTATCAATCCGAATAATTCCTCCAAAAACCGGTCTTTGTTTTCCTCTACATATTTATTAATGTACTCCATAACTTTTACTTGAATTTCCCTTAATATTTGAGCATGAAAAATAGTGTTTTACGCAGGATTAAAAAAGAGGTTTTGTCATGGATATAAGATGGTAATATACTATTTTTTGTGCGGGAAATTATTAAGTGAACAATTTTAAATTTAGCATAAAAAAAAGAGCATCTCAAGATGCTCTTTTTAAGTTTATCACAACTTAATTCTTCAACACGACTTAGTAAGTCTTGTTAGAATATCTAAAATTTTAAATTTTATTGAGTTTCCTGTTCCATTATAAAAGTAGAATTTTCTAATTGATTTCAAAAGATTAGTTATTAACAGGATAGGGCTTGGGAAAATTAGATCGAAAAAAAGGAGTTTTGTTTTTTGAAATGCTGTAAGTGTCAGAATATGAAGAAGAAAGAGATGTGTTCTTCTTGGTTTTTCTAAACGTTGTTCCCATGTGTTCTGTAGGTTATTAACATTGTATTTAATTTTGAATAAAAAAAAGTTGAGCAAGAAATGGAATAAAATAGAAGTTCTTATTTCAGTAGAAAATAAAAAAGGGCGATCGTTTGACCGCCCTTTCCAATAAGTTTATCACAACTTAATTATGCCGATGTGAAATCAAATTGAGTCTTTAACTTTTCAATCGGCATTAACCATTGTAATTTCAGTGTTTCGCTAATGGCTCACACTGAAAAACAATTGGTATTAGTCAACAATAGCTTTAAATTTAGCATTGTCGAAATATTTTGCGAATTCCATATCTGTTTTGGCTACTTCTTTCAAACCGGCATTCATGTCAACAGCAGCTTTCAGGCTGTCGAACAATAACGATTCTTTAGCAGTACGTGCACCAATTACAGCTTTGAAATATTCAGTCATGTAGCAACCTTCGATTGTACAAGCATCAAGATCTTTAACCGCACCGTTGTTGTTTCCGGCCAGTAATTTTGCCAATCCTGAGTTTACATCAGCAAAGCGGTTGAAATACTGAACAGCTTTGTCGTACTCCGCTTTTTTAATGCTAACAATACCCATGTTGTAGTTTACCGCGTCGCCGGCACCTGCAGCAGCCCCAAATAAAGCCTCAGCAGCGTCAACATCGCCTTCGGTTAAAGTAACCGCACCAACGTTGTTTTTAACGATAGGCTCATTGTTGGCTAATTTCTCCGCTTTCTCGAACAATGGTTTTGCATCGGCATATTTGTATTGCTGAACCATTACGTAACCTGCGTTGTTTGGTCCTCTCCAGTCGTTTGGATAAACTTCCATAAATGCATTGTATACCGAAAGTTGTTCGTTAAGATCTTCGAATAAAGTAGCAGCGTAAAGCAATTCTGCCGGATTTAATGACGCAGGATCAGCTTTTGCAGCAGCTTTTAATTCTTCGTCGGTTTTACCAATCATATCAACGCTGGTAGTCATTTTTGCACGACGCAACTGAGGAAGAATTTCGTCAGCAACTTCATCGAAAGTTTCACTTAAATTACGGATTTCACGCTCGCGAACTTCAGGGTCGTTGTACATCGAAAGTACACGCAGGATCAGTTCTTTGTCTTTAATGTTCGATTGCTCCAACAATGTTTTAAAACCGTCCCAGTCTTCAGGTGTGTATTTTGTTTTCAACTTAACATCAATACCGGCTTCTTTTAATTTTTTTGCCAAAAATGCCGAAGATGTTTCTTTACGTTTTGCAGCAAGATCAAGGTTCAGATCGATTGTACCATCAGGTGATGCATAAGCTGAAACCTCAACATCTTTCAAATCGATTCTTTCGTCTTCGTTAGCTTTTTTAGTGTAGTCTTCCAAAGCTGTAACTTCGCTTTTTGAAGTTTCGTCTCTGCGAATATTCGAACGGTTGATCAGGTATTTGATGTCTGCAGTCATTTCGTCAGGAACAATACGTTGGAATGCATCGATATTTGGATCGTATTTTCCGCTGTTGTTAGCTTCGCGCTCAACACCTAAAATCGCTTTAGGGATCATAATCACTTTTTCGCTGGTAGCAATAATTCCATCGGTAACTTTTATTGGCTCGAAATCAACAGATTTTCCACCTTGTGATGCTTTGATGTTTACGTAAAGTTCTGATTTTGCCATGGCTTTATCGTAGGCAACAGCATCTTTGTAATTTACACTACCACCGTTGTAGCTAATTACTTTGTTATTGGCTTCAACACTTTCGCCCTGCACCGAAACAGGCTCATACGCAGTTTCTCCACCATCGTATTTTAGCACGGGTGTAGCAGTTAATGTAACTTTTTTGTTGAAGTATTTGGCTGGGAAACGTGTGTCGATTGCAACGGCAACTTCACTGGCATGTGCCTCAAGCACCTCAGGGGTAACTTTGAAGTTGATTTGATCGGCATCTTTCTTCATTTTGTTTAGTCCGGAACATCCGGCCAATAATACCGCAATACCAATGAAAAGGGGGATAGGTTTAAAGTTGATTCTTCTCATAACAGACATTATTTATACTATAATTAAAATTCACATTCGAGCAGACAAAAGTAAAAAGCTTTTCAATATTTAAAAGCTGTAGCCCATGTTTTTATCACAATATCAGACGGTTTATTCCTAATTTATATTCACTATTAAAAATGGCGGATTTCAACTGCTGATAATGGTCGGGGTTTTGTACAAAATCAATGCCGTTAATATCAATAATCAGGATAGGGAAGGTGGAAATTTGTTTAAAAAAGTTAAAGTATCCATCGCCGATTTTCTCCAGATAAACAGGATCCATATTTTGTTCATAATCGCGCCCGCGCATTTTTATATTTTTCATCAGCCGGTCGACATCCGAATGGAGGTAAACATACAAATCGGGTTTGGGCATCGATTCGAAAATAATGTTGAAGATTTGCCGGAACAGATGGTATTCATCTTTTTTAAGCGTGTTTTCGGCAAAAATTGCTGTTTTGGCAAAATAGTAGTCAGCCACCATAAACGGGTGAAACAGATCGAGGTTGAGCACTTCGTTTTTGATTTGCGTATAGCGGTCGGCCAGAAACGAAAGTTCCAGCGGAAATGAATAGCGTTCTTTGTCCTGGTAAAACTTGGGTAAAAAGGGATTGTCGGCAAATTGTTCCAACACCAGTTTGGCGTTGTAGTCTTTGGCAATCATTCGCGAAAGTGTTGATTTGCCTGCCCCTATATTTCCCTCAATAACCAGAAATTGCATTGTCCTTCAACATAAAAATTCCCGGTAACAAATCGTGCTACCGGGAATTCAAAAGTAGTGTTTCTTGATTGAAAATTTGGGCTTGCATGGAATTAATTTTTTCGGGATAATCGTTTCCTACTAATAATTCTGATTAACCCTGTTATTTATGGCGGGGCTAAAATATGGATGTGAAAAAGGATTAAAAGGGAATTTTGTAATTTTTAATTTACAAAATTCCCTTTTAATCATGTGGTAAACCTGAAGTTGTTAATCCCCACCCTAAAGGATGGGATTATTCATATTTTTATTCAGAAATCTACTTTTTTATTCTGCCAGTGTTTTAATACCCATATTCCACAATGTGAAACCATACAAATCGGCATACTGCTCAATGGTTTTGCTTACCGGTGTTCCTGCCCCGTGGCCGGCATCTGTTTCAATGCGGATAAGAACAGGGTTATCACCAGCCTGTTTGGCCTGTAATTCGGCTGCAAATTTAAAGCTGTGTGCAGGAACAACACGGTCGTCGTGGTCGCCGGTGGTTACCAGCGTTGCCGGGTATTCAACGCCCGCTTTTACATTGTGTACCGGAGAATAACCTTTCAGGTATTCAAACATTTCCTTGCTGTCTTCGGCAGTACCGTAATCGTAGGCCCAACCTGCACCAGCGGTAAAGGTATGGTAACGTAACATATCCAGTACGCCCACTGCCGGAAGTGCCACTTTCATTAGCTCCGGACGTTGTGTCATTACTGCGCCAACCAATAACCCTCCGTTCGATCCGCCACGGATGGCCAGGTAATCGCTCGATGTATAATTTTCAGCAATCAGGTATTCGGCAGCGGCAATAAAATCGTCGAAAACATTTTGTTTTTGCATTTTGGTTCCTGCATCGTGCCACTTTTTACCATACTCGCCACCTCCACGTAAATTGGCAACCGCATATACGCCACCTTGCTCGAGCCAAACAGCATTGGTAACCGAGAAACTCGGCGTAAGGCTGACATTAAAACCTCCATAACCGTATAGGATCGTTGGGTTTTTACCATTCAATTCCGTACCCTTTTTATACGTAATTATCATTGGTATTTTAGTGCCGTCATTCGAGGTGTAGAAAACCTGTTTGCTTTCGAAATCGTTTGGATTGAAGTCGATTGCCGGTTTGCGGTACAGTTCCGATTCACCGGTTTCAAAATCGTATTGATAAATACTTCCCGGCGTAATGTAGTTGGTGAAGGTGTAATACATTTCGGTAGCCTTTTTCTTTGCACCAAAACCACTAACCGAACCAACTCCCGGCAGTTCCACTTCGCGAATCATTTTGCCATCATAGTCGTATTGAAATACTTTTGCTACCGCATCAATCATATATTCGGCAAAGAAATAACCACATCCGGTCGACGGGCTAAGAACGTTTTCGGTTTCGGGTATAAAATCCACCCAGTTTTCAGAAGTTGGATTGCTTACATCGGTAGTAACCACTCGTTGGTTGGGCGCATTTAAATTAGTAATAAGGTATAGTTTAGTGCCCACATTGTCTATCACGTAGGTGTCGCTTTCGTCGGTTCCGATGATGGTAATCAGTTTGCTGTTCGGCTGGGTAAGGTCTTTTATAAACAGTTTATTTCCGGAGGTGGAAACACTGGCCGTAATTACCAGGTAACGGTTGTCGTCGGTTACTCCACCGCCAACGTAACGGTGTTTTTCTTCAGGAGTTCCACCAAATATCAGCTCGTCCTGGTTTTGAGCCGTGCCCAGTTTATGGTAGTACAATTTGTGCTGATCGGTTTTTGCCGATAGTTCGCTGCCTTCAGGTTTGTCGTAGCTCGAGTAGAAAAATCCTTCGTCGCCTTTCCACGAAATGCCACTGAACTTTACATCAACCAGTGTGTCGCCCATTTGCTCCCTGGTGTCGGTATTTATAATAATTACTTTACGCCAGTCGCTGCCACCTTCCGAAATAGAGTAGGCAGCAATTTTACCATTTTCCGAAAAACTCAACGCATCTAACGACGTTGTTCCGTCTTCAGCAAAAGTATTCGGATCAAGAAAAACTTCGGCAGTTGATTCGTCTGCTCCGGTTTTAAAGCGGTAAACCACGTATTGGTTTTGCAATCCGTCGTTTTTGTAGAAATAAGTCCAGTCGCCCTCTTTAAACGGCGCGCCCACTTTTTCGTAGTTCCATATCGACGAAAGTCTTTCTTTTAGTTCTTCGCGGTACGGAATCTGGTTCAGGTAGCTATAAGTTACTTTGTTTTCTGCCTTTACCCATTCGGCAGTTTCGGCCGAGTGGTCATCTTCAAGCCAACGATACGGGTCGGCCACTTCAACACCAAAATAGGTGTCTTTTACGTCTCCTTTTTTTGTCACAGGATAATCTAATTTTTGTTGTTGTTCAGTACAGGCAAACAGAACTATTGCTGCCAGTACAAATAAAACAGTGTTCTTCATTGTGCAGTTGTTTTTCGCTAAATTAACTATTTCTTGATTACAATTTTCTTGATATCAGTCATGAGTGTGTGGGGAAAGTAACAGCAGATCACTGTTTTTTGTTGTGAAAGTCCTTTGAATTAGCTCTATTATTCCGGACCTGCATAAAAGCTGTTTTCCCTTGAAAGGGAAAATGTCGGCAAACAAAAGGGTAGTGCTTTAATTGTCAGTATATTACTTCTTATTCTGTCGGGAGCTCCCCTCACCAGGGGAGCCAGTTCTGATAACGATAATATGTTACATAGTTAATTTACTTTCATTCCTGTTGCTGATTCCCGGGAATCATGAATGTTTTGTTGGCTAAATCTACATCAGCCGCTTCTCTTTTCTCAGCTTTTTGTCTTTTAAATGCCCCCAGATGTAGGTAGGCAACAGTCCGATGGAAAAACCAATAAGGAATAGCTCGAGTTTAATATCGGCATTCAGTTGCATCAACAGGTAGCCCAAAACAGAGCCGCCAATAATTCCAAAGAATGAAATAAGGTAAGTGAAATAGTACGGCGCGTAAAAACCGTGTTCTTTTTGCATGTGTTTTGAGAGGCGGGTGATCAGCCGGTCGTAATCGCGGCGTTGTTTACCAACGTGGTTTACAGCCTGGGCGATGGTTTCAACTGCTTCTGTAATATCGATCCGGGCTTTTTGGCATTCAGGGCAGTTGCCCGAAAATTCATCAACACGCCCAATATTACGTTTAAACTCGTCGATACGGAAAAAGCGCAGGTCTTTATCTCTGCCGCCTTGTAATTGTTCATCAATTTTATTGTGAAGTTCTTCTGACCAGTTGCCCATGTTTTCAAATTTTAGTGGCGAAGTTAATGAAAGGAATTGGAAGTTCAGTTATCTGTCATCTCGAAGCACAGCGAGAGATCTGTTTCAGGTTAAAAGTTCTCAGTCGCAGTTTTCAGTTTCCAAAGTATGGGTGGACAGCGCTTATAGTTTTGCCGCCGGGTTACCCGGAGAAGTCGCGGAGTTTCGCAGAGAGTTAGCAGGTTACAAGTTAAGAGTGGCCTTTTTTAGTCTTAATCCTTCAGCCCATAGAGCAATAAGGGAATGACGATCTTATGGAACATACAGTTGATCTTACAGGAGATGATGGTTGTCTTGTTTCAGCCTATTATTTGCTGTTGGAAGAAAACGACTATGCATCACCCGTAAAATTCTGTGGATTAATTTGGAAATTGACTATTGTTCCATGCCTGCCGGCGGCCTTCATTTTTGTCTTACCACAAAAACGAAGCAAAAAAGGCAAGGCTGCTTTTTGTTGTTACCCTGCGTTTTCATAAAACTCAAGTTCGGACGGGTGATCTCCTCGCCAACTCGGAGCTTCCCGCTCTCACTAAAGTTTTATTTTAACTCCGGGCAACCACCAAAAGAGGCCGTCCACTTATGCAACGCCGCTGCATTAAAGCCGGGCCTCGGCCGGAGAGCCTGAAAACAAGCAGTGCCGGCGTTAAAAAATTCCTGCTGTCCGCTAGCCTGTAGGCAGGGCTTTTCCAAGCGAAGCGGGCGCAGCCTTGGGGTTTCTGTCTACTGTTTGGGCTAACCCAATGAGTAGAATCCGGCTGATAAGCCAAGAGTAATGTTGCTTATAATTGGTCGCTTTTTTTCAATATTGAACCTTAAGGGAGAGAAATTTTATACTTCTCCACCTACTTTTCAATGTGATCTACGATTATCGGCTGTCAGGGATGTGTCATCTTTTAAGAGTAAACTGTTGGTAACAAAAAACGCCCCACCAAAAGGCGGAGCGTTTTATTATTTTGCTTGAAATTTATTCAGCTATTATACCGATGTGAAATCAAATTAAAACTTTAATTTTTCAATCGGCATTAACCATTGTAATTTCAGTGTTTCGCTTAAGGCTCACATTGAAAACAATTGGTATTAGTCGTTATCGCGACGAGGACGGAATTCTCTGCGGTCTCCACCTCCACGACGGTCTCCACCACCACGGCGGTCGTTGTTTCTGCGATCTCCGCCACCACGACGGTCTCCACCACGGTTATCGCCACGAGGTCCGCGGTTTTCTCTTGGTGGGCGCTCTACATAACCTTCAGGTTTTGGAAGCAACACTTTGCGCGAAAGTTTCAGTTTGCCGGTTTTTTCGTCAACACCGATCAGTTTCACTTCAATAATTTCGCCTTCTTTTGCAAAGTCTTCTGCGTTTTCAACGCGTTCCCAAGCCATTTCAGATACGTGCAACAGACCTTCTTTTCCAGGAATAATCTCGATAAATGCTCCGAAAGAAACTACCGATTTTACTTTTCCCTGGTAAATTTCACCCACTTCAGGAAGTGCAGTGATTGCCTTGATTTTTGCTTTTGCAGCTTCAATTGGCTCCAATCCTGCTCCTGAAATCTGAACCAAACCGGCATCGTCAACTTCTTCGATAACAATAACGGTTTTAGTTTCTTCCTGGATCGCCTGAATAACTTTTCCACCAGGTCCGATTACCGCACCGATCATATCTTTAGGAATCTGAACGGTTTCGATACGTGGTACATTTGGTTTAAAGTCTTCGCGAACTTCAGGAATCACTTTCAGCATTTCGCCCAAAATGTGTAAACGGCCTTCTTTTGCCTGTTGTAATGCTTGTGCAAGCACTTCGTATGGCAGTCCGTCAACTTTAATATCCATTTGAGTAGCGGTAATACCATCGGCAGTACCGGTTACTTTAAAGTCCATGTCGCCAAGGTGGTCTTCGTCACCCAAAATATCAGAAAGAACAGCGTATTTTTCAGCACCTTTATCGGTAATCAATCCCATAGCGATACCCGATACCGGCTTTTTGATTTTCAATCCGCAGTCCATCAATCCCATTGTTCCGGCACAAACTGTTGCCATCGATGATGATCCGTTTGATTCCAGAATATCAGAAACAATACGAACAACATAAGGTGAATCTGCAGGAAGCATTTTCTTTAAGGCGCGGTGGGCCAGGTTTCCGTGACCGATCTCGCGACGGCTTGTTCCGCGTGGTGTTTTCGGATCGCCAACACAGAATGGAGGGAAGTTGTAGTGTAATAAAAACTTCTCTTTTCCCTGAACAGTTACCTGGTCGATAATTTTCTCATCCATTTTGGTACCCAATGTAACCGAAGTTAACGATTGAGTTTCTCCACGGGTGAAAATTGATGATCCGTGTGCACCGGGAAGGTAATCAACCTCTCCCCAGATAGGACGGATTTGGTTAGTAGCACGGCCATCCAAACGAATTCCATCGTCAAGGATCATGCGGCGCATAGCTTCTTTTTCCACATCGTGGTAGTAACGGCGGATCAATTTTTCGTTGGCTACCAAATCAAGCTCCTCATTTTCGGCGTTAGCCTCAAGGTAAGCTGCAACATATTCGTCAACAACAGCAGCAAAAGACTCCATACGCAGGCTTTTGTTGGTGATCTGTTGTTTCGCAATAGCGTATGCTTTTTCGTAAAGATCGGCTTTTACCTGAGCACGTAACTCTTCGTTGTTGTTTTCGTGGCAATACTCACGTTTAACAACTCCGAGTTCTGCAGCCAGTTCTTCCTGAACTTTACAGTGCTTTTTAATTTCTTCGTGCGCAACTTTAATCGCTTCCAACATTACTTCTTCCGAAACTTCACTCATTTCGCCTTCAACCATCATAATGTTTTCGTACGATGCACCAACCATAATGTCAAGATCGGCTTCTGCTAACATCTCCAGAGACGGATTGATAACAAATTCGCCATCGATACGGGCTACGCGAACTTCCGAAATCGGAGTAGTGAAAGGAACATCTGAAACTGCGATTGCTGCTGATGCTGCCAATCCGGCTAAACAGTCTGGCATTTCATCTTTTCCTGATGAGATCAATGAGATCATTACCGCGGTTTCAGCGTGGTAATCTTCCGGGAAAAGTGGACGAAGGGCACGGTCAACTAAACGTGCAACCAGAATTTCTTCGTCACTCGGACGGGCTTCTCTTTTCAGGAAACCACCCGGGAAACGTCCTGCGGCTGAAAATTTTTCGCGGTAATCAACCGATACCGGCATGAAGTCTACATCTTCTTTAGCATCTTTTGCCGACACAACTGTTGCCAGCAACATGGTGTCACCCATTCGAACCACTACCGAACCATCGGCTTGTTTTGCCAATTTGCCGGTTTCAATGGTAATCGTCCTGCCATCGGCAAGTTCGATTGTTTTAACTGTAGCGTTTACCATAATTTAAATAAAAATTTTTGCGGCCTGTTTTGCGGCCTTTGTTAATTACAATGGGTGGTGAGGTTTTGCAATTTACAAAAAAAGAAAGGCAATACCTATGCATTGCCTTTCAATATAATTTACTTACGTAAGTTCAACTCTTTGATAATCGCACGGTAACGTTCGATATCTTTTTTAATCAGGTAGTCGAGTAAGCTACGACGTTTACCTACTAATTTAATCAATGCACGACGTGTGCTGTGGTCTTTTTTGTTTTTTTTCAGGTGCTCTGTTAAGTGGTTAATTCTTAACGAGAACAATGCAATCTGACCTTCTGCACTACCTGTGTCCTGAGCTGATTGGCCATGTTTGGCGAAAAGCTCTTGTTTTTTCTCTGATGTTAAATACATTTTTTAAAGAACTATTTGTTATACAATGTTTACGCCGCAACATCGCTTTCAATAGAAACGGCATAAAATTAATTGGCCGCAAAAATAGTTAAAAGATTTTTGATTGACAAAGGTTTGGCGTTTTTTACTGACTAATAGTAATTAAGCAGCGTAGAAGCAGCAAAAATAATACGATTTTACACATGAATAAAAAAAGTTAATAACAGGGGTAAGCATTTTCGGATTGAAGATATCTCGCCTCTTTAAACCATGATAACGGAACGCTATTCACGGTAAGTTGTTGATAAGTAGTGAACTAAAAAAAGAACATTCCTGTTTCGATTACTTAAACTTGTTGTACCCTTATTTTTTATCATTATACATTACGAATGTGAGGGTGGTCGTTGGGCTACCCTTTTTCTTTTACAACAAAAAAGAAAACCACCTCTACAATGAGAGGTGGCTTAAAACTTAATATCTAAGGAGGTATTGGGTGATTGCCCGGTTTTTTATTAAAGGTTAGTTAGACAGGCAATACCCGGCACTTCTTCAACTTTTCTCTTTTCATGTTGTGAGACGGCAAAATATGATGGCGATTAGAATTAAAACACCATTAAACTTTCATGGCCTTAATTTTCAGAAAATGAAGAAATGACATTTAGTGAATTCAAAGTTCGGAAATAATGCCATACTTATGTTAGCAGTACTACTTCAGAAGGTAGAAGTTATAGCTTATGAGTTGAAATTATATTGCAAGAGTTGAAATTATATTGCAATGGATGTTTTGTGTAGGTTTTGCCCGTTTATTATTCCAGCAGGATATTGTTGTTTTCGAGCCACACTTTTATTCGTTCGTGTTCGGTGTTGTATTTAGTTTCAACATTGGCGACTACGTTTTTAAAATCAGGTTCTTCTCTGATTGAATTAAACATGGGATCTGTTTTTAATAGGTATACCATCCAGGCAGGGAATCTATCCAGCTCGTTAAACCGGGTTAACCACAAATAAGCTTTCTCTTTTTCTCCGTTGAAGGCATAAATACCCGCAAGGTCGTAAATCAAAAAATTGGAGTAGTACCTTCCGGACTTAATGGCTTTGAGGCAGGATTTTTCCTGCAATTGAAAATAGTACGCTGCCGAATCCTTGAATCCTTCCCGGAAATAGATGTACCCGATTCGATGCATCGAGTTGATGGGAAGATCTTCAGGGATGTTATTTAAAGTCATGTATTTTTTGAGATAGAAAAATGCCTGCTTGTTTTGGCCGGCAAAAGAATTGTAAATAGCCAGATGCCAAAGAAGTACTGAATTTGAAGAATTATAGGTCAGCGCTTTTTCTAATAAATGAATAGATGTTTGAATGTCCTCAGGCGTTTCCTGGTTTAGCAGGTACTGGGCGGAATCGAAATCAAGATTTAAAGCTTCTTGCCGGTAATGTTCTGCTCTTTCGGGGAATCCTGTACTCAAATAAGAACTCGCCAGAAGGCGTAAAATCGTAGGCAACATTATTCCCTTATGGCGCGATGCAGCCATTTGACAATAAAGTATTGTTTTTGAGAGGTCTTCGAAATTATACAGTTGTGCCATCCCAAAGTAGGCCATCCAGTTATTCGGATTGAGTTGAATGGCTTTGTCGTATTCTGAAAGAGCTTTATCGTAATAACCTTTTAAACGATTGTATTCTGCTTTAATAATATAGGCGTCGGAATTAGTTTTATCTAACGAAAGAGCCTTCTCTGCCAGCCAAAGTACCGAGTCGAGATATTTTTCAGGGATGTTACTTTCCCAAATAGTTTGATTCCATTCTAATAGCGCCATTCCGGTGTAAACCGGGGCATAATTTGCATCGTATTCGAGGGCTCTCGAATAAAGTTCTTTTGCATTTTTAAGCGCTTGCCGATCTTCGTTTATCCAGTATTTCCACTGTTGTTCCCTCGCGCGTTGGTAAAAATCGTTGGCAGTTAAACTTACTGTTGGTATTTTTTCAATTCGTTGTCTTTCTTCAGCGGTAATATTTGCTTCTAACTCGTTTGCAATAGCCAGTGCAATATCGCTTTGTGTTGCAAATATTCTTTTTTTATCTCCTTCAAATCTTTGCAGGAATAGAATAGTTCCATCATCGGCATTAATTAATTTTACAAAAAGAACAATGTCTGTTTCTAATTCCTGAAACGTTATTTTTAGTAAAGTTCCAACCTTTAATTCTTCACCGATTTCTTCTTCCGTCTTTTGGGTGGATTGATACTGTCTTACCGAATTGAGGTCTAACACCCGCAAATCCTTAATTTTTGCCAGGTTGTTCTGTATGTCTTCACAAACACCATCGGCCAGGTATTTGTGTTGCGGATTTCCAAGATAATAAACCGGAAGAACGGCAATTGATTTTTCAACCGGAGATTTATTGGACAGGAAGTTATTTTTTTGAAGCGCAAGCAATATGAGAACGGTCAGCAATACTATTGGTGCGACAACAAAAATGTACTTTTTTGAAAATCTTCTGTTCTGTGCTTGTGGCGTTTCAGTTTGGATCTTCAGTTCTCTTTTTTTGAATTCGCCCGGCGAACATCCAAATTGTTGGTGAAAGCATCGGTTAAAATAAGTTGCACTTCCAAAGCCAACCTTGAAGGCTACTTCCGAAATGGTGAGCTCTTCGTTTTGAAGCAATTCGCTGGCTTTTTTGAGCCTGATATCGCGAATAAACTGACTGATGTTTTTATTGGTGTATTGCTTTAACCAGCGATGAAGTGTTGAATGGCTGACTTCAATTTTATGAACCAGTTGATCCGGGCCAAAATCTTCATTTTCCAGGTTCTCCTGAACAATTAAGGTGAGCTTTTGAATAAAGTCATGGTTCATCTGGAAAAGAATGAGTTAGTGGCTTTTTTTACATACCTCACAATACGTTGGAAGCTGATTATTGTTGCGTTTGAAACACTTCTTGTAAAATTCTGATAAAGTGTTCGGATTAAAATTATTTATACCATTAAACTTTTGTGTCGGGTTATGGTCATATCAAACGTAACCGGCTTGTAATGAAATTAAAATCGATTTCTTCAAAATTTATCGAGTGGCTGAAATCTCCCGAGGTGTTGGGCAGTAAAAAGAAACTGATTCCCGGGAAATGGCATCTGTTTGAATATTACGTAGATGAGGGGGACGAACTGTTACATTTTGATGAGGACGCGCTTAAGAAAAACAAAATACTGTTTGTTTTATCCTTTCTCGAAAATCATGAGTTTATAGTCGCAGGTAATGCGCCGGTAAAATTGCTGGAGGGAACAACCGAAGGAAAGTGGAGTGTTGCCCGAAACTTTATTACATTAATCAATACAAAAGATTTTAGAAGCAATATTGAGTTTCAGTTTGCTTTTGAAAAAGGAAATTTGAAACTGCTCAAAAAAGATGCCATGGGGAAGATTGAGTTTTTTGGTTTCTTTCATTGCCCAAAACAAAATGCTAAGTAACGTCTGATCTTTGCGTTGAAAATTGCCCGTACTCTTTGTCTTTTATAATCTGCTTAAGGCGTTGAGCTGTGAGCCATACTTCTTTAAAAGTGGTGTAGAGTGGCGTAAACCCAAAACGAATATTATCGGGATCGCGAAAATCGGGAATGATCTTTTTCGCTGCAGATTTTGGATGAATCAATGCCTGACATATTCGGTAAGCTTCCACGTGTTTTAGCGAAACGTGCGATCCTCTGTTTGCTGACTTTATTGGAGAGCCTAATTCAAATCCATAATTACGTAATTCCGTTTCAACCAGCGAAAGAAAGAACTCAGAAAGCCGGATGCTTTTTTGATGAATGGTTGCCATTCCTGCTTCGTTGACCATATCAATCCCCGGTTCTATTGCCATAAGATTAAGTACCGGAGGTGTTCCCGTAAGGAATCTTCGAATTCCCTTTGCCGGCCGGTAATTCAAATCGAATTCAAATGGCAAAGCATCGCCAAACCAACCTTGAATTGGAGATGAAAGTTTCTCTTGTAAATCTTTTCGAACGTATAAAAAAGCAGGTGATCCCGGGCCTCCATTCAAATATTTGTAAGTACAGCCTACAGCCAAATCGGCATTGGATCTATTCAACTCAATTTCAACGGCACCCGCGGCATGGCTTAGATCCCAAATAACCAGCGCTCCCATTTGGTGGGCATACTCTGTTATTTCGTTAAGCTGGTACATAAATGCACTCTTAAATGTGACGAGCGAGAGAACCACCAAAGCTGTATTTTTTGTGATCTTCGATTTTAGCTCTTCCGTTTCAATTGTAATGCCATCGGTTGTTTGTGCCAGATCGAGCTGGTATTCCGGGCCAAATTCGTTCATCAGTCCCTGTAAAATATAAAGGTCGGTTGGGAAATTGAGATCGTCGCTTACAATTGTTGTTTTTCCTTTTTGCAATTTCAGTGCTGCGTGTGCCAGCTTGTAAAGGTTAATTGAAGTACTGTCAGAAACAATAACTTCTCCTTGCGTAGCACCGATTATAGGTGCGATTTTATCGCCCAGTTCAGCAGGTTTCCGGTACCAGTGTTGGTTCCAGCTTTCGATCAGTTCTGTTCCCCATTGTTTTTCTACCACTTCGGTAAGTAATACTTTGATTTTGATTGGGAGGCGGCCAAGCGAGTTTCCATCAAGGTAAATTGTATTCTCCGATTCGATGTAAAACCGGCTTCGGAATTTGTGTAAGGGATCGTTGCTGTCAAGTTGTTCGGCTAAAGTAAAGTTTTGATCAGTTGTCATTTATTTTTGGCTTTCGAGTATTTGTTTGGCTTCAGGAAGAATTTTTTCCACCCAGCGCTGGTACATTTCTCCTGAGGGATGCAGGCCATCGGAAGCCACAAGGGTTGCATCGTTAAGTGCCTCGCGCGAAATGGCTGTTATTTCCACATAACGCGCATTGGCCTGCTGCGTTTCCTGAAAATTTATGGTGTTGTACTCATCTATTTCTTTGGCTATTTGTTCCGGATTACGGCTTTTCCCGAAAGGAGTAACTCCATAATCAGGTATAGAAATTACGATAACATTTTGTGACTTGTTACCGGCGTATTTAATAGCTGTTTGCAGATTATCTCTGAATTCTCCCCGGTATTCGTCGGCACTTCGTCCCCGGTATTGGTTGTTCACGCCAATCAGTAAAGTTACAAGGTTGTACGATTCTCTTAAATTCTCATTATCGATGGCAGCGGCCAATTCGTCGGTTGTCCAACCTGTACGTGCCACAATTTTTGCAGGTTGCATTTCAAAACCTTCAGCTTTTAATTTTTCAACCAATTGAACCGGGAAACGTTCGTTTTCCTCCACACTTTCTCCAATGGTATACGAATCGCCTAAAGCCAGGTAATAGAAGGTAGTATCCCGATCAGCATTTTCGCCAGGATCACCAGGTTCAGGTTGTACATTCATATTTACAGGGTCTTCTTTGTCGGTGCAGGCCAGTCCTGCAAACATCAAAAATAGATAAAGTATCCGGCTCATTTTTATTCTTTTATTCTATCAACAACTCTACTTTGTTCCGGGTTTGAAAAAGCCTTGAGAATTTCAACGCTACTTTTCAATGCCATTTTTATAAATGTCCAGTGCTGCCGGAAACGGTTGCAATGCACGCTCAAAAATTCCCAGCGAATAAGCAATGGTTAATCCGTAATTGGTAATTGCAACTCCTGCTTGTTTCGCTTTCATAATACGGCTCAGCATTTCGCGGCGGTTCCACATGCAGGCTCCGCAGTGAATGATGAGTTTATAATCGGAAATATTGGGCGGAAAATCGTGCCCGCGTGTACTTTCAATTTCCAATTTTCCACCAACATATTGTGTGAGCCAGCGTGGAATTTTTACGGTGCCAATATCTTCGCCAATGGGGTGGTGCGAGCAGGCTTCGGCAATTAAAACTTTATCGCCGGTTTTTAACTGGTCGATGGCCATTGCTCCGCGAACCATTTCGTTCAAATCGCCCTGGTGGCGGGCAAATAAAATGGAAAACGAGGTTAATGGAATTTCGGGTGGCGTGTCGGCAGCTACTTTTAAAAAGGCCTGCGAATCGGTAACTACCAGTTTTGGCGGCTTGTTAAATCGCGACAACGCTTCGCGCAATTCACGTTCTTTAACCACCATACAAAAGGCATCACTGTCGAGCAAGTCGCGGATACTTTGCACCTGCGGCAAAATCAGTCTGCCCTTTGGCGCTTCTTTGTCGATGGGAACCACCAAAACAGCAGCTTCTCCGGCCCCAACAAGATCACCTAAAATACTGGGGCGATTAATAAAATCGGCCGGGGCTGAGTTCAGCAATAACTGTCTCAGGTCGAGTAATCCTTTGTTTTCAGTAACCGAAGTCTGTACCAGCTTTATCTTTTTTCCATCGAGGGCACCAATAAGTTCAAAGTTTTCTTCGTAGAGGTCGCACTTGTTAAATACCACAACAAACGGAATTTCCCGATCGTTGAATTCTCCGATCAGTGATTCTTCGTATTCTCCCCAATCGTTAAAGTTCGAGACAATTACTCCTAAATCTGTTCGGTCGAATACGGCAAGTGTTTTGGCAATTCGTTTTTCGCCAAGTGCTCCAACATCGTCAATACCCGCCGTGTCGATAAAAAGTACCGGCCCTAACGGAAGCAGTTCCATTGGCTTTTCAACCGGATCGGTAGTTGTTCCGGCAACATCCGAAACAATGGAAACATCCTGCTGGGTTAGTGCATTTAAAATGCTTGATTTGCCGGCATTTCTGCGGCCAAAAATTCCAATGTGTAAACGAAATGATTTTGGTGCTCTCATGTTTTCTGTTTTGCGCGACTGAAAGTACAAATTCAATCCAATTTCCGCAATTATTGCCATAAAAAAAGGGTGCTTGAGCACCCTTTAATTGATTTATTTGAAGTTGATTTTACTTCGATCCCCCACAACAACTTTTTTTCTCAGCGGTGGCTTTTTTGTCACCACAGGTTTTTCCCGATGCTTCACAACTTTTCTTTTGTGCTTCGGTGCAACCTGTCGCCTTCTTGTCGGCTTTTTTAGCGGTTGTGGCTTTCTTTTCTGTTTTCTTCTTTTTTTCGTCCTCTTCTTTGTTGATTACAACGGAGTTATTATCGTCGGCAACTACAGTTACTTCCGATTTTTTAGTTGTATTAATCTTCGCCGAAGTGTTTGCGATAGCAACACTGTAAGCAGCAATCAGAGTGATAACGATTAGAATTCTTTTCATGATTTTTTAGTTTTTATTGTGATCGTGTTACAAATATATTGTTTAAACATTAATATAAGCGTTAATGCGAGGTTAATGGAATTAACAGCCTGACTCATTGTTGATTTAATGGTTATTTTTGACTTTTACAACTACTGTAGAACAAATGGTTATTAATGGGGTTATGGTAGTAATCATTGATTCGTCCAGAATAAGAAAAAATAATACGTGAAGACAGTATTTCGAAAATATACATTTTTGTTGGCATTGCTGATTATTTTGGCGCTGCTGGCAACCCAAATAAAATGGATAGTTTATTCCATTCGCTTTCAGGACAAGGTTTTTGAGAAGAGTGTGGAACTGGCGCTTGCTGAAACGATGACCACATTGACAGCTGATAAACCACTTTGTAATAAGGTAAAAGCTTGTCTGGATTGCGACACGGTTCGTTTAAAAACTCAATTAACAACTTCCGGAGTTTGGCAGAAGATACATGATGCTATTGAGGATGAGCTAAAATCGTATGATATTGATTTGGAGTATGAAATGTATATTCTGGAAAATGATTCAGAAGAATTAAAAAAATTAGAAGCTGAATACGATAAAGGATTATACTACTCGAGGTGTATGGGAGGGATTCTCGGGCAAACCGGTTATCAACTGGTGGTGGAATTTCCATCGCGAACACGTTTTTTCTTTGCCACAGCAGGATACATGTTTGTGGGATCGGTTGTGTTAATTTTTTTGTTGATCGTCTCGTTGTTTTACCTGTTACGCATTTATAATCGTGAAATTCGTATTGCCAAACATACCAAAGAGTTGCTGAATAATGTGAGTCACGAATTTAAAACACCTTTGTCGTCGATTGCGTTGGCATCAAATATGATCCGTAAAAAACGTTATGGTGATGATGAAACAAAAATGACCAGTTACGCCGAGCTGATAACAAAAGAAAACCGCAAACTGCAAAATCTGGTTGAGAGCTTATTACGGCTTGAAGCGGTGGAACGGAATGAATTTGATTACAACAAAGAAAATACGTCAATAGAGGATGTGGTGAAAGAAGCTGCGTCGACCTGCGAAATGCTTATTGATGAGCAGTTTGGACGAATAACTTATGATTTTGAATCGGGAGATAATCCGGTGTTTATCGACCGGATGCATTTTGTAAATGTATTTGTTAACTTGCTTTCGAATGCGATAAAATATTCAAAACGTGCGCCCGATATTGCCGTTAAAACCCGCGTTGAAAACGAAAGTCTGGTAATTTGGGTGAAAGATAACGGAATTGGTATTCCGCATAAATTTCAAAAGTATATTTTTGATAAGTATTACAGGGTGCCAACAGGCGATGTGCACAATGCCAAAGGTTTCGGAATTGGACTGGCCTACGTAAAACAAATTATTGAAGCGCATAACGGAACCATTGTTGTTGAAAGTACAAGCGATGAAGGGACTGTTTTTAAGATTCAATTGCCACTGGAAAAATCATAGAAATGGACGAAAAAAACTTAAACATTATTTTAGTTGAGGACGACCTTAACCTTGGATTTTTGTTGGAGGATTTTTTGAAAAGCCATGGAGTAGGAGTTACGCTGTATCGCGACGGAGAAGAAGGCCTGGAAGGATTCAAAAAAAACGGCGATTTCAACTTTTGCATTTTTGATGTTATGCTTCCTGAGATGGATGGTTTTACGCTGGCCAAAAAGGTAAAAGCTATTCAGCCCGAAATTCCTGTGGTTTTTCTGACTGCACGGGCCATGAAAGAGGATAAAATGAAAGGCTATAACATTGGCGCCGACGATTACATTACCAAACCTTTTGATGAGGACGAATTGTGGTGTAAAATTGTGGCCATTAGTAAACGCAGTGACTTTATCCAGGAAGAAACCGAAACGGTGTATCAGGTGGGAGCGTACGAGTTCGATTATGAAAATCTTTCGCTTAGTTTGGATGGGAATATTAAACGACTTACAACACGCGAGGCAGAGGTTTTACGTATGCTTTGTAAGGAGAAAAAGAATGTGGTTCGGCGCGAGCAGATCTTAACTGCTATTTGGGGCGAGAACGATTATTTTGCCGGACGTAGCCTCGATGTATTTATCTCGAAACTCAGAAAGTACTTTGCCGGAGACCCTTCAATTTCTATCGAGAATGTAGTGAAAGTGGGTTACATTTTACATTGCTAGAAAAGCGCATTCTTTATTCGCGGGATTACCAATCAGAATTTGAGTTTTTTTCATCCCCTTTTGTTTTCCTTTAAAGGGGAATCGTATTAAACCACTATAGTGTCTTGTCGCAAATCCTCCTTGTCAGGAAGGTGGCTGATAAGGAAGCCGGAGGGTGAACTAAATAGACTTGGTTTAATGAGCCGGACTAAAAAAAAGTCGCTCATCTATTAATGAACGACTTTTCTTTATAAGTGGTAATCAATTATGATTTTCCAGATTTTTCGCCACCGCAGGTTTTGCTGCAGTCACTTTTCTTTTCTGCTGATTTTTCACCCGAGCATCCGTCGGCTTTAGCTTTCGCTTTTGAATCTGAACATCCTTCGCCTTTTGCTTCAGACTTTGTGGCTTTCTTGCTTTCTTTCTCTTTTTCTTTTTC
The DNA here is from genome assembly GCF_963674925.1 of uncultured Draconibacterium sp. NCBI lineage: Bacteria > Pseudomonadati > Bacteroidota > Bacteroidia > Marinilabiliales > Prolixibacteraceae > Draconibacterium > uncultured Draconibacterium sp. The sequence continues at coordinate 1,938,443 of NZ_OY771647.1, forward strand.
TACTTTATCAAAGTTGTCTACAACCTGCACGATTTCATCGTTGGTAACAACTGTAGCTTGAGTCATTGCTAATGATACTCCGTAAACTGCAACAAACGCTAATAGAAATAATACTTTTTTCATGATTTCAAATTTTAGTTATTTAAGAAATTTTCTTTTACTATGTTTATTTAGACTCAATATTAATAACTAAAATGATTAAAAGCAAGAGCAGAATGAGACAAAACTATCTTTAAATAAATCGGGACATTTAACGTGTTGAATATGAATGTGATAAATGTGTGTTAATGTGTTGTTAAAATTGTTAAGTATTAGTTGCCTAACCGGCAAACGGCTTCAGGAGTAATCAATTGTTCAAACTTATCATCAGTCAAAAATCCTGATTTTAAGGCTGCTTCTTTAATTGACAAACCAAAGCTTTCAGCCATTTTGATGATTTCGGAACAGCGTTCGTATCCTATCGCAGGAACAAGTGCAGTAACGGTAGCGGTTGAGTTATGTACATGTGTCCGGCAAACCTCTTCGTTGGCTGTAATACCCGAAACACATTTTTCGTTGAATAATTTACAAGCATTTTTAAGGAGATCGATCGACTCAAGAAAACTAGGGGCAATTAGCGGCATAAACTGGTTGAGTTCGAGATTCCCGGCACTGCAGGCTTGTGCTATAATCTGATCGTTGCCCATAACTTTTATAGCTGCCTGTGCAACAGCTTCCGGAATAACCGGATTTACTTTACCCGGCATAATCGATGAACCCGCCTGAAGCTGTGGCAGGTTGATTTCTCTTAATCCGGCGTGTGGGCCACTCGATAACAAACGAAGGTCGTTGCTGATCTTTAATAAATTGGTGGCACATGCTTTTAGAATTCCGGAAACTTCAACAAACACATCAACATTCTGCGTGCTGTCAATCAGGTTTTCGCTGCGTGCCAGTCCAATATTTGTGTTTTCGCGGAGTTTGTCGACTACCCTAAAAATAAATTGTTTCGGTGCTCCCAGTCCCGTGCCAATTGCTGTCCCTCCAAGATTTACCACACGCAAGCGTTCTTCGCATTTATAAATGCGCCAGCGATCGCGGTTCATTGCTTCTGCATAAGCGCTCATTTCGCGTCCTAATGTTGTAAGAACAGCATCTTGTAATTGTGTGCGCCCGATTTTAACGATGTGCGCAAATTCCTTCTCTTTTTGCTGAAAAGCCTCCTGTAGTTTCAGCACATGTTGTTCCAGTTCGCGCAATAATCGAATAGCCGCAACCTTAAGCGCGGTGGGGTAGGTATCATTGGTACTTTGGTGCAGGTTAATGTCATCAAGTGGTGAAACAACATTGTAATCACCCAATTCCTTTCCTAGAATTTGCAGGGCACGATTGGCCAGTACTTCATTCACATTCATATTGGTAGATGTTCCGGCACCACCCTGCAAAGCATCCACCAGAATGTGCTCATTTAGTAATCCCTGGCTCATTTCAAAAGCGGCCTTTTCAATGGCTTCAGCTTTTGTTTTATCATCCCAAAAACCAAGTGTATTATTGGTTTGTGCGCAGGCCAGTTTTACTTCGCCGTAAGCTTTTATAAGCTCCGGATGAACTTGCTGTCCTGAGATGGTAAAATTCTCCACCGCACGAGCTGTATGGATTCCCCAAAGAACATCGGCCGGTAGTTGTTTCTTTCCAATAAAGTCACTTTCTTCTCTTGTCTTGACCATGATTTATAGCATTTTAGGATTTCATGATTGCAGCTTATTGTTATGCACTCTTTTAAATGTTAGGCTCTTGCTTCCAAAATTTATTAGTAGACCAATCTTCATGTGGTAAGCTTCCAGATAATTCATTGCCTGAGCTAAATGCACATCTTCAAGCTTTATAACTGCTTTTAATTCCACCATGATTTTATTTTCAACAAAAAAATCTACGCGGCGGGTTCCAATTTCAAAATCACGGTAGTAAATTGACATTACTTTTTCTCTATCGTATTCAATTCCCTGGTGATCGAATTCAAGCGCCAATGCTCTTTGATAGATTACTTCCTGAAAACCATTTCCTAAAGTTCGGTGAACCTGCATGGCACAACCAATAATTTTGTGCGTTAATTCTTCAAATTCCATATTTGTATTTGCTGAGCTACAAGTTTACCCACTAAAATACAATTAATTATGGAATCAGGGAATCAGGTAAATCTCGCCAATCATGGTACAGACAATTAGCAATAAACATCATCGCGTCCGGCCTCCACGCGTTTTACCAGTTTTTCGGCGCGTTGTCTTGCGATGCCACTCATTCCTGCAATTGTTTCACGAATTAGCTGGTCGCCAATCTCACGAGTTTCCGGAGAAGCATAGTTTTGTAAATATTCTTTAAAAGAGCTAAGCCCGTTCGGGGCACAATGCAAACGAATGTCGCCTGGTTTTGCCAGATCCATAAAATCCTGACCGGTTCGTCCCATACGGTAACACGCTGTGCAGAACGACGGAATATAACCCATTGATGCCACATCGCGGATCACTTCATCCAACGGGCGGTGATCGCCAAGACTAAACTGGCCTGAGATTGCATCATCTTCCTCGTATCCTCCGGGATTGGTTTTACTCCCCGCAGAGATTTGACTTACACCTAACGCAAAAGTGTCGCGGCGCATTTTGGCCGTTTCTCGTGTCGACATGATGATTCCGGTGTATGGAACTGCCAATCGAAGAATCGCCACAATTTTACGGAAATCGATATCCGAAACCGGGAATGGCGGATGCGATGCCATATCGCTGTTGGTTGCGGGCTCCATACGTGGAACACTAATGGTGTGTGGTCCAACTCCAAATTTATCTTCCAGCTCAAAAATATGCTGCATCATCGCCATTATCTCAAAACGATAGTCGAACAGGCCAAACAATACGCCAATTCCTACATCATCGATACCCGCTTCCATGGCGCGGTGCAAAGCCCATACTCGCCAGTTATAGTCACGTTTTTTCCCACCAACGTGTACTTTTTGGTAGGTTTCGCGGTGGTAGGTTTCCTGGAAGATCTGGTAGGTACCAATACCTTCTGCTTTTACCTGTTTAAATTCATCAACCGTTAGCGGAGCCACATTTATATTCACCCGGCGAATTTCGCCGTGTTCATTTTTAACACTGTAAACGCTTCTAATCGCTTCCAATACATAGTCAAATCCTTTTTTCGGATACGACTCACCGGCCACAAGCAATACTCTCTTATGTCCCTGGTTGATGAGCACTTCTGTTTCGCGCGCAATGTGTTCCTGCGAAAGTGCATGGCGGTCGATTTCTTTATTTGTTGCCCTGAAAGCGCAGTACAAACATTCGTTTGCGCATAAATTCGAAATGTAAAGTGGCGCAAACAATACCAACCGTTTGCCATAAATGGTTTCTTTAACGGTGTTGGCTGTATTAAAAAGGTCGGCCAGCATCTCCGGATCGCTGATCGAAGTTAAAATTGCTACATCGGCCAGGTTTAAACCTTTCATTTCGGCAGCTTTGGCCAACACTTCTTTAATTTGTGCCGGTTCGGGATTTTTGTTTTGCTCCAGTGTTTCCCAAACTTTTGTTTCGTTAATAAAATCGGCAGGTACGTTGTACATATTTCTTTGAGTTAAAAGATCGGTTTTTATTCTTCTATTTTTTTGCAAGTCCTGATTTTACAGATACACCCGGAATGTTTCCCAGTTTTCCGGTTAATTGGCCCAACTCATCGGTTGTGGCATCGATTACCAGCGTAATAACAGAATAGTTTTCTCTTGCATTGGGCAGGCCGGTGCGTGCCAGAATAAGTTCAGAATATTGACTAAGAACCTGGTTTACACTTCCCGAAGACTTCTCGCGGTTTTCAATTATTATGCCCACAAAACCCAGTCGTTTCATTTAAAAAAGTTAGTAGTCAGAAGTCGGAAGACAGAAGTTTTCTTTCCGTCAACAAACATCAACTTAAGTTTTACAATTAAATTCTACGGGAAATACAGGGAAAGCAGATCATGATTAATCCTTCAACGTTAATCATTAATCTTTTATCGTTTTCCCTAAAGTCAGCCGTAGCCTTCCCGCAGGATTGTGACTACAAAAGTAAATTTAATTTCCATTGACTAACATGAGAAATGTTGTAAAGTGCTAATGTTATGCAACGTAGTTCTAAAACATAACATACCATTTCTTTCTTGAGTTTTATTGCACAGAAAAGCATATTTTTGTGGCTCAAAATGATTGATTTGGATAAGCAGGAAATCATACAATTACTAAAGACCACAGGCGAAGAGCGCACTGCGCTATTAAAGCGGGCACAGGAGGTGAAGGTAAAAGAAACGGGGAATAAAGTGTATTTCCGTGGTCTGGTGGAGTTTTCGAATATCTGCGCCAAAGACTGTTTGTATTGCGGCATTCGTAAAGGAAACGACAAAGTTATTCGCTACGATGTAAGCGATGACGAGATTTTGGAATCGTGCCGTTTCGCCTGGGAAAATCGTTTTGCTTCGGTGGTGTTGCAATCGGGCGAATTGTCGTCGCCGGCATTTGTGAAACGGGTAGATGATTTACTGAAAAAGATCAAGCAGATTTCGAACGGTGAGTTGGGAATTACACTGAGCTGCGGAGAACAAAGTTTGGAAACTTACCGTCGCTGGTTCGAAAGCGGCGCACACCGTTATTTGTTACGCATCGAGTCATCGAACCGGGAACTTTACTACAAGATACATCCTGATAATGATACGCATTCGTTTGAACGGAGAATCGAAGCACTTGGTAGTTTAAAAACAACCGGCTATCAAGTTGGAACAGGAGTAATGATCGGCCTGCCATTTCAAACCTACGAACACCTGGCCGATGATCTTTTGTTTTTCAAAAAACTCGACATCGATATGTGTGGAATGGGACCCTATCTCGAGCATGAAGACACACCTTTATATCAATATCGTCACCTCCTAAAAACAAAGCAGGAACGTTTTGATCTCGCCTTGAATATGATTGCCGTTTTACGCTTGTTAATGCCCGACATTAACATCGCTGCTGCCACTGCTTTGCAGGCCATAGATCCGGCCGGGCGTGAAAAGGCGCTGGCCATTGGCGCAAATGTAATTATGCCAAATTTAACGCCAACTGCATATCGTGAGGAGTATCAACTTTACGAAAATAAACCTTGTTTGGATGAGGATGCTGAATTGTGCCGCAATTGTCTGGAGGCAAGAATTCATATGGCCGGTTCGGAAATTGGTTATGGCGAATGGGGCGACTCGAAACATTTTCAAAAGCGAAAAGAAAAATAATAGAACATTGGTGACGCAGATATAGCAGAATTTCGCTGATTAATTTTTAATAAAAACATTTATATCATCTACGGATTATACAAATGAAACTTCACTAATAATATTCATGAAGAGTAACTCGTGGGGTTTCTAACCATCGGTGAGCATCAGAAAAATCAGCGTTGTCAGCGTTCTAAATATTTCGACAAAAAAGCAGCCTAAAACTGAAAGATGAACATTGTTTTTGTTTCAGGCCGCTTTCAAAGCTAATCCGTAAAAGCTTTTCTATATTTAAAGACAAGTATTGTATTATGAAGTTGCATTTTTATTCAATTTCGTCTGCAATTTCATTAACTTGTTGTAGTGGTCGATAGCCACAAAATAGTTTGGATCTTCCACTACATTTACATCGCAAATAGCTTCCGCTTTTTTTACCAGTTTAATACAATCGCGGCTTAAGTGGCGCAGATGAATTGTTTTGCCTGCTTTTTGGTAACGCTCGGCCAGTTTGTTAATGGCTTCAATGGCCGATTGATCGGCAATACGCGACTCTTTAAAGTCAACAATTACTTCGTTCGGATCGTTTTGAACATCAAACTTACTTTGGAAAAGCGAAGTTGAACCAAAAAACAATGGACCAAAAATTTCGTAGTGTTTAATGCCATGCTCATCAACACTTTTGCGGGCACGAATACGCTTGGCGTTTTCCCACGAAAATACCAGTGCCGAGACCACAACACCTGCCAAAACAGCGATGGCAAGATCAAAAACTACGGTAAGTCCGGTAACCAGAATGATTACGATAAGATCGGAAAGCGGGATTTTATTCATGATTTTGAAAGTACTCCACGCAAAGGTGCCGATTACCACCATAAACATTACGCCTACCAGTGCTGCAATCGGTATCATTTCAATATACGATGAGGCAAACAGAATAAAAACAAGCAACATCACAGCTGCTACAATTCCCGATAAGCGGCCGCGGCCACCCGATTTTATATTGATAATACTTTGTCCGATCATGGCACAACCGCCCATTCCTCCAAAAAATCCGTTAACAATGTTGGCCAATCCCTGTGCTGCCGCTTCGCGGTTCCCGCTACCACGTGTTTCGGTCAGCTCATCAACCAGGTTTAATGTCATTAGCGATTCGATCAGTCCAACAGCTGCAAGTATCAGGGCAAATGGGAAGATCAATTTTAAGGTTTCAAGATTGAATGGAATGACGGGTACATCAAAAGTAGGCAGTCCGGCTTTAATACTGTCGCCACCGCCACTTTGAATAAAACTCCGTACCGTTTCTGTTTCTATGTTTCCGAAAATTACAATGGCGGTAACCACCAAAATTCCAACCAGCGCTGCCGGTATGGCTTTACTGAGTTTTGGCAGAAGAACCATTATCGCCATGGTAAGGCCAACCAAACCAAGCATGGTGTACAATGGCGTTCCGCTCAACCATTCGCCACCGGTTTTAAACATATTAAGCTGCGAAAGGAAAATTACAATGGCCAGTCCGTTTACAAAGCCCATCATTACCGAGTGCGGTACCAGGCGAATAAACTTACCGAGTTTAAAAACGCCAAATAGTGCCTGTATCGTTCCGGCCAAAATTAATGTGGCAAACAGGTACTGTAAACCTTGTCCGTCGCCCATGGCGTTACCTTGTTGTACCAGGCTAACCATTACAACGGCCATTGCTCCTGTTGCTCCGGAAATCATTCCCGGACGGCCACCAAAAATGGAAGTAATAAGTCCCATCATAAACGCACCATACAATCCAACAATTGGCGACACGCCTGCAACAAAACTAAAAGCCACCGCCTCGGGTACCAGTGCCAGCGCAACGGTTAACCCCGAAAGGATATCATCTTTTATGCTTCCCTGTTTCTTATCTATAAATTTGAATTCAAACTTCATTCGTTCTACTTATTTTCGGTTGTGGAAAAACCCGGAAGGTGGGAGACCCCAGCACTGTGGCTGGTTGGAGTAGCTATTTTTGCTGGCTCCTGAAGTCTCATTCCGGGGGATTATCAATAAAAATTCAAAAAGACTATTCGTTTAATTGTTATTACAACTAAAGCGCGCGAAAATAGAGCAAATATTTAGAAGATATGTTGTAGAGCATATTTAAAGAGGGATTGTTAATGTACGGGTAAAATGCCCTGAGGGAGATAAAAATAAAAAGGAGGCAAATTATTATGCCTCCTTTTTAATGCTATTGAATAGCCGATATTTTTACGGACCAGGCTAAATCGCAAGGCAGGTTTTTTCTGATGTTGGTCGGGATGGTAACTTTTACGCCTTCTTCGGTGTTTTGCCATTTTAGGTTGCCTTTGGCGCCCAACAGTGTAAGTTTTGCATTTTTCGCTGCCTTAATCCCTTTAACGGTAAATGATGCAGGTAGACCGCTGCCATCTTCCTGTTCAAGGTAAATTGCATAAACTGCTTTTGTGTCTTTTTGCTGACTCAGGCAAATATTATCAGTTTTGTAAGGTGCAATGGCACGTGTTGAGTAAATGGCTTCTCCGTTTACGTCGATCCAATCGCCCATTGCTGCTAGTAGTTCATATGCTCCTTCTGGCCATTTCCCATCAGGGCCGGGAGCAATATTGTACAACAGATTACCGCCTTTGGCCACAATATCAATCAACATGTGAATCGCTTGTTTCGGTGTCATGAATGTCGCATCAGGTACCCACGACCAACCGCCACCGGCAATAATACAGCTTTCCCAAGGATAAGGAAGTTGAGTTTCAGGTACCTTATTTTCGGGTGTCAGGTAGTTTTGGTTGGGGCCTTTTACCGCGCGGTCGACCACAATCAAACCGGGTTGTTTTTCGCGGGCTTTGGCGGCCAGTTCATCCATTTTTATATCAATGTCAACAACCCTGTTTTTAATAAATCCACTCGGAGCCTCTGCATGGCGACTTTTATAGTAATTTTCAAGTGCTTCATCCGACTGTTTACAAACCCAGCCACCATCGAGCCAAAGGATGTCTATTTTTCCGTAATCGCTTATCAGCTCCATGATCTGGTTGTGTGTAAAGTTCACAAACTTGTCCCATTTTTCAGGATAAAGTCTCGGATCGTAATTTACGTTTCTGTCCAGTGGTGGAAATTTCGGATCCCAAAAGTACGGGCTGTTCCAGTCGGGTTTCGAAAAGTATGCACCTGCCCACAAACCTTCATTGCGGAAAGCGTCAAAAATTTCTTTGGTAACATTGGCCTTTGGGTTTACACTAAAGGGACATTCTTTGCTGGTAATTTTGTAGTCGGTGTATTTCGAGTCGAACATACAAAAGCCATCGTGGTGTTTGGTGGTAAAAACCACGTATTTCATACCTGCATCGGCTGCTGCTTTTGCCCAATCATCAGGATTAAACCCCGTTGGATTAAATGACAATTTCAGGTTTTCGTATTCCTTTTTGTAGGTAAAATAATCGTCGGGATTACTGCCTTTTTTACGTTCGCACCAACCATAATCTTCGGGGCAAATCGACCACGATTCCACAATGCCCCACTGGCTGTAGGCACCCCAGTGCATCAGTAAGCCGAATTTTAAATCCTGCCAGTCCTCCAGCTTATCCAACACTGCCTGATCGGTTGGCCACATGTAGTCGGTAATTTCATGTTCCAATTGGGCATTTACCATAAATACCAGTAGAACAGGTATTATTACCAGTAATTTTTTCATAGTTCGATTATTTAAAGTTTGTTTGAATTTACTTCTTTGTTGTAAGATCTCCTACAATTTTGCGACCATGTAATTCGGTGGTCCCGGTAATTTGCTGAATTTCGCTAACGTTATCAATTGTAACTTTTCCTGCAACCAGAATGATGATCTTTCCTTCTGCTTCGGCTATCATATTTCGGATGACTTCCTGTCCTTCAAGCGCTGTTGCTTTGCCTCCCGAGCTAAGAATTCGTTTTATATTCGGAATGGTTTTTAAAATACGAACGCCTTCAACCGGATCGTCCATCTCATCGATTGCTTTGTGAAAAGTTACAGGAAGCGGTTCGGCATATTTGGCCAGCAGGCGTGTGTTGGCTTCATCAATTTTATTGTCGGCTGTTAAGAGTCCGAAAACAACTCCGGCGGCACCGGCCTCCTTGGCCTGATCGATGGCAATCTTCATTTCTTCAACTTCATCAGCCGAATGCACAAAATTACCTGCACGCGGACGTGCCATAATCATCACCGGAATATGCAATTGGGAACAGGCTTTTTTTAGGGTTTCAAAATCCGGAGTTAATCCATCATTTGCCAGGTCGGAACACAGCTCAATTCGGTTTGCTCCTCTGACCTGTGCCAGCCTGGCCTCTACAAATGATTCAACACATGCTTCTTTTATCATCGTACATTTTTTACATGAAGTGGTATCAAAGATAAATAATTAGGCAATAATGGATAAAAGCGGAGACAGTTATTTAAATAATTTAAAAAGTGATTCATAAATGGATAAGCCACTTATATTTTGTTATTTTGTAGCTAAAACTACGAGATTTTGAAAACCAATTTAGTAACAATACTTGGCCCAACCGCCACCGGAAAAACCGGATTGGCTGCCCATTTGGCCGCACAGTTAAACGGAGAAGTTATATCGGCCGATTCGAGACAGGTATACCGCGGAATGGATTTGGGAACCGGGAAGGATTACGAAGATTATTTTGTTAATGGCGTAGAAGTGCCGTCGCATTTGGTTGATATTGAAGATGCCGGAGTGCATTATAATGTTTATCGTTTTCAGACCGATTTTATTGAGGTTTTTAAGGAGATACAATCGCGTGGAAAATTTCCGGTTTTGTGCGGTGGCAGTGGTTTATACTTGGAGGCGGTTTTGCGAAACTACCGGTTAATAGAGGTGCCACCAAATAAAGAATTGCGAAAACAACTGGAAGGAAAATCGCTGGAGGAACTCACCAGAATTCTCAAAGATCTAAAGCATGAATTGCACAACGAAACAGATGTGGAAACCGACCGACGTGCGATTCGTGCGATAGAAATTGAGCATTATTATCGTGATCATCCGCAGGAAGATTCGGAAATGCCGGAGATAAACAGTTTGAATATTGGGATTGATTTTGACCGTGGAATGCGTCGCCAACGAATTACCACCCGCCTAAAACAACGACTTGATGAGGGGATGTTGGACGAGGTGCAGAAATTGCTCGATTCAGGTTTAACACCGGAGCAACTGATCTATTATGGGCTTGAATATAAATTTCTGACTCTGCATTTAATTGGCGAGTTGAGTTTTGATGAGATGTTCAGCAAACTGGAGATTGCTATTCACCAGTTTGCTAAGCGCCAGATGACCTGGTTCAGGGGAATGGAAAAGCGAGGCACAAAAATTCACTGGATTAACGGGCATTTGCCGATGGATGAAAAAGTTGGTGAAATTTTGAAACTGTTAGAACAAACTTCGTAAAAGGAAAAATAACGATCAATAATCATTTAAACCAAACTGTCATGGCTGAATCAAATTGCGCAGATTGTACACTTCGTGCCAAATACGATGAGAAACCAAAATCGTTTGCCGGCCGTTTTTGGCGTTGGCACATTAACTGGTGTCCGGGATGGAAAGGATATATGAAATCTCTGGATGAGGCAGAACGTGCTGAAATAAAACAGCAATATCAACTGAGATAGAATTGTTAAAAGAAAGGCCGTCTATAAAATAATTGACTTGTCCTCCTGAACTTGTTTCAGGATCTTACAGCTTATGGAAAAGAGGCATGTCAGATTCTGAAATGAATTCAGAATGACGTTCTTTCCGATTTTATAGATGGCCTTTTGTTTTATTACTTTTATAACTTCTTCAATCCTTTTAATTCCGACTTGTCAGAAACCGGAATAATACTGATTGCATAACCACCGCCGGGAGCACAATGTTGTTTTAAGTCGGACTTACTTGAAACCACATATTTTCTGATTTCATAGGCTTGTGGATTTGTTTTCCAGTCCGCATCTTTAGCATCTGAATAAACTGTTGCAATGTATTTCTGATTCGGATTCAGAAAATCAAAACTGATTTCTGAATTGCGGATTTCTTCGTCGTTTGTGCGACCCACAAACCAGTTTTCGCTTCCTTTTTCTTTTCTGGCGTATGTGATGTAATCACCCGGTTCTGCTTCCAAAACCAACGATTTGTCCCAATCAAGAGCCACATCTTTTATAAACTGGAAAGCATCTATGTATTTCTCGTAAGTTGTTGGCAGGTCGGCAGCCATTTGCAGCGGGCTGTACATGGTTACATACAAAGCTAACTGGCGTGCAATGGTTGTACGAACCTGCGAATTATTGGCAGGGTTGTAAGCGCTAACATGCGTTTCGAAAATTCCCGGCGTGTAATCCATCGGTCCTCCAATCAAGCGGGTAAACGGAAGGATGGTAGTATGATCGACATTATTTCCGCCAAAAGCTTCGTACTCAGTTCCGCGTGCCGATTCGTTGCCGATCAGGTTGGGGTAAGTTCTGCACAAACCTGTAGGGCGAACCGCTTCGTGCGCGTTTACCATTATTTTGTAATCAGCCGCTTTTTTCACTGCATACAAGTAGTGGTTTACCATCCATTGTCCGTAGTGGTATTCGCCACGCGGAATAATATTGCCCACATAACCACTTTTTACCGAGTTGTAGTTGTTATCGGCCATAAACTGGTACGCCGTATCTAAATGACGCTCGTAGTTGCGTACCGAGCCCGAAGTTTCGTGGTGCATCATCAGGTGTACATTTTTGCTTTTGGCATAGTCGCGCAATTTGGCAACATCAAAATCGGGGTAAGGTGTTACAAAGTCGAAAACATAGTCTTTCGATTTATTGAACCAGTCTTCCCATCCTTCGTTCCATCCTTCTACCAAAACAGCATCCAACCCATTTTCTGCGGCAAAGTCAATGTATTTTTTTACCTCTTCGGTGTTGGCAGCATGAATACCATTCGGAGTTGTTTTTGAATAATCAGTTTCGTCCAGTTTTACACTTGGCAGATCGGTGTAGGCCCACGAACTTTTTCCGGTGATCATCTCCCACCAAACGCCAACATATTTTACCGGAGTAATCCAGTCGGTATTTTCGTATGCGCAAGGCTCATTTAAATTCAGTGTGATATTTGAAAGTAAGATGTCGCCGGCATTTTTGCTGGCTATAACCGTACGCCATGGTGTTGTGCAAGGCGCCTGCATGTAGGCCATGTTTCCTTGCGCATCGGGAGTTAAAGTTGATTCGAACACCATATTTTTGTCGTCCAGCTCGAGGTGCATACACGAATAATCTTTTAATGCAGCTTCGTGCAAATTGATGTAGTAACCATCGTCGGTTATCATCATTAAAGCTGTTTGTACAGCCGTTGCCGAAATTGGTGTTTGAGAAGTGTTAGGAGTGATTGCTTTTTCCATCAAACCACGAATTTCAGATAATTTCGATTTGGTGTAATCGTATTCCTGTGTGTCGTAATCGCCCGGTATCCAAAAAGCAGTGTGATCGCCGTCCATCGCAAACTCGGTGCGTTCGTCTTTCACCACAAAATAAATCAGGTTGTCTTGCTCCGGGAACTCATAACGAAAGCCTAGTCCGTCGTTAAAAACACGGAAGCGAATGATCATTTTTCTGTTGGTAGCCGACTGGTTTAAAGTTACCGCCAACTCGTTATAATGGTTACGAATTTCGCTTTGCTCGCCCCAAACGGGTTTCCATGTTTCATCGAAAGTTGTGGTTTTACTGTCGGCAATAGTAAATCCATTTAACAGTGGTTCTGCATCTTTTAATTCGAGCCCCAATTTGCTCGATTTAATGATTGTTTTGTTTTCCAGTTGAAGTTGATAAACCGGTGTTCCATCCGATAAATCGAAGATAAGTTTCATTTTTCCGTTCGGAGAAGTAATTTCTTCAGCATGGCTAAAGAATGTGCCAACGGCAAGCAAAAAAATCAATAGTAATCTCTTCATTTCCTTTTAAGTATTGTAGCCTTAATTAATCTTTAATTATTGGCTTTTGTTAGTATAAATAATTCAAAATAAGCTGCTCAAAATCAATGCAAACGTTTGAAATTGCCTGATTTTTTTTTGATCATTTCGTCTTACTTATTCCTAAAAGAAAAAGAGACTGTGATTATTTTAATGAACTGTTTCTTCAGAAGGCCTGTTTCCGCGGGCTCCAAACCAGTCGGGCGCGAATCAGATCGGCTCCGTCGCTTTCGCGAACTACACTACAAATATGATTATTTTTATCCAGTATTTGTTTCTTAATTCCCAACCTGTCGTTTTGTGTGCCCTCTTTTACAAAATTCACTTCAAATTCGATGAGTTCATATGCCTCGTGGAAATCAAAATTGTAGCTGTCGATAATACGTTCCAGGTAACGTCCGCTGTTAAAATGTTGGTTAACGTCAATCTCGTTAAAAAGTACGGGGGTAAAAAGCACTTCATCATCTGATTTAACCGGTTTTACTTTTCCTGCATTCATTTCCAAAACGCGTTCGTCGTGTATTGGAATGGAGCCGAGTTCCAGTTTTACAATTCGTTTGGTTTCCTGGTTCAGCACCAGCCAGCTGGTTGTAGCCTGAATAATACTTTCGCCGTTGGCATCAATAAAATGGATATCGCGAAGTGCCAGCAGGCCATCGATTCCGGCAGGCCAGGTTTCCACCGTAAATTTTTCTCCCCATTCGGGGCGGCGTTTTATTTTAACCAGCAATCGTGATAACACCCAAAATTGTTTTTCCTTTTGAAGATTGTCGAACCCGAAACCTAATTTTTCGGCATGTTCCCAGGCAATGTCCTGAATTTGCCAAAAAAGGAAGGAAGTAGAAAGTTGCCCAAAACGGCTAACAAAATATGATTTTGTAGATAATTCCTGTTTGTGTTTCATGTTAAAACGAATTGGAGCTCGAAGTGCGAAGTTGAAGTTCAATTGCAAAACGGCCCGGTATTAATTTTTTCAAAAGAAATAGTCTTTCATCTTCGTGCTTCCGACTTCCGACTTCGTTCTTTTTGTAAACTTTTTCGCAAATTTATTGTTCGGTTTTTGAAAATCAACAACAAATGTTCAATTTTGCGGCAAATTAAAAAGTTTTATGGGAAAAATAATAATTAAAACTCCGGAGCAGATCGAAGGCATCAGGCAAAGTGCAAAACTGGCAGCAAAAACGCTTGATTTTGCTGAGCAGTTTGTAAAAGAAGGAGTAAACACAGAATTTATCGATGATAAAGTGGAGGAATTTATTCGTTCCCATGGAGCTGTTCCTGCGACTAAAGGATATAACGGTTATCCTAAATCAAGTTGTATTTCGTTAAATAACGTGATTTGCCATGGTATTCCTTCAAAACAAACCGTATTAAAAGAAGGGGATATTTTGAATATAGATGTCACCACCATTTTAAATGGCTACTATGGCGACACATCGCGTATGTTTACGGTGGGAGATGTAAGTAAGGAGGCTGAAGATTTGATTGACATTACCGGCCACTGTCTCGACCTCGGAATTGAGCAGGTAAAACCGGGCAACCGTTTTGGGAATATAGGATTTGTTATTCAGCGTTATGCAAAAGCGCAGGGATATAGTGTTGTATATGAGTTTTGCGGACATGGTGTTGGGGTTGATTTTCATGAAGAACCACAGGTCGATCATGCCTCACGAAGAAACACAGGACCGGAAATGAAACCCGGAATGATTTTTACCATTGAGCCGATGATTAACCAGGGAAAACCAAAAGCGGTAATTGATAAAAATGATGGCTGGACCGCCCGTACGATAGATAGCAAACTGTCGGCACAGTTTGAACATACTATTTTGGTAACTCCAACCGGTTGTGAAGTACTTACAGATATTCACGGCGATTATCCAATAACCTAGATCACTCCTTTAAAGACTTTGTCATTTCGACGAAGAATGAGGAGAAATCTGTAGCTGTAAAGCTCTGATTAAACAGGTTTTTAAATGCGTTCGAAATGACAGAAAAGAAGCAATAAAAAACCGCCGCTCTAATTAAAGAGCAGCGGTTTTTTTATTAAAATGAGTTATTCGTAATTAGATGTTCCATGTTTTTGCGTCTGTCATCCATGCTTCCAGTTCCATAGCTCCTTCTGTTTCTTCCTCAACGTCTACTGTTAGAACTCCGAAGTAGTCGGTATTTTGCATCCAGTCTTCCAATTCCAATGCTGCTTCGGTTTCTACTTTGAAGTAGCTTGCCATTCCATCAAAGTAACTTTCGTTCATCATCCAGCTTTCCACTTCAAGTGCGTTTTCTGCTTCTGTTGCTACTTCTACTGTTGTAAAGAAATTGTTTTCGGCAAGCATCCAGTTTTCTACATCCAATGCTTCTTCTGCTTCAACTGCTGCATACTTGGCATAGGCACTCATATCTGTTGTTGATGAAGCATCTGCTGATGCTGAGCTAGCTTCAGTGTTATCTGTCATTGCCATGGCTATTTGGCTGAAGCTGTTGTTTTCCATTACGGTTCTCCAAAAATCCTGTGCATTTACTGTAATGCTGATCAAAACCAAACTAATAATAACCGCCAGTGATTTTGTGATTGCTTTCTGAACATTGTTTGTTGTTTTCATGACTTTGCCTCCTGCTTTTGTTTTTGTTTTCTTGTTTTGTTGCTTCGACTTTTTTGTTTCTTGTTTTCTCGTTCTGTTTTCTTGTTTTCGATATTAAGACGACCAAAAATTTAATTCGTTACAAAAATTTAGAACTTTTTTTAAAAATGTACTAGTTTAAAACCTGAACTTTGTATTGCAAATATAAGTACAAAAAATGGTACTATGCAAAACAAAGTAGTATATTTTTTTGAAAATATTTTATCGAAAGTTAGTAAGAGACAGAAAGTCAAGTAGTTGAGCTTGTTTGTATTTTATGGAAAAATCGAATAAAAAGTTAGATAATACGAATGAAAAAGAATGTTTGTTTGAGGGGATACTTTCATTTCTTTGGAAAAAATTTTTTCATCGATTAACTTTTTTCACGGCAACATCGAAAACTTGTATCTTTGTCAACATAAAAAATGATTGTTTATGTCGTTAGTAATTGAAGAAAAAGATCTGGAAAAATTTATAATGGTAGGCGACCGTGTTTTGGTTAAACCAAAAAATCCGTCGGGAAAAACCAAGTCGGGCTTGTATTTGCCGCCATCGGTTCAGGAGAACGAAAAAGTGCAAAGCGGGTATATCGTAAAAGTTGGGCCGGGTTACCCTATTCCGGCAGTGAGCGAAGAAGACGAAGCGTGGAAAGATAAAAAGGAAGAAGTGAAATATGTGCCGTTACAAACGCACATTGGCGACCTGGCTGTCTATTTAAATAAAAGCGGGCACGAAATTGAATTTAATAACGAGAAGTACATTATTCTGCCGCATTCGGCAATTTTGATGATCATCAGGGATGAGAATTTATTTGACTAGATAATATAGAAATATGTGCTGAGCCGTTTCAGGATTTTCCGGAACGGCTTTTTTATTTCAAAACTTCCAGCGTTTTTTTGTAGCCCAGGTCGAATAACTCATCGGCGTGTTTTCGCTGAAACACATCGTATTCGTCAATTCCTTTGGGTTCAATATAAACGTCTACCTGCTTTTTTATTTCTTCCAGTTTTTGATTCACGCTCATATAAACCGTTCGTGTGGCAATTTGTATGAGGTTTTTCATTTTGGCTTTCGGGTTGATGGGGCTGATGTTTGACGCAATTATACGTTGGCAATCTTTTCGGATTGGTGCAACGGGGATGTTATCCATTAAACCACCATCAACATATAAATACCGGCCCAGCTCAACCGGTGCAAAAATAACCGGAATAGATGCCGAGGCCAGCACCGTGTCGCCAAGGCTTCCTGTGTTGCGGTATTCAACAGTTCCCTTGTTCAGGTTCGACACACAAACATAAAACGGTATTTTAAGGTCTTCGATATTTTCAATAGCTATTTCTTTTTCCAGAATTTCCTTTACACCATCGAGCTTGAGTAAACCATCAACCGGAAAGTGAATTTTGGTGTATTGAAAAAACCATCCGCGTTTAAAATTATCGCGTACCTCTTCGGGCGATTTTCCGGCGGCAATAAAAGCTCCAACAATGGCACCGGCACTAACCCCCGAAATAACATCGGGCTGAATACCCAGTTTGTCGAGCGCCGCAATAACACCAAGATGGGCAAAACCACGCGTGCCACCACCACTTAAAACCAGTCCGTTTTCGTATTTCTTTGTCATACCTTTCAAAGGTAGAAAATCAATTGAAATGGTGTTACTAAAATGAGATTTCAAATCCTTCGCTTCATATTTATTTTGGAAAAGAAATTTTCGAGGGTATTTTTACTGACACAGCAGCGCATGTTTTGACGCTGTAATTTTACTACTATTATATAATGAAGATAGATAAATTCGTTTTAGCCATTATCGGTGTTATTATTCTGGCCTGGTTTTTCCCCGGAATTGGAAGCCCGGAAAGTGGTGTTCCGCTTGATTTAATTGCGAGTATTGGGATTTCGCTGATTTTCTTTTTCTATGGATTAAAACTGAGTCCGCGCGATATAAAAATGGGACTCAGAAATTGGAAGCTTCACGTTGTGGTACAGACAACTACCTTTTTGGTTTTTCCATTAATTGTTCTTGCTTTTTACCCGTTTATAAAAACCGAAAACGGACAAACCATCTGGCTGGCTTTTTTGTTTTTGGCGGCACTACCGTCAACAGTGTCTTCGTCAGTGGTGATGGTTTCAATTGCTAAAGGAAATATTCCGGCTGCCATTTTTAACGCGAGTATTTCGGGGTTGATCGGTATTGTGATAACGCCGCTTTGGATGGGACTTTTTTTAAAGCAGACTACCATTGATTTTAACCTTGGCGAGATCTATTTTAAACTGCTTACGGAAATTTTGCTGCCTGTTATTGTCGGTGTTTTTCTGCAACGTTTTTGGGGTGATTACGCGCGGAAATACAGTCGATACCTTACTTTATTCGATAAATCGGTGATCCTGCTGATTATCTTCAAAAGCTTTTCGCATTCATTCGAGAACAAGGTTTTTAGTGCTGTTGATGCCACTGATCTTTTTCTGATTTTAATGGCCGTTATCCTACTTTTTTGTGCGATCTATTTCCTAACGTTTAAAGTGTCTCAGTTATTAGGATTTACGATCGAGGATCAGATTACGACACAATTTTGTGGAACAAAAAAGTCCCTGGTGCACGGAACTGTTTTTGCCAAAATATTGTTTCAGCAGTCGGCAGCTACCGGAATAATGTTGCTGCCGATTATGATTTTCCACCCGATACAAATACTTATAATCAGTTTTGTAGCGACTAAATTGGGTAAGCGAAAATAGAAGCGGTTTGATCGATTACTCGTGTTCGAGTGTAAACCACTTGTTCAACAATTCCTTATCATCTTTTTCATCTTTGTGCCAGAACGTGTTGGTACGATTTACGTAGTTATAATCTTTCTCGTATTCGTTAATGTTCGAAACAATATCATTTAATGCCTCTATCATACTATCAACTTCTTCATCGGTCATTGTAGGGTGAAGCGACCAGCGCACCCATCCCGGTTTATCCGACAGGTCGCCGTGATTGATCTTATCCGTAATTTCCTCCGATTGCTCCAGCGATACTTCCAACAGAAAGTGTCCGTATGTTCCGGCGCAGGCACAACCTCCGCGAGTTTGAATACCGTATTTGTCGTTGAGCAAGCGCACCAGCAAATTGTAGTGAATTCCTTCCACATAAAACGAAATTACGCCAAGGCGGTCGCGTACGTTGTCGGCCAGAATATTCAGACCTGCAATTTTATCAAGCCCTTTAAATGCACGCTCCAGCAGTTCTTCTTCACGTTTACGGATATTTTCAATCCCCATTTGGTCTTTCAAATCAAAACAAAGTGCTGTGCGTATCGATTGCAGGAAGCCGGGAGTTCCTCCGTCTTCACGGGCTTCAATATCGTCAACATACTTATATTTTCCCCAGCGATTTGTCCAGTCAACGGTTCCTCCTCCCGGATTATCAGGAACGGTATTTTTATACATGCTGACATCAAAAACAATTACGCCCGATGAGCCGGGGCCACCCAAAAATTTGTGTGGCGAGAACATTACAGCATCCAGTTTTTCCATCGGATCTTCCGGATGCATGTTTATCTCATCGTAAGGTGCCGAGGCCGCAAAATCGATAAAACAAACACCACCGTATTCATGCATTATTTTTGCCATTTCGTGATAAGGCGTACGCACTCCGGTTACATTCGAGCAAGCTGTAAACGAGCCAATTTTAAATGGGCGGTCTTTATATTTTTCCAGAGCTTTACGCAGATTCTCTGTGTCGATTAACAATCCATCGCCGGGTTCAACAACAACAACATCGGCACTGGTTTCGTACCACGAAGTATGGTTCGAATGGTGTTCCATATGCGTAACAAAAACTACCGGTTTTTCGCGCTCGGCAATACATGTTTTGCCTGCCACTTTTCCACAGTATTTTAAACCCAGAATTCGCTGAAATTTGTTGATAATGGCAGTCATCCCGAAACCGGCAGTTATAATAATATCATTCGGCCCGGCATTTACATGTTGTTTTATCAGCTGATGCGATTTATGGTAAGCATGCGTCATGCGTATTCCGGTCTCGCTGGTTTCGGTGTGGGTGTTGCCAACATAAGGTCCAATCTCATCGGTAATTTTACACTCGATAGGGCGGTACAAACGGCCACTGGCAATCCAATCGCCATAATTAATTTTCATTTTGCCGTAAGGAGTTTCAAATTCCTGATCGATCCCAACAATATTGTTCCTGAATTTTTCAAAATATTTTTCAAGACTACCCATATATCCCATTTTAATAGAAGACACAAAATAAACGTGTTTGGGTGAATTAAATATAGGGTAAAAATCAGTTTTCCGCCATATTTTAGGTTTTAATGTGCAGGATTCTGTCAATTCGTCACAAATAACGAATGGCACAGCGTTTGACTTTTGGCGAGCGTAAAAATTGATAGTAAAATTTAAAATATAGAAAAATGCAAACAGGAAAAATTGGAGTAACCAGCGAGAATCTTTTCCCAATTATTAAAAAGTTTCTTTATTCTGATCACGACATTTTTTTGCGTGAGATTGTATCAAACGCCGTTGATGCAACACAAAAACTAAAAACACTTGCCGGAAAAGGCGAGTACAATGGAGATGTAAGCGAGGCTAAAGTGGTTGTAAAACTGGATACCGAAGCTAAAACAATTACCGTCTCGGATAACGGTATCGGGATGACTGCTGAAGAGGTGGAGAAGTACATCAACCAGATTGCTTTCTCAGGAGCCAACGAATTCCTTGACAAATACAAAGACGATGCAAATGCGATTATCGGGCATTTCGGATTGGGTTTTTACAGTTCGTTTATGGTGTCGGAAAAAGTAGATGTAATCACAAAATCTTACAAAGATGGTTCGCAGGCAGTAAAATGGAGCTGTAACGGAAGTCCTGAATACGAACTGGAAGAGATAGAAAAGGAAAACGTTGGAACTGACATTGTAATGCACATCAGCGAAGAGGAAAAAGGTTTTCTTGATGATGCAAAAATTTCGGATATACTGAATAAGTACTGTAAATTCCTTCCTGTCCCGGTAATTTACGGAAAGAAAAAAGACTGGAAAGACGGGCAGCAGGTTGATACTGACGAAGACAATCAGATTAATGATGTTGCTCCGGCCTGGACAAAAATGCCGGCCGATTTAAAAGACGAGGATTACAAAAGCTTCTACAGGAAAATATACCCGATGGGCGACGAGCCGTTATTCAATATTCACCTGAATGTTGATTACCCGTTTAACCTGACAGGTATTTTGTATTTCCCAAAAATCAAAAACAATTTCGAGGTTCAGAAAAACAAGATACAGTTGTACAGCAACCAGGTTTTTGTTACCGATTCGGTTGAAGGAATCGTTCCTGAATTTTTGACATTGTTGCACGGTGTGATCGACTCTCCGGATATTCCGTTGAACGTGTCGCGTTCGTACCTGCAAAGCGATTCGAATGTGAAAAAGATCAGCAGCCACATCAATAAAAAAGTGGCCGATCGTTTGCACCAGATTTATAAAGACAACCGCGAAGATTTTGAAAGCAAGTGGGACGACCTGAAGATCTTCATCGAGTATGGAATGTTGACCGAGGAGAAATTCAACGATCGTGCAATGAATTTCTTCCTGTTGAAAAATAGTGAGAGCAAGTATTTCACCTGGGAAGAATACGAAAAACTGGTAAAAGAAAACCAGACTGATAAGGATAACAACACCATTTACCTTTACACAACCAATGTTGAAGAACAATACACTTTTGTTGAAGCAGCGAAAAACAAAGGTTACGATGTGTTGATTTTGGATGACGTGCTGGCACCTCACCTGATTAATAAATTTGAGCAGAAATACACCGACAAACGTTTTGTGCGTGTTGACTCTGACGTGGTTGAAAACCTGATTAGAAAAGAAGATACCGCAAAAGAAGAGTGGACCTGGGAGCAAAAACAAGAGTTGTCGCCGGTATTCCAGGCAGTTTGCCCACAAAATAACGATCATACTTACATTGTTGATTTCCAGGATTTGGGTGAAAACGGTTCGCCGATGGTAATTACCCGTAACGAGTTTATGCGCCGTATGAAAGATATGAGCGCCGCTCAGGGTGGAATGAGTATGTATGGCGACCTGCCCGACTCGTTGAACCTGGTAGTAAACATTGCTCACCCGCTGGTGAAAAAGGTGTTGGATGCCAAAGACAAAAAGCTGGGTGGCAAACTGGAAGAAATGACCGAAAAAATTACTAATCAGAAAGAGGAAATTGCCGGTCTGGAGAAAACTAAAGAAGGCAAAAAAGACGAGGAGATTCCGGCAGCTGACAAAGAAAAGCTGGAAACACTAAATGCGGAGCTGGCGAAACTGGAAGAAGCAAAACGCGAAGAGCTTTCCGGATTTGGTAAAAAGAATAAACTGGCAAAACAAATGGTTGATCTGGCGCTGTTGGCGAACGGCCTGTTAAAAGGTGCCGATCTGGATCAATTTGTGAAGCGCAGTGTTGAACTGATTAAGTAGTGCCTGTAAGAAAATGCACAAATGCGTAAGTCTTTGAGAAGAAAACGTCAAAGATAAGGCTTTCGAAGGTTTGAAAATCAGGGAGTTTACTTTGGTAAGCGACTGTTTTCAAACCGAGAGTAACGTGGTATTTGGCGTTTTCTTGCAAAGACTAAGTAGTGTGAGAAGTCCGTCAAACTGACGGATGGTGAAGGGAGAGTGAGTAAAACGTCGGTCCATAATATTGGATCGGCGTTTGTTTTTTTGTTTCTCGCAGATTACGCAGATCACGCGGAAGAAAAAATCAGGATAGATAAAGCCCCGGCCTGCTTATTCTAAATGAATACAGACCGGGGCCTTATTTTTGGAATCTGGGCGAATCAGCGCAATCAGCGAGCAATTCTATTTCCCGTCGGCAAAATCCTGCAGATAGGAGAATTTTTCGGTAAGTGCACCGTCTTTTGTAATAGAAGCGCGTTGGATAATTCCGTCGGTATCTTCACCAAATAAACTTGGAAATACTTTTTCGATCAGGTTTTTCCCAAAATCAAGCGATGCATCTTTCGGCAGCTCGCAAGGCAGGTTATCCACCGCCTGCACCGATACATTGTTCGGATTCGAGAAAGCTTCTTCCAATTCTCCGGTTTGCGGATTATAATCGTAGAACGGATCGGCAATTGTAGCTGCACGTTTTGTCGATGGAATGGAACCTTCAATATCGCAGGTAATATCCGAGATCACTCCGATGCGGAACTTATCTTCCTTCATCTCATCGGCAGTAAAAAGTACCGGTGATTTTGGATCCCAGTAAGCCGATGCGATCAACATATCGGTTGCTTCTGCAAACGGATGAAAGCTGTTCTCGTATAGCGTCGGGTTATTGAAAAAATGCATCAGATCAAACGGTTCTCCATCAATACGTTTGGCATAGTTTCCGGGCAGCAGTTGTACATAAATGGCTTGTTCCGGCTCCTCATCATTTAAATAGGCCTCGGGCGAAACCCGCATAATATTCATGTGGTTCAGAATCTCCAAAACACCTTGTGCCACGCGTCCGTCGCCGGTAAGCGCAATTTTTATCGGTGGCAGAGTTACCTCGTCGAGGTGTTGCAACATTTCCTCGAGGTCTTCGCATTCGTGTGCCGGTTTCAGGTCAAACAAATCGTATTTCAAACCAAAAGCACGGAAGCCGTTGTAAGCGCCAACCAGGCCGGCAAAACGACCAAACCCGATGATGCGGAATCCTTCTTTGTCAGTCAACACTTCGTAATCAACCAGCTGAATATTTTTTTCTAAAACGGTTTGTAACAACTTCCGGTTATACGCTTGTTTTTTTATCGTGTGCGAGAAAAACAGGTACGTTTTTCCGGGCAGAAAATCCTCGATACGAACCTCTTTTACGCCCAGTAAAACATCGCAATCCGAAAGATCTTCCTGTAACGGAATACCCAAAGCACTGTACTCTTCGTCTTTATAACTTCGTATGGGGCTGGGTTGAACAACAATTGAAACATGCGGAAATGTTTGTTGCACTTCCACACATTGTTGCGGGGTTAGCGGAACACGCTTATCGGGAGGTGTTTTCCCTTCTCTCAGAATACCTATAATCATGGATTTGAAATTTTTCCGAATGTACGAAAATTTAAATATTCGGATACAAAACACGCGAACAAAGCCCGAAAAGGAGTGGCAGTTGAATTGGCGATCAAAACAGAATCACTATTTTTAGCTGCAAATCAACTAAACTAACTAAATAGCAAAACATGACTGTCAAAATTATTTCACAACGAATTTTAATCCTTGTTTTAGTTGCTTTCACAGGTTTTGGTTGTGCCAATCAGCAGAAAGAAGAAAGCAAACAGCGACCAAATATTGTCTTCATCATGAGCGACGACCACGCTTTTCAGGCCATTAGTGCTTATGGTGGTCCGTTGGCCAAACTGGCGCCAACTCCAAGTATCGACCGGCTGGCCGAGGGTGGAATGCGTTTTAACCAGTGTATGGTTACCAATTCAATTTGCGGTCCTTCGCGGGCAACAATTCTTAGTGGAAAATACAGTCATTTAAACGGTTTTATTGATAACACCGGAGGCTCGCATTTTGATTTTAGTCAGAATTCGTACGCTAAAGTGCTGCAAAAGGCCGGGTACAAAACTGCGGTAATTGGTAAGTTGCATCTGGGAGGTACGCCAACCGGTTTCGATTATTTTGATATTCTTCCAGGGCAGGGCCGCTATTACAATCCACGCTTCATAAACCAGGAGGGAGAGTACAATATGGAAGGGTACACCACCGAAATTATTACCGACAAAACAATTAACTGGCTGGAAAGCGAAAAAGAATCGGAGCAGCCGTTTATGGTAATGATGTGGCACAAAGCACCTCACCGCCCCTGGGAACCCGGGCCCAATGAACTGGGAATGTATGAGAACACCACTTTCCCCGAGCCGGAAACATTGTTTGATAATTACGATACCCGCGATGCGGCGGCAAAAAACAACATGACTATTGCCAATACCATGTTTATCGACCGCGATTTGAAAATGACCGACAAACCCCGCGCCGGTTACACCGAAGAGCAACAAGAACAGTGGGAGGCTGTTTATCAGCCAATCTATGAAAAGTTCAGAGAAGAAAATCCTACCGGAAAAGAATTGGTGCGATTTAAATATCAGCGATACATGCGCGATTATCTGGCATGTATTTCGGCTGTCGATAAAAGTGTTGGAAAATTGCTGGATTACCTCAAAGAATCGGGTTTAGATAAAAATACGATCGTTATCTATTCGTCCGATCAGGGATTTTACCTGGGCGAACACGGTTGGTTTGATAAACGCTGGATGTATAAAGAGTCGTTAAATACACCATTGTTGGTTAGCTGGCCCGGAGTAATTAAAGCCGGATCGGTGAACAACGATTTGGTTTCGAACCTCGATTTTGCAGAAACGTTGATTGATGTTGCCGGTGCTGAAATTCCGGAAGAAATGCAGGGAGAAAGTCTGCTACCGATTTTTAATGGCGAAACTCCTGCCGACTG
The DNA here is from genome assembly GCF_963674925.1 of uncultured Draconibacterium sp. NCBI lineage: Bacteria > Pseudomonadati > Bacteroidota > Bacteroidia > Marinilabiliales > Prolixibacteraceae > Draconibacterium > uncultured Draconibacterium sp. Next base: position 1,963,751 of record NZ_OY771647.1, read on the forward strand.
GCGCGATGCACACTACTATCATTACTACGAACATCCGTCGGAGCACGCGGTAATGCGCCACTATGGAATTACCACCGATAAATACAAACTCATTCACTTCTACTACGACATCGACGATTGGGAATTGTACGACCTGGAGAAAGATCCGATGGAAATGAATAATATTTACGACGATCCGGCTTATGCGGATGTTCAGGCACAACTACATATTCAGCTGGAAGAATTGCGCAAAAAGTATGGTGACAACGATGAGCTGAACCAGAAATTTATTGAGGAGTACAAGGAAAAGGTAAAAGCCAATCCACGAATTGAATACTGGAAATACTGGTAGCTGAAGTCGTAAGTTTGCTGCATAATTATCAACTGCCGGTGAGACAGATGTTCAAGAACAGCATCTAAAAATAAGTTCGTTTATCTGTAAAACCTAAATTTATAAATCGTAAGCAATTCAATAATTAAAACGAAACCCGATGATTCAAAAATCGCTTATTCTTGTTTTCCTGATCGTGATGGCGTGTTCAGGAATTTTGCAAGCACAAAACACATTTCGTGTAACCGTTGACGAAGTAAAAAACGGAAAGATAAAAATAGAACCGGCTATTCCTGATAATGGGCAGGTTTCCGAAGGAACAGTATTAACCATATCTGCAAAACCGGATAAGAACTTTGCACTGGATGCGGTTTACTACTCTGTAAAAGGAATGTGGGGCGATATGTAACACGAATGTATGGCATCGTCCTACGAGGTGGTGATCAACCAGGATACAAAACTGGGCGCATCGTTTATCGAAAAAGATGAAGTAAACCACCTGATGGTTGCTCAAAATATTCCGTATGCCAAACCAGGCGTTAAACAATTAAAATACGATGTATTTGCCCCGGAAGGTGCCCGTAACCTGCCTTGTATTATTATCATTCATGGGGGAGGCTGGATTTGGAATACCGAAGATATTATGCGCGGAATGGCCCGCGAATTAACAAAAGACGGCAAATATGTTGTTTTTAGTATTGATTATCGTTGGGCAGGAAACAGCGATGGCGACGAGGTTGGAAATACCATGGCCGACATCATTGGTGATGTGTTTGGCGCCATTGCCCACATTATGGAACACGCAGCAGATTATGGTGGCGACCCAACCCGAATCGCTGTAACCGGCGACAGCGCCGGAGGTCATTTATCGGCAGTGGCCGGAACCATGCCCAACAAAATTGGCGACGGAGGTTTTGGCAAAACCGAAGGCGTGTTTGAGTTTATGCCGTCGTATATTCCAAAAAATAAAACGGTTGACCAGGTGCGTTCTGAAATGATGAAGGCTATTAAAGCGGCTGCACCAAGTTACGGTGTATTTGGTAGCGACAGGCTGAATCATTATTCCGAAGATCCGAAAGCCGACGATACCTGGAAAGAAGCAATTGCGCCATTGAGCAATATCCCGAATGCAGAGGAGCGTAAAATTCCGCATTACCTTACCCGCGGAACAAAAGACGCTTTAATACCCGACGATGGCGTTAAACGTTATGTTGATGCTTTGGTGGAAGCCGGACAACGGGTGCAGTATGTACAGGTAGGCGGTGCCGGACATGCTTTCTTCGATTGGAAACCGGACGACCGGACCAAAGCAACATTTAAAAAATACGGTGTTTATTACGTCAACGAAATGGAGACTTTCTTCAATTCGGTGTTTTATCCGAGAAACTAACTAACGCTAATAATACCACAGGCAGTTTATTCTCATTATGAATAAGCTGCTTTTTTTGTGATCAACATGTTGAAATTTGTATCTTGCTCCATCAACGAAGTGATACTAAATATTTAATTATGAATTTCCGGAAATCTCAACTATTAGTTGTTGTTGCAGTAATGTTAGCGGCAATTTCGTGTAAGCAAAAACCAAAAGAGGTAAATAACGAATTTACCGGATCGGCAAGTTGTATCGAGTGTCACGAGAACTTCTATAAGCTTTGGGAACCATCGTATCACGCACAGGCAATGATGCCGATAAACGCGGCCTTTATGGCAGAGCATCAGTTACCCGATAGCGAACCCATTGACGTGGAAGGGCACCTGTTTCAGGTGGAGTTTAAAGATTCAACCATGGTATTGTACGAGCGCGATGGCAACGAACTGCTAAAAACCTACGACGTAATTTGGGCAATGGGCGGACATAATGTGTATACTTTCCTTACACCCTTTGAGAAAGGGAAACTGCAGAATATTCCGCTGGCTTTTGATGCCAACCGCAAAGAGTGGTTTAATTACCCCATGGCCGGTATGCGCCATTTTGGTGGAGATATGCCCGATGATGAAGCATTACCCTGGAAAGACGATATGTTTGCCTTTAACACCGGTTGCTACAGCTGTCACATCAGCCAGTTGAGTACCAACTTCGATTTGGCAACCGATACCTATCATACCACCTGGAAGGAACCCGGAATTAATTGCGAAACCTGTCACGGACCGGCAGGCGAGCACGTGCGTATTTTCAAAGCATTAAAAGAAGGCGAGGAAGCCGATGAGCTGGGGCTGATAAGTACAAAAGTATTTACACAGGAGCAGCATGTGGCATCCTGTTCGCCTTGTCATGCGAAAATGAATCCTATTACACCAAGTTACATGCCCGGCGATAAGTATTTCGATAACTATAACCTGACTACGCTGGAGGATCGTGACTTTTATCCCGATGGCCGTTCATTGGGAGAGAATTACACCCTGACCGAGTGGATGATGAACCCGTGTGCCGAAAATAGCGAGCTGCATTGTGTTACCTGTCATACGTCAAGTGGCCGTGATCGAAATAAGGATAATCCTAACCAGGCTTGTTTGAAATGCCATAATAACCGCACCGAAGATTTGGAAACGCATACCGGGCATCCGGCTTCGGCAGGGCTAACCTGCCTGAGTTGTCACATGCCAAAGCGCGAGTTTGTTGGCCGCTTTCTGCGTAGCGATCACTCGTTCCGTCCGCCAATGCCTGAGGCTACCATTAAGTTTGGTTCGCCAAATGCCTGTAATTTGTGTCATAAAGATAAATCGCCCGAGTGGGCCAATAAAATTGTAAAGGCGCGCCCAAATGGCAATTACCAGGAAGAAACCTTACGATGGGCACAACTGATAAAAGAAGCCCGCGACATGAAATGGGAAAATGTGGATAAGATGTTCGCAACCATCCGCAATCCAAAAACCGATGATGTAGTGGCCAATTCACTTATCCGTTTGTTGGGAAATTATCCCGACGCATCGAAAGCCGGTGTGCTGATTGATGCTTTGAGTAACGAATCGGAACTGGTGCGCTCGTCGGCGGCGTACGGTTTGGGAGGCATATTTACCGATGAAGTGAAAACGGCCTTACTGAAAGCTTGTCAGGATGATATTCGTTTGGTGCGCATACAGGCCGCCAATGCCATTTTAACTTTCCCTCAGGATGAGTTTACCGCAGAAGAACAAACAATAATTGCCGCTGCCGAAAAGGAATATGTAACATCGATGACTTCGCGCCAGGACAACTGGAGCAATCACTATAACCTTGGTTTGTATCATCAGAACAAAGGAGAAGCAACAGAAGCTTTGAATTCGTACGAAACAGCTGCCCGTTTATATCCTCCGGCGGTATTGCCGTTAATCAACAGCAGTGTATTGTATTCGTATGTGGGCAACAACGAAAAAGCCGAGGAGAATCTGAAGAAAGTACTGGAATACGAGCCAAAGAACGAAGCTGCCAACCTGAACCTGGGCTTACTGCTGGCCGAGCAGGGACGATTGGATGAAGCCGAAAAGGCCTTACGAACAGCGCTGGAAGCCAATCCCGAAAACCAACCCGTTGCCGCCAAAAACCTGAGTGTGATTGTAGCGCAGCACGGCGATTTGGCCGGAGCGGTAAAATATGCCGAATTGGCCTATAAAGCACGGCCCGAAAATCCTGATTACGGGTATACGCTGGCGTATTATCAAATGCAAAACGGACAGACTTCGACTGCTAAAAAAACCTTGGAAAAAGTGATCAGCAAATCGCCCGAATACCTTTCTGCAACAGGTTATCTGGCGCAGATTTATCTGCAGGAAGGCAACAAAGACAAAGCGCTGCAATTGTATAAAAATGCACTAAAGGTTGAAGGTATCTCGGAACAAGACCGGGCAAGCATCCAACAATCGATAAGCATGTTGCAGCAAAGTATGTAAGGGAGCATATTTTATTAATCACAATTTATTAAATCTTTTTTGCTAAGCTTTTAACTCTGAACGCAAAACTGCCGTGTAGGTACTTTCCCAAATATCTTCGTCATTCTAATAGAAACAATCAAATCCGGAGATCATGAAAAGAATATATCTGTTAACAATCGTTCTGTTGCTGTCTGCTGCTGTTTATGCGCAGGAAACGATCATTCCCATTTCAACCAACGACAACCTGATGTTGTTGCAAACATCACGCGACGGCCGTTTAAATACCGTGTATTTTGGCGAACCGCTGGCCAATGAATCGGAGTATGCCGCGGTGGCACGAGGTTACAATCTAAGCGATAACAACAGTGCAATTAACAATGCCACGTACACCTCATCCGGTACCTGGAACCTGGTGGAGCCGGCTATTGAGGTGATTCAAAGTGATGGAAATACTTCGCTGGAGTTGAAATATGTGAGCCATTCTGCCGAAACGACTTCGGATAATGCGGTGCTGACGACCATTGTTTTGGAAGATGCACAATACCAGTTTCAGGTGAAGCTTTTTTACAAGGCGTGGACCAAAGAGAATGTGATTGAACAATGGACCGAGATACAACACAACCAGGATGATGCCGTAACGCTGAAAAAGTTTGCATCGGCCAACCTGTTTTTTACCGGCAATGAGTTTTACCTTACCAGTTATGGCAACGAGTGGGCAAAAGAAATGCAGCGCAACGAGGAAAAACTGACCCGCGGAATAAAGTCAATCGACTCGAAACTGGGAACACGTGCTTTTTTGCTGCAGTCGCCCAATTTTATCCTTTCGTTTGATGGCAAAGCTGCCGAGAACAACGGAACAGTGGTGTTGGGGCAGTTGGCGTGGAGCTCGAACTTTCGTTATGATTTTGAAGTAGATCCGCAGAGCAATGTGCGTTTTATTGCCGGCATTAATCCGTTTGCATCGGAATATGAATTACAGCCGGGCGAAGTGTTTAAAACGCCCGGGTTGGTTTATGTGGTGTCGCACAAAGGCACCGGCGAAGCCAGCCGAAACCTGCACAGCTGGGCACGCGATTACCGTGTTCTGGATGGCAACGGCGAACGCCTTACACTGCTGAACAACTGGGAGGCGACTTACTTCGATTTTGATGAAGACAAGCTTACCGCCCTGTTTAAAGATGCCAAAGAACTGGGTGTTGATTTGTTTTTGCTCGACGATGGCTGGTTTGCCAACAAATACCCGCGCAACGGCGACAATGCAGGTTTGGGCGACTGGCAGGAAAACAAAAAGAAACTGCCGCACGGAATTGGTTACCTGGTGGAAGAAGCTACAAAGGAGGGTGTAAAATTTGGTATTTGGATTGAGCCGGAGATGGTAAATCCGAAAAGTGAATTGTATGAGAATCATATCGATTGGGTGATACGTCAGCCGGAGCGCCCCGAGAAATATTTCCGTAACCAGCTGGTGTTGGATCTGTCGAACCCAGAAGTGCAGGACTTTGTTTTTGGCGTGGTGGATAACTTACTGACAGAAAATCCGGAGCTGGCTTTTATTAAGTGGGATTGCAACTCGGTAATTTACAATGCACACTCGGCGTATCTCGAAAAAGAGGGTATTCCGCAAACGCACATTTACACCGAATACACCAAGGGCCTGTACAATGTAATGGAACGCGTGCGGGAGAAATTCCCGAAAGTGCCGATTATGATGTGCTCGGGTGGTGGCGGCCGCGGCGATTACGAGTTGTTTAAATACTTTACCGAGTTTTGGCCCAGCGACGATACCGATCCGCTGGAGCGCGTGTTTATGCAGTGGAATTATTCGTATTTCTTTCCTTCGATCGTTACCGATTGCCACGTTACCGACTGGAGCGATCTTCCGCTAAAATATCGTGTTGATGTGGCCAGCATGGGTAAACTGGGTTTCGATATTGTGGCTCACGAGCTCAGCGAAAACGATATGAAATTTGCCAAACAGGCCGTGCAGAATTATCACTCGTTTAAAGATGTGGTGTGGCATGGCGATATGTACCGTCTGGTAAGTCCGTACGAAAACGATTTTGCCTCGCTGATGTATGTAAACAAGGAAAAGAGCAGGGCAGTGGTGTTTAACTACCTCTCGAATTTCAGGTACAAACAAACGGCCTCTGTGCTTCCTGTTAAGTTTGCCGGCCTCAATCCTGCCAAACAATACACTGTAAAAGAACTAAATGTTTACCCGGGACGCCGCTCGTGGATCGATTCAGATAAAGTATATTCCGGCGATTTTCTTATGAAAGTGGGCATTAATCCGCACGTTACGCTGCGCAGTACCAGCGTGGTGTTGGAGGTGAATGAGGTGGAGTAATTATGTTGAAGATGCTGGAATAGAAAAAGGCTTTCGCAAATAGCATCTAATCCTCCGCCCGTCTACCGACGGACACCTCCTTTAAATAAAGGAGGACGCGGCTGCTGTCCCCCTTGGCGAAGGGGGAATTAAAGGGGGATTGATTTTCGTTTCAAGACAAACTATTCTTATTCGAAATCTGAGAATCCCGATGATATTTATTATTTTGCCGGCAATTCTTCCCGGGCAAAAGAATAGAAAAAGAGAACGATTATGGACCGAAAAAAGCATTGGGAAGAGATCTATCAAAGCAAAGATACCGCGGAGGTGAGCTGGTTTCAGGCTTCACCAACAACATCGCTACAATTTGTGAAGGAGTTTAAACTGCCCCTGTCGGCACGAATTATTGACGTGGGCGGCGGCGACAGTTTTATGGTGGATCGTTTACTGGAAATGGGTTATAGCAACATTACCGTTCTCGATATCTCTGAAACAGCCATTAAAAAGGCACAGCAGAGATTAGGTGAAAAAGCCAAAACGGTAAAATGGATAGTTGCTGATGCGGCAGGATTTCAGCCAAAAGAAACCTACGATTTCTGGCACGACAGGGCTGCCTTTCATTTTTTAACCGGCAAGCAGGAGATCCGTAACTATGTCGATACCATCCGTTCGTTTGTTAAGCCGGGTGGTTACCTGGTGTTGGGAACCTTCTCGGAACAAGGCCCGACAAAATGCAGCGGCATAGAAATAAAACAGTACTCGGAAAATACAATGACCAGTCTGTTAACTGATTTCTTTAATAAAATCAGGTGTATTACCGTCGATCATAAAACACCTTTTAATACCCTTCAGAATTTTATTTTCTGCAGTTTCCAAAGATTGGCGATGTAAGTCTTGTCTTTAGTCACTTGTCATTAGCCAATACTGCGCCGCTGGTGCCGGGCTAAAGCCCGAGGTAGTTGCCCAGGATTAACCCCGGGCTTAAGCCTGGGGTTAGTGAACTCCCGCCCCAAAATGGGCTTTAGCCCTTACTTTTGTATTCCCATTCTTTTCGCCAAAGCCATATTGTTTTTGTTAAACAGAATAGTAACTTTAAACAAAAAAGAATCAACGACCAAGCAATGGAGATACCAAAATTTCATGAGACATTTATACCAATTTTGAAGGTACTAGAAAATGGCGAAACTCTCAAAACAAGAGAAATGTATAAAAAAGTCATTGAACAATACTATTCTGGACTTTCAAAAGAGCAATTAGAACAGACAACTAAAAGTGGAGACATTCTGATAATAAACCGAATTGCTTGGGGTAAATCATATCTAAAAAAGGGTGGTTATATCGAATTTCCCAAAAGAGGATTGGTAAAAATTACTGAGAAAGGGAAGAAGTATAGTACAACGGAATTGACATTGAAGCAAGTTGAAAATTCTGAAAACTACCTAGAGTTTTATAATCAAGAAAACTCTAAAAAGGATTCGACTCCTTCGGTAATTGAAAATGCATCGCCTCAAGACTTGATCGACGAAGGTTTTAACCAAATAGATATTCAAGTTAAAGATGAATTGCTAGAGAGACTGAAGGAAATAGATCCATTTTATTTTGAGAAAGTAATTCTCATTTTGCTCAAAAAAATGGGTTATGGTGATTTTGTTGAAACAGCTAAAACTGGAGATGGCGGAATTGATGGTATAATCAATGAGGACAAACTTGGATTGGATAAAATTTATATTCAAGCCAAACGATATGGAGAAAATAAAGTTCGAGAAAAGGACATCCGTAATTTTATTGGAGCAATGAGCGGAGACACTCAGAAAGGTGTATTCGTTACCACGTCATCCTTTGATGCAAGAGCAACTAAAAAGGCTCATGATGCGCATCATACGATTATTTTGATTGATGGATTAAAGTTAGTTGATCTTATGCATCAGTATAATGTAGGTATCCAAGTCAAAGCAGTATATGAAGTGAAAGAATTGGACAATGATTTCTTTGAATAAAATAATTAATTGGAAGTTTTATGGCTAATCGGTGGGGAATACCAACGGATGTTGAGGCGATTGTAAGAAAAAGGGATACTAAATGTGTTTATTGCGGAATAGTATTTTCATCTGATAACAACTCTCGGAAAGACAAACCATCTTGGGAACATATTGTAAATGACATAAGAATTAATGGGACTGATAATATAGCTCTTTGTTGTATGTCATGTAATGCAAGTAAAGGTTCGAAATTACTTGTGGATTGGTTTGAAAGTGATTACTGCAAGAAAAAAGAAATCACGGTTGATTCTGTTGATGAAGTCGTAAAAGTGGCACTAAAGAATCCACCTAAACTGATTAATAAGAAATAACAATTCAAAACCCCGCTCGCGCCTCCCGAAGTTTCGGGACGCACCAGCGGAGCCACCAACTCTTACCTTCTCTTCCGTCTAAATCCCGGGTTTTGATTACCACGTTTTTTGTTCCGGTTTTCAAAAAACTCCTGTCGTTTACGTTTTTTTTCTGCTTCAAACTCTTTCTTTTCGCTGGCGTTCATCGGCTTGTCGGTCTGCGGAAAAGGATTGTTGCCGGCTACATCGATTTTTAGTTTTATCAACTTTTCAATGTCTTTCACGTAAGCATTTTCTTCCGGTTCGCAAAGCGATAGTGCCACACCTTCTTCGCCGGCCCGGCCACATCGGCCAATACGGTGCACATAGGTTTCAGGCTCGTTGGGTATGTCGTAGTTAATCACATACCGGAGTTTGTCAATATCAATACCTCTTGCCGCAATATCGGTGGCTACCAATACACGTAATTGTCCTTTTTTAAACTGCATTAAGGCTTTTTGGCGTTGATTCTGGCTCTTTTCTCCATGAATGGCCGCACTCTCGATTTTTTTATTCCGCAGGTTGCGTACAATACGGTCGGCTCCATGTTTGGTTCTCGAAAACAGGAGTACCTGCTCTAATTCATCGTTCTTAAGAATGTGTAACAGTAAGTCCTTTTTATCGCTTTTGTTGGTGAAATAGATTTGCTGTTGTATGGTTTCGGCAGTTGATGAAACCGGGTTCACCGCCACCTTTTTCGGATTCATCAGAATTTGTTGCGAAAGCTTTACTATTTTGGTTGGCATAGTAGCCGAAAAGAACAACGATTGCCGCTGCCTGGGTAATAGTTTCAGCAGTTTATTTATGTCGTGAATAAAACCCATGTCGAGCATCCGGTCGGCCTCGTCTAGCACAAAATACTTCACATCGCGCAGCGAAATATGATTCTGACTGATTAAATCGAGCAGGCGGCCGGGTGTGGCAACCAGTATATCAATACCTTTTTGCAGTTGTCGTACCTGCGGGTTTTGCGGCACCCCTCCAAAAATGACAGCATTTTGCAAGTTGCTGTACTTGCCATACGCGTTAAAACTTTCGCCTATTTGTATGGCTAACTCGCGGGTAGGGGTAACTACCAGCGACTTTATACGTCGTTTCCCCTTTTCGTGTTGGGTGTTGTTTATTAAATGCTGAATTATAGGAATGGCAAAAGCGGCCGTTTTACCGGTGCCGGTTTGGGCGCTACCCAAAACATCATTTCGTTCTAATACCAGTGGAATTGCCTGCGCCTGAATGGAGGTTGGTTCCGAGTAGTTTTCATCCTTTAATGCCTTCAGTATGGCCGGATGCAATTTTAAATCTTCAAACTTCATTATTGTTTTCTATGGTAAACAAGGGCTCACAAAATAATAACCGTGGATAAAGAGCACATTGCTACCAAAACGCTTCCCCTCTGTTTTTGTTCTAAACCGCGGCAAAGATACTACAATTAATTATTTCGCATCACTGTTTTAATTTAATGGTCTTCGAGAGTGCTCTATGCCAGAATTAAGTTCTATTACAACTGTTCTTTTTTGTTTGGAACTTTTTTATGACTAATAACTACCAAAGTGCCGAACTTTAAAAAAGAAAAGCTGTTAATTTTGAAAAAGAAAATCAGAACATATGCTTATCGTGATATCGCGGGACAAATCGCTGGATTATAAAACACCACCGGTAATTCTGTCTTAAATCAAAACTTTATTAAACATGAGAATAACAACCATTAAACTACTATTCGTACTAACAGTTGCTTTTATTGGCAGCACTTTAATCCTTCAAGCTCAGGAAAAACATCACAATTCTTTTTTCGAAGATTTTGATTCTTCAACTTCACAGCTTTTTAAATATGGTTCTGCCGGGAAAAATGCTGATTTTACCTGGAAAATTGGAATAGAATCTCCCACAGAGCCCGGAACCAATATTCTATTGTTTAAAATTAACCCGGATGAGGAAGCTGGGGCAGGAAAAGGTCCTGAGATTATTTCAAACAATTTTACACATTTTGGTTCTTATGCCGCACGTTTAAAAGTTGCTGATGTGCGGGATGTTCAACCAAACGTGGGTGCCGTAGTAGGTTATTTTACTTATTTCTCTGATACTTTAGCCGGATTAAGCGAAATAGATTTTGAATGGCTTATTGCCGATCCGGAGATTATTTATATTGGTACCTGGACAGGTTTTCACGGAAAACTTAAAAGGATAGGACGAGTTATTAATATGGCCAGCGGTACTATTTATGAAACCAGTACCAAAGAAAATCATACAGGTACTTCCTCTCCTTTAACCGGTGTTCAATGTCAGCCTGAAACAATTCAACCTATAGACGAATTTGATGCTTCTTCTCAATTTCACACCTATGGATTTGATTGGTATTCAGATTCAATCAGATGGTGGATGATTCATCCAGCGACTAACGATACTATTGTTTTATGGAATTATAAAGGTTCGCAAATGGGTATCCCTCAAAACAGTTCGTTATACCGAGTGAATTTTTGGCATACCGATAACTGGCCGGTCGAAACCATACCAACTTCAATTGAAAAACCACAAGAACGATTTGAGCTTGAGGTTGACTGGATGTCTTATGATCCATTGAAAGAACAATAGCGTTAAACGAATTGACCAATCTTAATTCACAAATAAATCAAATACGCAATATAAAAATTGGGCAGATAGCACTAATCATTAACTGATTAGCATTGAACAAACGGTGTGGTAAGATGATCGTTTGGTGTTTCCGATGCCCAACATTTTAATATTTCCGTGCGTTAACACAAATCTTTGCACTGCACGTATCATTGGAAGTCATTTTATGTGTTTCGGTCTTTGTATGAATAACTACCAAAGAGCTGAACTTTAAAAAAGGAATTCTGTTAATTTTGAAAAAGAAAATCAGAACAAATGCTAATAGTAATATCGCCGGCCAAATCGCTGGATTATAAAACACCACCGGTAACCACAACGTACACCATGCCCGACATGCTCGACGAGTCGGAAAAGCTACTTCCGAAACTGCGGAAAATGAAACCGAAACAACTCTCGGAGTTAATGGGGGTTTCCGCCAGTCTGGGACAATTGAATTACGATCGATTTCAAACCTGGCATCAGCCGTTTACGCCCGAAAATGCCAAACAGGCTGTTCTGGCTTTTAGCGGCGATGTTTTTCAGGGGCTGGAAGCCGGCACATTGAGTGAAGAACAGTTGCTGAAACTACAGTCGAAGTTGCGGATTCTTTCCGGTCTTTATGGTGTTTTGCGCCCGCTTGATTTAATGCAACCGTATCGCCTTGAGATGGGAACAAAACTAAAAGTGCAGCGCTCGGCCGATTTGTATGCTTTCTGGAAAAACAAGATTACGCCAAAAGTACAGGAAGCCATTGATGAATCAGGAAGCAAGGTGCTAATCAACCTGGCATCGAACGAATACTACAAAAGTATCGACACCAAAAAGCTTGACGCTGAAATTGTAACGCCGCAGTTTAAAGACATGAAAAATGGTCAGTACAAAATGATCTCATTTTTTGCTAAAAAAGCACGTGGTCTGATGACTCGTTTTATCATTGAAAATGATATAAATAACGTGGACGACCTGCAGGCTTTTGATTCAGAAGGTTATGTTTATAATCCGCGTTTATCGAAGGTTGGTAATCCGGTGTTTACCCGGGGGTAGTTCAATATTGTCATTTCGACGAAGAATGAGGAGAAATCTGTTACTTCTCAACCACATTGGTACAGATTTCTCACTGTGTTCGAAATGACAACAATTCTTTGTGGAAGTGACAACAAACAAAAATGCCATCTCTGTTTCAAACAAAGATGGCATTTTCTATTAATCCTTAATCGTTAATCCTTCATCCTTTAAAACGGTAGATCTCCTGCTGCATCATCTGCCGGTTCAGGTGGAATATCGCCCATGCCAAATTCAGGTGGAGGCTCAGGTAAATTGCCGTCTGCACTCACTTTATCAATCTTCCAGGCATTAATGTTGTGAAACCAGCGACCGTTATATTCGCGTGATTCCATGTTAAAGGATACTTCAACTTCTTGGCCGGCTGACATTCCGTTAACCAAATCAACCTTATCGCCAAATAAAGTAAAACAAACCTTGCGTGGGTATTGCTCGTCTGTTTCAATTACAAATTCTTGTTTGCTCCATTCTTTTCCTGCCCGGCTCACACCGGATTCAGGTTTTAATATCTGCTCAATTTTTCCTTTTACGCTTAATGCCATTTCCTAATTTTTTATTTCAGGAACGAAGATAAAAAAAAGAAACCCTTTGCCTAAAAACAGACAAAGGGTTTTTTTCAACAAGTTTTTTTCATTTCGAATGAAGAGAGAGCTGTAACCAGAATGCTTTGCAGTTTCAGGTTTCTCAATCGTTCCTCTTTCGGAATGACAAGGCTTGCTTATTCTTTTACAATCTCCAGTAATTCAACTTCGAAAATTAAAGCCATATTTGGTTCAATTGCTCCTCCGGGACGAGGGTTTGCACCATAAGCCAGATTCGATGGGATATAAAGTTTCCATTTTGATCCAACAGGCATTAGTTGCAATGCTTCAGTCCAACCAGAAATTACCTGGGTAACACCAAATACAACCGGCTCACCTCTGTCAACTGAACTGTCGAAAACAGTACCGTCGATCAAAGTTCCGTGATAGTGTACGCGCACTTTATCTGTTTCAGTCGGCTTTTCGCCAGTACCTTCTGTAAGTACTTCATATTGTAAACCGCTTTCGGTAGTTGTTACTCCTTCGCGTTTTCCATTCTCTTCCAAAAATTTGTTGCCTTCTTCAAGGTTTGCCTGATTTTCGCGTTCGCTGGCATCGCGGAAAAACTGCTGTACAATTGCGTTTGCATCAGCTTCTGTCATTTCCACTTCTTCGCCTAATGTTGCCAAACGAAATGCTGCTGCCATAGCTTCCAGGTTCATCTCTTCGCTTCCTGGAGCAGTTTCAAGTTGTTGTTTGTTGTTGGCTCCAACTAAAACACCAATTGCATAACTTACTGAATCGGCACTGGTTTCCAATTTTACCGCTGCCGGACCACCTTGCTGGCACGAAGTAGCAGCAACAATCAATGCTACTACAAATACATAAATAATACTGTTCTTCATTTGTTAATCTTTTTTGGCCGCTAGCGACCGTATTTTTATTATTCTACAATTTCTAATAATTCAACCTCGAAAATAAGGGTAGCGTTTGGTCCGATAACTCCGCCTGCTCCGTTTGGTCCGTAAGCCAGGTTGGCAGGAATATACAATTTCCATTTTGAACCAACCGACATCAGTTGTAAGGCTTCAACCCAACCCGGAATTACACCGTTTACAGGGAATACAGCTGGTTGGTTGCGCTCTACTGAACTATCGAAAACAGTACCGTCGACCAATGTACCGTGGTAATGACATTTTACCTGGTTGGCAGCGGTTGGAAGTTCGCCTTCTCCTTCGTTTATTACTTCGTATTGTAACCCGCTGGGTAATTCAATTACACCTTCGTTTTTAGCGTTATCGGCTAAAAAGGCATTGCCTTCTTCCAGGTTTTTATTGCCATCGGCAGCTTGCGATTCGGCCATAAACGACTCGAGAATCTGGTTGGCGTCTTCAGGTTTCATTCTTGGTGGAACACCTGAAAAAACATCCTGTAAAGCTGTAATGAAAGCGGTTGGATGAACGGTTTTAACTCCTGACTGGATGAGATTTGCAGAAATACTCATTCCTAATGCATAACTAAATTTTTGTAAATCGTCTTTTAATTCGAAATCTGCCATTTTATTTTTTTCTGAATTCAAGTGGGCGAAGATAAAGTAATTTTTTGGTAATTAGGTAATTGAAGTTTTATAATTTGGCAGAGAATTTAAATTCAAAAAAAATAATCTTTTATGGTAATTTTTAGCTGCTTAACTTTACAAATGTATTGATGCTATAATTACAGACAATATTAGTCTTATGCGATCGACCACATTATTTTTCGAAAATTTGAGAGTAGCTTTCTCTTCGGTTAGGAGTAATCTGTTACGCACCACGCTTACCGTTATGATTATTGCCGTGGGAATAACAGCGTTGGTTGGAATTTTAACAGCTATCGATTCGATAAAAAACTCGATAACCAAAGAATTTGCCGTGATGGGCGCAAACACTTTTTCGATTACAAGCGGAGGCTTGCGCACGCAGGGAAATATTCGCTATCGTACAAAAAACTACTCGTACATCTCGTACTACCAGGCAAAGGAATTTAAAGAGCTTTTCGATTTTCCGGCAACAACGTCTATTTCGGTTTCGTCAACGGGGGCAGCCACATTAAAATACCAGTCGGAAAAAACAAATCCGAATATTGCCGTTCGGGGTATAGATGAAAATTACTTAGGTACAGCCGGTTATGAAATTGGCATGGGCCGTAGTTTCAGTAATCAGGATATTGAGGCAGGAAGAAGTGTTGTACTTTTGGGAAGTGATTTAGCGAAACGTTTATTTAAAGGTGACGAAAATCCCTTGCAAAAAGTTGTGAGTATTGGAAGCGGAAAATACAAAGTAGTTGGTGTTTTAGAACAAAAAGGAAGTGGGTTTGGAATGAACAGCGATATGGTATGTTTTATTCCGTTCACAAACTCGAGGGCTTATTTTTCGCGGCCCAACATGAATTTTGATGTACAGGTAAAAGTCGATCGTCCGGAGTTAATGGATGCGGCAGTGGGGCAGGCCGAAGCTATATTCAGGGTGGTTCGTAATTTAGATCCGCTTGATGATTCGGACTTTAGCATCGAAAAAAGTGATAACCTGGCCAACATGCTTTTGGAAAATATTAAGAATATTACACTGGTGGCAACTATAATCGGGTTGATTACTTTGTTTGGTGCGGCTATTGGCTTAATGAATATTATGCTGGTAACGGTAACCGAACGTACCCGCGAAATTGGAGTCCGGAAAGCTATTGGAGCCAAAAGCACTACCGTAAAACAGCAGTTTCTGATGGAAGCGATTCTGGTAGGTCAGATGGGGGGATTTGTAGGAATCATTCTTGGAATACTTGCGGGGAACGGTGTGGCTAAACTGATCGGATCTCCGTTTTTCATTCCCTGGACCTGGATAATCCTTGGTGTTGTGTTGTGTTTTATTGTCGGAATTATCTCGGGTTACTATCCGGCACAAAAGGCTTCAAAGCTCGATCCGATAGAATCGTTACGTTACGAGTAGGGAAGAAAGGCAAAAGCATAAAGTTGAGAACAGCTATGCTGATCGAACCCCCTACCGTAAGCGTCGGGAGCGAAAGTTACTGTCATCTCGACGAGGAACGAGGAGAGATCTGTTACGTTACAGCAGATTGACGAATGATGATTAACGATTTTTGATTTCAGAAGGAGTTCGAACGAAGCAGTTCACAGTGCTCAGTCACAGTATTCAGTATCTATTATCCCGCATCCCGTATCAACAATTCATCAGTGTAACAATTGCCCACAACCCCTCACCGTCTCAATCCCAATGACCAGTAGCTGGTAACCAATGACAATTCTTCAACCTACAAAAAAAGGGACACCTTTCGGCATCCCTTTCCATACAGTATATAATTGTAAAATTATTTTACTGAATCCATGTACTCGATCAATTCGCAAACTTTTGCTGAGTAACCCATTTCGTTGTCGTACCATGATACAACTTTTACGAAAGTGTCAGTTAAAGCAATACCTGCTTTTGCATCGAAAACAGAAGTTTGAGTTTCACCGATGAAGTCGTTAGAAACAACCTGATCTTCAGTGTAACCTAAAATACCTTTCAATTCACCTTCTGAAGCTGCTTTCATTGCTGCACAAATTTCTGCGTACGAAGCACCTTTAGCCAGGTTTACAGTAAGGTCAACAACTGATACGTCAGGAGTTGGAACACGGAAAGCCATACCTGTAAGTTTTCCGTTCAATTCAGGAATTACTTTACCTACAGCTTTTGCAGCACCAGTAGATGAAGGGATGATGTTTTGACCAGCACCACGTCCACCTCTCCAGTCTTTTGCTGAAGGACCGTCAACTGTTTTCTGAGTTGCAGTAGTAGCGTGAACTGTAGTCATCAGTCCGTCAACAATACCGAAGTTATCGTTCAATACTTTAGCGATAGGAGCCAAGCAGTTAGTAGTACAAGATGCGTTAGAAACAAAAGTCATGTCATTGCTGTATGATTTGTTGTTTACACCCATAACGAACATTGGAGTATCGTCTTTTGATGGAGCAGACATTACAACTTTTTTAGCACCTGCGTCGATGTGACCCTGAGCTGATTCTTTAGTTAAGAAAAGACCAGTTGATTCAACAACATATTCAGCACCAACAGCACCCCAGTTAATGTCAGCAGGATTACGCTCAGCAGTAACGCGAACAACGTTTCCGTTAACAACCAAAGCACCGTCTTTTACTTCAACAGTACCGTCGAAACGACCGTGAGTTGAATCATATTTCAACATGTAAGCCATATAGTCAACGTCGATAAGGTCGTTGATAGCAACTACTTGTACAGTTCCTTTGGCAACTGCCTGACGGAATACAAAACGTCCGATTCTACCGAATCCGTTAATACCTATTTTAATCATAGTTGAGAAAGTTTTAATTTATTTAAAAGAAATTTATCGTAATTATTTCGCTTTCAGGTTTTAACTGCCTGTATTTTTTTTAGCCCCACAAAGTAAGTACAAATTATTTATTGAGTCAAGCGCTGTTTTTTTTTTCGTCCGAACCTTAATATTTACTTAAAGTGTTTTGAATGGAATAAGCGACATTTTTCGCTCAATTTCAAAGGAAGGTTGTAAATATGGCATTCTCGCAGGTTTGGAAATTGATTAAAGAGCAGGTTCTCAATATGATAAATTGGAAGAAGATTGCCTGGAATATTTGGCAGATAAATATGTATTGGCTAAAAAGCAGGGGATTTTTTGTAAAGCGGCTTTCCGGTCCTTCAATAACGGATAAAATGGTTGAATCATAAAATTGAACGATTTTGCAGCCAAATCGCAAATTAAACGTAGTATAGTGAAGTTACGAATTTGAAGGTGCGGTAATTCCTGTTTGCGGTAATTGTTGGTAACTGTAAGCAGGGCATTTACATGTTTTGCACGAGCCAATAAACAGCATGAGGATGAAGAGAAGTAACCCGGTTAAAAATGCTTTGGCTACCTCCTTCGTTCTTAAAGATAAATTTGTTTTGACGGCAATATAATGTGTTGAAATGTAGCGGGTTTTGCTATATTTATGGTCGGTTCTTTCCATGGCGAAAACTGGTCTCATTTCTAATAAGCGAAAAAATAGATTTTTTATTATGTGAATTTAAAAAAATAAGCTTAAAATTGTAGGTAAATGCAGAATATGGATGGCATTTAAACCCAAAAAATAGCAGGATATTAACTACTAAGCCTTCGATTTGGTTTAGCCATGTTGAAAACATAGTGCGGGGGTAAGCCCTTTTTGCAAGTTATATTTTGTACATTGACGGAAATTTATTCATATAGCAAGGAACACAGCGAAAATGAGAATAAATTTTACAGGCTGGAATGATTAAAACTAGAGATATAAAAATCTACCAATCGCTTAAGTTCAATTTAAAAGAAGTTCTATGAGAAAAATGTTTACAAGAATTTTTAGTTTGGTGTTACTTTTCTTTATGGTGGGCTTTGTTACGGAGCTAAAGGCTCAGTGTGATGTCACTATCCCTGACGCCGCAGCCGCTGTAACAGACATCGTTTGTGGAGGAGAAAGCACCGGAGCAATTACAGTATTCTCTGCTGATGGAGGTACTGGGCAATATACTTATACTTTACAAGTCTGGCAAGAAGCAACTTGGGTAGATGTTACTCCTTATGTTGGTGTAGCTGATACGGTATATTCTGGTCTTCCATACGGAACTTATAAAGTAGTAGTTACTGACTCTGAAAGTTGTGGGGCAGAAACAGCAAATATTGATGTAGCTGGCGCTGCACCAGCTGACGCGGTGGTTATCAGCAACCATAACTTTGAAGATATGTCGTGTAATGGGGCAAGTGATGGTTTAATTGAGATCTGGGCTGCAGGAGGTAGCGGGACATACCAGTTCAAAATTAATAATAATAACTGGAGAGATTTCCCTGAAGGTTCCAGTTATAAAGATATTGCTGTTACCGAAGCAGGAGAATATGTGATTCAGGTTCGTGATGCATTGGCTCCGGATTGTACAACCGAGAGTGTGACTTTCATTATTGCTGAGCCGGCACCTGTTGCCGTATCAACAGCAGTCGATAATGTGAATAGTGTATGTAGTCCCGATGGAGCGTTCACTGTTACAATTTCCGGAGGTCATTTGGGGACATATCCAGTCGATTATAATGTTTACGTAAATGAGGTTTTATGGAGTTCCAATATAAGCGGACCTTCTGTTACCTATTCCGATTTAGATGCCGGTACTTATAACGTAAAAGTTATTGAAAACTGGGGAGGAGAAAATTCCTGCGAAGGATTAGCAACAGCGGTAATAACTGCTCCCGGTGCAATTACAGGTATAGCTACAGTAAGCAAAAACGTATTATGTAACGGTGGTGCAGATGGTGAGATTCTTTTAAGTGAAATTTCTGGAGGTACTACTCCCTATCACTTGTATTTATCGGGGCCGGTTACTGCTGATAAGGCATACGATGCAGCGGGTGTAAACACTTTTGCAGGTCTGACCGCCGGTACTTACAGTGTCCGAATTGAAGACGCAGTAGGTTGCGATACTACTATTATGAATGTGATGGTGGAAGAGCCGGGAGAGTTAATGTTAAATACTACTCATATACAAGATATAGTATGTATCGAAGATGGTAAATTTTCGGTTCAGGTTTCAGGCGGTGCAGGTGATTATAAATATTATGCAGCCTTATCTCAATTACCCGAATACATTACCGTACCGGATGCAGGTAGTGCGGAGTGGCAGACTGACAGTATATTTACGGTTACTGATCCCGGAACTTATATTGTTTGGGCAATTGATGCTAACGAATGTGTGATTGGAGGAGAAGAAGATGATCTTGGTAATCCGGTTGAGGCATGGACAGTGCAAATTGAAAAACCGGAAATTGAAGTTGTTGTAGACGCGACTGTAATGAATGCGCCGGCATGTAACGGCGATTTAACCGGAAGTATCAGTGTAGAAGCTGCTGATGTGGTTATCTATAAGGATGGACTTATGGTTGAAAATCCTGTATATACAGTGACAATTAACGACAATGAAACAAATAAACTTGATAACCTGGGGGCAGGTACTTATTATATTGTTGTAACAAGTGAAGATGGATGTGTCGGACGTGATACTGTAACATTTACTGAGCCTCAGGTTTTAGAAGCGGTTCTTGATAAAGCCGAAGGCGAATTTGTATGCCCGGGAGCTAATATTGGTTACATTGAAACAACAGTTACTGGTGGTACAGAAGGTACAGGTTTTATGTACCAGCTTTGGCAGAATAGCGTATTTAAAACAGATTATCAGGAATCGAACTCATTTTTGGTAGCAATAGATAATGAATATACTGTTGTAGTGATGGACGGAAATGGATGTACTGATACTTCTAATGTTGTAAAAATTGATCCTGTTCCTCCGATTGAATTTGAGCTTACAGATGTTACGTGTTCTGATGATACAATGGCTTCAGTATGGGTTGAAGTAGCTTTTGAAGAAGGTAGAATGTACCAGGTACTTTGGCAAAAAATTGAAACAGAAGCCGGTGATTATACCGATACATCAGCGTGGTTTAACGAGCCAATAAAACTTGACCAGAAGTTTGCTTTCAGTTCCGAAGGTAATGATACTTTGTATCAATTTAAAGTTGTTGATGATAAAGGCTGTGAGGCTGAGTATATGACCATGAAATTCGAACGGGTAACTGCTCTTGAATTAACACTTACTGAAGGCGATGTTGATGGCTGTACAACAGGTGTAACTGTTGCCGCTGCCGGGGGTGTTGCTCCATATTCTTTGATGGTTAACGGAGAAGTAGCAACCGGAACAGAATTGAGTTTGGGCGGAGGATTGCACGATATTATCGTAACGGATGCACATGGTTGTATGAAGGATACTGTACTGGAGTTAGCTTATCCAATAAGCATGGATACGCTGATAAGCGTTTACGTTGGCGATGTAACACAGTTTGTTTACGGAACAATTGATACGATGCTGGAAGCTGAAGTTGAAGGCGAAACAATCCACAAATTATATACTGACATTGAGGCAGGATGTATCGAAGAAGTTGTGGTAACACTTGATGCCAGAGAAAGAGCAATGCCTGTTCTTGACTCTGTAAGTCCGAATGGTGTTACGATAGAAACAAATCACGCAGTCTTTACAATTGTGTTTACCGATGAAGTTCCGATTACATTTAACGAATCGGTAACCGGATATTTAACTGTAACAGCAGTAGATTCAACTGAAGCTACGCTTGTAATACCAATTACAGCTGATATGGTTAATGGAAATACAATTACAATCGACTACAATTATATGGAACTTGGTGCACTGGCATTGAATACTTCTTATACCGTTGCTGTAGATAGCGGTATTGTTATGGGCGACGGAATGGCCTGGGATGGAGTTACAGGAAGTTGGACATTCACAACCGGTGCGGAGTATCCGTTAGGAACTGAACCTGATTTTAAAGTTGCTGACTTCAAAGTTTATCCTAACCCATTTAATGAGTTCATTAGAATAGACAAGGCAACAGAACTTGACCGTGTAGTTATTTCCAACATTGCTGGTCAACGTGTGCTTGATATTGAATATCCGGATTATGAAATCCCTACAGGAAATCTGAATGCCGGTGTTTATATAATCACATTGACTGCCGATGGAGAAATTGTTAAATCAGTAAGATTGATTAAAAGATAATACCGAATTGATTGATTAAAAAGGGAAGCTTTTAGCTTCCCTTTTTTTATTTTCAATACTTTTGTGATCTCGTAGTTCATAAATAAACAGGTTATATGGAGTTATTAAATAAGCACGTATCGATCAGGAAATTTTCGGAGAAAGTAATTGATCCCGATTTACTAAAAAGTATCATTTATTCGGGTACAAGGGCTTCTACCACTGGAAATATGCAGTTGTATAGTATAATTATTACAAAGGATGTTGAAAGAAAGGAAAAGCTGTTGCCATTACATTTTAATCAACCTGTTGCAAAAAATGCTCCAATACTCCTGACTTTTGTGGCCGATTTTAATCGTTTTTCGAAATGGTGCCAGTACAACGAAGCTCAACCGGGCTACAACAATTTGATCTCATTTACCAATGCGGTAATCGATACTTCACTGGCCGCGCAAAATGTGTGTATAGCTGCCGAAAATAATGGATTAGGAATTTGCTACCTGGGAACAACAGCCTACAATGCAAAAGAACATATTGAGGTACTTGGTTTACCCAAACTGACATTTCCGGTAACAACTGTTGCCATCGGTTACCCTGAAGAGACTCCGGAATTAACAGACCGAATTCCTGTGGAAGGTATTATTCATGACGAGGTATACCAGGATTATGACCAGGAGAGAATCAACGAATTATATGCTTTTAAAGAAAGTCTGGAATCGTCGAAAGCTTTTGTAGCTGAAAATGGTAAACAAACATTAGCACAAGTGTTTACTGATGTTAGATACAAAAAAGCGGATAATGAATTCTTTTCAGCAAAGATGTTGGAAACAATAAAAGCCCAGGGATTTTTTGCTGATTAATCGGCTGTAAACTTATTAATGTAGGCAAAAAAGTCCTGGCGGTAACTGTTGCCTATTGGAAGCTTCTCTCCATTAATACAAACCAGGTTGCCTTCAAGCGATTCAATTTTGTCTACTGAAACAATAAACGATTTATGTGTACGATAAAATTGGTCTTGGGGCAGGAGCGAATGAATCTTTTTCATCGATAGGTTGGTAACAAATTTGTTGTCACTAACATGTACTTTAATGTAATCGCCTAACCCTTCGATGTAAAGTATATCAGTGAATTTTATTTTAATCGTCTTTTTGTTCGATTTAATAAACAGGAAGTCGGAACTCTTCTCATTCTCTGTGGTACTTTCGGCTTTGTTTTTCAGCCAATACATCTCTTCGGCTTTTACAAAAGCCTTAAAAAAGCGCTCAAAAGAGAAGGGCTTTTTTAAATAATCCAAAGCATTAAGTTCATAACCTTCAAGGGCGTATTCCGAATAGGCGGTTGTGAAAATTACCAATACATTTTTATTCAGATTTCTAAGAAACGAAATACCTGAAAGTTTTGGCATATTAATGTCAAGAAACAGCAGGTCCACCTCATTTTTAAGTAGAAACTCCTGGGCACAGATGGCATCGTTGCATGCCCCAATAATATCAAGCGAAGGAATTTTTAATGCATATTGTTTGATAACATTCTGGGCCAGGGGTTCATCGTCGATTATTAGTGCTTTAATTGCCATGGTCTTTAAGTTTTAGTCTTAAATGAACAGAATAGGTAGTTTCTTGATGTTTTATATCGAGCTGATATTCGTTGGCGCGGTATAGGTGTTGCAAGCGTTGTTTTACATTTGCGATTCCAATACCGGAATTTTTTGAGTCAAAATTTTCCGGCTCCGCAAAATTGTTTTCAAGATCAAAGTTTAGCCAGTCTTCGTTTGTACTGAAAGAAATGTTTATGTAATCATTTTCGGTGCCGGGCAAACCGTGTTTAAAGGCATTGTCAATGAAAGGTTCGAACAACAAAGGAGCAATGTACGAAGAGCTCGTAATATTTGGTTTTTCGTAATTAATAGAGGTATTTTCTGCAACTCTGATTCGCTGAAGTGCAATAAAATTATCGACAAACTCTATCTCTTTCCGCAAACTAATAAAGTTATCCTTCGATTCGTAAATAATATGCCGCATGAGATCAGACAGACGCAAAATTAAGTCCGGAACTTTTTCGGAGTTAATAAGCGACAAGGAGTAAATGTTGTTAAGCGAATTAAAAAGAAAGTGCGGATTTAGCTGTCCTTTCAACGATTTTAACTCAGCTTCAAGTTTGCCTTTTTCGGTTTTGGCCAGTTTGTAGTTTAAATCCTGTAAAGACAACCAATCTTTAAACAGCTTTAAAAATGTGGTTATTCCGATATAAAAAAGTGTGGCAAAGAAAAAGGCCGAGTGGGTTTCGGTACTTAGCGATTGTAATTGCTCCGATACTTCGAGGAATTGACGTAAAGGATAAACAATGAGGACCTGAACAAACAAACTGCTGAATGAAATGAGAACCACCAGCCAGAAGATGTAATAGATGTATTGTTTCCTAATCAGGAACCGGGGGATAAGAAAATTCAGGTTAAGATAAACGGCTACTGCAAAACCTGCGTTTATAACCACTGATTTTGCAATGGATGTTAAATTAAATTCACGACTGTAAATGAAAAACAGAAAACACAAAAAAACAACGCTGGCCATCCAAAAAAGAATGTGCCCAAAAATCTTGTTACGTTTATTTAGCAGGTGTTGTCGCATTTAAATTCTGTCGCGCTTTAAAAATATCTTTTTTAAATAGTAAAGCACCGGGTTTTTATATTTTAGATTTTTCCACGGGCGGCTGGAGTGGGGCAGATGTAAAACTCTTACACCTTTTGCCAGGTAGTTCGTAAAACCGATTTTTTTCGATTGACGGCTAATAAATACATCAAACCAGTCTTTATCTTTTGCTAATTCCTTAAAATCAAATTTTTCAAGAAAAGGAACCGAGATAAGCGTACAGCAAAAACTTAAACTATGCGATGTGTCAACAACATCGTCGCTTTTCGTTTTCTCGAAATTATAAGGGAAATTATAATCCCCATTTTCATCAACAGTTATTGCGCCAACTAAACCCGGTTTTTGTTCCGCTTTCATTATGTCAAGTAAGGATTGAATGGTATCCTTTTTTACTACAACGTCCGATTCAATAATTATCAAAGGAATCCGAGCCTCAAGAGCAAGTTGTTGCGCTTTCTGCAGTACGATCTGGTAATTTGGCGATGGTGTATCGGTAATATCCTCCAGGTGAATTACCGAAAAACCAAGTTCGTTAGCCGCCGAATCAAGGTACTGTTTTGTTTCGGGTTGACTAAAATCGTTAAATACATAATACGAAAAATTGCCACCGGCTTCCATTATTGCCTTAATAGTGCGTTGAGTCGTGTGCAACGAATCTTTAACCGGAGTAATTACTATAGCTTCTGACATTTTTTTGAAATTGAACTGCAAAGTTAATTAAATTATTGTCCTTTAAATGACAGAACATTGCTTTTGAAAAGTTGAGGACAACGAAACCTGTCATCCTTTGTCAGGTTATTTAAACTTATGTATCAAAAATTCTATATCCGGTATATGTCAACGGCAACTGGCGTTAAAAAATACTTTAAAATCTATGGTAGAATCGGCTACTTAATTACCTTTGCTTAAGGTTAACAAGAAAAGAAATGCTGTATGAGTAATGCTGTTCAGACTGAAAAAGAGTTCTCGATCGATATGATTCCTGAACCGGAGAACCTGGAGGAGATAGTATATTCCTTAATGGTTAATCCAAACTTATCAACCATTAACTATTTTAATGATTTTAGCGATCAGGGTATTTCGCCCGAATCAATTGGTGAAAGCGAAACCGATGAAATAGGAATTTTTGAGTTGGAAGGTAATGGCACCCGAATGGCCATGAGCACACACGCCTTTCATCACCATTTGGAAAGCGATCCTCAGAAAGCAACCGAAATTTTAATCTCGCGTGCAACACGTAAAATGTTGTGTTTTGGCGCTCAGCCTTTTGCTGTAAGTGCCTTTTTATACCACATCGATTTTGCCGATCCGAACGGTCAGTTTATTGCGTCAGGTGCCAAAAAAGGTTTGGAAAATGCTGCTGCAAAGTTTGGCCTTAAAATATCTGATCGAAAAATTCGCTTCGACCATTTCTCTGAACACGGTCCGGTGCCACCAACTATTATTATTAGTATTATGGCCCAGGTACCCGAAGGCGAAAATTTAATAACCCATAGCTTTAAAAATAAAGGTAACCACATATTTGTAATTGGCCGGTCGCTTGACGACATCAACTCATCGGAGTATCTCGAGTTTTACCACGGTATTTCTGAGTCGCCTCTTCCTGCTTTTAATATCGGGGATGAAATTGCCGTTCAAAAAGCAATAAAAACCTTAAGCGATAAAAAGTTAATTGAAAGTGCCAGCCCGGTTGGCAAAGGCGGACTTTTCTTTACCTTATTACGTGCCGCCATTCCAAATGAGCTGGGATTCGATATTACATCAGATGCAGAAACCAGAAACGATGCATTTCTTTTTGGCGAATCAATGGGGCGTTTAATTGTTGGTGTAAATCCTGACAAAGAGGATGAGTTCGTTGATGCCATGTCGGAAATTAATGTGCCGTTCTTTACTTTAGGGCATGTTACCAAAGGAGAGATCAGAATCGACGATAAGTCGATGGGTTATATCGATAAAATGACTGTTGGATCTTAATGGCAGCTCTTCCTTATAAGCAATCAAAACAATCTAAGAAAGGTCAGGTAGAGGAGATGTTTGATAATATCTCTCACCGTTATGATTTTCTGAACCATGTATTATCTCTGAATATCGATAAAATATGGAGAAGAAAAACCATTAAAAAACTACGACCTTATCAGCCCGAAAATATCCTGGATATTGCAACGGGTACCGGCGATTTTGCAATTGCTGCGTTAAAACTTGGGAATGTTAAGGTTACCGGTATCGACATTTCGGAAGGAATGCTGAATGTTGGACGGGAAAAAATCAAGGCAAAAAAACTGGAAGACAAAATCCGGTTTCAAAAAGCCGATTCGGAAAACCTACCGTTTGACGACGGTGCTTTTGATGCAGCCATTGTTGGTTTTGGGGTACGGAATTTCGAAAACCTCGAAAAAGGGCTTTCCGAAATTAAACGTGTACTGAAGCCAGGAGGTGTATTTTTTGTTCTCGAATTCTCGAAACCGGTGAGTTTCCCTTTCAAACAGATATACATGTTTTATTTCATGCGCATTTTGCCCTTAATTGGCCGAATGGTATCGAAAGACAGCAGGGCGTATACTTATTTGCCCGAATCGGTAAATGAATTCCCTGATGGTGAAAGATTTTTAACTATTTTAGCTGATGTTGGTTTTGTTCAGAATGAATGTTATCGACAGACTTTTGGAATCGCCTCAATTTACCAGGCTCATAAACCCAACAATTAAACAGAGCGAACAATAAATTATTTGTTTTTTTGTTTTTCATAAAAGCAACTTTAACAAGGTGAAAAAAGTTTTAATCTCTATTATATTCCTTATTGCAGGTTTTAGTGTTTTTGCCCAAAAGCAAAAAATTAACTACCTGACAACTTTTGATGATAAACTTTTTCATTTTGGTTTTACCATCGGGATGAACACCCTCGATTTTAATGTGGTGAATTACAATCCTATCGGTGAAAATCCTGATTTCGAACCCTACCCGCTTGATCGTATAATCTGGGATAGTCAAATCCGTTCTGATGTGGCTACTTTAGTTCCCGGTTTTACCGTTGGAATTGTAACAAGTATGAGGCTTTCAAAAGATTTTAATTTGCGTTTTCTACCGGGCTTGTCGTTTGGCGAACGGCAGTTGACTTTTAATGTGCCGGTAAAAGATATTAATGTTTACGATGAAGACCTTTCTTTCTATACCGTTCGATCTACTTTTCTCGATTTCCCCTTATTGGTAAAATACAAGGCCCGACGCATTAACAACGACCGGCCTTATGTTATTTTTGGGGGAGCCTATCGGCATGATATTTCGCGAACCGCACAAGAAGACTTGATTAAGTTGAAGACTGGTGGTTTTTATGCGGAAGTTGGTGGTGGCTGGGATCATTATTTTGCATTTTTCAGGTTCTCGCTGGAAGCCAAATTTAGTTTTGGATTGAACGACCAGCTGGGCGACCTTCCGGCACCTACACAACGTTTATATTACGCACAGTCGATAAAAAATCTGCGGTCGAAGATTTTTACCCTTTCATTTCACTTTGAATAAGCACGTTTAAATTCGGAGCAAAGTATTGCAGTAGCAACCGATACATTTAATGACTCGGCTTTTATTTCATTTTCCGAAAAATTAGGAATGCTCAATTTGTTCGTTATTCGTTTTTCAACGGCAGGCCTTATTCCATTTCCTTCGTTGCCCATTACAAGTACAGCCTGTTTTGGTAGTTGCTTTTGATAAATATTATCGCCATTCATAAATGCACCAAACACGGGCGTCTCTGATTTTTGTGCTAAGTTGGCGAGTTCACAAAAATCACATTCATGTAGTTTAATCCGGCTGAATGATCCCATACTCGCCTGGATTACTTTGGGATTGTACAGATCAACGGAATCGGGCGAACAGAAAATATGTTGAATGCCGTACCAGTCGCAAATTCGTACAATAGTTCCCATGTTGCCGGGGTCTTGAACTCCATCAAGATAAACGGATAAACCCTCGGGCAGAGAATCGGGGAAATCCGGCTTTTCAGGAATTTCACAAACGGCCAGGCTGTTTTGCGGATGTTGTAAAAGGCTCACCTTTTTTAGTTCGCTGGCATCCGTTTCAATAATTCTTACTGCATCGTTTTGAGCAATCGGGAAACGGTTTAAGAATTGATCGGTAACAATTAATAGTTTGATCTTCAAATCTGAATCCAGTGCTTCTTTCACCATTTTATCCCCTTCAATAAGAAAGCAGTTTTCTTTTGTACGGTATTTTTTTAAAGCCAGCGAATTAATAAGTTTTGTTGTACTTTTACCAATCATTTATTTTTGAACTGAATTCATATAATATTTGTGGTAAAGTTACTGTTTCTAGAAAAACACTTGGTTATTTTTGTTCAATAAAAGTTGTAGGATTTGGCAGAGAAGTATTACAGACAAAAAATAAGAAGCTACAAGTGGATATTTGTTTTATCTGCAATGCTGCTTGCATCGTGTTCTCAAACTCGTTTTGTGCCCGAGCAAGAGTATTTGTTACAAAAGGTGGAACTGGAACTTGATAACCAGGAGGTGAGCAGGGAAGAAGCCAAATCTGTTTTGCGGCAAAAGGAAAATTATAAGATCCTCGGTTTTATTAAATTCTATTTGTTGCTGTACAATATGTCGTCGAAGAAAAAAACCGACGACTGGCTAAAACGAATTGGAGAGGCCCCGCAGTTGTACGATAAGGAAATGGCAGAACGATCGGCCGAACAACTGGAAGGGTACATGGGCCAACGTGGTTATTACCAGGCTAAAGTTACCCAGGATATTCAGTTGAATGAAAAGAAGCGGAAGGTAAAACTCAAGTTCTCGGTCGAATCAGGCGATCAGTATAAAATCCGACGGGTAAATTACCACTTCGAAACTCCTGAGTTACAAAAGATATTTTTTAACGATTCGGCAAAATACCAAATGCAGGCCGGCACCGCTTTCGATATTTACGAACTGGAAAAGCAGCAGAAACGAATCGTAGATTTATACCAAAACAACGGCTATTATTATTTCTCGAACGATCAGGTACGATATCTCGCTGATTCTACCTTGTACGATAAACAGGTAATTCTCGATCTTTTTATTGGAGAACCCCGATCGAGCCAGGTTGACAGCACAAAGTTATTAAAACCGTATTACCTGAATAACTTTTACTATTCGGTGATGCCCGGAAATACACCGGTTACATCAACCCGCAAACAAGAGTATAATTTCTCCGACACGTTGTATTGGGATAACTCAATACTTTATGCCAACGAAAAGGTTTCGTATCCGCCGGGGCTTTTTATCCGGACAAACCAAATGCAAAGCGGCAGCCTGT
The DNA here is from genome assembly GCF_963674925.1 of uncultured Draconibacterium sp. NCBI lineage: Bacteria > Pseudomonadati > Bacteroidota > Bacteroidia > Marinilabiliales > Prolixibacteraceae > Draconibacterium > uncultured Draconibacterium sp. The sequence continues at coordinate 1,993,379 of NZ_OY771647.1, forward strand.
ATAATATTACCGAGGTTGAAAATACGTTTAATGCGCTGAACCGATTGCGTCAGTTTCGGTTTGTTGATATTCAGTTTGAAGAGACCTACCCTGAACAAGATACTAATTTGCTCGACTGCAATATTCGGCTGGCACCATTAAATAAACAATCTACTTCGTTTGATATTGAGGGGACCAACACATCAGGTAATTTGGGTGTGGCCGGAAATATATATTATCAGCACCGAAACCTGTTTAAAGGAGCCGAGGTGTTTCAGGTGCGGTTAAAAGGGGCAACCGAGCGGCTTCACCGAAGAGTACCGGGCGGAACCGAAGCTTTTAATACTAGAGAATTTGGTATTGAATCGAACCTGATGGTGCCGAAATTACTGGGGCCGGGTAAATACATAAAAAGTTTTGGGAAGTATTTGCCGAAAACCGTTTTTAATGTAGGTTATAACTTCCAGCGCCGGCCGGAATACACTCGAACCATTACCAACTTTAAATTTGGTTACGACTGGAAGACCTCTCAAAACTATCAGCACCTCTGGAATTTTCTGGATATGAACGTGGTTCGTTTGTATGAATTCGATCCTGAGTTTATCAACTCCATTAAGGATTTATACATTAAAAGTAGTTTTACCGACCACCTGATTTTTGCCATGAACTACTCGTTGATATTCAACAACCAGCGGCTTTCGTCAAGTAGAAATTATACGTATGCACGACTAAATGTCGAGTCGTCGGGTAATTTGCTTTGGGCAATATCAGAACTTGCAGGCCGCGATCTTACCTTTGAGCAAGACTCAGTTACCCAGGAAGTTTCTGAATATTACAAAGTATTTAATGTGCGTTTTGCCCAATATGTTAAAGCCGACCTGGAGCTGAGGAAGGCAATCCAGATTGACCGGTACAATTACGTAGTGGGGCGATTGTTCGGCGGAGTAGGATTGCCTTATGGCAACTCACCCTTTTTGCCATTTGAGAAACAATACTTTGCCGGTGGTGCAAATGGCATTCGGGCGTGGCAGGTTCGATCATTGGGGCCGGGTAGCTATACCCCGGAAGATGAGAATGCTTACCCAAACCAATCGTCAGATATTAAACTGGAGGCCAATATCGAATATCGTTTTCGTTTGTTAGGTTCGTTGGAAGGTGCCTTGTTTTTAGACGCCGGAAACATTTGGGCGATTAACAGCAGTGATAACCGCGAAGGCGCCGTTTTTAAAGTGGATAAGTTTTACAAGCAGTTTGCTGTTGGCACCGGAACCGGTTTCCGTTTCGATTTATCGTATTTTATTCTCCGTACTGATATTGGTATGAAACTTCGCGATCCCGCTGCAGCTCAGGGAGAACGATGGATTATTGGTAACCGGGGCTTTAAAGGCGACGACTTTACTTTTTCGTTTGCTATTGGTTACCCATTTTAAATCTTTCTATTTAAAAGTATATCTTACCCGTTTTTTTGTTTGGCTTGCTTGTTATGAATTATTTTTTTGCATTTTTGGGGCTTAATTTTTTACATATTGTTAGTTAAAGGAGAGAACAGTTCTCAAAATATTAGTTTCTATGTCAAATCTTCCTTCGGGTAACCGCGATTCATTTAGTTCAAAATTTGGTGTTATAGCAGCAGCTGCAGGTTCGGCTGTTGGTTTGGGTAATATTTGGAAATTTCCGTACATCGCCGGAGTTTATGGCGGTGCAGCTTTCCTTTTTGTTTACCTCGCTTTTATCCTTGCCATTGGTTTGCCGGTTATGTTGTCGGAGCTGATTATTGGTAGAAGTTCAAGGAAGAATGCTTTTGGTGCGTTTAAAGTTCTTGCTCCGGGTACACCTTGGCGGTATATTGGTATTTTAGGCGTAGGCGCTGCATTTCTGATTTTATCGTTTTACGGTGTCGTTGCCGGTTGGAGCCTGGAATATATTGTCTTGTCTCTGGAAAATGGATTCTCTGCAAAAAGTCCCGATGAGATAGGAATGTTATTTACTACACTTATCGAATCGCCTTTTAAACCAGTTATATATCAGCTAATATTTATGATTCTGAGTGCTGCAATTGTTATTGTTGGTATTCAAAAGGGGATTGAGAAGTACACTAAGATTTTAATGCCGCTGTTGGTTATTATTCTTGTGTTTTTGTGTGTTAAATCCGTTTCGCTTGAAGGAGCAAAAGCCGGCCTGAACTTTTTGTTTAAACCCGATTTTTCAAAACTTACTGCCGATGGTATCCTTAGTGCATTAGGTCATGCCTTTTTTACGCTTAGCCTTGGAATGGGTACACTTATAACATACGGATCATATGTACAGAAAGATAATAACCTGGTAAATACTGTTATTAATGTAACGGTTGCTGATACCGTAATTGCAATAATGGCGGGGATTGCAATTTTTCCGGCTGTGTTTGCTTTTGGTATCGAACCAAGCCAGGGACCCGGCCTCATTTTCGTTACACTACCTAATGTATTTCATCAAATGCCGGGTGGTTATATATTTTCAATCGCGTTTTTTGTGTTACTATCGGTAGCAGCATTGACATCGTCTATTTCAATACTTGAGGTTGTTGTGGCCTATTTCAAAGAAGAATTCAATATGGGCCGGAAGGCATCAACTATTTTGGCAACAGTTCTTATTTCAATCTTAGGTGTTTTGTGCTCACTTTCAATGGGCGTATTATCGCCATATACATTCTTCGGATTGAATATTTTCGACTTAATGGACTGGATATCGGCTAACTTATTCCTGCCAATTGGAGGTATGTTTATTGCCTTGTTTATTGGTTGGTATTTCGGACGTAAGAAAGTTCAGGAAGAAGTATCGCAGGGAGGAACACTTTCCGGAGCGCTTCTGTCTATATTTATGTTCCTGGTTAAATTTATTGCCCCAATAGCAATTGCCATTGTAATGCTGAATAATTTCGGGCTGTTAAAATTCTAATTGCCCGGTACCCTTTCCCTTTTCGAAAAGGAGTTATAGAACTCCAATGTCAGGTTGTTGCATTGCCTAGGAGAATATTCTGGCACGATTGTATTGTTTTGCTTACTTAATTTCAATATTGTAACTTAGCAATACGTTAATCACTGTCAATTATTTAGCCCGGATACAATGAGAAAAGCCTGGCTTAAAATAAAAAATGGATTTCTTTCATACACCAGAGGCGATCGGGTGGGTATCATTATCTTGTCAATTTTGATTTTGCTGTTGATTGGGGCTAATGCTTTCGTAAAAAGAATAGCGCCTAAACCCTATTATACTCCGGAGCAATTTCATGAGATACAGGAGCAGTGGGATGCAGCCTGGCAGCCAAATGATAAAAGAGAGGTGTTAAGTCTATTTAATTTTAATCCGAATATCATCGATGAAGGTGCGCTCGATTCGTTGGATATACCTGAGCAAATTAAACGGAACATCATAAAATATCGTGTTGCCGGCGGAAGTTTCAAATCGAAAAACGATTTGCGGAAACTTTACGGAATGAGTGATTCGGTGTTTCAGCAAATTGAACCATACATTATCGGGCCAGAAACCACGGCAAAAAAGCAAACAAAAATAACCTACGAGCCAGAAACAGAACAACCATTAGCATTCTTCGATCCGAATACGGCGGGCAAGGAGGAATTGGAAAATTTTGGCTTTAATTCCTATCAGGCCGATAATATTGTATCGTATCGAAACAGCGGCGGAAGTTATCGTAAGCCAGAGGACCTTTTAATGATCTATGGAGTGGATTCAGCTACCTATAAGCATATTTTCCCTTACCTGAAAATCGAAGTGGTTATAGAGCCGCAAAAGGTGTCGCCGGAGGAATTGTATATTGTTGAACTAAATAGTGCCGATACTTCCGACCTTATTCAGCTAAAGGGGATAGGCTCGGTTTATGCATCGCGCATTCTAAAATACCGCAATTTGCTTGGAGGCTTTTGTAATGCAAATCAATTGCTGGAAGTTTATGGTTTTTCGGAAGAACTGTTTGCTGCTGTAAAACCTTCTATTACTGTTGATACAACAGCAATAAAACCAATTCGAATTAATTATGCCGAATTCTCAGAAATGATCAGACACCCCTATTTTGATAAATCGAGCGTAAACGCAATACTAAATGAAAAGGATAAAAACGGACCCATAAAGAATTTATCAGAACTGGAGAAACTTGAATCTATTGATGCTGAGTTTATTGATAAAATAAGGCCCTATATAACCTGTCGTTAAAAAAGTGAAAACTATTTTTTCGCGATAGGAAATATTATTTTTTTGCTTTAAATTTGATATACTATGAATTATTTCTAAATTTGCGCCTCAATTTTTAAAATGTAAATCCGAAAGATATGATTATTATTCCGGTTAAAGAAGGCGAAAATATTGAAAGAGCTTTGAAAAGGTTCAAGAGAAAATTCGAGAAAACTGGCGTTATTAAAGAGTTACGCGATCGTCAGAAGTTCACCAAGCCTTCTGTAAGAAGAAGGGAAGAATTGAAAAAGGCAGCATACGTACAAGGTTTGCAGCAACAGGAAGACTAAAGTTTTCTTTGGTGATTCCTGAATTATTAGTTTAGATGGCCAATGAGTTATCAGGAATCGTTTATCAATTTTTTGAAGTATGAGAAGAGATATTCTCCTCATACGGTGAAAGCATATGAAAAAGACCTCGATCGGTTTGTGGAATTTTGCACAAAAATGGTCGGGGATTTTGTTGTTAAAGATGTTGGCCTCAAACTACTTCGTTCTTGGGTGGTAGACTTAATGGAGCACGATTATAATCCGAGTTCGGTAAGCAGAATGATGACGGCGGTAAAGTCGTTCTATAACTTTTTGCTTCGCGAGCAGGTTGTTGATATCAATCCGGCTATAAATGTTCCACTTCCGAAAATAAGGAAGAAGCTGCCGCATTTTGTTGAGGAGAATAATCTGAACCATCTGTTAGATGATGATCTTTTTGATAATGGATTCAGAGGGAGGAGAGATAAATTGATCATTTCGTTATTTTACGGGACCGGCATTCGTTTGGCAGAGCTAATCAACCTGAAAGATCGGGATTTTAACACTGCCGAATATTTGATTAAGGTACTGGGAAAGCGGAATAAGGAAAGGATTGTTCCCTATCCAAGAGAAATTAACCAATTGTTTAATGATTATTTAGAAATAAGAAACGACGAAATCGTAAACAATAGTGGCTATTTATTTGTAACGGAAAAAGGAAAGCAGATTTACGAAAAACTGGTTTACCGCGTTGTAAAAAGTAATTTAGCCAGGGTGACATCTCTTGAGAAGAAGAGCCCGCATGTTTTGAGGCACACATACGCAACACATTTGTTGAATAATGGTGCCGATCTTAATGCAGTAAAAGAATTGCTTGGGCATGCAAATTTGGCAGCAACTCAGGTGTATACACACACTACATTCGAGAAGCTGCAACAGAGTTATAAACAAGCCCACCCTCGTGGTGGTAAAAACGATTAACTATGGAAGTAAAAATTAATTCAGTGCATTTTAACGCCGACCAGAAGTTGGTGGAATTCGTAAGTAAAAAAGTAAACAAACTGGATACTTTTTTTGATGGTATATTAAAGGCTGAGGTAATCCTTAAGGTTGCAAAGCCCGAGGCAGCAAATAATAAAGTTTCTGAGTTAAAAGTTTCCATTCCTTCAAAGGAGAATCTTTTTGCAAAAAAGCAGGCAGATACATTTGAAGAAGCGACAGATTTAGCTATCGATGCTATTAAGAAACAGCTTGTTAAATACAAGGAAAAATTGAAGAGTAAATAATATTTAAAAATTAAAGACTAAACCTTAGTTTTTTAAAATAATATTTTTACATTTGCACACCCTTTTTAGGGGCGTTCTGAAGACAGCTGAAAATATAGTGCTTTGCAGAGAATTGAAGCTTTTGAAATGATTTTTTGAATTTCGCTTTGCAAAAAGAAAAATGAGAAAAATTGAAAAAAAAGCACACGAGTAGCGAAAAATATTCGGTTGTTTGGAAAAAAGTTGTAATTTTGCACGGCATTTTTTGCCAGTAGACTATAAGCGGGAATAGCTCAGTTGATAGAGCATTAGCCTTCCAAGCTAAGGGTCGCGGGTTTGAGTCCCGTTTCCCGCTCAGAACAGAGATTGGAATTTTGAACAAGCAATTGTTCTCAATTCCCGTCTCTTTGTGTGTTTAAGGCCGGAGTAGCTCAGGGGTAGAGCGCATCCTTGGTAAGGATGAGGTCACGAGTTCAATTCTCGTCTTCGGCTCAGATGATTTAAAAGATAATAAATTAAAATTTTGCAATTATGGCTAAAGAACATTTTAACAGGGACAAGGACCATGTGAACATTGGTACTATCGGCCACGTTGACCATGGTAAAACTACCTTAACTGCTGCTATTACTACTGTTTTAGCAAAAAAAGGCTTTTGCGAAGTAAAAGCATTTGATCAAATTGATAACGCTCCTGAAGAGAAAGAAAGGGGTATTACAATTAACACTGCTCACGTTGAGTACGAAACAGCAACACGTCACTATGCACACGTTGACTGTCCGGGTCACGCCGACTACGTAAAGAACATGGTAACTGGTGCTGCCCAGATGGACGGTGCTATTATCGTTGTTGCTGCAACTGATGGTCCTATGCCACAGACTCGCGAGCACATTCTTCTTGCACGTCAGGTAAACGTTCCTCGTTTGGTTGTATTCCTGAATAAAGTGGATATGGTTGACGACGAAGAGTTATTAGAATTGGTTGAAATGGAAGTACGTGAACTTCTTGATTTCTACGAATTCGACGGCGATAACACTCCTGTTATTATGGGATCTGCTCTTGGTGGTTTGAACGGAGAGCCAGAGTGGGAAGAAAAAATTCTTGAGCTGATGGAAGCTTGTGATACTTGGATTCCACTTCCTCCACGTGATGTTGATAAACCATTCCTGATGCCTGTAGAGGACGTATTCTCAATCACAGGTCGTGGTACTGTAGCAACTGGTCGTATCGAAACTGGTATTATTCACACAGGTGATGAAATGCAGTTGATCGGTTTGGGTGCTGAAGGTCGTAAGACTGTTTGTACTGGTGTTGAGATGTTCCGTAAGATTTTGGACGAAGGTATGGCAGGTGACAACGTTGGTTTGTTGTTGCGTGGTGTTGACAAGAAAGAAATCAAACGTGGACAGATTTTGGCAAAACCTGGTTCAATCACTCCTCACAACAAATTTAAAGCTGAGGTTTACGTATTGAAAAAAGAAGAAGGTGGTCGTCACACTCCATTCCATAACAAATACCGTCCTCAATTCTACTTACGTACTCTTGACGTAACTGGTGAAATTCACTTGGAAGAAGGTCGTGAAATGGTTATGCCTGGTGATAACGTAACTATTGAAGTAGATTTGATTTATCCGGTAGCATTGAACTTAGGTCTTCGTTTCGCAATCCGCGAAGGTGGACGTACAGTAGGTGCAGGTCAGATAACTGAAATTCTTTAATATTAAGATATAAAGAAATAGATTTAATCCCGGGTTACGGCCCGGGATTAATTTCGGTTGAAACTCAATAGTGGGAGTGGTTGGATAAACAGTAAGTTCGAACCTTACCTTCCGAGCAAAATAAGTTATACTAAATGAAACTAAAAGTATATATACAAGAGGCCTATGATGAACTGATGCATAAAGTTACATGGCCAACTTGGAAAGAGCTACAAAGTAGCGCCTTGGTAGTAATGATTGCTTCCTTTATAATATCATTAGTTATTTTCGTTATGGATCTGTCATTCAGAAACATAATGGATTTTATTTATGGATTATTTTATTAATCAAAACCCTTAAGGCTTTATGAGCGAAAATAGTAAAAAATGGTATGTTCTGCGTGCGATTGGCGGCAAAGAGAAGAAGGTTAAAGAATATATCGAGAACGAAATCGCGGTTGGAGACCTCAAAGGGTATGTAGATCAGGTTTTAATACCAACCGAAAAAGTTTATCAGATCCGAAATGGTAAAAAAATCAGTAAGGAGCGAAACTTTTTTCCGGGGTATGTTTTAATCGAAGCTGCTTTAGTGGGTGAAGTTACACACACACTAAGGAATTTTCCTAACGTAATCGGATTCTTAGGCGACACCAAGGGTGGAGATCCGGTACCGATGCGGCAAAGTGAGGTAAACAGGATTTTGGGTCGTGTGGATGAATTAGCAGAAACCGACGAAGAAATCAATATCCCATATGTGGTAGGAGAAACTGTGAAAGTAATCGACGGACCATTCAACGGCTTTAACGGAACCATTGAAGAAATCAATGAGGAGAAGAAGAAGCTGCAGGTGATGGTGAAGATTTTTGGACGTAAAACTCCTTTGGAACTTAGCTTTATGCAAGTTGAAAAGGAATAGTAACGCTTTAATTTATTGTTATGGCGAAAGAAGTTGCTGGATTAATTAAATTACAGATCAAAGGTGGTGCAGCTAATCCTTCACCACCGGTGGGACCAGCATTGGGTGCCAAAGGGGTAAACATTATGCAGTTCTGTAAACAGTTTAATGGTCGTACACAAGACCAGGCAGGAAAAGTACTTCCTGTTATTATTACTGTTTATGCAGACAAGTCTTTTGACTTCATAATCAAACAACCTCCTGTGGCTGTTCAATTATTAGAAGTTGCGAAACTGAAAAGTGGTTCACCAGAACCTCACATTAAAAAAGTGGGTTCGGTAACCTGGGATCAGGTAAAGTCTATTGCCGAAGGCAAAATGGCTGACCTGAACTGCTTTACAGTTGAATCAGCGATGAAAATGGTAGCTGGAACTGCCAGAAGTATGGGAATCACTGTAAAAGGTGCTTCACCATTCAATAACTAAAAATATCTTTTACGATGGGCAGAATTACGAAAAATCAAAAGCGTCTTCGGATAAACTCGAAAAAGGAAAAGTTTACTCTATCGATGAAGCAGCAGAGTTGGTGAAAGAAATTACATTTACCAAATTTGATGCATCAGTTGATATCGATGTTAGACTTGGAGTTGATCCTAGAAAAGCTAACCAGATGGTTAGAGGCGTAGTTTCGTTACCCCATGGGACAGGTAAAGAGGTACGTGTTTTGGCAATGGTTACTCCTGACAAAGAACAGGAAGCCAAAGATGCCGGAGCCGACTATGTAGGACTTGACGAGTACGTTGAGAAAATAAAAGGTGGTTGGACCGATGTAGATGTTATTATTACCATGCCTCCAGTAATGGGGAAAGTTGGGCAGTTAGGACGTATTTTAGGTCCTCGTGGCTTAATGCCAAACCCAAAAAGTGGTACAGTAACTATGGAAGTTGGAAAAGCTATCTCCGAAGTAAAACAGGGTAAGATTGATTTTAAAGTTGATAAATTTGGTATTGTTCATACTTCAATCGGGAAAGTTTCTTTCTCGGCTGATAAAATTAAAGACAACGCCGTTGAGTTTATCAACATGATCAACAAATTAAAACCTGTTGCTGCAAAAGGAACCTACATTAAGAGTATCTATTTATCAAGTACCATGAGCCCTGGTATTCAAGTAGAAGCTAAGTCGTTTGCAGAATAAAAATGAGAATTATGAAGAGTTCAGAGAAACAAGTTATTATTAATCAGTTACAAGAACAGATAGATTCATACGACCATTTTTACCTGACCGACATTGCCGGCTTAAATGCTGAAAATACCAGTGATTTAAGGAGACTATGTTTCAGCCAAGATGTAAAACTGGTTGTTGTTAAGAATACTCTACTACGAAAAGCTCTTGAGAACTCTGCTAAAGAGGCTGAAGAGATTTTTGATGCACTAAAGGGAAACACCACAGTAATGTTTTCTTCAAACGGTAATGCACCGGCTAAATTGATTAAAGACTTCGCTAAAAAGCATAAAAAGCCTATATTAAAGGCTGCTTATGTCGAAGAATCGATTTACATGGGAGCCGACCAATTGGAGGCATTAATAGCCGTTAAATCTAAAAACGAGCTTATTGCTGATGTTGTTGCTCTGTTACAATCACCAATGAAAACAGTTCTCGGACAGTTGCAGTCTGGTGGTAATATA